>CACZBX010000024.1 GCA_902779535.1 uncultured Bacteroidales bacterium
CAGGCGTATTGCTACGCCCATGCTGCCCCGCGACTTGCATGTGTTAGGCCTGTAGCTAGCGTTCATCCTGAGCCAGGATCAAACTCTTCTTTGTATATAGTTTCTTTCCCCCGTAAAGGGGTATTCCGTTGTCCCGCCGGACGGGTATCGTGACGGGACGGAGCTCTTCTTTATGCTGCTTCTGTCTTATGGAAAACCTGTCATAGAACGCAGTCAAGGGGAACGAGTCCCTCTCGAAAGCGGGTGCAAAGTTACAGCCTTTTCACGGCACAAAAAAATATTTCAGCGACTTTTTTCACACCAAAACTCAAATTTTATCGCAAAACACTGATATTCAGCTGAAAAAAATTCGAAGAATGAGAAGAAAAATACGATAACCGAGGTAGGGGAAAAGGCAAAACAGATACAGAAAGTCGGATAACTAACGAATATCTTCATTTAAAAGCCATGGATAGACCGAAGAGAGTCTATCCATAACTTCTTCTTATTATAAGCGAATATAATCTTGAAGCGTTTTCACATAATCTTCAAAAGCATCTAAACCTTTCTGGGTAATTTTGCATAGCGTGCAAGGCATTTTCCCTTTAAACGTTTTAGCCACTTCAATATAACCAGCAGCATTCAACTTATCAATTTGGACGCTCAAATTACCAGATGTTGCGTTTGTTTGCTCCTTCAGATAACGAAAATCAACTTCAGCTGACGATACTAAGATCGACATGATAGCCAACCTCAACTCTGAATGCAATAAAGGATCTAAAGGTTTGAACATAACATCACTCTTTTGACATCTTTATCAATAAACCCGGAACAATTAGTCCCAATATAGCTGCTCCTGTAATCACCAGCAATTGTTCGGCACCTCCTCCAAGGAACAAGGCAAAGAAGAACCCACCTATTCCGACAAAGATTCCACAGAACTTAATAATAGAGTTATTCAAAATAAATCCTGTTATTGCGCTGGCCATACCAAAACAAAGAACAATTATACTTGTTAGATTAATATAGACCGTTTTGGAAGCTAAACCACTTGTTGAAGCTCCGATGCGAATCCAGTCTATTGGAAGGATTCCACTGGCAACAAGGCCTAAGATTAATCCTAATGATCCACAGAAAATCCCCATCGTTCCCCAGACATGACCGATCGTCTTACCAACAAAATCATGAGGAACAGGGACACGTCTTTTATGCAACACTCGCTCACCCACTTCACCTATAAACCACATGAAAAACCATAGGAAATTCCACACCGGTCCACCCTGATATTTCCATAAATACATGATGAGAATTGAGAAAACAATTACCAATCCTCCCCACCAATAGAGAGACATGCTTGAATCATGCACAATCCTCCTACGATTCTGTTCAATCGAATCCATTATAATTTGCATACTGCGCTCTGCAGCCAATTTTTCATTTACTTCCATTTTTCAAACTTTAATTCTTTCAACTTTCTTATAAACTCACGATTTGGCTCTCTCTTTTCTCCTGCAGAAAGAAAAGGAAAAGCCATGTGTATTCGAACCACAATGCAAATATAAATTAGTTTATTTTATAAACCAAATTATTTTGTAAATATTTTGCTGATCAGATGCATTTTCCTTGAAAGTCAACTGAAAATGCATTCGAATCCGACTGAAAAAGAGAATATGGAGGATGAAAATTGTTTCTCATGGCGAATTACATTATCTTTGCAGCACAATTAAGGAGGCAACATGAGTATAGCAACTTTACTTTCAGGAGGCGTTGACAGTGCCGTAGTCGTTCATCTTTTGTGCGAGCAAGGTTTGAAGCCAGATTTGTTCTATATTAAAATAGGTATGGACAATGAGGAAGATTTGACATGCACGGCGGAGGAAGACATCGAATTGTGCATGGCGACAGCCAAGAAATATGGATTGCATTTGGACATTATCGACCTGCAGCAGCAATACTGGGACAAAGTAGTGGCGTATACGATAGACAAGGTGAAACGGGGTTTGACCCCCAACCCTGACGTCATGTGCAATAAGCTCATCAAGTTTGGATGTTTTGAGGAGGAAGTTGGACATTTATACGACAAGACTGCAACAGGGCATTATGCCAGCATCATTGAAAGGGATAACAAAGTATGGCTCGGCACAGCTATTGATCCGGTAAAGGATCAGACCGATTTTCTGGCACAGATTGATTATCTTCAAGTCTCCAAGTTGATGTTCCCATTAGGAGGGCTGATGAAGCATGAAGTTCGCGAGATTGCACACGCTGCCAAACTGCCAAGTGCCAACCGTAAGGACAGTCAGGGTATTTGTTTTCTGGGAAAGATCAATTACAATGATTTCATCCGTCGTTTCCTTGGAGAGAAGAAAGGCCCGATAATTGAATTAGAAACCGGGAAAAAGATCGGGACCCACAATGGATTCTGGTTCCATACCATCGGACAACGTAAAGGTCTCGGATTAAGCGGGGGACCATGGTTCGTCATCAAGAAAGACATTCATCGTAACATCATTTATGTCTCGCATGGTTATGATACGGAAAAGCAATACGGCACATCGTTCAACCTGCGCGATTTCCACTTCATCACCGACGACCTTTGGAACGGAGAGTCACCCGTTGACGTCGCTTTCAAAATCCGGCATACCGACTTTTTCATGAGAGGTGTGCTGAGCAGACAGGACGATGGATTGTTCCACATCGAAAGCGAGAAGCCCGTTCAAGGCATTGCACCCGGCCAGTTTGGGGTTTTGTACGACAAGGATGCGAAGATTTGCGTGGGAAGTGGTGAGATTGCCATCGACGAGACGAACATTCTTCAGTGATCATATAATATAATATAATATATAAGGTATAAACTGAGAAAAAGAGATAAAAAAAGAGTTTTGCGAATGCAAAACTCTTTTTTGTGGGCGTTGACGGATTCGAACCGCCGACCCTCTGCTTGTAAGGCAGATGCTCTGAACCAGCTGAGCTAAACGCCCGTCTTTTTTTCAAAAGCGATGCAAAGATACGCCATATTCTATAAACTGCAAATTTTTCGGCACGTTTTTTTGAAATAATTTTGCCTTCATTCATAAAAGCAACCACGATAAGCGTTTACAAATTTGCAGAAATTATTTTCATGCAAACGTTTGGTACTTCAAAATAAAGATGTAATTTTGCACAAACAAAATAGAAATGAATTCCGAACGAACAAAATTTATACCACGTATAATGCGAAATGCGTTTATCCTCAATCGAGGGTAAACGCATTTTTTCGTTTGGTAAGGGATAGATATTCTAACATAAAATATACATTCATAATGAAAAGTGAATTAAGGAAAGTCCTCGTTCTGGGCTCTGGTGCTCTGAAAATTGGTCAGGCTGGTGAATTCGATTATTCAGGTTCACAGGCATTGAAAGCGTTGCGTGAAGAAGGTATTCACTCGGTGTTGGTCAACCCGAATATTGCGACCATTCAAACAACCGAAGGTATCGCCGACAAGGTTTACTTCCTCCCGGTAACACCTTATTTTGTTGAAAGAATCATTGAGAAAGAAAGACCAGACGGTTTGCTTCTCGCTTTTGGTGGTCAGACGGCGCTAAACTGCGGTACCACACTCTACAAAGAAGGTGTCCTCGACAAATACAATGTTCATGTGCTAGGAACTTCGGTTGAAGCCATCATGAACACAGAGGATCGTGAACTCTTCGTGAACGAATTGGATAAGATCCCGATGAAGACTCCACGCAGCCATGCCGTAGAAAGCATGGAGGATGCAGAGAAAGCAGCCAAGGACCTCGGATTCCCGATCATGATCCGCTCGGCATACGCTCTGGGTGGCCAGGGCAGTGGCATCTGTACCAACGAGGAAGAGTTCCGCACGCTTGCTGAGAGTGCATTCACGTTCTCGAACCAGATCCTGGTTGAGGAATCATTAAAAGGATGGAAAGAAATTGAATTTGAGGTGATCCGCGATGCCAACGACCATTGTTTCACGGTAGCCAGCATGGAGAATTTCGACCCGCTGGGCATCCATACCGGTGAATCTATCGTTGTTGCTCCGACCTGCTCGTTGCGCGACGACCAGGTGAAGATGCTTCAAGAATTGTCGATCAAGTGCGTCCGTCACTTGAACATCGTCGGTGAATGTAACATTCAGTTCGCATTCAACGCCGAGACCAACGACTACCGCGTCATCGAGATCAATGCCCGCTTGAGCCGCTCATCAGCGTTAGCATCGAAGGCAACCGGTTATCCTTTGGCTTTCGTAGCAGCAAAGATTGCGCTGGGCTATACCCTCGACCAGATTGGCGAGATGGGTACTCCAAACTCAGCATACGTGGCACCACAGTTGGACTATTTGATTTGTAAGATTCCACGCTGGGACTTGACGAAGTTCTCGGGTGTATCTCGCAAGATCGGCTCCAGCATGAAATCAGTCGGCGAGATCATGTCCATCGGCCGTTCCTTCGAGGAGGTGATCCAGAAAGGACTTCGCATGATTGGACAAGGCATGCACGGATTCGTAGGCAACGAACATACGAAGTTCGATAATCTGGATGAAGAACTCTCCAACCCTACCGACCTCCGCATCTTCGGCATCGCTGCCGCTTTGGAGGAAGGCTACACAGTGGATCGCATCTACGAGCTCACCAAGATTGACCCTTGGTTCATCGAACGACTGAAGAATATCGTTGATTATAAGAAGATCCTCTCCTCATACAATACGCTAGAGGAGTTGCCAGCTGATGTTTTGAAGAAAGCAAAAGAGCTGGGATTCTCCGACTTCCAGATCGCCCGCTTCGTGCTGAAGACCAAGGGAAATATGGAGAAAGAAAATCTGGCGGTTCGTGCCCGCCGTAAAGAACTGGGCATCTTGCCGGCCGTAAAGCGCATCCAGACCGTGGCTTCCGAGAATCCGGAACTGACCAACTACCTCTATATGACTTACGGCACCACCGGCTACGACGTAAACTACTATCAGAACCTGCGTTCAGTGGTAGTACTTGGTTCAGGAGCCTATCGCATCGGTTCATCCGTTGAGTTCGACTGGTGTTCCGTCAATGCTACGACGACAGCCCGCAAGCTTGGCTACAAGACCATCATGATCAACTATAACCCGGAGACCGTCTCTACCGACTACGACATGTGCGACCGTCTTTATTTCGATGAACTGTCGTTCGAGCGCGTGCTCGATGTCATCGACCTGGAGCAGCCTAGCGGAGTCATCGTATCGGTAGGTGGCCAGATTCCAAACAACCTGGCCATGAAGTTGTATCGCCAGTCTGTACCGGTTGTCGGGACCTCTCCGATCTCCATCGACCGTGCAGAAAACCGGAACAAGTTCTCGGCAATGCTCGACCAGTTGGGCATCGACCAACCGGCATGGCAAGAGCTGACAAGCCTGAAAGAGATGGAAGACTTTGTCGATCGAGTAGGTTATCCGGTTCTGGTACGTCCGTCATACGTACTCTCAGGAGCTGCCATGAACGTATGCTACAACGAAGAGCAGTTGAAGGAATACCTGGCATTGGCCAAGGAAGTTTCCAAGGAGTATCCGGTAGTTGTATCTCAGTTCATGCAAGAGACTAAGGAGATTGAGTTCGATGCAGTAGCACAGAATGGTGAGATTGTAGAATATGCCATCTCCGAGCACATCGAGTTCGCTGGTGTTCACTCCGGTGACGCCACCCTGGTGTTCCCGGCACAGAAGATTTACTTTGCGACGACCCGCCAGATCAAGAAGATCAGCCGCCGTATTGCAAAGGAACTGAACATCTCCGGTCCGTTCAACATCCAGTTCCTGGCCAAGAACAACGACGTGAAGGTTATCGAATGTAACCTGCGTGCATCCCGTTCGTTCCCATTCGTTTCAAAGGTGCTCAAGCGCAACTTCATCGAGACAGCGACCCGCATCATGCTGAACGCTCCATACGAGAAGCCCGACAAGTCAGAATTCGACATCGACTGGATTGGCATCAAGGCTTCGCAGTTCTCGTTTGCCCGCCTGCACAACGCCGACCCTGTACTGGGAGTCGACATGTCGTCAACGGGTGAGGTCGGATGTTTGGGCGATGACTTCGACGAAGCATTGCTGAACGCCCTGATCGCCGTAGGCTTCACCATTCCGAAGAAGACCGTCATGTTCTCATCAGGCCCAGCCAAGTCGAAGGTGGATTTGCTCGAAGCCAGCAAGTTGTTGGCCAAGAAGGGCTACGAGATCTACGCGACCTCAGGCACAGCGAAGTTCCTCAACGAACACGATGTTCCCGCCAAGGAAGTATACTGGCCGGATGAATCGCCAGAGGCTGAGGAGAACGTCATGAAGATGATTTCCGAGCATAAGTTCGATCTGATCGTGAACATCCCGAAGAACCAGACCAAACGCGAGCTGACCAACGGCTATAAGATCCGTCGTGCCGCCATCGACCACAACATCCCGTTGATCACCAATTCCCGCCTGGCCAGTGCATTTATCAATGCATTCAGCACGATGAACGTGGATGATATTCAGATCAAGAGCTGGCAAGAATACAAATAACCGCTTTGATCCATACGACCTGTTTATAATGAGTCCCGAAGGTTTACGTAAACTTTCGGGACTTACTATATAAGGAGATAATACCTATTGGATAGCCAGCGTAACACCAGTATTATATGCTGATGTTGCGTTAAATGTTCCCGTATTCTGTGAAGAATGATACAATGTCATGGGCTGGGATGTCGTCTTATTACTGTCCGTCCATTGACTACCACAGATTTCCAGATTTCGGATAACAATTCAATTCTTCAAGACTAGTATTATTGGAAATATCTAACGTCTTTAGTTTACAAAGGCCATCTTCACCAGTATCAATGGTCTGCTTCGTGATATTATTATCGTAACATTTCAACGTTTCTAACTCTTTATTGTTATCCACATTCAATGTAGTCAATTGGTTGGATTGGCAATACAGAGATTTTAATGCCTTATTGTTCGACACATCCAGCGAAGTCAGCTGGTTGTTGCTACAATACAGTCCTTTCAACGCCGTATTGTTCGACACATCCAGCGAGGTCAATTGGTTGTTTTCGCAAGATAAATCGATCAATGCCGTATTCTTGGACACATTGAGTTATCCTAAAAAAGGTTGACAGATGTTATGTCCCTGTGAATTTGCAATCCACAGGGGAATAATTGCGGGTCTGCGACCCGCACGGATTACAAATCCGCAGTTATTGACTCGGGGATTACAAATCCCCGAGGACAAAGGAAACCCACAACATCGCAACATGGCGATTTTTCTGTCCCTGTGGATTTGCAATCCACAGGGGAGTAATTGCGGGTCTGTGACCCGCGCGGATTACAAATCCGCTAGTTATTGACTCGGGGATTACAAATCCCCGAGGACAAAAGAGATCCCCGAGGACATTACGGCATGGTGAATCTTCAAATCGACCATGGTGAATTTTGATTTGACCACGGTGAGTTTAATAATCGACCGTGGTGAATTTAATTTTGACCATGAACAATTTTCCAATCGTTGCTGAACAAAAATCAATTGGTGGGCACCAATTGATGAATTGGCGCGCGCCGATTTGCAAATCGGCGGTGGAGAGTTGGCGAACCGTCCATGGCCGGCACTCTTCCGATCGGGCTCGAAAATAGAGATATCGGATAAAAAGTAAAATAATTAGGTTCTTCATGATTTGTTTGGGAATATCCAAAAAACTTTATATTTTTGGAGTAATCTAAAAACATCACATAGACATGAAGACGCTCCAGAAAATTTTCCTTTGCATGATCGCCGTCCTCCTTTTCGGGCCGGCTACCTTTGCCCAAGATGATGATACAAACTATATCACCATCAGCGGAGTCGTGAAAGACCGTGTCAGCAGACAAGTACTGCCGTACGTGAACATTTCTGTCATCGATCAGGAAACTGCCACCGTCACAAACTCGGATGGCGAGTTTACCTTGAAGATACCTCAAACAGGCTCTCCTATCGAAATCCTGATTGCCCAAATCGGCTATCACAGCTCTCGCATCAAGGTCCAAGGGAGCGAGACAGAGAAACGCGTCATCTGGATGAACCCATCGAGCATGGTGCTGAAAGAAGTGGTCATCCAAGGCTATGAGCCCCGCGCATTAGTCAGAGAGGCCATCGAGAAAGTGCCGCAGAACTATGACCAGCAGTCCCGACTGCTCACAGGTTTTTACCGGGAAACAGCCAAGAAGAGGCGTCATTTCATAAACCTCTCCGAAGCCATCATCAGCATCTACAAGACCAACTACAAGATATCGGACATCGCTCATGACAAGGTCGGCGTCACGAAGGGCCGTAAGCTGGTGAGCACGAAGGTAAGCGATACTCTTGCCGTCAAATTGGTAGGAGGACCGAGCATTGCCACACACCTTGATGTGGTAAAGAATCCGAATATCGTACTGTCGATTGAAGATATGGACAACTACGATTACCACATGGAGGAGATTACCACCATCAACGGACGACTGCAATATGTAGTCAGTTTCCTGCCCCGACGCATCCTGCCATACGCACTCTACATGGGCAAGATGTACATCGATCAGGAACGGCTCTCCTTCACCCGACTGGAATTCTCGTTGGATCTGAGCGACCGTGTTAAAGCCATCCAGGCCATTCTGCGGAAGAAGCCTGCCGGACTGCGATTCCGTCCGCAGGAAGTGTCTCTCCTCGTGGATTATACCGAGCATGACGGCGTGAGCTACCTGAGTTATGTCCGCGATGTCATCCGCTTCAGATGTGACTGGAACAAGAAACTATTCCACACCAGCTACACCGTAACCGCAGAGATGGTAGTAACCGATCGGAAGCCCGGCCAATCGAGCGACATCGCTAGGAAAGATCGCTTCAGCGACTTTGCCGTCCTGTCCGACAACGTATCAACATTCTATGATGAGGACTTCTGGGGACCATACAACATCATCCAACCGGAGGAGGACCTGGACAAGGCCATCGAGAAGTTGAAGAAACAACATAAGCCGTAAATCCATCCGAAAGTTCATTAGTTTTTCTTATCTTCGCAGCCGAAATCAAATTTCAGAAAGAAGAGAGACAAATTTATGATTGTTTGCATTGCAGAGAAACCATCCGTAGCCCGCGATATTGCTGAAGTGCTGGGGGCCAGAACCCGCAAGGACGGCTATATCGAGGGGAACGGCTATCAGGTAACCTGGACGTTCGGTCATCTGTGCACCTTGAAGGAGCCGGACGACTATACCCCGTTGTGGAAGATGTGGAGCCTGTCCAGCCTGCCCATGATCCCTCCCCGCTTTGGCATCAAGCTGATCAACGACGACGGCATCGAGAAACAGTTCCACATCATAGAGGGACTGATGCAGAAAGCCGATGAGATCATCAACTGCGGTGATGCCGGACAAGAAGGTGAGCTGATACAACGATGGGTGATGCAGAAGGCCGGAGCTACCTGCCCGGTGAAACGATTATGGATCTCTTCCCTGACCGAAGAAGCCATCCGCGACGGCTTCAACCACCTGAAGGATCAATCGGAGTTCAAGCCCCTCTACGAGGCCGGATTGAGCCGAGCCATCGGCGATTGGCTGCTCGGTATGAATGCGACCCGTCTCTACACGCTGAAATATGGGCAGAACCGACAAGTCCTGTCTATCGGGCGAGTGCAGACTCCTACCCTCTCCTTGATCGTGAACCGCCAGCACGAGATTGAACATTTCGTTCCCCAGCAATATTGGATCCTCTCGACCATCTATCGTGACACCACCTTCAACGCCATCATCCGGAAGAGCGATGAAGAGTTGGCACAGGAGGAAAGCGAAGCGCAAGAGAGCGGAAAGGAAAAGAAACCCGTCGAGAACAGAGGTATCCCTCCCATCACCGACCTAAAGACCGGTGAGGAACTGCTGGAACGGATCCGAAAGGTTCCTTTCCTCATTACCGAGGTTGCCAAGAAACAAGGGAAGGAAGCCCCTCCCCGCCTGTTCGACCTGACATCCCTTCAGGTTGAATGTAACAAGAAGTTCGCCTATTCCGCCGACATGACCCTCAAGCTCATCCAGTCTTTGTATGAGAAAAAGGTCACCACATACCCACGCGTCGACACCACCTTCCTGAGCGACGACATCTACCCCAAGTGCCCGTCGATACTCGAAGGGCTGAAAGGGTACGAAACCTACACAGCCCCCTTGAAAGGGACCAAGCTCAACAAATCGAAGAAGGTGTTCGACAACTCCAAGGTGACCGACCACCACGCCATCATTCCGACAGGACAGCCGTCCATCAACCTGACCGACATGGAACGGAACGTGTACGACCTCGTGGCTCGCCGCTTCATCGCCGTCTTCTACCCCGATTGTCTGTTCGACACGACGACCGTCATCGGTGAGGCCGACAAGATTGAGTTCAAGACCTCGGGCAAGGTCATCAAGAGTCCTGGATGGAAAGTCATCTTTCAACAGATCAATGCCCAGGAGGAGCATAATGAAGAGAATACGGAGAAGGAAGAAGAACATACGCTGCCCGCTTTTGTCAAAGGAGAGAGCGGCCCCCATAGCCCCATGCTGAACGAGAAATGGACACAACCTCCCCGCCCATACACCGAAGCGACCCTGCTCCGTGCCATGGAGACCGCCGGCAAATTCGTCGATGACGAGGAACTTCGCGATGCCATGAAGGAGAACGGCATCGGACGGCCCTCAACACGTGCTGCCATCATCGAGACGCTATTCAAAAGACACTATATCCGAAAAGAACGAAAGAACCTGATAGCCACGCCAACGGGCATCGAACTGATTGGTTTAATTCACGAAGAGCTGCTCAAGTCGGCCGAACTGACCGGACGATGGGAGAAGAAGCTGCGCGAAATCGAGAAGAAGAACTACGATGCAGCCACCTTCCTAGCCGAACTGAAGCAGATGGTTCAGGAGATCGTCCAAAGCGTCCTCAGCGATAATTCCAACCGAAGAGTCACCGTGACGGAAGAGACAAAGCCTCAACCTGCAGCCAGGAAGAGACCGACGAATACCACTCCGAAGGCTCCTCGTGCAACGACGAAGGCTTCGGCGCCGAAAGCAGCACCGCAGAAGATGGACGATAGTTGGATCGGGAAGGCCTGTCCGGTGTGTGGACGCGGCATCATCATCAAAGGGAATGCGGCATACGGCTGTTCCAGATGGAAGGAAGGATGCACGTTCCGCCATCCATTCAAATCATAAGAAAAGCGAAGTCTCGACAATAGGTACAATTCCCGAACGAATACGCCACTCGTTGGGGTAGAGGTTATTGGCACGGTTCCCGATATTCTTCACAAACCCAAGCGGACAGTCCCGATAAGTGACCAGGACCATGCCCTTAGGAGCAGTAGATTCCAGAACGATCGCCTCCTTGCGCAGGTAGGCAATGGCCTGCTCGTAAGTGAGTTCCACATGGGGGAAGGCATTCCTGTTCAAGGCCGTACTCATAGCCAAAGCATGGTGGGGAACCACATCCTTTCCTTTCACCTCACCAACCGGAATACCGCCGTACACTACCTTCAAGGATTGACTGAGCAGGGACATTTCTTCCTGAAAGCACGAATGTGCAGCCACGATAAGATTTCCAAACTGTTTGTAGTCAAGGGAAGCCTCTGATACGAGCCATTCCTTCACAACCTTCGGGATTTGGACCTTGTCGGCCGGCTGTTTCTTCTTGCTCTTCTTTCGGGATTGCTCATTCCAATCTTCCTCGTGCTTTCTTAGCACAGCCATGAACAACCCCTCACCCTTCGTGCGATGAGGAAGGAAGCGATAAACAGGGAAATCCTTACCGGCCAGATTGCCTGTGATGTTCCATTCCGGTTCAGTCTCCACCTTCAGTACATCAGCACCAAGCTCGTTGGCAATCCATTCTACATTCAGCTCATTCTCTTCAATATTGAAGGTACACGTGCTATAGACGAGCAACCCACCAGGTTTCAGGCTGGGCCATACATCAGCCAGGATACGTCGCTGGCGTTTCCAGCACACGGCTACATTCTCTTCGCTCCAGTCGGCAATTGCTTCCTCATCCTTTCGGAACATTCCCTCGCCACTGCAGGGGACGTCGGTCAACATCACATCGAAGAAATGGGGCAAAGTGGCAAAATCAGCAGGATCATCACAGGTCACGACCGTGTCCGGATGTCCCCACTTCATCAAGTTCTCGGCCAAAATCTGTGCACGGTTCCGCATCACCTCGTTGGCCACGAGCAAACTACCTTCAGGCAGACAGGTACGGGCCAGCGTCGATTTGCCACCGGGGGCTGCACAAAGGTCGAGCATCCGTACAGGCTCGGTCACAAATTGCCGCAACACACGGGCCAGGAACATGGACGATGCCTCCTGCACATAGTAACAGCCTGCATGAAACAGCGGATCGAACGTAAACGAAGGCCGACTCTTTAGATAATATCCCTCGGCACACCACGCAACTTGTTCGATCTTATCGTCCGACAACATCAGGTTTCCTGTTTTTTCCCTGTTCACACGGATGCTTACGGGAGCCTCGGCTTCGAAAGCCTGCTGCCACAATTCCCATCCGCTCTCGCCAAGCAGATGCCGCATCCTCTGGATAAAGTCGACCGGTAGATTCATTTACTTGATTATTTCTCACAAAAATACGAATATTTTCCGCTTTCTTCCCATTTCGAGGGTAGAATCGACAGAAAGTAGTCGTTTTTGATTTCAAATGAAGACGAGTGTTGAAAAGAACTTCCTCTTATTATTGTCCAGTTCAAAGAAAAAGCCTACATTTGTTTATTCGAAAAAACAAAACAGATTATAAACAGATTATGAAGAGTATGCATTTTTTGAGAAAAAGTTTATTGGCAGCATCGTTCTTGCTGGCAGCAGGTTCCGCCTTTGCTCAGCAAAACGGCACGTACGAGCCTACCCAAGAGAACTTGAAGGCTCGTGAAGAGTTTCAGGACATGAAGTTTGGTATCTTCCTCCACTGGGGTATCTACAGTATGACGGCCCAAGGTGAATGGTATCAGAACAATGCCAACATCAGTTGCGATGAATATAGCAAGCTGGCTTCCGGCTTCTATCCTTCCAAGTTCAATGCCAAGGAATGGGTATCTGCCATCAAGGCTTCGGGTGCTAAATACATCACCATCACTTCTCGCCACCACGACGGATTCTCCATGTTCGGCACGAAACAATCCGACTTCAACATCGTGGATGCGACTCCGTTCAAGCGTGACGTTTTGAAGGAGTTGTCGGAGGAATGTCAGAAACAAGGCATCAAACTTTGCTTCTACTACTCTCATCTGGACTGGCGTCGTCCCGACTATCCGCTGGGAAATACAGGCCACGGCACTGGCCGTCCGACCGATCAGCAGAACTACGATTCATATTTCAAGTTCATGAACAATCAGCTCACCGAATTGCTGACCAACTATGGACCAATCGGTGCGATCTGGTTCGACGGTGTATGGGATCATGACCCTTCATTCGACTGGCGCTTGTCCGAGCAATATGCCCTGATTCATAAGTTGCAGCCAAGCTGTTTGATTGGTAACAACCACCATCGTAACCCCTATCCGGGCGAAGACTTCCAGATGTACGAAAAGGATCTTCCCGGACAGAACGTCACAGGTTTCTCAAGAGGTACGAAGGTGAGCAAGCTCCCGTTGGAGACTTGTGATACCATGAACGGCATGTGGGGTTATAAGATTCAAGACCAGAACTACAAGACTCCGGAACAACTGATCCAATACTTGGTGAAGGCAGCAGGTATGAATGCCAATCTGTTGATGAACATGGGTCCTCAGCCTAACGGCGAATTGCCTGCAATCGGTATCGAACGCCTGAAGAAAGTAGGTGAATGGTTGGGCCAATATGGTGAAACCATCTACGGAACAAGAGGTGGGGACGTTGCTCCTCACGACTGGGGTGTTACAACCCGCAAGGGCAACAAGCTGTACATCCATATTCTGAACCTGAAGGATAAGGCTTTGTATATTCCACTTGCTGCAAAGGTGAAGAGTGCTACGAAGTTCATCGACAAGAAGGCACTTACCTTCAAGCAAGACAAGGAAGGTGTTCTGGTTTACTTGCCGGAAGTACCGAGTGGAGCTGACTATGTTGTTGAACTGACATTGAAATAAGATAAATGAAACAATATTTAGACCTGTTGAAACGCATCACGACTGAAGGTGTTCGGAAAGAAGACCGCACAGGAACGGGAACGATCAGCGTCTTCGGCCACCAGATGCGTTTCAACTTGGAAGAAGGATTTCCCCTGCTCACCACAAAGAAGTTGCACCTGAAATCCATCATCTACGAACTACTGTGGTTCCTTCATGGTGATACTAACGCAAAGTATCTGCAAGAGCATGGGGTACGGATCTGGAACGAGTGGGCCGATGAGAATGGCGACCTCGGCCATATCTATGGTTACCAATGGCGTTCATGGCCCGACTACGACGGAGGATTCATCGACCAGATCAGTGAAGCCGTCAATGCCATCAAGAACAATCCGGATTCCAGACGCATTATTGTCAGCGCATGGAATGTGGCCGACCTGAAGAACATGAACCTGCCTCCTTGCCACCTGCTGTTCCAGTTCTATGTGGCCAACGGGAAGCTCAGCCTTCAGTTGTACCAACGTAGTGCCGACACGTTCCTTGGAGTCCCCTTCAACATTGCATCCTATGCCTTGCTCACGATGATGATGGCCCAGGTGACCGGTTTGAAACCCGGCGAGTTTATCCATACGACGGGAGATACGCATATCTACATCAATCACCTCGAGCAAGTACAGTTGCAGTTGACACGCACCCCGCGACCACTGCCTACCATGAAGATCAATCCTGACGTGAAGAATATCTTCGACTTCAAGTACGAAGATTTCCAACTCGAGAATTACGATCCATGGCCACACATAGCAGGGAAAGTTTCAGTTTAACGATAAACAAAGGAGAAATGCCATACCTATCCATCATCGTCGCGATAGCGCAAAACAATGCCATCGGCAGAGATAACCAGTTGTTGTATTACCTGCCCAACGATCTGAAACGGTTCAAACAGCTGACCACCGGGCATACCATCATCATGGGGAGAAAAACGTTCGAGTCCCTTCCCAAGGGAGCACTTCCTCATCGGCGGAACATCGTCTTGTCGCGCAACAAGGGCTTATCCTTCCCGGGAGCCGAGCGATATAGTTCACTGGAAGAAGCACTGACCCATTGTGCCGATGATGAACAGGTATATATTATCGGAGGAGGCAGCATCTACCGCCAGGCTTTGCCCATGGCCGACAAGCTCTGCCTCACGCTGATAGAGGCTACTCCGCAGGATGCCGACGTATTCTTCCCCGAAATTGACCCCGATGAATGGGAGGAGCAGTTCCGGGAGTGTCACCCTGTGGATGACCGGCACGCAGTAGCCTATACATTCGTAGATTATATCAGGAAAGAGAAAAGAGAAAGGGCGGAATGATGATTCCGCCCTTCTTCTTATTCGTTTGAGAAACTAGGGATTGGCATTTGTCTGTGAATGGCCTCGTGAAACGAGATTAGGGTTTCAGAACGTGCAACAGGTAATTTCTGTAACCGATCATGGATGATACTCAAGAGATGATGATTGTTCTTGGCATATATCTTGATGAACATATCATACTGCCCCGTCGTATAATGACACTCCACGATCTCCGGAATCTTCCTCAACGCATCAGTAACCTGATCAAACTCGGAAGGATCCTTCAGATAAAGACCTATATAAGCACATGTTTCGTATCCGATACTTTCAGGATCCAAAATAAACTCAGATCCCTTGATGATCCCCAAAGAGGTCAGCTTCTGAATACGCTGATGAACGGCTGCTCCAGAAACCTTGCATGTACGGGCTACTTCCAAGAAAGGAATGCGAGCATTATCCGATATCATTCCTAATATCTGCTCGTCCAAACTGTCCAATTGATGATGTGCCATAATATAAAAAATTAATGTATATGCAAATATAAGGCTTTTCATTCATTAATAATACTTTTTCGAACAAATAATGTATAAAATCGAAGAAAATCAAAAGAAAAAAATAACTTTGTATATCATCAATATCAAATGCCATGAAACGATTTTATTCCTTAGTAGTAGCATGCATGCTGATGGGAGCCATCCATGCACAAGATTTCAATCAATACTTTGAGGACCGCACCCTGCGCGTCGACTACATCTTTTCAGGAGATTTCAACCAACAATCCATCAGTATGGATGAATTATCTTCCTTACCGGGATGGGCCGGCAGGAAACATCACCTGAGCGACATCCCTCTGGCTGGTAACGGAGAGGTATGCGTCAAGGATAAGAGCAACGGTGCTGTACTCTATCGCACCTCGTTCTCCAGCCTGTTCCAAGAATGGTTGGGCGAGGCAGAGGCAAAGCAGTTGCAAAAGTCGTTCCAGCACACCGTACTACTCCCCTTCCCCAAGCAGGAAGTAGAAGTAGAGATTTGTCTGAAAGATGCCCGCCATCAACCGACGGCAATCCTTCGGCATACGGTACGTCCGAACGATATCCTCATACATAAGCTAGGCGAAGACCGTATATCCAAGTATGAATACCTTGTACAAAGTGGATCTCCGGAGGACTGCATCGATGTGGCCATCATGGCCGAAGGATATACTCAGGAGGAGATGGAAACCTATCATAAGGATGCCCGGATTGCCGTAAAAGCGCTGTTTGAGCATGAACCCTTCAAAAAGCTGAAGAAGAAGTTCAACATCGTCATGGTGGACACCCCTTCTGAGGACAGCGGTGTCAGCATCCCTCGTTTCAACCAATGGAAACGGACGGCCGTCAGCTCACACTACGATACTTTCTACTCCGACCGCTATCTGACCACCAATCAAGTGAAGAAAGTTCACGATTGGCTGGCCGGCATTCCGTACGAGCATATCATCATCCTGGCCAATTCCGACACCTACGGCGGAGGCGGAATCTACAACTCGTTTACGCTGACAACGGCTCATCACTCGATGTTCGAGCCTGTAGTCGTTCATGAGTTCGGCCACAGCTTTGGTGGACTGGCCGACGAATATGCGTATGGCGAAGCCGAAAGTGCATTGTATCCAAAGGATGTGGAACCATGGGAACCGAACTTGACCACCTTGGTCGACTTTGCCAGCAAATGGCAGGATATGGTTCCGAAAGGAACATCCATACCGACACCTTATACCAAAAATCCGTCCGAGATGTATACGAAGGTGGGCGTATACGAAGGCGGAGGCTACACACAGAAAGGTGGCGTTTATCGTCCTACATCCGAGTGCCGCATGAAGATCAATGAAGCTCCCGTATTCTGTCCGGTATGTCAGCGCGCACTGGAGCGTCTCATCCTTTTCTATACTGAAAAATGACCTTTAAGACAATCACAACAGCCGACAAGGAAACTTATCCGTTTGCTGAACAATTATTCATTGAGGCATTTCCCGCAAATGAAAGGCGGGATCTGCCTCAACAACGTTTTAACGTAGATCACGAACCGCGTTTCAGTTGCAACCTCCTCATCCAAGAAGATAAAGCGATCGGAATCCTAACGCTATGGGACCTGGGATGCTTTCTCTACATCGAGCATTTTGCCATCTCGCCGTCGGAGAGGAACAAGGGATATGGGCATCAGGCCTTGGATTTGCTAAAGAGACAATCCAATCTGGTGAAGAAACCCATCGTACTCGAAGTTGAGCGTCCAACCGACTCCACGGCAATACGAAGGATTCAATTCTATGAGCGGTCAGGGTTTACGATGGACGAGCATGACTATATCCAACCACCTTATCGCGAAGGTGACGAACCTTTCCCCATGCGAATCATGTCCTATGGGAGGAACGAGGAAGCTCTCTCCTACGAGTACATTGCAACGACGATTCACAAGGAGATCTATGGTCAACGACAGGACATGCCGTCACTCCACCCGATAGAGGATCACCTTTGAGTTCAGCCCACTGGGAACAAGCGGCCAATGACCGTACGTTGTAGGTTGATAATGGATGTCGACGACATTGATATCATGGAACTTTCGCCAAGGAATTTGTTGACGGTCCATCTCTGCAATCCGGTTGGCCGGCAAATTGGTAACCTCAATCCGAAGTTCGTTCTTCCCAGCCTTTAACACATCCCTGCAATCCAAGACAAACGGTACGGCCCATGCACATCCTATCAAGTGATTATTGATATAGACACGGGCACTTTCACGAACATCACCTAAAGCGATCTGCCAAGACTGATTGGCTTCTTCCTCAGACAAGACAAAAGAAGAGGAATAGACACCCGTTCCCATCAGGATGCCTGCCGAACGGTCCAATCCCTCCCACGACTGAAGACGGTCCAACTGATAAGTAGGCATCACAGACGGCTCACTTTCGATAAAGCGAAGTGTCCAGTGCTGATTGGTCAAGTCTTTGTAATCGACGATCCTATTCAATTTCTTTTTCCCGCCAACCGGCTGTTCTTCATCAAAAGTCTGGACGATGACCGACTCACCCGATTTCAGTTGCAACCTCAGTTTACCATCTTTCACATCACCTTGGTAGATTTCCCCATCCATCGGATTAAACAAGGCCACAGACTTAAAGTCAACCGACAGATTGATGTATTGGTCGACATCATGGGGCGTCAAGTTCGCAATAAAGTAATGATATCCTTTCTCGTTTGAGCGTCGAATGGCTTTCAACCGATGAACGGACTTTATCATCTCTGGCTTGGCATAGTGCTGCATATCCATCAAGTCACTTCCATAGACGATGGGGGCTCCTTTACGCCTTAACTCATCGACATGTTGTTTGACTGCTTCAGGCATAAACGAGGATTCTGGCAGGATCAATGCCTTATACGTAGCACCTGAAGAGGTCATCAACTTCCCGTTTTCAAAAGACGTGGTCAGCAGATAGCGGTCACTGATATAATCACAGTCGTACCCCAACGAATCGACCTTCATGACGATATCGATAAACTCGGGAGCATTCTTATCCATACTGGAGATCTCGAACATCATTAAGAGGTTCTCCTTACGCTTCGACCACATATCCCGCACCGGCAAGTAAACGAGGAAATCATTATCAGGCTTACCCCACTGCAGGAAACGCTGACATCGGTCTACATAATCCATAAAATAAGGGGCATCCCTCCATATCGAATTGGTGGGCGACATATCGATCGAAGCATAGAACCGCCAACCAGGCCACGGATCATCGGATGGAGAGTAGCACGTGCCATGGAAAAACATCCGGTTCACGCCGGCACAAAAGACCAGGTCCATGTCCGGCTTCAGTTGAGACAAGGACGTACGGAAATGTTCGGTCAGCCATGTGAAAGTCTCACAACTGGTCAATGGCTTTCCCGTTATATGTGCTGCAGAAGACGCATATTTCAACATGGATAAATCCGAATAATTAGGTCTTGTCAGATTCGAGTCTGTCCTTAATCCTTTAATGCCAAAATCGGATAACCCAAACCCCTCAACCTCAGGAATATCAACGGCCGCATAGACATCAATCAGGTTGGCTGGAGAACCATGTGCCTGGTTTCTCGTACGCACATCGTGACTATGGGCCCAACTGGTCCATTGCTCGGTGAAGTTCTCTAAAAGCATCTCGCTCAGTGTCTGTCTATAATCGATCAAAGCCTTGATCTCGTGATCCCCTCCCATCAACAGATCGGGCAGATAGGGTTCCAATGCATATCCTCTGCGGACTTTGAATTCGTCCAATAAGGTAGGTGTCCAGTCAGCACCATACACCTCATAACTATCATTAAAGAAGGTATCGGGAAACGGCACTCCACTCGCTTCGAAAGCCTTGTCAAAACGTTGTAGATAATGAGCGACTGCATCCTTGTTAAAATGATCGATCACCAATCCTTCACCACCAGGCGATGACCTTTTCACCATCTGCATGGTCCGTAATACATAGATTGAAAGGACCTGCCACCTGCCTTTAGGCATTTCCCAATGAACTTTCCCGTCGTCAACAGAAGAGGTCAGGTCATAGTATATTCCTTTTTCATCGATGGAATAAGCTAGTACACGCTGGAGCTTGGCAGTCTGAAGGTTTTCCTTACTCACCGAAGAACGCTTTGTTGCCGTACGTAGGGATGAACGGTCTAACGTAACAGGGATATCCATGGAACGAGATCTGTTGACCGAAAACGTATCGACCCGAAAGGCAACGAAACAGGCCGCTTCATCCAGCGGAACTTGCGGGCCGCCAAATGGCCATCCTGTACCACAGTTCATATCAATCTGGATAGAATCCCGAACTCCTACTTGTTGTACATGACGGAGCATGTTCATCCACTGAGGGGATAGGAAAACGATATGATCCTTTTCCTTACCCTTAACACCATAGATTGGCGTTATCTCGAGGGTATGAATGCCGTGACTGGCTATCTCGTCCATATTCCGGCTCAATTCCTCCTCGGTGACAGCCGAACCGAGCCACCACCACCGAGAACCGGGTCTTGTCTGGATAGAGGACGCCGGCCACTCTTGTGCAAGACAGAGTTGCGACAATAGGATGCACAACAGAAATGAAATCCTCTTCATAATCATCTATTTATTCCCAAAGATAGTAAATAAGAATGATAGTTGAAAGGATATAAAAAAAGAAAGGATGTTCCGTTTGGAACATCCTTTCCTATTCATATCGTTAACTATTACATACGCTGCGTAGCAGAATAGTTAATGTTCAAAGCATAAGCTTTACGCAGAGCCTGCTTAACTTCGGTGACGATACCCATCTTCGTATCTTTATCGATCTTCAGTGAAACAGTCATGAACGGCTGGTCAGCCTCACTCATGTTTTCACGTTCCTGATAGATATAGTCTTGAACCTCGTCAGCTTCAGCAAACTTATCGTTCAACTGGATACGGCTTTCAGAACCCATCTTCTTTTGGAATTCAGGCAATGGCTTACCGATATAGATAAAGGAAACCAATGATTTCTTCTCAAGCTTTTCCAACTCAGTTGCCTGCGGAGCCTTAAACTGTACTTTCAACGTTACTTCACGCATACTTGTAATCATCATGAAGAAGAACAACATGGTAAAGATCAAGTCAGGTAATGAAGACGTATTCAGCTCGGGCATACCCCGTTTACCGGATTTATTAAATCTTCCCATACTTATTTTCCTCCATACTTTTTAGGTTCTGCTTCAGAAATCTTCTGTGGGTAGTATGTACGGATAGCCTCTTTCTGATCGTCGTTGCAATCCTTATATGACTTGCCAAACTTTGATTGAGCAAGTTCGTCACGCAACTCGTTATAAGCAGCTACCAATTCATTCTGCACGTCGATATAAGCTTGGTAACTTGTACCAACGTCATTCTGAAGAGAAATAACGTGATTTTCAGTAATCATACACTCACCACCCAGCAAAGGAATATTCTTTGAGTGCTTTTCAGGGAGGTTAGCGTCATCATTAGGATTAGCTATAAACTCTTTAGCTTTCTCTTTAAGTTGCCTTACATCCAGCCAGTCTGAGCCAACCATCAACTGGTTGTCCTTATTCAGACGAACCTGGAGAACGTTACGTTCCTTAACAATAATATCATCGTTCTTCTTCTGATTTGGATCAGGTGGGTTTGGAAGACGTCTTGCCAAGCCTCGGTCCGTATCCATAGAAGTAGTGATAAGGAAGAAGATAAGCAAAATAAAGGCAATGTCGGCTGTAGAGCTAGAGTTTACCTGTGGTACACTTTTTTTCTTTCTTGCCATTTTATTTCTTTTTAATTATCAATAATGATATTATTATTTAATTTTCTTAAAGATACCGCTTAAGTTGAGTAAAGTACCAAGTGCAGCGATTCCAAACAATGCATAGATTGCATAGATCATCATGTCAGACACCTTCAGCATAGTAGCGTCAGAGAAGATTGAACCATCAGCAAGAGCCAGAGGCTTGTCAGATGCAATCATCCAGGTAACAATGAACAATACAACCAAAAGCACGTCGAATGCCAAGAAACGTAAACCTGTTTTTGGTTCATGCTTTAACAATGAAATCAAGTGAACGCACTTACCTACAACAAAGAGGACAGCTGCGATGATTACCATTGCATAGATCAAGAAGATCAACAACTCCGTATTCTTAGGAGCGTTATATTCACCTACCGGATTGTTATATCCTACGAAATAGAACAATGCCAACACAATTAGAATGATAGCAAAGAGGATATAAAGGATCCAAGATGAAAATTTGTGAGATAACTTTGCCATTTTATTCTAATTATTTATTGTATTTCAAATTGTACTTTGTAATCATGTCAAGCAATGTGATAGAAGAATCTTCCATATCACTTGTGAGCTCTTCAATCTTAGAAAGGATATAGTTGTAGAATACCTGAAGAATCAAAGCAGCAATCAAACCGAAGATAGTAGTGATCAAAGCGACCTTCATACCACCTGCAACGACTGTCGGAGAAATATCACCAGCCTGTTGGATGTTATCGAATGCCTGAACCATACCAATCACAGTTCCCAAGAATCCTAATGACGGAGACATTGCGATGAACAAGGTGATCCAAGAACAACCCTTCTCAAGATAACCAGCCTGAACGCCACCGTAAGCTGTTACTGAACGCTCAACAACGTCAAGACCCTGATCAGCTCTCATCAAGCCCTGATAGCAGATAGAAGCTACCGGACCACGAGTGTTACGACATACAGCCTTTGCACCTTCCAAGTCACCCTTTTCAAGGTTCTCTTCAATACTCTTCATCAATTTCTTTGTGTTAACCTGAGCCAAGCTAAGGTAAATGATACGCTCAATACAGAAAGCAAGACCGATTACCAATGCGATAGCAACCAATGACATGAAGCCTGCACTACCTTCGATAAACTTCGTCTTTATTTCCTTATGAATACCACCTTCTTCAACAGCAACTTCTGTTGCAGCCGGTTCTGTTTGAGCTTCTTCCTGAGCCATTACAGGAACTGAACCAAGAGTAAGAACTCCCATTAATGCAAGAATTGCAAATAACTTTTTCATTGTGTGTCTAATTTTTTAAGATTAATTAATTAATTATTTGTTTAACATATTATTTCTACTTCTGGCGGAGAAACCGGGATTCGAACCCGGGATACCCTTTAGGGGTATACACGCTTTCCAGGCGTGCCTCTTAAGCCACTCGAGCATCTCTCCTTGTGAACTTATCTACCTCTTTTTTGGCCTCCTAAAGTAAATCGGCTGCAAATTACAAAGAAATTTTGTTATTGCAAGCGATTTTAGCCACAAATGTATTCTTTTTTTTTATTCTTTCCTCAATACAGACCAAAGAAAGTGGATTTTGACTACAAATTTAATAAACTTTATAAAATTATGGTAAGCTTTTGAAAACTTTTATCGCATTTTTCGTCGTCTGCAACTCTATTTCCGACAATTTGCACTGATAGATTTCCGATAGTTTTTCAGCCACCGAACGTACAAACGAACTTTCATTACGCTTACCCCGGAATGGCACCGGAGCCAGGTATGGAGCATCCGTTTCCAAGACAATCCGACTCAACGGCACCGCTGCCGGAAGTACTTGTGGCAAAGTACTTTTCTTGAACGTGACAATTCCGTTCACACCCAGCATGAACCCTTCATATTCCAACAAGGCTTCTGCATCTTCTACCGTTCCTTCAAAACAATGGAAAACACCAGTCAACTCTTTCCGATAGGGCGACAGCACCTCGAACAATTCGGGATAGGCATTGCGGCAATGGATCATCACGGGCAGATCATGCTCCAGGGCCCACTGTACCTGTATGTCCAGGGCTTCCTGTTGTTCTTTTTTGTAGGTCTTATCCCAATACAGGTCCATACCGATCTCACCTATCGCAACGAAGGGATGAGTCGACAAGTATTTCTTCATGGGGAGGAGCCGCTCTTTGAACTGTGCATCCACACATTCAGGGTGGAAACCCAACATCGGATAGCAATACCCCGGATAATCGGAACACATTTTCAGTACAGCATCCAGCGTAGTCTCATCTTCGTTGGGAAGGAAGATCTTCTCAACACCCGCTGCCTTGGCACGGGATATCACCTCTGGCCGGTCGGCATCGAACGTTTGGTCGTATAAGTGTGAATGGGTATCTATCATCACAATTTCCGTTTCATCAACTGGCGGGAAAAGTTCTTTAGGAGTTCCTTCCGTCCCTCAGTTGCTTTCACCTCATCTAAGATTTGCAGTCCTTCACCATAGAGTTCATCTATCTTCTTCAGGCAGATTTCCCCCACACCTATATTATTATAAACAGCAGTCATCTCACTGATCTTCTCAGCAGGTTGATAGTCTTTCGCATCCAACCATTTCCGGATTGTCCTCCGCTGTCCATCATCAGCCATCTGAAGTGCCATAATCAGCATATAGGTTTTCTTATTGCAAAGGATATCACCGCCTATGTTCTTACCAAAGACGGAAGGATCACCATACACATCCAGATAATCATCCTGTAACTGGAAAGCCAGCCCCATCTTGATACCGAAATCGTAGAGTTTCTGTGCTCCCTCTTCGGGCGCATCACCCAGGATTGCTCCGATTTTCAGGGCACCTGCCAATAAGACGGATGTTTTCAGCCGAATCATATGCAGGTATTCCTGAGCCGTGACATCCGAACGTGTCTCAAAGTCCATATCCCATTGCTGCCCCTCACAAATGCCCAATGCCAACTCATTGAACGTATTCAGCACGGATTTCAGATGAGCCTCATCGCAATCGGTCATCAGCTTGTATGCCAGAATGGTCATGGCATCTCCCGAGAGGATGGCCGTGTTTTCATTCCAGAATCGGTGCACCGTCAACTTCCCGCGCCGGCGGTCGGCCTTATCCATTACATCATCATGCAAGAGGGTAAAGTTATGGTAGGTTTCAATCCCTGCTGCTTGAGGCAGCACTCGCATCACATCATCCTTGTAGAGATGATATGCGAGCATCAGCAGAAGCGGACGCAAGCGTTTTCCACCCAGATCCAACTCATAGTTAATAGGGTCATACAAACCCTTCGGTTCCTGCTCGTAACGCAGGCTGGCAAGATAATCCTTGAACAGTTCTTGCAATTGGGGCAATGTATATTTCATAAGACAGGAGATAAAAAAGAAGGCTGCTTACAGAGCAGCCTCCTCTATCATTTAAACTAAATTACTGTAATCTGAATTGAACAGGTAACGTAAATCTTGTACGAACTGGTTTACCACGTTGCTTTCCAGGTTTCCACTTCGGCATGGCTGAAACCACGCGCAAAGCTTCCTTATCCAGATACGGGTCAACACCACGCATAACCTGAGTATCAACGATTGAACCGTCACGGTTAACGACGAACTGTACGATAACACGTCCTTGTACACCATTCTCCTGAGAGATAGTCGGGTACTTGATATTCTTCTGTAAGAATTTCATCAACTCAATCTGACCACCCGGGAATTCCGGCTGCTCTTCTACAACCTGGAAGATTTGCTCTTCTTCTGGTTCTTCTTCAACAACCTCAACCGGAGTATACTTCACTTCGATAGCCTGCTTGGTATCATCCGTTGCCTGGATTGTTGACTCTTGTACGTTCGCGTCGTTTTCAACGATCTTCAAGACTTCCTCAACCTTCGGTGCTTCTGGAGGAGGGGGAGCTTGCTTTGGTTCTTCTTGTTCAGTGATTGGAATAATTTCCTCTTCAAAGTCCACTTGAGCTATGCCTGTATCCGTTGCAACCTTCTTGTCACGCTCACTCCATTCGAACGCAATAAATGTTACTGCAAGAATAAACACATAACCGATGAGCAGCCAGGTACTTCTTTTACCTTCGAGATCTGCTTTTGGAGATTTTTTAACTTCCATATAAATGTGTTTAAAATTCAATGTGCACTATTGCACGCCACAAATATAACACATCCTTTTAAAACTAAAAATAAAATCCTGCAAAAATTTGATTGCCCCACTTATTTTATTGCTTTTTATCTCGTAATACTCAACTTTTACGTATCTTTGCTTTCCGAGTAAAAAGTTTAGATATGAAAAAGATTACCATTGCCATTGACGGATACTCTTCCTGCGGGAAAAGTACGATGGCTAAAGATTTAGCACGCCAGATTGGCTACATCTATATTGACAGCGGTGCCATGTACCGTTCGGTCACTCTTTATTGCCTGGACAATGGGCTGTTTGATGGCCAGGAGATTCGGACAGAAGCTCTTAAAGAGGCCTTGCCCTCACTCCGGATCAGCTTCAAGTTGGATCCAGAGACAAAGAAACCGGTCACCTTCCTGAACGGAAAGGAGGTGGAGTCTCGCATCCGTTCGTTGGAGGTATCCAATCATGTCAGCCAGGTGGCTGCCTTACCTTTCGTTCGCGAGGAATTGGTACGGCAACAGCAGGCCATGGGTCGAGAGAAGGGTATCGTGATGGACGGGCGCGACATACAGACGGTGGTCTTTCCGGATGCTGAACTGAAAATCTTCGTGGTGGCCTCGGCTGAGGTACGTGCACAACGGCGCTACGAGGAACTGAAGGCAAAAGGACAGGAGGCTTCGTACGAAGATATCCTGAAGAATGTGAAGGACCGCGACTACATGGATGAGCACCGTGAAGTGAGTCCGCTGAAGAAGGCCGATGACGCCATCGTCCTCGACAACAGCAACATGACCATTGAGGAGCAAAACGCATGGTTGTTGGAACAGTTCAATAAAGTTGTTCATGATTAAAGTTGAGATTGACGAAGGATCCGGATTCTGCTTCGGTGTGACCCGGGCTATCAATAAGGCGGAAGAAGAACTGGCTAAAGGCCATACGCTTTATTGCCTGGGAGATATTGTACATAACGGACAAGAGTGCCAACGCCTGGAGAAGTTAGGATTGATTACCATTAACCACCAGCAGTTGGCCGACCTTCATCACGCTAAAGTCCTTTTCCGTGCTCACGGTGAACCTCCAGAGACCTACGAGATTGCCCGTAAAAACGACATCCAACTGATTGATGCGACCTGCCCCGTGGTATTACAACTACAGCGACGCATCAAGTCACAATACGACAATACGGCCTCAGACAAGGAGAGGCAAATTGTCATATATGGTAAGAACGGACATGCCGAGGTACTTGGCCTGGTAGGGCAGACAAAGGGTGAGGCCATTGTATTGGAACGCCCTGAAGATGTAACACGCCTGGATTTCACCAAAGACATCTACCTCTACTCCCAAACCACCAAGTCGCTGGAAGAGTTTTGGAAAATCGTAAACTATATCCAAGAGCATATCTCACCCAATGCAAATTTTGAATACTACGACACAATCTGCCGACAGGTTGCGAACCGTATGCCTCACTTGCAGGAGTTTGCCAAGGCACATGAACTGATTTTCTTTGTCAGCGGACAGAAGAGTTCGAATGGACGAATCCTTTACCACGAATGTCAGAAGGTGAATCCTAATACTCACTTCGTATCACGCCCCGAAGACATTGAAGGAACGCTCTTAAAAGGTATCCAATCGGTTGGGGTTTGTGGAGCCACATCCACCCCCAAATGGCTGATGGAAGCCTGCCGGAATCGGATACTGAGTCTCGGATTGGTTGAGAGTTGAGGGGTGTAGAGGTGAAAGTGTGGGGTTACGAATTAAGAGTCCCCGCAAGATTGTACATCGCCATAGATTTGTATGTCGTTTTGTCCTCATGCATCTGTCATCTTTTTATCCTTTTGTCCTCGGGGATTTGTAACTTTTGTTTTCGGGGATTTGTAACTTTTGTTTTCGGGGATTTGTAATCCCCAAACTACTAATTGTGGATATGTAATTTTGTCCTCGGGGATTTGTAATCCCCGAGTCAATAAATGCGGATATGCTATCCGCGCGGGGCGCAGACCCGCAGTTAATCACCCTGTGGATTGCAAATCCACAGGGACGAGAATTTGTATTATCGTTAATTAAGTTCCGGCCTTTAGCAAAAAAGCGTGAAGAAAATTGAAGATGTTTTCCGTGAAGAACGAGCCTCGTCCAAGCGAGCGAAGCGAGGGCGTTTGGCGAGTTTAGGAAAACATGCTTCGATTTTTAGCT
>CACZBX010000025.1 GCA_902779535.1 uncultured Bacteroidales bacterium
TTCTTAGAAGAAGGCATCATCAGCTATTTTTGCAAAAAGTATGGAATCAAACTTGACAATCGGAAAAAGCGGGAACTCATTACAAGTGCGTTTAATATCATTGCAAGTAGAATCCCAGAAGAAGAATGGAGAGTAAGCAATCCAGATTGGATTGGACATTTGCGCAAGATTGTTGATGACATTAAAGAACATCACGGTAACTTGATAAACTCTTTCAACTCCATCGTCGCAATAAGAAACGATTATAATCATTGCGGCATGAGGGAAGAAAGAATGCCTCCTGGAAACATAAAAAAGAAAATTAAATCACGTCTTGATAACCTCGTACCTATGCTAGGTCCTATTGGTTCGAATATATTATTTGAAAGTGATAACACCAAATGTCTCTTCATCAATCTATCCAATCACCCATCTTCACAATGGGAAGAAAAACAAATAAATGCCGCACTTCAATTTGGTGAAATCATAGATCTTCAATTTCCACAAGTGGAACCTAATGACAATAATCAGCAGATTGATTTGTTAGCTGACGAATATGTTCTAAAGATTGAGAATATGGCGAAAGGAGCATTTGTAACTGTTCATATAATGGGAGAATTAACATTCGTATATGCTATTGTTTCAAAACTAAAACAATCAGGCATTGAATGTTATGCCTCAACAAGTGAAAGAAATGTAGTTGAAAACAATAACGGTTTGAAAACTTCTATTTTCAAGTTTGTCAATTTTAGAAGATACTAACATATGCCTAAAAAGAATAATCTAACACTTACCTCCCCACAACAAGAAGCTTTTGATATGCTCGTGGAATTCATTCGCAGCAAAAAAGAAAAAGTCTTTATATTAAAGGGGTATGCTGGTACTGGAAAGACTACACTTGTTAAATATTTAATTGAGGAATTAAGCAAAAGGAATGAAAGATTTAAGCTTATGGCTTCCACTGGTCGAGCGGCTAAAATACTTAGTAATATTACTCAAAATAAAGCATATACTGTTCATAGTACGATTTATACTTTCCGAGATTTAAATCAAGATATTGAATCGATGCTTGAAAATCCCAATAAAATAAAGTCTGAATCAAAACAATTACTTCTTCAATTTGAAAGGGTTGATGCAGATAATCAAGATTATGAATCTTATTATTACATCATTGATGAATCATCTATGATATCAGATAAACCTGAACAAATTGTAACACAAGCAGAATTTGGTTCTGGAAAATTATTATCAGACTTATTAGAATATGATTCGAAGGGCAAGTTCATATTTGTCGGCGACGAATGTCAATTACCTCCTATTAACTCGAAATCATCACCAGCTCTTTCTATAAAGTATTTTAAGGATAATTTCCATATTGATGCAAAAGAGTATTCCCTAACTGAAATTGTAAGACAAACAAATGATAATGATATTATTTTAGCATCCCAAAAGCTAAGAAAACTGTATTACGCACCCCCAATAGTCAAATGGGGAAAGTTCCCTTTAAAACATTATAAGAGCATTCAAATATATTCTAGTCAATTTGATATGCTCAATAAATATATAACTAAAATAAAGAAAAACGGATATAATAGTACTACACTTATTACCCAAAGTAATAAACAATGTGTTATACTTACTAACTTAATTAGACCTGCATTAGGTTTTACTGAAACAACAATAGAAGTTGGAGATTTACTATTAGTAACGCAGAATAATCTTATTTCAGGACTTATGAATGGAGATATGGTTAAAATAGTTCAAATAGGAACACGAGAAAAAAGAGCTGGACTTACCTTTGTAAAGGTTGAAGTAGAAGAGTTATATACAGAACGACGGCTAACTCAGTTAATGATTGAAAATATTATCTATTTATCTGAAACTAATTTAAACCAAGATTCCCAAAGAGAACTCCTAATTGATTTTTATTACAGAATGAAAAAAGAAAACATCAAACAAAAATCTGAAATTTTTAAAGAAAAGATGAGAACAGACATATATTTAAATGCACTTAGATGCGTATTCGGAGTAGCAATCACTTGTCATAAAGCTCAAGGGGGTGAATGGGATGATGTTTTTCTTGATATTCCAAAGAGACTAAGCTACAACACCGGTCAAACTGAATACCAATGGTTATATACAGCTGTTACTAGAGCAAAAAAGAAACTGCATATCGTTGATGACTTTTATTTGACATGAAAGTTTTAGATAATTTAAGTCCCCAGCCAATTAAGTAATTCTCTTTCCCCATTCATCCACAAGCCAATCATTCTCAGTTTAAAGAGAATTTTATCGGCTTATTCAGTCAATTCGTCAGCAAAATCTAACATTCTGTCACAGAAAACGACAAGAGTTCCCCGTTTGTCGTCTGAATAATTACTATTTGTTAGCGGCATGGCATTTGCACTATAGTTAGTGCGATTTGAAAATCAAAAAGCAATAAAAACAAAAGATAATAGATAAATATAAAAACAGGAGGATACAATTATGATGACACCTAGTAGAAGATTTAATGAGAATTGGTTACCAACATTCTTTGATGATTTCTTTGATAACAATTGGATGGTAAAATCAAAGGATACTGCCCCAGCAATGAATGTTATCGAAAATGATAATGATTACAAAGTTGAGATTGCAGCTCCTGGCATGACTAAGGATGATTTCAACATCCATTTGGATGAGGATAACAACTTGGTTATCTCAATGGAAAAGAAGCAAGAGAATAAGGAAGAGGACAAGAAGCATCATGGCCGTTACTTGCGCTGTGAGTTCTCGTACGCAAAATTCCAACAGACATTGCTCTTGCCTGACAATGTAAACAAGGATAAGATTAATGCATGTGTTGAACACGGCGTTTTGAATATCGTTCTGCCGAAGTTGACTCCGGAAGAAAAGATCAAGACAACCAGAATGATTGAAGTTAAATAATTGTTTGTTTAGTAACCAAAGACGAGGCGGGACAATCGACCGATTGTTCCGCCTCGTTGCTTTTATTCCATCTCAATTATATACCACGTACAATCAATACCTTGAACCAATCTTTCAACAATCCAAGGTATTGGTTCTGCGAGTCACAGACCATCAGAATCGTTTGGTCACCGTTTGCAAGACGTGGTCCAAGACACATCGCTTCGTAATTTGCCAATTCATACGATAACACACTGACATCCGTCCGCCACTCATACAAGAATTCCTTTTCCAGATAAGGCGTTTCGTCGGTCAGTTGCGTCTCAGAGGTAATCGGCGTGCCTTTTTTCGGATTAACAACATAGATTTTCTCATTAAAGTAACTGCCGAAGTATTCTTTCACGAAGAAGAGTTCGCGTTCAAGGACGATCAATCGTCCGTCGTCTAAAGCAATTATCGAACTCAATCCCGTCTGCGAGTTGGTTGTCACTGTATCACGAGCGACAGGCACATCCATGAGGTACGCATATTGCTTATCGGGTTGCAAATCCTTGTTGAAACTTTGAATACGAATCTTGTTCTGTATGAGGTTCTTCGAGGAAGCCACATCACCATCGCAAGGCAAAGGGCCTTCCGATGAGGTCCAGAACTTCTGGGTTTTCGCATTGTATGCTAAAGCTTCAAAACTCAAATTTCTCCGAGCCGTCTTATAAATCTCTGGAATATTCAATTCCCGGCCAGTCAACGAACCATCAAGGTTGTATTCTACAATCCGATGATCGGCCTCGCCCGCCACAAAAAGTGTATTTGAGGAAGGAACGTAGGCGATAGCTTCCTCATCACGATTAGGTTGTCCGTTGGTCAAGAGAGAATCCATCCTCACGCTGGTAATCTCGCCACTGATACTATCTATATCGATGTAGAAAAAGTAGAAGCCCGACTGCGGACTTTTATCATTAGCAATAGCATACTGATTACCTTTCACATGTGTAATACCACTATAATTGCCTGCAACAACCGTTTCAGGGAAAGCTTGCTGCGGTAGTTCGCGTACGAACTCGATAGGTTTAGGATCCTGAGCACATCCACTCAGCACCAATGCCGTAAACGACAATAAGATTAAAAGATGTTTTTTCATATTATTCTTTATTATTAAAATACTTGATAAGGATCGCCCGTCACAGTCAACGTAGCAGAGATTCCTTTTGTATATTTTGGTTGTCCACCGCCGACAAAAATATCCATCGTTCCTTTCTTTTCCATTAAGTCACCACTTGGTTCTGTCAATGCCAATTCTTCCGGAGTCAAAGTAAACGTGACGCTTTGTTCCTCACCCGCCTTGAGATGAATACGTTTGAAACTCTTTAAAGAGCAGATAGGTATCCGATTGTTCAGATCCTGCGGATGAGTAATATAGAGTTGAACCACTTCATCGCCATCTCGCTTGCCCGTATTCTTGACAGTAAAGGAAACTTCAACCTTTTCACCTGTCTGAATTGAAGGATTGAACTTCAAATCAGAATATGCGAAAGATGTATAACTTAGACCATAACCGAACGGGTAGCGAACATCACCTTTAAAATAACGGTATGTGCGGTTATTCATCGTATAATCTTCAAACGGAGGCAAGTCATTGTCACTCATATAGGTTGTCAACGGCATACGTCCTCCCGGATTATAGTCACCAAAGATCACATCCATGATCGCATCCCCACCGGCTTGTCCGCCGTACCAGGCCTGAAGGATTGCATCAACGTTCTGACTTTCCCATTCGAAACTCATCACAGAGCCCGACATATTGATTAAGATAACAGGCTTGCCCGTCTTTTTCAAGACCTTCAACAAATCAGTCTGCACGCTTGGCAACTTGATGCTGGTACGATCACCACGATAGAAACCATCAAACACTTGATTTGCATCACCTTCTTCACCTTCATAGTGCGCATTGATACCGCCAACAAAAAGAATCACGTCTGCTTTACCTGCCTGTGCAGCAATCTGAGCAAATGAAGGACCGTCCTTTAGTTTGGTTACCACATCAGTTCCTTTGAAATAATCAATCTTCACCTTATCACCAAAACGTTTCTGCAAACTTTTATACGGTGTGATGATCTCAGAAGGCATGCCAAAGTAGTTGCCCAGCAAAGTCATGCCATCATCAGCGTTCGGACCAATCAAAGCAATACGCTTGATCTTGGAAGGATTCAATGGAAGGATGTTCTTATGATTCTTCAGTAGAACCATTGATTCGCGTGCCATTTGCAAAGCATGCTGCTTGTGTGCATCACATTCCAAGACCTCACGCCCGATGGATGAGTAAGGAACCTTTTCTTGTGGGTCAAACATACCTATTTTAAAGAGAATCGTAAAGAGTCGGGTTAAAGAAACATTGATCTCACGCTCAGTAACCAAACCTTTTTGGACTCCTTCATAAAGCAATTGGTACAAATTTCCACATTCCAGGTCGGTACCGGCAAGCAAAGCATCACTGACAGCCTCGGTATTGTTGGCATGAGTACGATGATGATTGGCAAAGTCGGTCACTGCCCAACAGTCGGAAGTAACGTATCCTTTGAACTGCCATTGGTTCCGAAGGATATCCACCATCAAAGGATCGCTACCGCAACAGGGAGCACCATTGTATCGATTATATGCGCACATCACGCCATGAACGTGTGCCTTTGTGACCAACTCGCGGAACGCAGGCAGATAAGTGTCCCACAAATCGAAGTACGAAGGACGAGCATCATACACGTGTCGCGTACTTTCAGGTCCGCTATGAACCGCATAATGTTTTGCACAAGCCACCGCTTTTAGGTAATAAGGATCGTCCCCCTCTAGTCCACGAACGATAGCAGCACCCATCTTGGCCGTCAGGTAAGGGTCTTCACCATAAGTTTCCTGCCCTCTTCCCCACCGTGGGTCACGGAAAATATTGATATTCGGTGTCCAATAGGTCAAACCATAGTATTGTTTGAAATCCTTTCCTGCTTTCATCGCCTCGTTAAACAAGGCTCTTCCCTCAGTGGACGTGATATCGCCCATCTTTTGTAAAGCCTCGGTATCAAAGGTTGCAGCCATACCGATGGCTTGCGGGAAAGAAGTCACCTTCTCTTGCGTACGGGCTACTCCATGCAGAGCCTCATTCCACCAGTTATAAGCAGGAATTCCTAAACGGGGAACAGCCTTTGACTCATGTTTCATCATTTCTACTTTCTCCTGAAGGGTAAGCCGTGAGATTAAATCCTTCACACGCTCCTCAACAGGAAGGTTCGGATTCCTAAAAGGGAACGACGGTGCAGATACATTCTGTGCCAAGATCACTGCACAGACTCCACAAAACAAGGCGATGATACCGATTCTTTTCATATGAACTTTGAATTAAAGATTTAGTGATAAAGCAAAGATAGCATAAAATCATTTGCTCCCCTAAAAAATCACCTATATCTTTTCCTGTTTGACGGCTTTCCCTATCTTTGCATATCAATAAAAACAGAAAATTATGTTGACAACAGACATCAATGCCCAACTGTTAGCCCAAAAGGATGAGAAGTATGCTGAATTCCAACGGAAACTGATACCAACCATCTCATCTGAAACCGTCATTGGGGTGCGGACTCCTTTCCTACGCTCGTACGCCAAGCAATTAGCCAAGGAGGAAAACATTGACGGTTTCTTGCACGCCCTTCCTCATTCTTCTTTCGAAGAGAATCAACTTCATGCGTTCATCATTGCAGAAATAAAAGATTACAAACGATGTATGGCTGAGTTGGAACGCTTCCTCCCATTCATTGATAACTGGGCAACGTGCGACCAATTGTCACCTTCTATCCTAAAGAAACACACCACCGAGCTGCTCACCAAAATACAAAGATGGTTAAAGTCTGCACATCCTTACACCGTACGTTTTGCCATAGGCATGCTTATGCGGTACTACCTTGATCATCTGTTCGAGCCCCGATACCTTGAATGGGTCGCTTCGGTCAAACGCGATGAGTTTTACATCCAGATGATGGTCGCTTGGTATTTTGCAACCGCTCTGGCAAAACAGTATCAATCCACACTCCCATACTTGGAAAAGCGACTGCTTGATGAATGGACGCATCGCAAGACTATCCAGAAAGCAATTGAAAGTTTTCGCATTACGGACGAACAGAAAGACTATTTACGGACATTGAGAAAGAGATGACAGCATGTCATCATTAAAAAAACATAAAAAAGCAGACATTTATTCTATAGAATAATGAATAAAACGTATTTTTACGGCGTCAATTTTGATAGACAAACGTTTTATTAATAGAAAAAGAAATGAAAAAATTAGAAAAACCTGCAATCCTTGTTGTTGACATGCTCAATGACTTTGTTACTGGTGCACTTGGTTGTGATCGTGGCAGAGCAATCGTTCCTGCTACTGCTCAATTGTTGGATGCTGCTCGTGCAGCAGGTGTTCCTGTCATCTTCTGTAATGACGCTCACCTTCCTGGCATTGACCGTGAACTTCTTATCTGGGGAGACCACGCCATTAAAGGGACAAAAGGTGCCGAAGTCATTCCTGAATTGAAACTTTGCGACAAGGACTTTGTAGTCCCAAAGCGTCGTTATAGCGGTTTCTTCCAGACTGACTTGGATATTCTGTTGAAAGAATTAGGCGTAAAGACCGTTATCATGACAGGTCTGCACGCACACATGTGTGTTCGCCACACATCGGCTGATGCTTTCTGCTTAGGATATGACGTTGTTGTTGCCAAAGAAGCTACTGATTCCTTCACAGAGGAAGATTACAAGAATGGTTTGGCATATCTCAAGACTTGCTACGGTGCAGATGCTTATTCGAATGAAGAATTAATTGCTGCTTTCTAAAGTTGCATGAGATAATATTACAAATGAAGGGCTTGAAACGAGCCCTTTATTTGTATACTAACTTTAAGCCGAAACGAGAATGCTAACGTTAACGACAACAAGACATTATTGATTTATGGAACAACCCATCTTAAACGAGCATCATAAAAGCGAAGACCGTCCAATGCATACGACGGAACATATCGTAAACCGAACGATGATTAATTTGTTTGATTGTGGACGCTCGGTCGAAGCACACATCGAGAAGAAGAAAAGTAAAATGGATTTCGCCTTAAAGGAATGTCCTACTGACGCTCAAATACAACAAATCGAAGACTATGTAAACGAAGTTATCCGACGGAATCTTCCGGTTACGATGGAATTTATCACACAAGAAGAAGCCATGGGACGCTTCGAAATGGAACGACTCCCGGAGAACGCTTCTGAAACGGTGCGCGTGGTACGAGTGGGCGACTTCGATGAATGTCTTTGCATCGGACAGCACGTTGAGAATACCTCCGAGATTGGGACATTCAAAATTATCAGCCACAGCTACGAGAACGGCATCCTTCGTATCCGCTTTAAATTGCTCAAAAACGAATAAAAACGAACCGTCATGAGAACCAGAATCATACTCCTCTTCACGGTCCTCCTCTCTTCTTTTTCGATAGGATGCAAATCGTCCAACGACATCAAACAGGAGATAACCGACCGGCTGAAGGCTATTTATGCGGATGCACTGACAAACAATTTCTCGGATGAAGATGAAGCGGATCCAGAAAAAGACCTGATCGCCCTCTATTGCTCAGAAGAGTTTAAGAAATTGTGGGACCAGACAACAGAACTCGAACTTGAAACAGGATATATCTGCCTGGATTATGATGTGTGGACCAATGCACAGGATGCTGACAAACCGACCATGCGCATTGAATCCATCGAAATAATCGATCGTGAACATGCCACGGTAAAGGTCGTTATCAACGACTTTGGAGAGGATCGTGCCAATAGTTTATCATTAGTAAAAGAAAATAACGAATGGCGCATCGATAACTTCATCCGCGATGACTCCAACGTGAAAGACGAGCTGAAAGCATTCCTGGAGGAAGAATAACGATTCTTCTGCATTAGAATACGACTCAATTTGATTTAATATTTGATAGGTTAGGCTTTTCACCTAGGTGAAAAGCCTTTATCACATTGGTGAAAAGCTTTTATCACCTTGGTGACAAACTTTTATCACGAGGGTGACAAGGTTAAAGCACTTGATGAGTGGAATAATTTGCATGGGAATAAAAAGAATCGATGGAATAAAAAGTCTTAAAAGTTTCATTATCTTTGTAACAAACGCTTAAGACAATAAAAATAAACCATGATAAACATACCATGATATGAAAACAATCAGCCTATACTCTATCCTTACGCAACTACTGGTTGCTTTTGTTTTGCTGACCGGTTTTTCCACCTCAGCATACGCAAAGACGACAGCGTCATCGATGCCCATCAAGGCAGTGACACGACTGAACCCGACTACCGCAGAAATTCTCTTCGAGAATGGGCAGCGCATGACTGTCGACTTCTACGGAAACTACATTTTCCGATTGTTCCTCGACCCAAATGGTGGTTTTATCCGTGAGCCGGAAGCCAGTCCGGAAGCACATATCCTCGTTCAAAACCCAAGACGAACGGTGGAAGACATGGCCATTCTGGAAGAATCGGACCGCTTTGTCGTCAAGACAAAAGGTATTGAACTGTCGTTCGACAAGAAAAGCGGATTATTCAAGGCTAAACATGCCATGGCCAACCATGGTTTTGAACAAATATCTCCGGTACAATTTGGCAAAGACGGAGATTATACGCTTACCCTGAAAGCGAATCCTACGGAATATTTCTATGGCGGAGGCGTGCAGAACGGACGATTTTCGCACAAGGGAAAGATCATCAACATCGTCAACGAGAATAGTTGGACCGATGGCGGAGTGTCTTCCCCTACTCCTTTCTACTGGACAACCAACGGTTACGGATTCATGGCATATACGTTCAAGAAAGGAAAATACGATTTCGGAGCAACTGATCCCAATACGGTCATCCTCACCCACGAAAGCGATTACCTGGATGTGTTCTTTATGATTGACGACACCACGGAATGTGCACTTTTGAACGATTACTATCAGTTGACGGGTAATCCGGTACTTTTGCCGAAGTTTGCCTTTTACGAAGGTCATCTGAATGCCTACAACCGTGATTACTGGAAGGAAGATGAGAATGGTATCTTGTTTGAAGATGGGAAGAAATATAAGGAAAGCCAGAAAGAGAATGGTGGAATCAAGGAATCACTGAACGGTGAGAAAGACAATTATCAGTTCTCTGCACGTGCCGTGATCGACCGTTATAAGCAGCATGACATGCCTCTCGGATGGATTCTTCCGAACGATGGATATGGATCTGGCTATGGACAGACCGAGACTTTAGACGGGAATATACAAAACCTGAAAGAACTTGGCGACTATGCCCGCAAGAATGGTGTTGAAATCGGACTTTGGACACAATCCGACTTACATCCTAAAGCAGGAGTCAGTGCCTTGCTGCAACGCGACATCGTGAAAGAGATTCGAGATGCCGGCGTTCGTGTTCTAAAGACCGATGTGGCATGGGTGGGTGATGGCTATTCCTTCGGCCTGAACGGCATCGAAGATGTCGGAGAAATCATGCCTTATTACGGGAACAACGCTCGACCGTTCATCATCACCGTAGACGGCTGGGCAGGAACTCAACGATATGCCGGTGTTTGGACCGGCGACCAGACCGGAGGTGAGTGGGAATACATCCGTTTCCACATTCCAACCTATATCGGTGCAGGACTAAGCGGTCAGCCAAACATTACTTCCGATACCGATGGCATCTTCGGCGGGAAGAACGTTCCCGTAAACGTACGCGATTTCCAGTGGAAAGCATTCACGCCGATGCAGCTGAACATGGATGGATGGGGAAGCAACGAGAAATATCCGCACGCTTTGGGAGAACCGGCCACATCTATCAACCGCATGTACCTGAAGATCAAGTCGGAATTCCTTCCTTATACCTATACGTATGCCCACGAGGCACTGACCGGCAAACCGCTGATGCGAGCCCTTTTCCTGGATTATCCGAATGAATATACCTACGGATCGGCTACAAAATACGAATATCTCTATGGGCCAGACTTCCTGGTGGCTCCTGTCTACCAGAACACGCAGGCCGACGAACAGGGAAACGATATCCGCGACGACATTTATCTGCCCGAAGGTGAGTGGATCGATTCGTTCTCGGGCGACTTGTATCAAGGAGGCTGTATCATCAACAACTTTGACGCCCCGCTCTGGAAACTGCCGCTGTTCGTTCGCCGAGGAGCAATCCTCCCGATGAACCGCGTGAACAACCATGTGTCCGAGGTTGTCGAGTCGGAACGCATCATCGAAGTCTATCCGGGCCCATACAATAAGATGAACGTATATGATGATGACGGCGTGACGGAAGAGTATCGCCACAACATTGCTGCAACCTACACGGTTGAATCGGAAGTGAAAGGTGATGATGCCGTCATTACCATTCATCCCACTCAATCTACCTATCCGGCATACGAGCGAAATAAGACTACCGAGTTCGTCATCAACGTTTCAGAGAAACCGAAGAACGTCCTACTCTACCTGAACGGAAAGAAAGTGAAGCTCACGGAAGTAACAACCGGCAAGGGCTATTACCAGAACGATAACGTATTTATGTTTGATCCGAAGCCAGATTTCAACCGCTACTCTACCCCGGGAAGCGAATTTGCGAAAGTACCTATCACCATGAATCCACAAGTATATGTGAAGATTCAGAAGACAGATGTGATCGAATCGGGACTGCAAGTCGTAGTCAAAGGTTATAAGTTTGAGCGACCGAACAAACTCTTGCAACAAACAGGTGCACTTAGCGTACCAGTCGGCGCTGTTACGGAAGAGAATACTGATGCATACAGTCTGACGCCGTCATGGGATAAGATCAGCAATGCCGATTATTACGAGATTGAGTTCCAGAACATGCTTTATACGACCATCAAGAACAATTTCCTGAAGTTCGAGGACCTGTTGCCGGAGACGACTTATCAGTTTAAACTGCGTGCCGTGAACAAGGACGGATATTCCGAATGGAACACGTTCACTGCCAAGACCAAGGTGAATCCGCTGGAATTTGCCATCCAAGGCATCAAGGGAGAGATCTCGGCGAAAGAAATGGAAGGAATGGAGATCGGACATCTGTTCGATTTCAATGAAGGTGGTGACCTTTGGCATACCGATTACAGCACGAAGGCCGTGCCATTCGACCTGATTATGGACTTGAACACTTATAACACGGTCGACAAATTCCAATATCTGCCACGGAAGAATGCCGGAGCAGGAACGATCCTGAAAGGAAGCATTGCCTACAGCATGGACAAAAAGAATTGGACAGAAGCGGGGACGTTCGAATGGAACCGAGACAACGTGACGAAGGAATTCTTCTTCCCGAATCAGCCAGAGGCAAGATACATCAAAATGCACATCACGGAGGCTGTCCGCGATTTCGGTTCCGGTAGAGAACTCTATGTTTTCAAGAAAGCGGGAACGGAAAGTGCAATTCCAGGCGACATCAATCATGATAACAAGATCGACCGGAACGACCTGATGTCGTATATGAACTATACCGGTGTGCGAAAAGGCGACAAGGATTACGAGGGATATATCAGCCGAGGCGACATCAATCGCAACGGACTGATTGACGCCTACGACATCTCGTCCGTTGGTATTTATCTGGAGGACGGAGTGTCTCATGCAAAGATTGAACCGGTACAGGGCAAACTGGAGATGAGTGCCGACAAGAAACGCTATGCGAAGGATGAAACGATTGAGATCGTTATAAAAGGTATAGGAATGAAATCGGTCAATGCATTCAGTTTGGCCATCCCCTATGATGCACAGAAGGTCGAATACCTCGGTACGGAGACAAAGGGAACGAAAGAGATGGAGAACCTCACGAACGATCGTCTGCACAGCAATGGGACCAAGGCCCTCTATCCTACCTTCGTGAACTTAGGCTACAAGCCTGCCATCGAAGGAGATGAGGAATTACTCGTCATCCGCTTTAAGGCAAAACAAGCGCTTAACTTCGATATGAAGATGCAAGACTGCATCCTCGTCGATAAGGATTTAAGAGCGGTCGAAAAGAATGAATAAAATTGACAAATAGCTTAAATCAAATCTCCGTGCATTACGGTCAGTTTATTCATTCTTCACGGTCGATTTGCAAATTGACCATGGTCGATTTAAAAACGACCGTGGTCAATCACATAATTCACCATGGAGAGCGTAGAGTGCAAAGAACGAAACAATTAATAATAATTCTCAACAAAAAGAAGAGGGTTCACTTCGATTTAAGTGAACCCTCTTCTAGTTATATAAATACTCTTTTATCTGAAACAAAGCGGAGCCAAGTCACGCAAGTTATGCCGCCAAACATACCAGGTATGTCCGCCAGGCATCTGGCTATATTCATGCTTTACTCCCGCCCTGTCGAAGGCAGCACGGGTTGCAATGCAATTCTTATAGGCAATATCTTCTTCACCGCCCATATAGAACTTATACACTTTGAAAGCCTTGTTCATCTCTGCAGCATGCTCCTTCATGTACGGTTCCCAGCGGTCGAACAGATTGGAGCCTTCGAACCAGCCTGTCGACAACGGGAAGACGTAAGCGAAGCTCTTGTAGTGCTTTAACGAAACGTTCAGCGTCTCCAAACCACCCATCGACAGTCCAGCCAACGCACGATGCTGAGCATCGGCAATCACGCGATAGTTGTCCTCAATATACGGGATCAAGTCGTTCATCATATCATCCGTGAACTTCTCGGTATCGACGCTACCATCAGGCATCACCACAATCATCGGAACGATCTTTCCTTCGGCCAGCAAGTTATCCATAATGAAGTTTGCACGCCCCACATTCGGCCACGCATAATCATTATCGCCTCCACCATGTATCAGATAGAGAACAGGAAGTTTCTCTGAACTCTTCTCGTAGCCGGCAGGAGTCCACACATGAGCACGTCGCGTCTTGTTGAACGTCTTCGAAGGATAATAAATCTCGGCAGTGGCACCATGAGGAACATCCTTCATCTGCCAAAAAGCATCACCGGCAGGGTCGACATCCAAGACAGGCTTTAAGCTGTTTGCATACAAAGCCTTTGGATCATCGGCAACCACTCCGTCTACGACAAAATTATAACGGAACGCACCCACCTGTTTGTTCTCAACCTTTGCTTCCCAAACGCCATTATCGTGTTTGGTGAACACAACTGGCTTTCCCCACGGAACGATATCACCTGCTATTCCTACCGTCTGAGCAAATGGCGCATACAAACGGAAGATCACGCTGTTATCAGGATTGACGGTAACTGAATGTAAGGTGTCATTCGGCGTAGGATTCCGACGGAACTGCGCATGAACACAGCAAACCGCCAGCAGACATAAACTTAATAGAACAATCTTCGCTTTCATAATATTAGATTTATCGGATTATAATTGGTATTTTCTCTTCATGCATTCGGCAATAAATCCAGCAATATCACTTGCATCATACCCTGAGACATTCAACACTAAATCGTAGTTGCGCGCATCGTAACGACTTCTGTCCGAGAATGTCTTCGTGAAGTTCTCGCGAGCATTATCAGCCTTCACCATACGTTCCTTTGCCTCTTCCTCCGTTAAGTTGAAACGCTCGGTGATACGCTTAACACGCGACTCCTCATCGGCAATGATCATGATCTTGAATGCTGATGGGTCGTCCTTGAAGATATGGAAACCCGTACGGCCAATAATGACACAAGACTCCTTCTCGGCCAACTCACGCAACAATTTCGCCTCGGCAAAATACAAATCCCGCGAAGTAGCGGTCTGCGTTTCATCATGACCAACGACAAATTCACCAGGGAATGAATGGATTCGGTTGTATAAGTCACAAATCTCATCCCACCAAGTAAATTTCTTTGCCTTGATGTCTTCCATCTTCTCATCGCTCAAGTTGAATTTCTCAGCGATTCCTTCCAGTATCGCCTTATCGTACACTTTCACATCCAACAATCGGCCCAATCTAAATCCAATCTCACGTCCACCTGAGCCGAACTCACGATTGATCGTAATAATAAACTTCTTTGTTTCCATCTTATTGTCTTATTTCATTATATTTCGTTTTACAGCATTTTACTTAGCATGTTATACAAAATTCGCAAAAAAAATATTCATTTCAAACATTTCGGTTAAAAATATAAAGAGAATAAGGAACATGTCGCTCTTTTATTTGCACATACCATTTCTGAAAACTATCTTTGTTTGTACAATATTAACATCAAAGAATATGATACTTAGTACGACACCGACCATCGAAGGTCATCCTATTAAAGAGTATAAAGGTGTAGTAACCGGCGAGACAATCATTGGTGCAAATATCATCAAAGATTTTAAAGCTGCCATCCGGGATATCGTGGGTGGAAGAAGTGCCAGCTATGAACGGGTTCTGCGTCAAGCTAAAGACACATCTATCAATGAATTGATTGAACGGGCAGAATCTTTGGGAGCGAACGCGATTGTAGGCATTGACATCGATTATGAAACTATCGGAGAAGGTAATTCGATGCTAATGGTTTCGGTCAGCGGTACCGCAGTTGTGCTGTAAGTTGGCCGAAAGCCTTAGTAAATAAAAGCACATGAACAAGGAATAACGTCATTCATCGTGTTTTTAAGTTTCTTCATCGTGTTTTATTTTTCTAAAACCGAGTTTTTGGCGTGAAAAACTAAGTTTTTAAACAAAAAAAATCGAGTTCCTGAAGAGAGGCAAATCACATAGTTATGTTTCGTTACGCACATAGTTATGTGTTAATCAAAACACAGTTATGATTCGATGAAAACATAGTTGTGAGTACACTCTCGGTTTACGCCTGTTTCGGAGTACAGGCTTGTTTTAGGGGAAACAACCTTTTTTTGAATAAATCTGCACAGGGTAAAATGCGGATTTTCGCCCTTGTGAACCATGATGGTTCACCTTTTTGAAAAATCCTTCACCGCAAACGTTTGTAAATAAACCAATTACGAAATCGGTGAATGTGAAGGATGTTTTTCATTTTCATCTATATGCTAAATCCCATACGCAAGCACTATCCCATCACGACATCCAACACCATCATCAAGACAAAACCAACGGCAAAGCCAATGGTACTTAGATTGGTGTGTTCTCCTTCAGATGCTTCAGGTATCAGTTCTTCAACTACGACATAGAGCATAGCGCCTGCAGCAAAGGAAAGCATATAAGGAAGGATCGGCAACATCACAGCAGCCAGGAGTATCATCAGCAGTCCGCCAATTGGCTCGACAATACCGCTCAACGATCCGATGACAAATGACTTCCACCGGCTATTGCCGGCAGCACGCATTGGCATCGAGATAATGGCTCCTTCTGGTATATTCTGAATAGCAATACCCAAAGAGACAGCGATGGCTCCTGCCAGTGAGATTCCTGCTTCGTGCTGCAAAGCTCCTGCGAGAACTACACCGACCGCCATGCCTTCAGGAAGATTGTGAATCGTCACAGCCAGCGATAACATGGTGGTACGTGAAAGACGTGCGTGCAATCCTTCTGGATGTTCTGTCCCTAAATGGAGATGAGGAGTAAGCTCATCAATGAGCAGAAGAAAGCCCATACCCACCAAGATACCGATAGTAGCCGGCATGACCGACCATTTTCCCATTTCCTCACACATCTCGATAGAAGGGATAATTAAGGACCACACGGAAGCAGCCACCATCACTCCGGATGCAAAGCCTAATAAAGACTTCCGCAGCAAGGACGACATCTCTTTCTTCATGACGAAGACGAATGCGGATCCGATGATTGTCCCCAGGAATGGGACTAATAAACCTACTACAACAGGATTCATCTCACTTGATAATGTAAAGCAAAGATAGGTGTAATGCAAAATGAAATCAATACCGACTTATGAGGATTTATTCTTCCTGAAATAAGCCTTAAACCGCCTGATTCCGTCTACTCCCAGAATGGTCAATCCTCCATACTGAAAAGTCTTAGCCAAGCCAAACAGCACCACCCAAAGGATTCCTTTTGCTTGAGGACTGATAGGCAACGCCATTTGAGCAAATGAAAGGATATAGAAAGGGATGCAAGTTAATAAGACTATGACTCCAGTACGGAACGATAGTCGGCTGAGCCAATTCCTTATTTGTTGAAAAATCTTCACTTTGTAAAGATACAAACATTCAAGAAAAAATGAAGACAAAACGAACAAAAAACAGAACTTTTATGTCTTAGTTAAACAGTTCGGGTAATTCTGCTTCTATTTCATTTTCTATTTTATCAGGCATCATCGAGAAAAAGTTCATGTTCAGCAGCTTTTCCAACTCATCCACCGTTACCATCCGGTCTTGAAGTTGCTTATGCTCTTCATTATTTTCAAATAGGAAGCCTGCCGCAACCGGATTGTTCTTTCCTTTATTAAAGAGTATTACCTTAAAGAAAGCATCCGGGACTGCCACCCGATGTGTACCTATTCGCTTGGGCTGCTTCGTTCGATAGATTGGACCACAAGCCACATACACCTTCCCATACTTCTTGGCCCAATAACGGGTTTTCATTTCCAGATCGTTCCAATCACCGGCGTTCAGTTCATGGTTCTGCGGACAAATGTTCGACATGTAGAACACTTCCTCCATTGCATTAGAGTCCCACTTCATATCTCCTGCAGGAGCCATGTGGCCACGATCATATCCCGATGAGTTGTAATCATAAAAATAGGCTTTTGCTCCATCAATCATCGGATCGGGATTGAACTCCACTTCTCGTTCCACATCCCTACGACTGGCTTCCTCGCGAGTGACTTCCCAAGCAACCCATGCCGGAGTCTTCAAATCTTCCTTATAATATAGAGAATGTCCGGTATGATCAATACGCTGTCCGTTCCCCAGAGAATAACCTTTCGGGATTTCCATCCTGTCCACACGATAGGATGATGAAGACTGTTGAGAAGGATACTCAATTGTCGACGGACTGCTTGCGTCAGGTGCATTCTGCACGACTTCGATAGTCGGCTGATTTGTATCCTGAACTTCCTGTCTGTCGTTTGGTTTCAGTAGACCTAATTGAGATAAAGCAGCGGCCAACACTACAATGATGATGCCCGCTGCGCTACTTTTCTGTTTTTTACTTACCTTCATTGCTATTGATAATCAGAGATGACTCATGACAATGCGTCCCTGTCGATTCCATTTCCAATGTGGAGTGATTGATGCCTTTCTCTCTCAGGACTGTCTTCAAAGCATCTTTCACATCTTCCATTCCGCTTAGATCATCAATCACCACATGGGCTGTTAAAGCAACATCTGTTGTGCTGATTGCCCATATATGTAAATGGTGAACATTCAGTACATGCGGCTGCGCCTCTAATATCTCCTTGACTTCCTCAATGCGTATCGTCTCGGGAACACCATCCAACGAAAGGCGCAGACTTTCCATTAACAGATGAATGGTTGAGATAAGGATAATACCTGCTATCACCAGACTGATAATCGGGTCTATCAAATAAAAGCCCGTGTACATAATGACAAGGCCTGAAATGACAACACCTACCGACACCAAAGTATCGGCTGCCATGTGCAAGAAAGCCCCTCGAACATTCAAGTCATGCTTCTGGCTCTTCATCAGCAAAAGGGTAGTCAAACCGTTTACAATAATACCTGCACCCGCAGTCCAACTGATGACACTGCCATCAATCGGTTCCGGATTACGTAACTTATTGATGCTCTCTACTACAATAGCGCCTACTGCGACTAACAAGATGATAGCATTTAACAATGAAATAAGGATGGTACTCTTCTTATATCCATAGGTAAAGCGCTTGTTATTGCTAATCTTCGCCAGATGGAATGCAATCAAGGCTAACAATAAGCTGAAAACATCACCCAGATTATGACCTGCATCCGAGAGCAAACCCAATGAGTTCTCAAAGAAACCGACAGATGCTTCAATGAAAACATAAATAACGTTCAGCACAATACATATTATAAATATGTTGCTGAGCGATGACAATACTTTCACATGATCATGATGATGACCGTGGTGTTCATGAGGTTTATGTTCCTCGTGTACGTGATTAACTTCCTCCATATCTCTTACGTTTAATTATCCGTGTATGTGATGATGCTCGGCACAGTCCTTACAGATTCCCTTTACCATATAGTTGACGAAGTGCATGTGAAAACCTTCAGGCAACTCGATAGAAGGAACAGGAATCTCTTTCAGGCAAAAAGTACGATGACAACTCTCGCAATAAAAATGCGTATGCATATCATCAATCGTACATTCATGCTTACCTTCGCAGATCTCATATTTCAGAACTCCACTCCCATCTTCAATAGCATGAATCAAGTCGTGCTTCAGGAACAATGTCAACGTACGGAAGATAGACGACTTATCCACAGTGTCCAGCATCACCTCCAACTCAGGTATTGACACAGCACGCTGTTCCTGCATCATTTTCTCCAACACCAACAACCGTATGGCTGTCGGATGAATTCCCTTCACCTCCAATCGTTGTATGTACTGTTTATCTTGTTCCATCACATCATTCACATCACAAAAGTACGGATAATTATTTGCACTCTGGTTGCAATCTCATATCTCGACTAACGCATTAAAACAAAAATAAAAACTTTTCTTCAAAAAAAAGAAAACTGAGTATCATAATTTCATTCCATACAATAAAAAAACAGGGAAAGCCAATGACTTTCCCTGTCCTTTATGTATCCTAATCTGATTAGAGTAAGAATCCTAACAAGATACCGGCTGCTACAGCAGAACCAATCACACCGGCAACGTTCGGACCCATAGCGTGCATCAACAGATAGTTCGTCGGATCATATTCCAAACCTACTACCTGTGAGATACGTGCTGAGTCAGGAACAGCCGATACACCAGCGTTACCAATCAGCGGATTCAACTTCTTCTCCTTCGGCAATACCAGGTTGAACAACTTCACGAACAAGATACCTGAAGTTGTTGCAATCACGAATGACAATGCACCCAACATGAAGATGAATACAGAATTCATTGTCAAGAACTCAGAAGCTTGAGTAGAAGCACCCACTGTCAAACCTAACAACATGGTGATAACGTCGATCAACTGGTTACGAGCTGTCTCTGCCAAACGACGGGTTACACCACTTTCTTTCAGCAAGTTACCGAAGAACAACATACCCAGCAAAGGAAGACCTGAAGGTACGAAGAAGCAAGTCAGTAACAAACCGATGATCGGGAACATAACCTTTTCAGTATGAGATACTGGACGTGGCGGTTTCATACGCATAACACGTTCCTTCTTCGTAGTCAAGAGACGCATGATAGGTGGTTGGATCACCGGAACCAATGCCATATAAGAATATGCAGATACAGCGATGGCACCCATCAAGTTCGGAGCCAACTTAGAAGAAAGGAAGATTGCTGTAGGACCGTCTGCACCACCGATGATACCGATAGCACCTGCTTCCATCGGAGTAAATCCGAACAGCAGCGCCAGCATGTAAGCACCGAAGATACCAAACTGAGCGGCAGCACCTACCAACATCAATTTAGGATTGGAAATCAAAGCAGAGAAGTCGGTCATGGCACCGATACCCAAGAAGATAAGCGGCGGATACCAACCAGAAGTCACACCTTGATATAATGTATTCAATACTGAATTTTGCTCATAAATACCCAATTGGAGTCCGGCATCCATATTGAATGGAATGTTACCAACCAACATACCAAAACCAATCGGAATAAGCAACATTGGCTCGAACTCATGTCTAACAGCCAGGTAGATGAATACACATCCTACCAAGATCATGATGAAATGACCAAGGGTGGCGTTAGCAAATCCGGTATAACCCCAGAAGTCGGCCAAGTTATTACCAATAAAACTAAAGAACTCTCCCATATTATCCAATGATTACAAGGTCCGTACCTTCCAAAACTGAGTCACCCTTGCGAACAGGGATAGCAGTAACAACACCATCGCGGTCGGCATTGATATTGTTCTCCATCTTCATAGCCTCAAGGATAATAATAACTTGTCCCTTCTTCACAGCATCACCAACATTTACCTTCACGTCAAGAATAACGCCTGGAAGAGGTGATTTCACGCCTGTACCATTACCAGAAGCAGCTGGTTTTGGAGCAGGAGCTGCAGGTGCAGCAGCAGGAGCAGCGGCTGCAGGTTTCGGAGTAGCAACCTTTACTTTCTCAACCGGTTTCTTCTCCATTTCAACATCATATGAAGTACCGTTTACTTCTACATGAGCGATGTTGTCTTCGATTTCGCCAATAGTTACCTTATACTCGGTACCATTGATTTTATACTTATATTCTTTCATTTTAATCAATAATTTAATGGATGAACTTTTATTTTCTTTCTGGCTTTGCACGCATGAAGCCTGACTTTGCACTCCATGCCGACTGTTGGTCAACAAGTGTCAGCACACCACTTTCAACGTCGTGCATACCACCCTGCATCTCATAAAGAGCCATGGCGATAGCAGCATAAACTTCATCAGAAGCGGCAGCAGACTTGTTTTCCTTCTTTTCTTCAGCCTTTACAGTAGCAACAGGTTGAGCTGCAGCAGCTGCTTTCTTCTCGTCTCTACCAGAGAAATACTTACCAATAAAACGGAAACTCAGATATAAAAGAAGTAATGCTGTGAAAACAACGCTTACAGCAGATACGGTCATACCAACACCGCTCTTATCCTGCTCAGCAAACTTCTCCATCTTTGGATTCGATTCCTTGATCATGTTGTTTGCTTTCGGACTTACATACTTCTTCGAACTGTTTCCCTTTACTTCCCACTCAGGTTTACCATCGTCAACACGTGCATATGAGTGATCAGCACCCAATGTATTAGCAGGAATCGTTACCTGATCCAGCAATTTCATACGTGTATCGAACAGACCTAACCAAGTGGTCTTTTCAGGATCCAGTGTAAAGTTCAAATGATAGGTACCTCTGTTAGGTTCACCATCAGCAAAGAATATAGCTTGTTGGCGTTGAGCAACCTTTGTTGTTACGTCACCTTTCGGAATCGTATAGGTTACAGTATCGCCCGGATTGTTACTCATGCGGAGATAACAACCAGCCATATCTGTTACATTATATGATTTATTGAATATTTCAATCCACGGAGAACGGATACCGTAATCGTTCATGTAATTGTTCTCATTCACCATCAACACTTCGTTGAGGAGCAATTTTGAGTCAATTCGCTTCGGATTACAAGAGCTGAGCCCTACCATCAGCAAAGCGGAGAGAAATATTCCTAATGATAATTTCTTCATTTCAATTCTTTTTAACGTGAAAAATCAGATTACAATGGAATATTACCGTGCTTCTTAGCAGGAACAGTCTGCTTCTTGTTACGCAACTGTGCCAAACCTCTGATGATGCGGAAACGAGTATTGCGTGGTTCGATTACATCCTCGATATAGCCATACTTTGCAGCTACATATGGATTAGCAAACAGGTTCGTATACTCTGCTTCTTTCTCTGCCAGATAAGCCTTCGGATCTTCTTTCTCCTTTGCTTCCTTCGCATAGAGAACGCCTACGGCACCTGCACCACCCATCACTGCGATTTCAGCAGATGGCCATGCATAGTTCAAGTCACCACGAAGTTGCTTACAGCTCATCACGATGTGTGAACCACCGTATGACTTACGCAAGGTAACAGTAACTTTAGGTACGGTAGCTTCTCCGTAAGCATAAAGCAATTTAGCACCGTGTACGATAACAGCATTGTACTCCTGACCTGTACCAGGCAAGAATCCCGGAACGTCAACTAATGTTACCAAAGGAATGTTGAATGCATCACAGAAACGTACGAAGCGAGCAGCCTTACGTGAGGAGTTGCAATCCAATACACCTGCCATGAACTTAGGTTGATTAGCTACAACACCTACTGACTGACCGTTGAAACGAGCGAAACCAATAATGATATTCTTTGCATAGTCCTTATGGATTTCGAAGAATTCACCATTGTCGACAACAGCATTGATCACATCGTACATATCATAAGCCTGATTAGGATTATCAGGAATGATTTCATTCAGCATATCTTCCATACGGTCGATTGGATCGTTGCAAGGAACAACCGGAGCTTCTTCCATATTGTTCTGAGGAATATAGCTTAACAACTTCTTGATTGTTGCAATAGCCTCTTCTTCAGTAGGAGCAGTAAAATGAGTAACACCAGACTTGGTTGAGTGTACACTTGCGCCACCTAATTGCTCAGCAGTTACGTTTTCGCCCAAAACAGTCTTTACAACAGAAGGACCTGTCAGGAACATATTTGACGTACCTTCCATCATCAACGTAAAGTCAGTTAACGCTGGAGAATAAACAGCACCACCTGCACAAGGGCCAAAGATACCAGAGATTTGAGGAACGACACCTGAAGCCAAGATATTACGCTCGAAGATTTCAGCATAACCAGCCAAAGCGTTAACACCTTCCTGAATACGAGCACCACCTGAATCGTTCAAACCGATCACCGGAGCGCCCATTGTCATAGCCATATCCATCACCTTACAAATCTTCTTTGCCATCATCTCTGAAAGAGAGCCACCAGATACAGTGAAGTCCTGAGCAAATACGTATACCAAACGGCCATCGATTGTACCACTACCAACGACTACACCATCTGCAGGTATGTACTTCTTTTCCATACCAAAGTTTGTACAACGATGCTCAACGAACATGTCCATTTCTTCAAAACTGCCTTCATCGAGCAGCATTGCAAGACGTTCACGAGCTGTGTACTTTCCTCTTTCGTGTTGCTTTGCGATTGCTTTCTCGCCACCACCTAAGCGAACCTTCTCACGACGCTCAACGAGCGAACTGATTCTTTCCTGTTGAATACTCATTTTATTATTTATTTGGATTTTCACAAAGTTCTGTCAATACACTCATAGTAGATTTCGGATGCAAGAATGCGATATTCAAACCTTCAGCACCCTTACGAGGAGCCTTATCGATCAAACGGATACCCTTAGCATCAACCTCTGCCAATGCTTCAGCAACTCCATCTTCTACACAAAAAGCCAAATGATGCATACCACCACGGCCACCATTCTTCTCAATAAAAGTAGCGATTGTGCTTTCCGGACATGTCGGTTCCAACAATTCTAATTTAACTTCTCCTACTTTCAGGAAAGCGGTCTTTACTTTCTGGTCAGCCACTTCTTCAATGTTGTAGCATTTAAAACCTAAAACATTTTCAAAAAACGGTAATGCTTCTTCGATACTTGGAACAGCAATACCAAGATGCTCAATGTGAGAAATTTTCATAATATAATTAAATTAAATTTATTAAACGATTCGTTTATTTTTTCTTTTCGACCGCAAAATTAAATAATTTGGCAAAGAATGCGAAATTTTTTGCTACTTATTTTTGTTAATCAATTGATAGCGTTTAGATATAGAATTTTGTCAATAATTTGTTCAACCATTGCCAACGGAATTTGTACCACCGCCGGGTACTACTTTGCTTTCCTCCAAAACGAAGAATAAACTCGCGAAAACCATAATGACGAAATGGAACGCCAACATACATAAATTCAAAATGCTGATAGCCATGTTCATGAGCATATTTTATGGCACTCCATACAGCCATCACTCCTGGGTAATGATATTTATAACGCTTTCTTAAAGCACCAGAAAAAAGTAGATAGGCAGTGCCGGAAGAAAAGAGGCACACCGATCCTCCTATGATTTTATCCTTGCTTTTGACAATAAATAATTTTTGAATCTCATGATCAACTTTTTGGTTCCCTAATTCTTTAAAAAAACTTAAATCCGGAAAATGCTTGAGCAGCTTGGACGAATAGTTCATCCTTAACATACGCACAAATTCGGTGACTTCTTCCTGGGTCTCAGCCACTTTCGTGATAACTCCCTGTTTTTTTGCCTTACTAATCTGACGCTTTCTCGATGGGCTCAGACGTTCCTCAGGAGTCTTACTGTGTAAAGAATTATAGACACGCATCCAACGTATCGGGAAATATCCATTCTCACGAAAAGCCCGATATCCAAACAAAGGTTGGCGTAAATTACGAAACTCGATTAAGAAGGTATGCGAGAGTATCTCACGGGTCAAATGACTGAGCATTTCATTAAACAATGAACTTTTATCAACATGTTCATCAAGAAATTCACACGGTTCATATATGACACAATGATGAATAAAGGATGGAGGAAACCAACGGACACTTTTTCGTACCACCGCCAACATCTTAGCTACTGGCCGATCCTCTTCATATGCCACTAACATAAAAGGACGATATCCCGATGTCTTTTCGTACACCCGATAGAGTGCAGTAGAATGAAACAACGAGTCGCCAGGTAAATCTGGAACAACAGAACCTTTTGTATATGTCGTAAAGCGTATCGGCACCTCAAAAACAAATTAAGATCTAATCACAAATATATAAAAAAGTCCCGACTATTGATCTTATTTTTAGCAATTGATCTTACATTCTTTTTATTCTATATGGTTTTATCTCTGTTTTATTTGATTTCAACACATATTTTCCTTTATCATATAGAGAAAAAAGACGTATAAATAGAGAAAATCTCGTTTTTTAGGGATAAAACATTCAGATTATTTGCAAAACTGAATTCTTTAACTTATCTTTGTAAAAAGAAGAAGATTTAGTCGCATTAGCTGTACTGGGAAACTCATCAAATTATACCAAATTCCGAGACAAGCTTCTTCTTCCAATGGCGGGCCACGCCTTCGGGTAGCAGAGATGCCGGTGGATTACAAAGGTTGGAGAGCACTCAAATCCTGTCATTCGGAGTTTCATCGCATCACTAATGCGGCTTTACTATAAAGAGGATACTATTGAGTATCCTCTTTTTTATTCAGAGTAATCGGAATACTCCAATTACTTTATTCCTCTTTGATTCAAAGCCTGTTGATATCTGCGTGCATTGGCTGCATGTTGTGCATTGGTTACAGCAAAATTATGATAGCCTGAGAAATCTTCCTTCGCGCACATGTACAGATAATTATGTCGTGTTGGATTCAAAACACTTTCCAGCGCTTGCAAAGAAGCCACACGGATAGGTCCCGGAGGCAACCCCTCATACTTATAAGTATTATAAGGAGAATCTATTTCTAGATGGGAAAACAGAATACGCTTAATCGTTGGATCATTGAGGGCAAATTTCACTGTAGGGTCAGCTTGCAAAAGCATTCCACGATGAAGGCGATTGAGATAGAGACCCGCCACGATAGGCTTCTCATCATTCTTTGCCGTTTCTTCGTCAACAATAGAAGCCAAAACGGCCACCTGTTGTGGAGTGAGACCTTGCACTTGTGCCTTCTGGCGGCGTTGTTCGTTCCAGTAGCGGTCGTACTCCTGCTTTAGCCTCTTCAACAATGATTCCGCAGATAAATTCCAATATACTTCATACGTATTTGGGATAAAGAAAGCAGGGATCGTCAATTCATTAAAGCCTATCGACTTATAAAAATCATTCTCAAATAGTTGTTTTGATATCTCAGTCGAATCAATCATCAATTGTCTGTCAAGCGTCTTGATCAACTGACCAACCGTACGTGTAGAAGGAACAGTCAGCCTTACAGGACTCTGCTGTCCTCTTGACAATTGCCGATAAAGATCAATCATCCTTTTCCCATGAGTTATCTCGTAACAACCAGTATGAATATTATCTCCAAAATGCTGATATTTAGTCAGCAAATTATATCCAGTCATCTGCTTGATTTGTCCAACTTCCTTCAACTTCACATAGACGGAATCTACATTATCATCCCGATCAATATATAAATAACTGGTTTGTGCATTGGTTGTGCAAGGAGCAAACAAACTTTGGTAAAGATATACACCACCTGCTATTCCAACAAAGAGAACAAGACCAATGATAAAAAAGATAAGTTTTTTTCTTGACATAAACTGGAACAAAAGTTTCTGCAAATATAATTGATTTATCTATTCTTATGGGTTGTTTTCACAGAAAATATCATTATATTTGCAAAGTAGCAGTACTTAAGTTTGATACTTTTAATTCCAAAAAATATGAGAAAAATGATGATGAGCATAGTGATGTTGTTAGCAATTTCACTCTATGCACAAGAAACAACTGTAATTACAATTCACCCACAAGATGGGAAAAATGAAATCAGTAAAA
>CACZBX010000026.1 GCA_902779535.1 uncultured Bacteroidales bacterium
CGGCATTGGCTCAGACTGTTTCCTTTGAGCCTGTGACAGGACGCTATTTCAGGGTGGTATTCCGTAATAACGAGGTGAACAGTCAGAACTCGTCAGCCAGCAGGCAGGTAGGCATTCGTCCGACGATGATCTCGGAATTGGTGTTGCACCCCGTGACCAAGATCAATCATGCTGAAGAGAAGGCGGGCTTCGCTTCGCCGGCCGACCTGCAACGCTATGATACTCCTTCAACAAAAGATGCTGTAAGGTTGGAGAATGTCGTTGATTTGACGGAAAAGGTAAAGGATGGAAAACTGACATGGCAAGTACCGGAGGGCTATTGGAAGATTGTACGCTTCGGCTATTCGCTGACAGGAAAGGAAAACCATCCGGCTCCCCCTGAGGCTACGGGCCTTGAGGTCGATAAAATGGATGCGCGTGCAGTGAAGGATTATTTCGAACATTACATCTCGATGTATATGGATGCATCGAAGGGGATGATGGGCAAGCGTGGCGTTCAATTCATGTTGACCGATAGCTATGAGGCAGAACAAGAGACATGGACTCCGTTGATGAAGGAAGAATTTGAGAAACGCCGTGGATATAGTTTGCTGCCTTGGTTGCCTGTGCTGACAGGTGACATCGTAAATAGTGCGGGCGAGAGTGAACGTTTCCTCTGGGACTGGCGTAAGACGATTGGCGAATTGGTTGTTGAGAACCATTATGACCAGTTGACGGAAATCCTGAAACCATATCACATGGGACGGTACTCGGAGTCGCAGGAAAATGGTCGTGTCTATCTCGCTGATGGTATGGAGGTAAAACGGACGGCTACTTATCCGATGTCGGCTGCATGGACTCCGAATAACATGGGAGCTTCTACTCCGACCATGTCGCAAGCAGATATCCGAGAGTCGGCTTCGGTAGCTCATGTCTACGGGCAGAACATCAATGCTGCTGAATCTTTAACGGCCTATGGCTTGGAAGGAAATGCTTGGTCGTTCTATCCCGGTAACCTGAAACCGATTGCAGATATGGAGATAGCAAGTGGCCTAAATCGTTTCGTGATACATACATCGCCTCATCAGCCTGTGGACGATAAGATTCCGGGCTTGGGGCTTGGTCCTTTCGGACAGTGGTTCGACCGCCATGATACGTGGGCCGAACATGCAAAGTCGTGGACGGATTATCTGGGACGAAGCTGTTACCTTTTGCAGCAAGGAAAATTCGTTGCTGATATCCTATATTATTATGGTGAGGATAATAATATCACCGGTTTGTTCGGTGGAGAGTTGCCGAAGATTCCATCCGGATATAATTATGACTTTGTCAATGCTGATGCGTTGACTCATCTTGTTGGGGTAAAAAAGAAAATGCTGACAACACCGAGTGGCATGTCATATAAAGTGCTTTTCCTCGACAAGAATGTGAAGCGTATGTCTTTGACCGTTCTGCGGAAGATTGCGGAACTGGCAAAGAAGGGTGCGGTGATTTGCGGAACAAAGCCTGAAATCCCAGCCAGCCTCTTGGATTCTCAGAAGGAGTTCAATGATCTGATCAATCAAATATGGAATACCAATCGACCAAATGTTTATGATGAGGCGGTTTCGTTGCAGGAGGCACTTCAATCGCAGGGGATTCAACCGGATGTGACCTTGGTCGATGACAGTATTCGATTTGTTCATCGCACGTTGCCGACTGCTGAAATCTATTGGGTGAACAATTCTTCAAATCAAGCCAAACATGTGGAACTCTCGTTCAGGGTGTCCGATAAGTTGCCAGAGGTATGGCATCCGGAGACCGGTGAGAAAGAAGCCGTATCGTATAAGATGTTGGACGATCGTACTGTCGTGACATTGGATTTAGTTCAGCAAGATGCCGTCTTTGTCATCTTCTCGGGCAAGGCAAAGGAGCGTGAGGTCGTCTTACCGAAGTTGGAGAAGAAGGAAGTGTTGGCAATAGATGGTTCATGGAATGTCTCTTTCCAAGAGAAACGAGGCGCTCCTCAGTCCATCGTGATGGAACAGTTGACCGATTTCTCTTTGTCCAAAGATGCAGGTGTGAAGTATTTCTCTGGAACGGCCAGCTACCAAAAGGAATTTGAGGTGGCCGACAGTTTGTACAATGCGGATGCTACCTATTATCTCGACCTGGGTGAAGTTCGGAACATGGCAGAAGTGTTTGTGAACGGGCAAAATATGGGATTCTTCTGGAAATCTCCTTACATTGTCCCGGTTACCTCTTTGCAGAAAGGAAAGAATAAATTGGAGATAAAGGTAACGAACCAGTGGGTAAACCGATTGATCGGCGATGCCCAGCCGGGTGTAAAGGATAAGATAACCTATACGGCCGTGCAGTTCTATGCAGCGGATGCTCCGTTATTGCCATCGGGCTTGCTTGGACCGGTCAGATTATGGAGTCAGAAATAAAAAGTAGAAAGAGATGAAACGATTGCCTTTGGCGCTTTCTTTAAGTATTTGCCTTATATCGTTGGGGTATGCTCAGTCAAGTTCCAATAAGAAAGTTGATAGGATACACCAGGTCTTTACTTATGCTGCACCCGAGGGTGCTCCAGCCTAGATGGTATGCGACCAGCGATTATGTGCCGGTGTTTGTCGGTTCGCATGTAGAGAACCTCATCTTTAAAAAGTAAAAGAAAGAAGCGTAGAAACCGTGAAACACGATATACTACGCTTCCTTTTTGTTGTCGGGGTGACTGGATTCGAACCAGCGACCACGCGCCCCCCAGACGTGTACTCTAACCGGGCTGAGCTACACCCCGAACAATGATGGTGCAAAGTTACGAATCTATTTTAAACTGGCAAATATTAATCTTCTTTTTATCTTACTGAACGTAGATTGTGTTTATGTTGTATTTCTATCACATAACAGAAATTAAAACATATCCTTCACCCTTCACATCCTCGTAACAAATTGATTATCTGATTTTATGAAAATGGCCCTGTGAACCTATTACCTTCACAAGGTCAATAGTTATGGGGATAGTACGTATTGCCATTCTAATCTTTGTCCCAACATCAGAGTACTCAGATTATTCGGATTATTCAGAGTTCTCCGACAAAAACTGAGATTTTAAACGAAAAAACTCGACAAAAGAGGGTAAAAAACTCGATAAATGAGATTTTTTTTACGATGAATGAACGTGTACGCACATTATTTAAAAAAAGATGAGGCCAATGAACGACATTGCCCTCATCAATAATTAGAACTGATAACAACTGAATTATGAAAAACCTATCTACCTATTACACCGTTTTGAATGCGTGTTAAGTCTTTGACAATGGTTGTAGCTGTTACTTCCGAATATACTTGAGTTGTCCGGACAGATGTATGTCCCAGCAAACGTTGGATGGTCGTGATGGGCACTCCTTGTTCTATCAGTTGTACAGAAAAGGTATGGCGGCTGACGTGCCAATGCAACACCTTATTTATTTTACATTCGCTACTCATCCGTTTTAGGTAAATATTCACCTTCGAATTACTTCCAATATTGTTTAGCCTCTCCAATGTGCCATATTTCTGCAGGATGGCTAACGCTTTCCCGCCAAAGAGTAAATCGATGGGTAATTTGATTTGGATGTTTGTCTTGATCATTTTGATGTTCAGCCATACATGATCTCCCTCGTAGGTCAGACAACTGTCCTTCATGTTCGAGAAATCGGAGAAACGTAATCCGGTATAGCAGCAAAAGAGAAAGGCATCACGCACATGGCTCATCCGCAGGCTTTGAAAAACATGGTTATTCAACTGGGTCAGCTCATTTTCGGTCAGCGAAAGATGAGTCGTCTTTTCATTTTTGATGCTATACTTTCTGAAAGGATAATCGTCAAGGTTCATGTAACCGGCGTTGATGGCTTCGTTGACGAAGGTACGGAGTTGTCGGAGATGTTTGCCAATTGTATTGGTTTTGCAATGTTGCATCTGGAGAAAATGTTCAAAGTCGCGGACAAAGATAAAGTTTATGTCTTTGAAGGTAATGTTCGACTTGAATTCCTGTAGTCGATGAATCGTAGTGAGGAGGTTGTTCTTCGTCGTCTCCTTTTTCGTAGAATTCATCGTAGTGTAATAAGCAAATTTTGTAAAGGATACATCCGCACCCATACTGGTCTTATTCGATTTCTTCAAGAGGCCAAGGGTGATGGGGATTCCTTTTCTCCAAAATGACATTTCTATTTGTTCCAACTCTACGATAAAACTATAAAGCCGGGTGTTTAGTTCTTCTGCTATCGGGTGATTGATCACCTGCTGTTTCCTTGAATCCCATTGTTTCGGCTCAATAAAGATATGCGTGGAAATGTAAAGCTTACGCTTGTTCAGCGTTGCCTCAACTTGTATCAAGGCTTTCCCATCTTTGTTCAACTTCTTTCTTCTGTTGAACACCAATCTGTACTTGATTTTTTCCATCGTAAAAAATTTAAGATTTTTTCTCTATAACACTATACGCAATTTACCTCTAAATCATTTATAAACTTAAGTATTTTTAGCAATTAAACCGAAAAACGGTTGAAATTTCTTAATGATGATTGAGCGATTTCGCCAACGATAATAAGTGAAGGTGACGGGTTTAATACATAATTAGTAGAGGTTTGACTAATTGGTTGTAAGGAAAAAGAAATATATTTTCCTCTCAGCTAACAGGTAACTATCTTCATTTCACGATGCAACAATGTTAAAATAGTGTTTAAAGTGATAACTTTTTCGTCCTAAAGTTTGTACATTCAATCATTTGTGTTTAATTTTACTTTGTAAAAATGGAATCTAATACTTATGCAAGACGATCAAATCTTGGCTGAACTTATTCGTACGGGCGACAAACACTCTTTTGAGTATTTGTTTAAGGAGTATTTTTCGCCTCTATGTCGTTTTGCATTGATCTATGTAAAGAACGAACTCGTTGCCGAAGAGTTGGTATACGACTTGTTCTCATCCTTGTGGGAGAAGCGCAAGGACCTTCACATCGAGCATACATTCAAAGCCTACCTTTTCCAAGCGGTGCGAAATCGTGCCATGAACTATGTGCGTGACCATCGTGAAATGGTCGACGTTGAGGAGTCGGATTTGCTTAATCTGGCCGATGATCCCGATACTCGGTTGGAGTTAGAGGAACTCGAGCATCTCATTGCGGAAGCAATCTCCTCATTGCCTAGTCGGAGCAGGGAGATCTTCATCAAGAGTAGGGTAGAGCATAAAAAGAATGCTGAAATTGCCCGGGAGTTAGGCATCTCTTTGAAAGGAGTGGAGAACTCCATTACGCGTGCAATCAAACATATTCGAGGCTATCTCGGTGAATCTTATTCCTATCTGATCGTACTCTTCATCGGAATCAAAAATTTCTTCGATTTTTTTCAGTTTTAGTGTGGGGCTAAACGGTTTTCATGTGTCATATAAGAAAATAGTTAGATTATATGGCCAAAAATCTAATACCTTGGGATTTAATCCTTAGTCATCTCAAGGGAACAGAAAGCGCTAAGGAAAAGGAAGCTTTCCGGCAATGGATTCATTGCGCGGAAAATGCTGCTTTATATACCGAGGTGGAGTCCTTATGGAAGGAAATCCAGCAAAAAGTCAGTTCCTATTCGCCAGATGTTGATTCCTACTGGAAGAAAATGGAAGCAGAAATCAATCATCGGCATACGAAAAACGTATTTCACAAATTCCTTCGTCCGATTGCTGTCGCAGCGTCTGTCTTATTGTTTATTGCTACTGGCACTGTCGCTTACTTGGCGGGAAAATCGTCCAGCACCATTCAATATGCGACCCAGCAGTTCTCTACAACTACGGCAAAATCGAATGTTGTCTTACCCGATGGTACAACCGTGTTACTGAACCGTGAATCGATGTTGAGTTACAACATGGAAGATGGGAACCGAAACGTGCAGTTGGTGGGAGAAGGCTTCTTCGAGGTGGCAAAAGATGAGAAACATCCGTTTATCGTTCGTACGAAAGAGTTGAGCGTTAAGGTGTATGGTACCAAGTTTAATGTCCGTTCATATGCATTCAATAAGGAAACCAGGGTCTCCTTAGTGGAAGGACATATCTCGTTGTTGCGTGACAACGATGAGATACACATGAAGAAGGGTCAGTTGGCTGTGATGGATAAGAAGACTCGTAAGATAAAGATAGGTATGATGGACGAGGAGATGGATACCCTGTGGAAGAAGGAGTCGATTTCATTCAAGAATCAAACTTTAGCAGAGATATGTACGTATCTGGAAAAATGGTATGATGTACAGATACATCTTGATCCACGTATCCATAAATACACCTATACATTTACGGTTACCGATGAGCCGATTGAGGTCATCTTGCAAAATATGTCGTTGATTCATTCCATTAAATACGATGTGGATGACAAGGAGATAACAATTGATAAGGGAGGTAAATAATGAACTTGATAATTAATAATAACTTTCTAAAAAGAAAAAGGAAATAGCCTATGGAGAAAGACGAATAAGTCTCTGATTCGTTAGTGAGTCCTGTAGCAGGATGTCACTATGGCCTCTTCGGAGGCATGGTTTAAAAAATTCGAACTTAAAGTTTAAAAATGAAAAACATGAAGAAAAGTAATTTAGGTAAATGGATGCGTTTGTCATCCTTTATGGTAATGCTGCTGTTTTCTGCCGCAGTTTTCGCTGAGGAGGCTGCCGAGAGAATAACAGTATCGTTCTCGAAAGTCTTGCTTTCCGACGCCATTAATCAGGTTGAGAAGGCAAGCGGTTATACATTCTTTTACGATGCTAACAAGACTGACATGAACTCAGTAGTCAGCCTGAAGGCAGAGAATATGGATATTAACAAGGCATTGGGCATGATGCTTTCAGGTACGAACATTCGCTACCGCATCAACGATCGCCAGATCGTGTTGATCCCTTCCGAGGGTGTTGCATCAACCCAGCAGAACCATGTGGTTCGCGGTACAGTTATCGATGAGAACGGTGACCCGATGATCGGTGTCAACGTAACGATCGATGGCACAAGCCGTGGTACAATCACCGACGTGGATGGTCGTTTCACCTTGGAGGTAGGAAGAGGCCAGACATTGACCTTCTCTTACATCGGCTACAGGGACTACAGCGTTCGCTTGGCTGGAGAAACCAGTCTGGATGTAACCATGAAACCATCGACTGAGACCTTGGACGAGGTTGTTGTCGTAGGTTATGGTACACAGAAGAAATCAGCCCTCTCTGGTTCTGTTGTTTCTGTTAACGTTGCCGACTTGGCAGCAAGCCGTCCTGTAACAAACATTGGTTCAGCTTTGGCTGGTCAGGTTGCAGGTATGTCGGTTATCAGTTCAGGTAACATCCCGGGTGTTGAAAGTCAGAACATCACCATCCGTGGTACAGGTACCATGAACAATGCAGCTCCGCTGGTCATCATCGACGGTGTTGAAGGTTATCTGAATGATGTGGATGCAAGTGATATCGAGTCAGTAACCGTTTTGAAGGATGCTGCTTCTGCAGCCATCTATGGTTCACGTGCTGCCAACGGTGTTATCTTGGTCACCACAAAGAAAGGTAAGGCTGGTCAGGTGAGAATCGGTTACAACGGATACGTTGCTTTCCAAAGTGCTAACACGAAGCCGATGCAACCGGTAAGCAGTTTTGCTGACCATATGAGGTACATGAACGAGGCCTATGTGAACAACAACGCGGCTGCTCCTTACGACCAGATGTTCATCGACGAGTGGAACAAGAACACGAACGATCCGATCGGTCACCCAAACACGAACTGGGTGGATGAGATCTTCAACACAGGTATCAACCACAACCACAGTGTTTATATGCAAGGTGGTACGGAGAAGGTTGACTTCTACGGATCTGTAGGTTACAGCAATAACGAAGGTGTCGTTGAGAACGTTGGTTACGAGAAGTACCACGTATTGGCCAATATCACCGCTCACGTAAGCAAGTACCTTGATATGGGTATGAGTTTCAAGGGCCGCTACGGTCAGTCAGAGATGGGTGGTATGCGTTCATACGACGCTAACGATAATCCTACTTTCGATACCGGTTGGTCTTTTGCTACGACTCCGGCTCAGATCTTCAGATATCAGGGTAAGTATGGCGGTTCTCAGGACCCGACTTCTATCGGCGGTGCGAACAACCCGCTTCAGAATCTGCACAGCACACGTGGTAATGATATCTCACGCAACGGTAACGGTAAGTTCTTCATCACTGTGAAGCCGTTCGACGGATTCGATATCACGGGTACGTTGATTTACGATTACTTCGATCGTAACTACAAGGCTATCCCTGTATTCCATGAACAATGGAACTTTGCCAACATGACGGTTGTTTCACCGGCTACGGGTCAGACTTCTATTACACAGAATAATTTCCGTAACCAGCGTAACTATACCGATGTTGTGGCTCACTACAACCATCGTTTCATCGAGGATAAACTCGGTGTTGCTGCAATGGCCGGTGCTTCTCAGGAAATGTATACGACTGAAAACGAAAAGATTTCTCGTAAGGATCTGACTGATCCGAGTCTTTCTGTACTCAGCGCAGCATCTGGTGATATCTCACTTAGCGGTGCTAAGTCAACTTGGTCTATGCGCTCATACTTCGGTCGTCTTTCTCTCGACTGGGAGAACAAGTACTACTTGGAAGGTTCGTTCCGTGGTGATGGTAGCTCACGCTTCTTGAAGGGCAATCGCTGGGGATGGTTCCCATCATTCTCTGCAGCATGGCGTCTTAGCGAGGAAGAGTTCATGAAAGACAATGGTATCTTCGATAACTTGAAGCTTCGTGTTGGTTATGGTTCGTTGGGTAACAATGCTGTAAGCAACTATGCTGCTTATTCACTCTACAGCCAGGTAGGTGCCGTCATGAATGGACAATGGGTAACCGGTCTTTATTCTTCTTCTGCTGTCAACCCATATCTGACTTGGGAAAAGACAAAGACCTTCAACGTCGCTCTTGACTTTTCATTGTTGAACCAGCGCTTGAGTGGTTACATTGAATACTATAACAAGAAGACTGACGGTATCCTTACTTGGGTTACCTTACCAGGTGCCGGTGGTGACTGGAATGGTGTTACTAAAAATGCTGCCGAGGTTAGCAACAAGGGTATTGAGTTGAACTTGAACTGGAACGACCGTATCGGTGACTTCCGCTATGGTATCTCCCTGAACTACAACCATAACAAGAACAATGTGGACAAGTTCCGTGGAACGGCAGTTGCCGACATGGACCTCAAAGACAACATTGCTACTTGGGAAGGTCATGAACTTGGTTCTTACTATATGTACAAGGCAAGAATCATCCGTAACCAGAATGATGTCAATGAAATCCAGAAGATGCTCGACGCAAATTCTAATGCTTACTCTGGTTTGAGCGTTCCTTATATTGAAGATGTAAAGGATGCTAGCGGCAAGGTTATCGGTAAGGCTGTTAATGCTCAGAAGGCTCTCGGTGATGTGATGTTCCTTGACCAGAATGGTGACGGTAAGATTGTAGCTGATGATGACCGTACCATCGTAGGTCGCAACACCCCGACCGACATTCTCGGTATTAACCTGACAGCTGGCTGGAAGGGCTTCGACCTTGCAGTTTATATGGATGGTGCCTTCGGTTATGATGGTTACTTTGGCGGTGGTGCCAACTCTTATCTGTCGAACAGTATCACCATGTACCACCAGATTTGGAAGCACATGGCTGAGAACGCATGGCGTACAGGTAACGAGAACGCTCTCTACCCGAAACTGAACCAAGGTTCATTGCTTGCAAACAATACGGCTAATGATATTTGGTTGAAGAGTCGTTCGTTCTGGAAGATCCGTAACATCCAGTTGGGTTATACACTTCCAAAGAGTGTATCACACAAGTTCTATGTTGAGAAACTCCGTATATTCGGATCACTCGAGAACTTCTTCACATTCACAGGTTGGAAGGGTCTTGACCCAGAGTCAGGTACACTCTCTTATCCGGTGATGAGACAGGCTCTTATTGGTGTAAACGTTGAATTCTAATTAAACATTAATTATTCTATGAAGACAATAAAGAAATATATATTGGGTCTATGTGCCGTAGCAATGTTCTCGATGACAAGTTGCTACGATTTGGACCAGCTGCCTAACGATCAGGTAGCAGTTGACTTCGCAAATACCACCCAAGCCGAACAAGTGCTTACAGGTGTCTACAATGCTCTTAACGTTGACTGGATTTTCGGAGGACGTTATGGCTGGGATAACTGTTCAGATATTGCATGGTGTTCCAATGGTTGGTGGGCTTCTTATGACCACTATGACATTGCTCATGGTAATATCAGTGTATGGAGTTCACGCGTTCGCGATACATGGAGAAGAACATTCGTTGTAATCCAGCGTGCAAACCGTTTCTTAGCAAACCTTAAGTCCGCTGAGGGTAACACCTCTGCACGTGGAAAGGAAATGGAAGGTGAAGCAAGATTCATTCGTGCATTGATGTATTTTGATATGTTGCAGCTTTGGGGTGGTGTACCTCTCTACAATGAAGATAATGTCTTTGAAGAAGCTACTCTTCCTCGTTCATCAGAGGCTGAAGTTCGCGCTATGATTATTGATGACCTTGAGTTTGCTGCTGCTAACTGTGCCGACAATGCTGCCGGTACAAAGGTAGGTCAGGTTTCAAGGGGTGCTGCATATGCACTTCTTGGCAAGGTTTACCTGCAGAATAAGCAGTACAATGAAGCTATTGCTGCCTTCCAGAATGTCATCAACAAGGGCTATGCTTTGGAAGCAGACTATAGAAATCTGTTCCGTCCATCAGGCGCTGGCTTGGTACCTGACGGAGCTGATAACGGTAAGGAAGAAGTCTTCGTTATCGAGCATAGTAAGGACATGTCAAATCGTTTCGGTTTCAATACTCAGCACCTGAGTACACGTTCCGCACGTGGTGGTGGTATCAACGTATCACGTCCGTTGCCGACATGGGTGTACAGCTTCAAGGCTAAGGACGGCAAGACCTTTGATGAGAAAGCAAAGGAGATCCTCGGTGACGAGGCATACGCACTCTTCAGAAGTGACAACCTCAATGACCGCGTTAAGTTCTGGGGTTCTGTAGCAATCGGTTACCGTGAGGGTGACGAGAATAAAGATGGCCAGACTTACGACAAGGACGGCAAAGTGATTGACAAGTTCGAGATTGGCCGTGTCGTTGCTACTGACGGCTCGTTCAGCGGCTACACTCCTTACCGTGACAAGATCCGTGAGTTGTGGGCTGCATTGGACCCACGTCTGGGTTACTCTGTAATCCTGCCGTACGAGTTCTATGACGGATACGGAACAACGAACTACGATGATTATATCAAGTATGGTGCTGAGGCAAAACTTGGAACAGTTTCTGTTGAAAGTATTGTATGGGGTTATGTAAATAAGGACGGTGCTGCTGTTACCAATACTCACGGTAATACAAACCTTCACCTCCTCGTTCAGGAATATGGTCAGACAAGCTATGTATGGCGTAAGTTCGTTGAGGAAGGTGACTGGAACGGTACAAACCCAGACCGTAACCAGAACCCGGTTAACTGGCCGGTTATCCGTTACGCTGACGTACTGTTGATGCTTGCTGAGGCTTACGTTGGTGCAGGTCAGGCAGGTCAGGCTACACAATATGTGAACCAGGTTCGCGCACGTGTCGGCATGCCGGCTCTTGATTCTGTAACAATGGAGGATATCCAGGCAGAACGCTCTTGGGAGTTCGCTATGGAAGGTCATCGTTTCTGGGATCTTCGCCGTTGGGGCAACTATGTTGCTAAGACTAACGGTCTGATCGAAGCCGATGTATTTGGTGTAGCTCGCGGTGCTAACCCACGCTCTATTCCTGAAAGCAATGGTGGCTTCTGGCCAATTGATGGTTGGGAAATGGGTATGAACCCGAATTTGCAACAGACTCCAGGATGGTAATAATTAACACAAATCCAGGTTGGTAATAGTTTCAAGTATTAGTTAATTAAGGTAAAGGATTTGGATTGGAGCGGTCAGCTTGTGAAAGCAAGCTGATTCGCTCCGTTTTTTTCTTGAATCCACAATCCGTTGATGACCTTCAAATGATAGATTACCAAATATTTGTAATCAGATAATTTGGGTAACTAAAAATACATTCTTATATTTGTTCTATGAAAAAAACAAGTTGGGTATTCATGATGTGGCTTGCTCTGATTCCCTTGTGGAACGTGCAAGCTCAGAAAGTGCAACTTCCGAAAGGGAAAAAGGCTGCCATCGTCTTGACCTATGATGACGGCTTGCATTCACAGTTGGAACATGTCGTTCCGGTCCTCGATAAATATAAAATCAAAGCAACATTCTTCCTTTGGGCGGGTATGGTTCAAGAGGAGGATATTCCTATTTGGCGTAAAGTGAGCAAGAAAGGACACGAACTGGGAAACCATAGTTTGTACCATCCTTGCAATGCGGGTATCAATCCGGATACGATCTCCGGTAAATGTGGCTCACTGGAGTGTTATTCCATTAAAGAAATGGTGGAAGAAATCCGCATCATGAACTTAATGCTTCGGGCTATCGATGGAAAAAGTGTCCATCCTTATGCTTATCCGTGCAGTCAGACCCGTGTTTGGGAGGGCGACTTTTCTAAACCTCTTCTCGAAGCTGGCTTTGTCAACTATGCTCGGACCGATGATGAAGGTGGGTTTATCTCAGACCTGAAGAACTTCAATCCGGCATTGGTATCCAGCTTTGCCGCTCATGCGGGATATAAACTGGAAGATTTTCTGCCCTATATAAATAAAGTGAGAGAGGCTGAGGGCGTGGGCGTTATCATTTTTCATGGTATCGGGGCCGACTGGCTCACTGTTTCTGATGAAGAACATTTGCGACTGATTCAGTATCTGGCCAAGCAACGTGATATCTGGGTCGCTCCTTTCTCAACAGTACTCGATTACATAACAAAAAACTCAAAATAATATCCTATGAAAAAAGTAAGTCGCTATTTCGTATTGATGAGTATCATCCTTTTATCGGGTTTGATGATCTCATGTAGTAATGGAGGAAAGAACACTCCTAAAGCAAAGCACGTCATTATGATTGGCATTGATGGCTGGGCTTCGAAAAGTATTCCACAGGCTAATATGCCTACAGTGAAGAACTTGATGAAAAACGGTAGCTATACCTTACAGAAACGCTCGGTTCTACCCTCTGCCTCGGCTATTAACTGGGCATCCAACTTTATGGGAGCCGGTACGGAAAGTCATGGATACACACGGTGGAACACACAAATACCGGATATTCCTTCGTCCGTAGTAAACGAACATAACATCTTCCCCACCATCTTCTCAATCCTAAAAGAACAGAAGCCTGAAGCAAAGACGGCTGCTATCTTCGATTGGGATGGCATTAAATATGTGATTGACACATTGGCTGTTGATGATGTGATGCTGAGATATCATGCAGGTTATGGAAAGGAATATGGGGAAGGCTTTGGCGATCCGTTCGATTATATCAAGGAAGCCATCGATTATATCAAGAATGAAAAGCCGACTTTGTTCTCTATCTACTTCGGTGCTCTTGATCAGGCAGGACATACTTACGGGTGGTACACGGACGACTATTATCGGACAGAAAATATCCTAGACCAATGTATTGCACAAATCGTACAGGCCGTTAAGGATGCGGGTATCTATGATGATACAATCATTGTGCTGACAGCCGATCATGGTGGCATCAATAAAGGACATGGCGGCATGACCCTGGATGAGATGCTTTCTCCGTTCATCGTCTGCGGAAAAGGTGTGAAGAAGGACTACGAGTTCAAGGAAGCAATGATGCAATACGATGTTCCTGCAACTATTGCCTATATCCTTGGATTGGAAACTCCACAAGTTTGGTATGGTCGCCCTATGACTCAAATATTTGAATAACATGAGAAAAGGTATTTTAATAGGAGTATTAGTGTTGGGAGCGTTGGCACTTTTATACAGTACGCTCCCAAAAGGTAATAAGAATGCTGTGAAGGTAACAGCTGATTCGACGAATGTGCGGATCAATCATGGGCCGGGTGATTATATTTATTATTCCACTCCATATTATGTGTATGCGTGGTATCGCGAATTCCCGATGCTTGGATTCTTCGGCGTAGAGTCGGGTGGGCGAAGCCATCATTATTGTGAACGGAATGCTCTGCGTCCGGGACTGGGCGGACGAGTTGTTGCAAATGGTGAGACTTCTTTCGGGAAGAAAGCACCGGCATCTTACGAGGATGGTGTAACGACATACAAGGTGATCTTCAATAATGGTGAACAACGGAACCTTTACATCGCTCCGCAAGGCGATCATCAGATGAACTTGACGGTTGAGTCTCCTGTACGAAAGATGAGAGGAGAGTTCTTCCGAATCCATACGGCACCGGATATTGCTCCGGTCTCTGTGTGGGCTGAGAAAACAGGCGAGCCAGAGAACGATCCGTTCGAAACTCCTGTTACTCGTTATACGCCACAAGTGGTGAAGGCATCTTATCGTTTGCCTGCAGTCTTGCATTTCCCTGACTACGGTCTTATGAGAGTGGAATGTGATAATCCGGATGTCTATCTGCAGGAACACTTCGTGCCTGATTATGAAAACACAGGTTTGAACTTAGGTACCGGTAACCTGGGCGGTCATACCGTCCGCATGGCTTGGCACCTGGGTTCCGTAGTTTTATCGTTCCACTCGGAGAAACCGTTGGATGCGGCCGAAATCAAGTTCACTGTTGAGGATGAGAACTATCCGCATTTGCCGGGGGCTGACATGTCGGACCCAAAATTCAATGGCTTGAAACGTTGCTGGCAGAATGTGTTTACGGTGAACCCAAGTTCAATGACCATGGGCGACAATATTCAGCTGGGTGGCGTAGGACATTTGGCGTTGACGTTTAAGTCGGACCTTCTGCCATTTACGCCGAAGTTGGACGGCACGTTCTCGATGCATGATGCACTGAAGAACTCCATCGAAAAGGTGTTCACGATTGAAGGAAAGATAGGTCCGAACAACCGTATCACTGATTTCGGATGGGAGAGTACTGAGGTGACGTTGATTGCACTTTATAATTATCTGATATCGACGGGTGACTGGCCTTTTGTGAAGAAATACATTAACGATATCAGTCGTTTGGTGAAGGGTGTACTCGACTCAGACAAGGATAATGACGGTATCTTTGAGGCTCCTTTCCACGGTAACCGACTGACGAGCGACCGTGAGAGCTGGAACTGGTGGGATGATTTCGCTTTCGGTCATAAAGATGCTTATCTGAACTTGCAGGCTTATCGTGCCCTTGGGTGCATGAAAAAGATTTATGCGAAACTGAAGATGCAGGAAGATGTGGATAAATGTGAGGTTGCCATGGAGAAATTCCGTGGAGCATTCCATAAAACGTTCTATAATCCACAGACAGGTGTGTATGCCGGATGGATCAGCCAGGACGGAAGGATGCACGACTATATGTTTACGTTCATCACTTCGATGGCTATCAACGAAGGACTGGTTTCCAAGGCCGACGGACAGAAGATGTTGCGCATTTTACTGAATCAGTTGGCAAAGGAAGGATATGATTATAAATATGGTGTTCCGGGCCCATCCATGCCAGTGGCCCCAGAGGATAAGGGAACTTGGGATGAAATGACTCGCTGGGGACGCTATGAGAATGGCGGACTTTGCGGGCAGGCAGCTCAACACTTCATTCAGGCACTGTACGAAGTGGATATGCGCGAGCAGGCCGACCATATCCTTTTCACGATGCTGGCTACTTTTGAACGCGAATATACGCATTCCGGTGTTTTTACAGGATATGTACGGAGTGTAGATTGGCGTACGAAAGGTGGAGAACCGACCGGTTATAACTACTTGGCCGACAACTATTACTTCCTGTTGTCGGCTATTACTGGTCACTTCCGAATTCCTTTCCCTGAGTTAACGGATCCGGAGTTATAAGAAAAAGAAAAGGCAGTGACAATGATCTTGTTGCTGCCTTTCTTTCTCTTCTCAACAGTTGATTCTACACTCGTAATAAAAGATTTTACATCATATTTTGGAAGAAGTTGAGCAATTGGATGATTTTCGCCTTCGTTGTTGACTAGTGGATGTGGATTTTCTTATCTCACCCTATGCCCTAAAAGTGAAAAACATCCTTCACGTTCACAAGCCTTGTAAGTTATTGGTAATCAATAGTGATAATTTTTTAAGTGTGAACCTTCATCCTTCACAAGGCCCAAAATATGTGTTTGACCTCACGCACTTCTTATAACTATGATTTGATCAAAAACATAACTATCTTAGACATTGAACATAACTATCATTTTGCAAACAGATCGAGAACTTTGTTCTATACGACTACCTAAAAACACCCTTTCAAAAACTCGATGTTTGACCGAGAAAACTCGGTTTTTGCGTGAAAAAACTCAGCTTTTGAAACAAATTGTACGACGAAGAGAAGTCGAATATACGACAAATAGGTTACAAAATCAAAATATATTTATTATGACACAATGATCCTTACATCATATCTTGGAAGAAATCGAGCAATTGGATGATTTCGTCCTTCGTTGCTGTCTGATTGATATGGATCTCACCGATATTACTCAGTAAGGTGAAGTTGATTTTCCCGTTTGTATTCTTTTTATCGTGGGTGATCAGTTCGTAGATTCGATCATATTGTTTGCAATGAATCGGATAGAGACCGTAATGCTGTTTGATAAACTGAATAGTCTGTTCCAACTTGTCTTTGGGGAAGTTCAGTTTCATGAACGAGAAATACAATTCACAGATCATACCCCATGCTACAGCATATCCATGTAGAATAGGACGATCGCTTTCCATGGAAAGACTCTCGAAAGCGTGTCCGATGGTGTGTCCGAAGTTTAATGCTTTGCGTATGCCATTCTCGTGTGGATCTTCCTCAACAATCCTTTCCTTGATGTGTACGGAATATTCGATTAAGGCTTGCAGATGTTCCCAATTCGGTTCATTCCAATCGAAATTCATCAATTCGGCCCAATGGGAAGTGTCGCTGATAAGTCCATGCTTCAACATTTCGGCATAGCCACTCAGCAGATTCTGTGCATCTAGTGTCTTTAAGAAGGGTGTATGGATGATAACGCAATGCGCTGTATTAAAGACGCCGATCTCGTTTTTCAGTCCATTGAAGTTGATGCCTGTCTTTCCTCCGACGGATGCATCGACCATCGCCAACAAGGTTGTCGGGATGTTGATGAATGCAATGCCTCGTTTGAACGTAGAAGCAGCAAATCCGCCCAAATCGGTTACCATGCCGCCGCCCAAATTAATCAGCAACGATTTCCGACTGGCTCCTTGCTCGTCCAAAGCATTCCATACCTGCTGTAGGGAATCCAAGTTCTTATGGATGTCTCCGGCAGGGATGGTGATAATGCCGGCATCTTTCAAGTAGTCGAATGCAAGAAGAGGCAGACAATGCTTGTTTGTTTCCTCATCGGTCAAGATAAAAAGCTTGTCATGAGGACATTGTTGGATCTCTTTCCATAGATCTGCCTCCAACGAACGACTGAAACGAATGGGTTGCTTGTTCATAATGATTCTTTTGAATGCGAAATTAAGGAAAAAACTAATAAACAGCATGTTTTTTCTTCTAAATGTTGTACTTTTGCACTTTCTTGAATGAGAATTAGTTATCATTTTAATAAATAAACACGTATGAACGGAATCCTTCCTCCTTATTTTCGTCCATTAGGGTATTCCCTGATGATCCTATCAGTTTTAGTTCCTATTCTATTGTTCATTACCGGCTCGATAGGTGACCATAATCTTCTCTTCATCAAGACATGCGTGAAGTTGCTTATCTGGATATCCTTGTTCATGGTCTTTTTGGCAAAGGTGAAAGATGAGAACGAGACAACAGCAAAGATACGTGTTAAGGCTATTTACCGTGCACTTTACCTCTTGGGTGTTTACTATGTCATCGTTCTTTTGAAAGGCTATTTTGAAGGAGATATCGAAAAAGCTGACACATCGATTGCTATTGTTTACATGGCTTTTAATGTTGCTTGTTTAGAATATGGTGTGCAGAAGCAACGTATTGACAGAATTTTTAAGAAATAAAAAGATTTAAGGAATTAAACCTTTTAGCCTCTCCTCTATCCAAAGGGAGTAGTAAGTAAAAAGCGTATAACACATTTATGAAGAAATTAAATTTGGTCTGCATGCTGCTCTTTGCAGTATTGACCGTATCCATGGCCCAAGAAAATCGTCAGGTAACGGTTGTCGGTAAGGTCGTTGAAAAAGAAACAAACGAACCAATCGTCCAGGCAACAGTGCAGTTGTTGTCTTTACCTGATAGTACGATGGTCAATGGAAATGTAACCAACTTGGATGGAAACTTCTCGGTACATGCCAAACCGGGGAAATATGTGATGAAGATATCGTATGTAGGATATATCTCACAGTTTAAGACCTATCAACTGAATTTGAATCGTCCGCAAGTTAGTGCCGGTACCATCGTTTTGGAACCGGATGCGATTTTGTTGAAAGAGGCGGTCGTAACTGCTGAGGCTTCGATGGTTTCGGCTTCGAACGATACGTTGATCTATAATTCTTCGGCTTACCGTACGTCGGAAGGTGCGGTGTTGGAAGAATTAGTCAGAAAACTGCCTGGAGCAGAGGTTGATGACGAGGGTAACGTGAAGATCAATGGTAAGGAAGTCAAGAAGATTATGGTCAACAACAAAGAGTTCTTTGGTGGCGATGTGGCTACCGGCTTGAAGAACTTGCCGGTTGAAATGATTGAAAACCTGAAGACTTACGATCGGAAATCAGATATGGCTCGTGTCACTGGTATTGATGATGGAAACGAAGAGACCGTACTCGATTTGACCGTGAAGAAAGGTATGAACAAAGGATTGTTCGGAAACCTTGACCTCGGTGTGGGAAATAAGGACCGTTACACATCACGTGGTATGGTAAACTATTTCAAAGATAAGACGCAATACTCAATCATTGGCTCGGCGAACAACATCAATAACCAAGGTTTTGGTGGTGGTGGACCACGTTGGGGATCGAATGGTTTGAGCACCCGTAAGATGATTGGTGGTAACTTCGCAACGGAAACCGAAAAGTTGGAACTTGGTGGTAGCGCCCGTTATAACTATAACGATAATAATACGATATCAACGGGATATTCAAACCGTAACTTACAATCCATGACTTCGTATTCGAACTCGAACAATGCGAATCGTAGCAAGAACAGCTCGTTTAATGCTGACTTCCGTTTGGAATGGAGACCGGATAGTATGACCAACTTGATCTTCCGCCCGAATTTCTCTTACAATGAATCGAAAACTAATTCAAGAAGTGAGTCGAGCACGTTTGACGAAGATCCTTTCAGCATCATTGAGAACCCGAACGACTATCTAGACTTTGATAAGATTGTCGGAACTGATCCTTTACGTGATATTCGTGTGAATGCGGCTAATGATTTGACCCAAGGTGAGTCGAATAGCATATCAGCGAATGCTACGTTGCAATTCAACCGTAAGTTGAATAACCTGGGTAGAAACATTACGTTCCGTGGTCGAGTATCTTATCGTAATGGTGATAACGATTCATACACAGATTCTGAAACTCGTTACTATCAGTTCGACTATAATCCTGATTCAATCAACTATCGTCGTCGTTATATACATACGCCGACTGATAACTACAGCTATTTGGGCCAGATGACGTATAGTGAGCCACTCGGTAAGGGAAACTTCTTGCAGTTCAGTTATCAGTTCCAATACCAATATAACAAGAGTAACCGTCACACCTTCGACTTGGATAGCTTCGGCTGGCGTATAGGAGAACCTCTTCCTAGCAATTATGAGGAAGGATTTGATGAGAGTTTGAGTAAGGACGCTACTTATAAGTATTTTAATCACGAGGTTACCGCTGGCTTCCGGATGATCCGTCCGAAGTACCAGTTGGATGCAGGCCTTTCTTTCCAACCACAGAACACGAAATTATCGTACAAACGAGGTACCTTTATGACGGATACCACCCGCAGTGTCTTTAATTTTGCTCCGAACTTCCGTTACCGTTACAACTTCTCGAAGTTGAGTCAGTTGGAGATTACCTACCGTGGTCGAAGCAGTGAGCCAAGCATGGAAGATTTGTTACCGATCACCGATGATTCCAATCCGCTGAACATCCGTATGGGTAACCCTGGCTTGAAGCCTTCGTTCTCGCATAACATGCGTGCTTTCTTTAATACGTATAATCCGGAGAAGCAACAGGGCGTGATTGTAAATATGAATTTCAATGCTACACAGAATTCTGTAACAAACCGTACTGAATATAACCCTCAGACTGGTGGTAATATCACGATGCCTGTGAATATCAATGGTAACTGGAATGCTTTCGGTATGTTCGGATTCAATACAGCACTGAAGAATAAGAAGTTTAATATTGGATCGTTTACGCGGACGAATTACACAAACTTTGTTTCATACCAATTTAAGAACCAAGAGAACTTACGCAACAAAACAACGAATTTCGTATTAGCTGAAAACCTGAATGCGACATACCGGAATAGTTGGTTTGAGTTCTCGTTGAATGGTGGCATCGAGTATAACTGGGAACGCAATAAACTGAATCCGCAAAATGATCAGGAACCTTATTCTTTCTCGTATGGTGCGTCAACCAATATCGCTTTACCTTGGAACATGACGTTTACGACGAATATTACAAACCAAGCACGTCGTGGTTATGAAGATAAGTCGATGAACCGTGATGAATGGATTTGGAATGCTCAGTTGGCCCAATCAATGTTCAAGGGGAAGGCTACCTTAAGTTTCGAGATGTACGATATCTTACATGAACGTAGCAGTATCTCTCGTTCAGTAAGCAGTGAGTTGACATCAGTCTATGCATACAACAGCATTAACAGTTATTGTATGGTACACTTTATCTATCGCTTCAACTTATTTGGCACGAAGAATTCGCGCGGCAATGGCAACCGTGGCGGTTTCGGCGGCGGCTTTGGCGGTGGACGAGGTCCTGGTGGTCCTCCTCCAGGAGGTGGTTTCGGCGGCGGTGGACGACGATTCTAAAAAAAGTATAATTATTTCCTTTTTTATGGTTTTCTCATAAAAAGTTATTTACTTAGCGGTCATAAACTTAAAAGAAAATGATATGAAGAAAAAATCTTTTATGGTGCTTATGACCGCTATCATTTTGTTTTGCGGTTGTGGAGGAAATGATGAAGAACTGACGCCTAAGCCAGAACCTAAGACCGATCCGGAACCAGAGACTCCGACTACAACGATTAGCGAAGAGATTCAGTTGGCTGATCAATTCGCATATGATGTGTTGAGCGATATTTATCTTTGGGTAGCCGAGATTCGTAAAGATTTGCCTAAGCTAGACAAGAAAACATGTGAAGACCCGATTCAAACGGTTTATGATATTCGATATAAGGGCGATAAAGAAGCAGATAAATGGACCATGCTGACCAACGACATGGCTGCCATGGAAGGTAGTTCGCAAGGTATTGAAACCACCTACGGATTTGTTCCTGCTATCTATAAGTTCTCAAACTACGATGCCTACTTCGCTATTATCGAATATGTGTACAAAAACAGTCCGGCAGCCAAAGCTGGAATGAAGCGGGGTGATATCATTATGAAGTTGAACGGTAATGATATTACAGCATCCAATTACATGGATTTATATTATAGTTCGAACGCTGAATTTGGCATGGCTGTGTTTGACAAAGCAGAAAACATGATCAAACCTAATGGTGAACGGTATAATCTGAAAGCTGAGGAAATTTATGAAGACCCTGTTTTGTTGGATTCGGTTTATGTGTTCAATGGAAAGAAAGTTGGGTACTTGGCATACGCTGCCTTCGACTTGCTCTCAGCCAACAAGTTAATCGAAGTAAGCAAGAAGTTTAAGTCGGAAGGCATTAAGGAACTGATTCTCGACCTTCGTTACAATGGTGGTGGATACGTATCGACAGAAGAGTTACTTGGTTCGCTGATTGCCCCTAAATCTGTTGTAGTGGGCAATGAGATCTTCCATACTGAAATCTGGAATCAGGGATATATGGATTATTGGAAGGAGAAAGGAGAAGATTTGAATACTTATTTCGGTGTAGATCATTCGATAACGACCGATGGAAAGAATAGTGAAAGTGTTGATATTACGGATGCAAACATGAACTTGAGCAAGATCTATGCGATTATTACTGGTGGATCTGCTTCGGCTTCTGAAGGTGTGCTCGTCGCTTTGAATCCTTATATGGACATCGATTTGGTTGGTGAGCAGAGTCACGGTAAATATTGTACGGGAGTGATGCTTGCTCCGAAACATGTTTATAACAATCCTCCTTCAAAAATTTCAAATTGGGGTATTTATGTTATGAGATCTACATTTGCTGATAGGGATGGAAATAATATTTCTCGTCCGAATGGTCTGACCCCGGACTTAAAGGTTGAAGACGATCCATTTGACGGCTATCAGTTGGGTGACGTTCGTGAAACGATGCTTGCTGCAGCGTTGAAACGTGCCGGTAAGGTAGATGCAACCGAGAAAGTCATGACACGGGGTGGATATGAGAGACCTCACTTCAAGGAAATACCATTCCAGCACAGAAAGACCTTTGGAATGAGCATTGCTACGCCTAAAAGTGACATGATAATCAAGCGTTGATAAACTAAGTATGTTAGAATGGGGAATCCTTCATGACCTTTTCTCCACAGCCATTAATCTGATTTATCTGGCTGTTGTCATCGGAACGGTTATCGTCGTATTGTTGGATAATCGGAATCCGGTAAAGACATTGTCATGGGTTCTCGTCTTTATCTTTGTTCCGCTGATAGGTCTCGTTTTCTACTATTTCTTCGGCCAGAAGAATAGGAAAGAGAGACTTATCAGCAGAAAAGTATTTACACGACTGTATCGTCGTCCGATGGAGGAGTTCCAAGCACAGGAATCATTCAAGACTCCGGAGGATAAATACCAATTAATCCATTTCTTTCAGCGAATCAACAAAGCCTTACCGTTCAGTGGAAACCGTACGGAGTTCTATACGAATGGCTATGCCATGATCACTTCGCTGCTTCGTGAGATCAGTCAAGCGAAGCATCATATCCATGTCGAGTTCTTTAAGTTCGAAGACGATCCCATCGGTCGTCTTGTGCGGGATGCCTTAATCGATAAGGTGAGAGAAGGCGTGGAGGTTCGTTTGCTTTATGATGATGTGGGCTGTTGGCGCGTTGACCGGATGTTCTACGATAATATGATGGCCGAAGGTATTGACGTGCAGGGATTCCTGAAAGTGCGTTTCCCTTTGTTCACCAGTAAGGTGAATTACCGCAATCACCGTAAGATAGTGGTGATTGATGGGAAAGTAGGATTTGTCGGTGGCATGAACATCGCTAAGCGTTATCTTCAGGGTATTCATGGCGGTGTATGGCGTGACACACACATGAAGATTAGCGGTCGGGCTGTCTATGGTTTGCAAACTATTTTTTTAGCCGACTGGTACGCTATGGACCAGACCTTGATTTCTTCTTCCCGTTATTTCCCGAGGATCTCTCCTGAGGGTACCTCGCTGATGCAAGTCGTCACATCCGATCCTGTCGGTTCTTCACGGAATATCATGCAGGGATTATTGGTAGCTATCACCAACGCACGTTCGTATTTCTATATACAAACGCCCTATTTCTTACCGAACGAAGCCATTCAAATCTCTCTGAAAACAGCCGCTTTGGCAGGTGTGGACGTGCGAATCATGATGCCAAGGGAGGCAGATACGGTCTTAACGCACTTGGCTTCTTTCTCGTATCTTGAAGATATGATGGAGGCTGGGGTGAAGATCTACTTTTATGAGGCTGGTTTTTTGCACTCAAAGTTGATGGTCAGTGATGATTCGTTTTCGACAGTGGGTACGACTAACTTGGATTTCAGGAGCCTCGAGTATAATTTTGAGGTAAATGCCGTGATGTACGATCGTTCATCGGCTTTGGCTTGCAAGGCAATGTTCCAAAACGATATGGAGTGTGCCACCCTGCTTACACTGGAAGAGTGGAGGGCTCGTCCTTGGTATCAACGCTTATCAGAGTCTATTCTTCGTCTGTTTTCTCCACTTCTCTGAAGATCGAGAAGTTTACGCTCCCGTATTCACGATGGTTGATGAATCGTGGGTCTTCTTCAAACTGATAATTCTTCCCATGTTCCAATACGAAAATGCCACCGGGCTTCAGCAGATGATGCTTAAAGATGAGCGATGGAATCGTAGGTAACTCCTGTAAGGTATAAGGTGGATCAGCAAAAATAAAATCGAATTGTTCCTGACACTTCGGTATAAACTTCAAGACATCGGCACGTATCAGGAAGTTCTTTGTCGTTTTAACGGTTTGCATCACCTTTCGGATGAAAGCGTAGTGTTGAGGATCCATTTCGACGGAGATAACGCGGTCGCATCCTCTCGAAAGTAGTTCAAGGCTGATGCTTCCCGTACCGGCAAAAAGATCCAGGGCGGTGACACCGTCGTCAAAATCTAGATAGTTGCTGCACAAAACGTTGAACAGGTTCTCTTTGGCAAAATCGGTGGTCGGACGGGCTTTGAACGTCCGGGGCACTTCGAAGTGACGACCTTTGTAAATTCCGCTAACTACTCGCATATCAGTAAGGTTTGGAGGTCGAACGGCACATTTTCTTGTGCAAATGTTGATCGGTTAAACGCTGCTTTGGGATAGATGGGATAGATGTTCCGGATAAACTTTCTCAGCTCGGCAATCAATGAGTCGTTCTGTTGTCCTGCAATAAACAGTTCGTCTTTCCCTTCAGCATCCATTCCCATTTGTTTCCATATATATAATAGGTAATAAAGGGTATCGGATGGTGTAGGCACCTTGAAAGAGTTGGTCAGTTGTAGCTTTCCATTATCCAAGCAGCATACATCGAGTACTTGGTGGTGTGTGTAGGCATACAAACGTTTGTTTGTGCTGTTGTGCCCTTTGGTCAGGAAATAATCGGTCAGCGGACTACTTGTTGCGTAGTAGCTGGCCAGTGGATATTGTTCGTTGATTAGTTGGTGAGTGTGCTTGTCCATACCAAACAGCGCAACGATATCGTTCTTTGCCAAAACGTTGCAAAGCACGATCTCGTTATCTTGCTTGGTAAAAGCCGAGTAGAACAATGTCTCCATTTGTTCATCATCGAACATGTCGAGTGGGAGCGTCATGAAACGCGGTGTGTCAACCAGCACGTTCACCTGTTTGTAGCGGCGTTTGAATGTCTCATCGGATGCAAACAACTCTTTGACATTGGCTGTCATGGAATAGTTGTTGTTCACTGGATAAGGCGTGATGATAAAGTCTTTCTCACCTTCAGGGTTGAAGATAGAAAAAGAAAATCCATCCGTGCTAAGACGGATGGATAAGATATATTGTTCTGATTTAGTAAAATCAAAAGCCATTATTATTCCCAGTTACCTGCGTTATTGTTAGGCTCTTCGATGCTACCTACTCTCAAACCGCAGTATTTGTTCAACTTGGTCTGGATATCCTTCAAGTTAACCAATTGCTGGTGGTTCAAGTCTTTCAGGTATACGTCGTAGTCTACTTGTGCCT
>CACZBX010000027.1 GCA_902779535.1 uncultured Bacteroidales bacterium
TCTCACATCCTCTGCAATCGGAAAATTTCCCTGCTGTCGGGGATCTCCGGATCCCCGACGCATTAACTGAGGATTTTCAATCCGCGCGGGTCACAGGCCCGCTGTTAATCACCCTGTGGATTCGGAAATCCACAGGGGCAAAAGAATTTCATTCCCTGTAGGGGTCGGATCTCTTGTCGTCGGGGATCTTCAGATGCCCGACATTTTTCTTTGTCTTTGCCAATCGTAAGGAAATCAATAAAAAAAAGAAAAAAAGTTTTGTGCAATAAAAAAAACAATTTAACTTTGTATTGTTCCTTATTGGAACTTCTTCAAAAATATAGAAGCCCCAATGAGGAATTGTTTTGATGATAAGGCGTTTACTTGACGCTTTGTCCTTGACAATCTGAAACTTCGCAACTTTCAATCGTGATTCAAGGCAAAGCAACAGTAGATGCTCATTTGAATGTGTCTTATTCTTCTTGTGCCTAAAAAAGGCACAAGAAGAATTTAGGATATTCGACGTGGGCTTCTTTGTTGCTCGTTCTGATTACGATGGGCAATGCGAAGGCCTCAGGTTGTGGGACGGGCGGCTGGTTCTGTTCCCACGTCTTTTTTTATGTCGCTATCGAAGGGGACGGATAGCATTATTGTAAGTTATCATGAATCAGCCCTATTGCAGGTCGGTTATGCATATCTTCTCGAACACCTCTTCAGTGTCCCCGGCAACTCTGGCTTCACTTTCTACAGAAGAGTTGAAAACTGTTTTGCTTCAATGTAAGAACACGGAAGACAATAAAAAGTACCGTGTAAATCCGGACATTATTGTGCGACAGGTGGGAAACGAGTGGTTGTTAGTCCCGACGGGCGAGTTCGCCCAGCACTTCAATGGGATGATTTCCTTGAATGAGTTTAGTTATTTTATTTGGCAACAGTTCGAGACACCTCATACGTTGGGGCAAGCCTTGGATGCTGCCAAAGAAGAGTTTGAAGATGTAGAACATACGCTTGAGATAGAAGTACGAAGATTAGTGTATGAGTTCGTTAATATGAATTTATTTTGCGAGGTTTGAACTAGAAGGTGGTGAAGGCTGTCGTCTTCGGACTTCAGCTTTCACCTTTTGCAATTCTCAAGTTTGACTTAAACCTTAACTCAAATTATTTTCAATAATAGTATAGAGTATTAACTAATTATAAACATTTAAATAAAACAATTATGGAATCAATAAAAAGAAAGTGGGGGAAACCAGGATTAGATGTGCAGGTATTTACACCTGAAGAATATTGCCATTCGTGTTGGCTTGTATTGTGTAATTATGCTGGCTATGCTTTTCAAGATAAGAATAAAAGTGGTACTTTTGATGTAGTAACTGAACGTGTACATAATAATGTAGATCATCCTGATGCGGAACTTGTTATTCTGAAAGATGGTGAATCTCCTGCTATGAATTGTTATGCCTCTACAAGCTGGCACATGAATAATGAAGGTAGTTTATTAAGACCTAGATATGTACCTGATAATTCCTTATATAATAGTAGCAGTTATATTCCAGCTTTTTGGTTTAAAGCAACAAGGAATGGGGTTGAAGCGAAAATAGCTGAGCATATTAACGACCTTTCTTCAGGTTCTTACTGGCCATATAAAGATGCAAATGGTCGTGAAAGACCTAATCATTCGTAATTGTACTTTAATACAAGAGGTTTTATTCAAATTTGCAAGTTTTAATTTTTAAAGGAGGCAGTAATGCAGGCATGCATTGCTGCCTTTTCTTTTGTCGTGTTGTCGGGGATCCGGAGATCCCCGACGCATTCACTGCGGATTTATAATCCGTGCGGGGTTCAGACCCGCAAATAACAGCCCTGTAGATTGCAAAACAACAGGGACAAAAGGATTTCATTTCCTGTAGGGGTTGACCTTTTTGTATTTGGGCCTAGACTAACTAGGCCCCTACCGATAATTAACGCATTCACTGCGGATTTTCAATCCGCGCGGGTCACAGACCCGCTGTTAATCACCCTGTGGATTCGGAAATCCACAGGGACATACATACATGCATTGCTCTTTATAAGATTCCGCATGTCAGTAAGTCTGCGAAGTGGGAGAGGCGGATGAGGTGTTCGTGGTCGAACTCTTCGGTTTTCTCATGCTGCCATTCGTAGGGTGAGGGGATGTGTACGCCCCATCCACCCAGGCGGAGGACGGGAAGGATGTCCGACTTGAACGAATTGCCGACCATTATGAACGATTCGGGTGAACAGAATGACAAGTCGCACAGGTGGCGGTACGCATCATCCGTCTTGTCGGACACGATATGTACATCGTGGAAGAAAGGACGCAGGCCCGACCGCCTCAGTTTCTGCTCCTGATCGAGTAACTCGCCTTTGGTGAAGAGAATCATCTGTTGTTCGCCTCGCTCATGCAAGGTCTTCAGTGTTTCGTACACTCCCGGAAGTGGCGTCGCAGGGATGAAATGCAGCGAACGTCCTGCTTTCATAATGCGTTCCAACGTCTCGGCAGGCACTGTGCCGTTGCTCACACGGATAGCATTCTCGATCAAGGAGAGCGTGAATGCCTTGACACCGTAGCCCAGCTCCGCCATGTTGGCCGATTCCGTCTTAAACAGTTCAGCCGAGATAAAGCGCGCACTGCCATAATCGGAAAGAAGGGCGCAATACTCCTTTTCTACTTGGTCGAAATACGACTGCAGGTTCCACAGCGTATCATCGGCATCAAACGCAATCACTTTTATCCGGGCATTCATATAAAATATGGTGTAAGAAAAATGAAAAGCACTATCTTTACCTTTCGCGGTGTAAAGATAGTGCAATTTCAGCTAACCTATTACAATCTTCCTTAAACTTTTCTCGATCAGAGCACACCTTGTGCCATCATGGCCCGTGCCACTTTCATGAATCCGGCTACGTTCGCACCCTTCACATAGTTGATGTAACCATCCGGTTCCGTGCCATATTTCACGCATGCTTCGTGGATATTCTTCATGATGCTGTGCAAGTGGTTGTCCACTTCCTCTGCCGTCCACGACAGTTTCATGGCGTTCTGCGTCATCTCCAAACCCGAAACCGAAACGCCGCCCGCATTGGCAGCCTTGCCCGGAGCGTAGAGAATCTTTGCATCTTGGAATACTTTGATAGCCTCCGGCGTCGTAGGCATGTTCGCGCCCTCGCTTACGGCGATCACTCCATTCGCAACCAATGTCTTGGCAGCCTCCTCGTTAATCTCGTTTTGTGTAGCCGATGGCAGGGCAATGTCGGCTTTCTCCGCCCACGGCTTAGCCCCCGGCACATATTTCACGCCATATCGCTCCGCATATTCGCGGATACGGCCACGGTAGAGGTTCTTCAGTTCCATGATATAGTCCAGTTTCTCGCGGTCGATGCCATCCGGGTCGTAGATATAGCCATCCGAGTCGCTCATCGTCACCACTTTCCCGCCGAGTTGGATGACTTTTTCAACGGTATATTGAGCTACGTTACCCGATCCTGATACCAGGCAAGTCTTCCCTTGGATGCTTTCGCCGCGTGTGGCCAGCATTTCGTTCAGGAAATAGATGTTTCCGTATCCCGTAGCCTCAGGACGGATCAGTGATCCTCCAAATTCGCGGCCCTTGCCGGTGAATGTTCCTTGGAACTCGTGCGACAGTTTCTTGTACATACCAAACATGTAGCCCACCTCGCGTCCGCCAACACCGATATCACCGGCCGGGACATCCTCCTCCGGACCGACATATCTCCATAGTTCCTGCATAAACGCCTGGCAGAAACGCATGATTTCCGCATTCGATTTCCCTCTTGGCGAGAAATCCGACCCACCTTTTGCGCCACCCATCGGCAACGTGGTCAAAGAATTCTTGAAAGTCTGTTCAAAAGCCAGGAACTTCAAGATACCGAGGTTCACTGAGGCGTGAAAGCGTACACCACCTTTATACGGTCCGATGGCATTGTTGTGTTGGATACGATAGCCCATGTTAGTGCGTACATTACCCTTATCGTCTGTCCATGTCACGCGGAACTGATAGATCCGTTCGGGAATACACAAGCGTTCCACAAGGTTTACCTTATCGAACTCCGGGTGTTTGTTGTACTCTTCTTCGATGCTGTTCAATACGACCGCCACTGCCTGATGATATTCAGGTTCGTTGGGGAATCTAGTTTTTAAGTCTTCTAATACCTTACTTGCATTCATAATACCTTCGTTAGTTGTATATATATTCTGTATTTCGCATTGCAAATGTAAAGATAAGATTTTATATACGCAACAAAAAGTATCAAAATATTTCATTAATCTATCATTTTGTTTAATTAATGCAATAATATTTAGTAAAAATGATGTTTTAAGTTAGAATATACATTTTGTTGCATATTGAAGTATGTATATGCAGATCTGTGTGGTAAGCTGAAGAAACGGAAAGGAGATGAACAAGAAAAAAGAGGTATCTTACTAGAAAAAAACTTGGATAATTTGGTTTATCACATGGATGAAAAAGGTTTATCACGAAAGTGACAAAAGTTTATCACCTTGGTGACAAAGGTTTATCACATAGGTGAAAAACTAAGTTTATCGAATGAATCATTTTATTTGTTTCTTCTATCTTTTAGATATTGGTAAATTGGGACGAAGACCATAGCAGCCGATAGTAGGATGGTTACGATGAGCGGTCCGTCGATCTTGGGAGCGGAGGTGAGGACAATGAAGCAGAAAGCCACCCAGGCAAGGGTGATGAACACGATTTGGGTAAGATTCAGTTTTCTTCGCATAATAACTTATCTGATTGATGATACAAAGGTACGAAGAAAAATCGTGATATCTTACGTTATTATTCGTTAAACTGCTCTTAACTCTTATACATGATATCATTATTTTGCTTACATTTGCACCCGAAAACTCAAAATTCTTAAAAAGTTTTCGGCTTATAATCGTTCCAGAAAGTAATAAAATAAGTATAACAATAAAAAAACAGAAAACGTATGAAAAGTTTAGTAAGTCGCTTTGCTTTACTGACGATGGCTGTTGCTGCACTGAGCAGTTGCGGTGGCCAGGGAGGAGCAAGTATGGGCGACAACGAGTTCGCCGTCATGACGGTTCAGAGTGCTTCGAGCAGACAAAGCACATCTTATCCAGCTACAATCAAAGGTACCCAGGATATCGAGGTACGTCCGCAAGTATCGGGAAATATCGTTCGCCTGTGTGTAGACGAAGGTGCTACGGTACGCAAGGGACAGGCCTTGTTCCAGATTGACCCTACCCAGTATGCAGCTGCAGTTCGTCAGGCTACTGCTACTGTCGAGATGGCTAAGTCGGGTGTTACCACTGCTACATTGTCCGAACAACAGAAACGCAACTTGCACGACAAGAATATCATCAGTGACTTTGAGTATACTTCTGCTGTAGAACAGCTGAACTCTGCGAAGGCACAGCTCGCGCAGGCTGAGGCTTCGTTGACAGCTGCACGTCAGAACTTAGGATTCTGTACGGTAACCAGTCCGTCGAACGGCGTTGTCGGCACATTCCCGTTCCGTGTCGGTGCATTGGTAGGTCCTTCTATCGCACAACCTTTGACGACAGTCAGCGAGATTGGCAATATGTATGTTTACTTCTCTATGACAGAGAAAGAATTGCTGAAGATGACAAAATCAGGTACTTCGCTGAAGGAAGAATTGGCAAAGATGCCGGATGTACAATTGCAGTTAATCGATGGTACCATCTATGATCAGAAAGGTAAGATTGACGCTGTCAGTGGTGTGATCGACCAGACCACAGGCTCTGTCAGCATGCGTGCTATCTTCCCGAACGATAAGAACATACTTCGCAGTGGTGGTACGGGAAACATTATCCTTCCTTATCAGATGGATGATATCATCTTGATTCCGCAGAATGCTACGCAAGAGATTCAGAACAAGAAGTTTGTCTATGTCGTTGGTTCTGATAATAAGGTTATCAACACGATGATTGAGGTATCTCCGTTGGATGATGGCAAGAACTACATTGTAACCGATGGTTTGAAACCGGGCGACAGAGTTGTTGTCGAAGGTGTCCGTCTGTTGCAAAACGGTCAAGAGATCAAGCCTATCACGCAGGCCGAGCAGCAAGCAAAGTTCCAGAAAGCCTTGCAGGACGTGCGTGAGGGAAATATCAAAACAGCATTCTAAAGTTCAACGTTAAGTAAGAAAAGCAATGAAATTCAATAATGTAATTAACCGTCCGGTTCTGTCAACCGTGATTTCGATCTTTATCGTTATCTTGGGTGTCATCGGCTTGGTTTCACTGCCTATCACGCAGTATCCGGACATTGCTCCACCTACCATCATGGTTAGTGCTACTTATCCGGGAGCAAACGCACAGACGGTGTTGAACGCCGTGGTTGCTCCGTTGGAAGAGTCGATCAATGGTGTGGAGAACATGATGTATATGTCGTCATCCGCTACAAACAACGGTAGTGGTTCTATCACAATCTACTTTAAACAAGGTACCGATCCCGATATGGCGGCTGTCAACGTACAGAACCGTGTGTCGATGGCACAAGGACTGATGCCAGCCGAGGTTACTCGAATCGGTATTACCACCATGAAGCGTCAGAGCTCCATGTTGTTGATCTTCTCATTGATGGACGAGAGCGACAAGTATCCGTACGACTTTATCGAGAACTATGCGAATATTAATATTCTTCCGGAAATCAAACGTGTGAACGGTGTCGGTGAGGCATTCGTGTTGGGTGCCGACTACTCTATGCGTATTTGGTTGAAGCCGGAGGTTATGTCGCAGTATAACCTGTTGCCGTCCGACGTTTCGAACGCCTTGGCTGAACAGAACGTGGAGGCTGCTCCTGGTCAATTAGGTGAACGCTCGAATCAGAGCTTCCAATACACCCTGCGCTATAAAGGACGTTTACAGACAGAAGAGGAATTCGAGAATATCGTCATCAAAGCCATGCCCGACGGTCGTATCCTCCGCATTAAAGACATTGCAGATGTGGAGTTGGCTCGTCTGACTTACGGTTTTATCAATAAGATTGATGGTCATAATGGTGTAACCGCCATCGCATTCCAGTTAGCTGGTTCGAATGCTACCGCTACCATCAAGTCACTTGAGAGCGTATTGAACGAGTCATCGAAGAACTTGCCTGCAGGTTTGAAGATCAATATTGCACAGAGTGCGAACGACTTCCTGTTCGCTTCTATTCACGAAGTGGTGAAGACCTTGATCGAGGCGTTCATCCTTGTGTTCATCGTGGTGTTTATCTTCTTGCAGGATTTCCGTTCTACCTTGATTCCGGCCATTGCCATTCCGGTATCCTTGGTCGGTACGTTCTTCTTCCTGTCACTCTTCAACTTTAGTTTGAACTTATTGACCTTAAGTGCGTTGGTTTTGGCCATTGCCATTGTGGTCGATGATGCCATCGTCGTCGTCGAGGGCGTCCACGCCAAGTTGGATCAAGGCTACCACTCGTCAAAGGAGGCAGCAATCGATGCGATGAACGAGTTGGGAGGCGCTATCGTTTCCATTACGTTGGTCATGATGGCTGTGTTCATCCCGGTATCGTTCATGGGCGGAACAGCCGGTGTGTTCTATCGTCAGTTCGGTATTACAATGGCCATCGCTATCGGTATTTCGGCTTTGAACGCGTTGACCCTTTCACCGGTATTGTGCGCCTTGTTCCTGAAACCGAAAGATGAACATGGGAAAGAGATCAAGTCGACGTTTATTACACGCTTCCATACAGCCTTTAACACGGCTTACGACCGTTACTTAGGCAAATACCGTCGTCGTGTCGTGAAGATGATCAAGAACAAGAAGTGGACCTACATCTTGGTTCCGGCTTCCATCATCCTCTTGGTTCTGTTCATGAAGTTTACGCCGACCGGATTCGTACCTACCGAAGACCAGGGCTCTATCATGGGTGCTGTTACTCTTCCTCCTGGAACATCACAGGACCAGACAGAGAAGTTCTTGTTGAGAGTCGACAGCTTGATTGCTGCTGAGCCGGCCGTCGCTTCACGTACCATGATCTCAGGATTTAGCTTCGTCGGTGGTCAGGGACCGTCGTACGGTTCGTTCATCATCCGTCTGAAGCCATGGGACGACCGAAGCATGATGCAGAACTCGAACATCGTCTTTGCCACATTGTTTATGCGTGCACAAAAGATATTGAAAGACGGTCAGGTACTCTTCTTCACGCCGCCGGCAATCCCTGGATATTCTGCAACCAGTGATATCCAGTTGAACATGCAGGATAAGACGGGTGGTTCATTGGATCACTTCTTCACGGTGACCAAGGACTTCTTGGCCGATCTTCAGAAGCGTCCGGAAGTGAAGTCGGCACAGACCACCTTCAACCCGAATTTCCCACAATACGAGATCGATATCGATGCAGCCGCATGTAAGAAAGTAGGCATCAGCCCTGCGACGATCCTTTCCACATTGCAAGGTTATTATGGTGGTTTGTACGCATCCAACTTCAACCGTTTCGGTAAGATGTACCGTGTCATGGTTCAGGCACGTCCTGAGGATCGTATGAACGTAGAGTCATTAAATAAGGTGATGATTCGTAATGGTAACGAGATGGCTCCGATTACCCAGTTCTTCTCGATGAAGAAGATTTATGGACCGGATGTGGTGAACCGTTTCAACCTATACACATCTATGACTGTTCAGGTTGCTCCTGCCGATGGTTACACTTCGGGTGAAGCCATCAACGCTATTGCACAAGTATCCAAGACCTTGCCTGCCGGCTTTACTTACGAGTTGGGTGGTATGGCACGTGAGGAGGCACAGTCGAGTGGCAATACAACGGCCATCATCTTTGCTTTGTGTCTTATCTTTGTTTACTTGCTGCTGAGTGCTCAGTACGAGAGTTATATCCTTCCGCTTGCGGTATTGTTGTCTGTACCATTCGGTTTGGTTGGTAGCTTCCTCTTCGTGAACATCTTCGGAAAGATTGGATCAATTTCTATCCTGAGTATGATTATCGGTTCTATGTCGAACGATATTTATATGCAGATTGCTTTGATCATGTTGATTGGTTTGTTGGCAAAGAATGCTATTTTGATTGTTGAGTTTGCCCTTGATCGTCGTAAACAAGGTATGGGTATTGGATGGGCTGCTGTCTTAGGAGCATCCGCTCGTCTTCGTCCTATCTTGATGACCTCTTTGGCAATGATTGTTGGTCTGTTCCCATTGATGATTGCGACGGGAGCAGGTGCCCACGGATACCGTACGTTAGGTACAACGGCTATCGGTGGTATGTTGATTGGTATGATTTTCCAGATTCTGATCGTTCCTGTACTGTTTACCATCTTCGAATACTTCCAGGAGAAGGTGAAGCCGTTGACATGGGATGATTCAGAGGCACGGGAGAGAAATGCAGAAATTGAACAATATGCACATTAATGATGAGGAGTATGAAGAAATTAATGATATTCATCGGCGCTTTGCTCGTTATGAGCAGCTGCCGTATCTATAAATCGTATGAGCGTCCCGATTCCATTGATGCTACAGACATCTATCGGGATCCGGTAGCTGTGAATGAAGCACTTGCTGTCACGGATACAGCCAACTTCGGTAACGTATCGTGGCGGGAAGTCTTCCGCGATGCACAACTTCAGTCATTGATTGAGGAAGGTTTGGCAAACAATGTTAATATGCAGGCAGCGATCCTGCGGGTGGAAGAGGCAAAAGCTTTGTTGACGGCTGCTCATCTCTCGTTCTTGCCTTCTCTGGCAGTAGCTCCGCAAGGATCGATATCCAGTGTCCGTATCGGTAATAATAATGTCGTAAAGAATTACACATTGCCTATATCGGCCTCTTGGGAAATCGATTTGTTCGGTAAACTGTTGAATGCGGATCGTAATGCAAAGGCGTCTTATCTGAAGAGTCAGGCTGCCGAACAGGCTGTTCGCTCACAGCTGATTTGCGGTATAGCAAATGCATACTATTCGTTGCTGATGCTCGACCGTCAGGTAGAGGTGACCGAGGAGAATGTGAACTTGGTTTCCGAAACCCTTCGTACGATGAGAGCTTATAAAGAAGCTGGTATGACTACCGAAGCTGCTGTTTCTCAGACGGAAGGCTCTTTCCATCAGATCCAAGCATCATTAGCCGACTTGAAACGTCAGGTGCGTGAGGTTGAGAACTCATTATCCGTTTTGTTGGGTCGTACACCACAAAGCATTGAGCGTACCACTTTAGCTGAGCAGGTCGTTCCTGAGAACCTCAGTGTAGGTGTTCCCGTACAACTGCTGTCGAACCGTCCTGATGTGTTGATTGCAGAGATGAACCTGGCAAGTGCATACTACCAGACCAATCAGGCCATCGCAAACTTCTTCCCGGGCATAAATATTACGGGCACAGCAGGGTGGACCAATGGCTCAGGTGGTAATGTAATTCGTAACCCGGCCGTCTTCTTGTGGCAAGTGATGGGCTCGTTGGCTCAACCGATTTTCCAACATGGGAAACTGGTGGCTAATCTCAAAGTCTCAAAGCGTGAGGAGCAGATCGCAAAGATGAATTATCAGCAGACAATTCTCGAAGCCGGTAAGGACGTAAGCAATGCTTTGTATCTGTATATCACAGCCGACGAGAAGTTGAAAGAGCATCAGGCTCAAGTCGAGAGCATGACGAAGGCTGTGGAAATGAGCAAGGAACTATTCAAGGTGGCTAAGTCGACCTATTTGGAAATCATCTCGGCTGAACAGTCGCTGTTGAACGCCCAGCTGAACGAGGTAGCAGATTCTTTCCAACGCTTACAGGCAGTGATCAACCTGTATAGTGCATTGGGAGGTGGTAGAGAATAACTAAAAAGAAGAAATTATGATAAGTCCATTAGCTTATGTTGATCCATCTGCAAAGATTGGAAAGAATGTGACGATTCATCCTTTCGCATTCATCGATAAGAATGTGGTGATAGGGGATGATAATGTGATTATGCCAAATGCAAGCATCATGGCCGGAGCTCGTATCGGTAATGGCAACCGCATCTTCAACGGTGCTGTCATCGCTGCCGAACCGCAGGACTTTGATTATACGGGTGAGGAGACCGTGGCTCGCATCGGTAATAACAATGTGATTCGCGAGAATGCCGTCATTATCCGTGCTACCCATGCCGGAGGAGAAACGGTGGTTGGCGACGGAAACTTCATCATGCAGGGCGTTCGCCTTTCACACGATGTGAAGGTTGGCAATAACTGTATCATCGGGAATGGTTCGCAGATCTCTGGTTTCGGTGTTGTCGACGATTATGCAACGCTCACTTCGAATGTGCTGATGCAGGGAAAGACTCATCTGGGAACGTTTTCCATCGTATTGGGTGGAACGAACTTCCAAAAGGATATTCCTCCTTATTGTGTCGTGTCACACGAACTGGGCGGTACCTTCCAGAGCATAAACTATGCGGTGATGGAGCGTCACAACTTCTCGGATACTGTCATGAAGCACTTGGCTCATGCATATCGTTTGTTGTATAAGGTGAACACTACGACCGATGAGGCTTTGCGCCGCATTGAGGAACAAATCCCATCGAGTCCTGAAATCAAGTATTTGGTAGAGTTTATTCGCAATTCAAAAATCGGTATAATCAAACAGTAAGGTGAGTTACGTATTGGAACAAAGTAGGACAGACGCGGAACGGGCATTGCTGAAGGAGCGTATCGTGGAACATGCTTCCAAGGCTTTTGCCCAACGAGGAATCCGACAGGTGAAGATGGACGAGTTGGCAGCGACTATGTCCATCTCCAAGCGTACTTTGTATGAACTCTTTGGCGATAAAGAATCACTCCTGATGGAAGTGCTGATACATACCCATCATGAGAAACTGCAGATGTTGGAGGAGGTACGACAGAACTCTGACAATGTCATGGAGATTATCGTTGCTTTCTACCAGTATAGTATTCGTCAGTTGGAGAAGACCAGTCTCAAGTTCTTCGAGGACCTGGAGCGTTATCCGCGTGTGCGGGAGATGATTGAAAGTTCCAAGCAGCACAATGCCAAGAACGTGTCAGAGTTTTTCCAGACAGGCATCGAGCAAGGCATCTTCGTCAAGGACCTAAAGCCTGAGATTTTGGAGTGTCTCTTTGGCGAGCAGATGGAACGGGTCTTTCGTTCGGACTTGGTAAAGCAGTTTACCATCAGCCAGATCTTTGAGAATACGATGCTGGTGATGCTACGGGGTATCTCCACAGCGAAAGGTCTTGAGATTATCGATAAGTACTTAAAGGAGCGCGTTTCCTGACGCGCAATGCATGATAAGAAAAGAGGGTGAGACTTCAATTTGAAGTCTCACCCTCTTTTTATGCTGTTTAGATTCCGAGTCACTGTTACCGTTCGTGTAGTTCCAAGATGAACCGCGTACCTCTCTTGTATTCATCGTCAAGGTGCAGTTCACCATTCAGCTTATAAGCAATGAGGCTACAGATCGGTAAGCCGAGCTTATCACCTTCGCGAAGGTCTTCAATTGGCTTAAACGGCTTGAAGAGATCCTGACGAATCTCAGGTGCAATGCCACATCCCGTATCTGTTACGATGAACTGTCCGGTGTGAGCACTCCGCTTCTTAAACTCAAGTGTGATCTTTCCGCTTTCAGTGTAGACGCCTGCATTGAGCAATAGGTGGGAGAGGATTTGTTGAAGTGCTTCCTCATTCACCTTGATGAAAACGCGAGGAGCTTTGACGACAGCTTCCACTTCAGGTTTGAAGTTCGCTTTTGCCTCTTCCATGACGCGTTCACAAAAATCACTGATGTTCAACTCCTTGTGAGGATAGAGTTCTTCACGGCTTTCTTCCAGTTGTACGTATGTCTGCACATCGTTAAACAAAGAACGAAGTGCTGTCACATCCTTTTTGACCACAGGATTCGAGTTGTGCTGATCGATGTCGGTTAATACAGGTTCGGTCTGTTCGCTGAGGTGCGTGATGAACTGGGATTTCTGCTCGTTATTCTCGTTAGCGAGGTTCAGGCTTCGCTTCAACGATTTGTTCTTCAGCAAGAAACGTAAGAGAGAAAGGACGAGTACGACAACGGCTACAGCCAATGCTACGGCAATGAAGCCTAGAATACCTATCAGTATCTTGTTCGTCGAGATCTTACTTTCTTTCTCTTTCAATGATTGCTGTGAATCAGCATACTGTTGCTTGAGTAGGTTCAGGGCCTCAGCATTCTTTGCTGCCTGAATGGAATCCTTCCAATTATTATATAAGGTCTGCATTGAATTAGCCAGTGCGGTGTTCCCATCTTTCTTTGCCTGACTGACGATGTCCTGGTACGACTTGTCGGTCGTCTCCACATCTTGTCCGGCAGCCTTGCGCGAGAACCATTGGCGATAGTTCTCCATGCTCTGAGCCGACTGTCCGAATACCTGATAATACTGTGCTTTGGCAAAGAGAAGGTCGGTCATCAATGTATCCACCTTCGATTGTTTGGCATACGATTCCATCAAGTCCAACTGTTGTTTGCTGGCATCAGAGCGACGGATGCGGTTATACATTCTCAGCCGTTCTTTGGCAATAAGGTAATGGAGGTCGTAATGTGGGTCGTTTGAGTTCTGTGAATCGGCTATGACCAAGGCCTGTACCTCGCGGCATTTAGCAAAGGCGTCCTTATAATTCGCATTCTGAGTCAGTTCGATACTACGGCGGATTCCTTGCTCCACCGATCTCCTCAGATTACTGTTTTGGGCGAAGGAGAGGATAACCAAACAACCTGCTATGAGGGTTAAAAAGAGTCTTTTCATAATAAATGTTTTTGTTTCGTTACAACAAAGATAATGTTTTTTCATTTATCCTAACGAAAAAAACAATTATTTGTGCAGTGACTGGATGTAGCTTGCCAGTTTTTGGTAGAAGGGATGACGGCTCATGGTGTTGGTATCACCCAGGATGATGAGTTTCATGCGAGCACGTGTCATGGCAACGTTCATCCGCCGGAGGTCGCGTAGGAATCCGATCTGACCGTCTTCGTTGGCTCGCACAAGGCTGATGAGGATGATGTCTCTTTCTTGTCCCTGGAATCCATCGACCGTATTGACAGAGATGACGCCTCGGTAGGGTTTGAAGAACGGATCTTTCCGGAGCAGCTGACGAAGGAACTGCACCTGTGCCTTATATGGCGAGATCAGGCCTACATCGAGCCGTTCGTCCAGGAACCGTTCCTTGCCGATCTTCTCGATATATGCCTTCAGGGTGGCAACGGATAGCTCACCTTCTGCCCGGTTGATGCGGCCGAAGCTTTCTCCGACAAACTCTTCCTTGAAATCCATGTCGGCCGTGTCGATCCATTCGATGGGTGTGTCATAGTCGAGCACACTCCGGTATTTCACTTCTGGAGCCGCTTGTACTTGGCCGTGATAGAACCAGTCGGAGGAGAAGCGCATAATTTCCTCGTTCATGCGGTACTGCATGGTGAGCAAAGAGACAGTGCCCGGCTTGTTTTTGACGATCTCTTCCATCAATGTGACATCCAGCCCGCCATGAGCGGCTTCCATGCACTTGATGGTAGGAGGAAGCTGGCAGTGGTCGCCGGCCAAGATGACACGGTCGGCTTTCTGAATGGCAATCCAGCAGGCCGGTTCCAAGGCTTGGGCGGCCTCATCAATGAATAGGGTGCCGTATTTCTCGCCCATGAGGATGCGGTTGGCCGAGCTGGCGAGGGTGCAGGCAACGACTCTGGCCTCATTGAAGAGGGATGCGCGAATACGGATCTCCAGTTCGGTGGCACGGTCCTTCAGTGAGTTTATCTTGGTACGAATGCTTTCGGATGTTCCCTTCCGCTTCTTCTGGTGTAGCTCACGGATGGCCTTCCGCATGCTCCAGAGTTGGGGATAGTCGGGGTGAGCCTCAAATTTCCGTTCGTAGGTGAACGACAGCATCTTGTCGTTGACACGTACCGGGTTCCCTATTCTCAGGACAGGTACACCGCGGTCGATCAGTTTCTCGCTGATCCAGTCGACAGCCATGTTGCTTTGTGCGCATACCAGTACTTGATTCTCGCGATGAAGAATCTCGTAGATGGCTTCGACCAGCGTCGTTGTCTTTCCCGTTCCGGGAGGACCGTGTACGATGGCCACATCCTTTGCTTGCAGCAGTCGGTTAACTGCCATCTCCTGCGAGGCATTCAGCCAGGGGAAGCGGGTCATCCCGAAGGTGAAGTTCTGTGGGGCGGCAGTTCCGTGAAAGAGTTCTCGCAGTTCAGCCAATCGTCCCTGCTTGGCTTCGATGACACGGTTCATCGCCTCGAACATCAGTTTATAGGTGCTCTCGTCAAAATAGAGTTGTACGCCCAACTTGCCGTCGGTCAACTGTAGCTTCATCTGTGATTCCGGGTTGGGAAGGATCACCACCATGCGGTCGTCTTCCACGTAATTCACCGTGGCTGTGAAGTTCAGGTAATGAAGATTTCCTGAGAAGTCCTGCGTGAAGAAGACCACAGGCTTGCCATATTCAAAGACATGTTCAATCTCCTTATCCTCCTGCCGGATTACTTCGATGACGAGTTGGTTCAAGGAATTATAATAGCTTCTTCCCAAGGCGACGGGATACCAGCACATGCCTCGTTTGATCTTTCGTGAAATGCCCATCACCTCGGTTTGCTGCTTGAAAGTCTCCTTTTCGTATTCATATTCCTTCCTTAGCAGACTGAGCTTATGTTGGAGGATAGCCACTGATGATGAGGGATGGGTGTTCATTTTCACTTTTTCTATCATAAATATGGTTCACAAAGGTAACACTTTTCGTTTTATTTCATAACTTTGTAAAGGTTAATCAGAAGAAATATGAGTGTACAGGCAGATTATATTACGCACATTGAGATTGTCGGTCTTTGGGGACGGAAAAATATCTCGTGGAATTTACGGCCGGATGTGAACATCCTGAGCGGTATCAATGGTATCGGGAAGAGTACAATCCTGAACAAGGCAGTCGACAAGTTGAGCTATCTTGAGGGTGGTGACCTGACGAACGGTGAGATGCCGGGCGTCTTCTTCAAGTTTTATCCTGAGGAGGCTACGACCATCCGCTATGATGTGATCCGTAGCTTTGACCGTCCGCTGATTCACTCCGACCTGTTGGAGAAGATGGCCAATCAGAATGTGAAGACCGAGCTCGACTTCCAGTTGTATCAGCTGCAGCGCAGATATCTGGATTATCAGGTGAACATCGGTAATCGGATGATAGAATGTCTTACATCAGGCTCCCCTGACAGTCAGGTGAAGGCCATGAAGATAGCGGAGGCCAAGCAGAACTTCCTGAATTTGGTGGATGAACTTTTCAAGGACACCAACAAGACCATTGTGCGCGACAGCAACGAGATTATCTTCAAGCAAGAAGGAGATATCCTTTATCCTTACCAGTTATCGTCGGGTGAAAAGCAAATGCTCGTCATCCTGCTTACAGTCCTTGTACAAGATAATCGTCATGGCGTCCTGTTCATGGATGAACCGGAGATTTCGTTGCATGTAGAATGGCAACAACGGCTGATAGGTATTATCAGGGAACTGAATCCGAATGTGCAAATCATTCTGACTACCCATTCGCCTGCTGTCATCATGGACGGTTGGATGGATGTCGTCACAGAGGTAAGTGATATTACGGAGTAACACGGACGGATATGCCAAAGCGACTGACTGACAATTTGAATTCTCTTTACATCGGAGCAGCGAACAGCATGCGCCCGAAGAAGTCGCGTCATAAGATTGTCGCTTACGTAGAGAGCTATGATGACATCGCTTTCTGGCGTGACATACTGGGGGCTTTCGAGGACGAGAACCACTATTTCGAAGTCATGTTGCCTACCAATGATTCATTGGCAAAGGGAAAGAAAAAAGTTCTGGAGAACTTCTTGGGCGAGCGCCTGGGCGATAACATGATTGCCTGCGTGGATAGCGATTACGATTACGTCCTTCAAAACACCACATCAACATCCCGCTACATCAATAGAAACAACTATGTATTTCAGACGTATGCATACGCTATTGAGAACTATCAATGCTATGCCGAGTCACTTCATGAGGTCTGTGTGGAAGCAACCCTCAACGATCATCAGTTGATCGATTTCCCTGCGTTTTTGCGGCTTTATTCTCAGATAGTCTATCCATTGTTCTTGTGGTCGGTCTGGTTCTACCGCAGACAGAGGCTGAATACCTTCTCGCTGACCGATCTCAACACAGTCATTAAGCTGGAGCGGGTGAGCGTATATCATCCGGAACGCAGCCTGGAGGATTTGGGTAGGAAGGTGAATCGGAAACTGAACACGTTGCGTCAGAAACATAAAGGAGTAGAGGAACAACTGGAAGAGTTAGGTGCTGACCTGGCGAGGCTGGGCATCCGGCCCGAGAACACGTACCTGTTCATCCAGGGGCATCATCTAAAAGACAATGTCGTAAAAAAGATTCTTGAGCCGGTCTGTATTCTCCTTCGTAAGGAGCGTGAGAACGAGATTAACCAGCTGGCAAGCCATAACCTGCAATATCGGAACGAACTGTCGTGCTATCAGCAACGCCAGTTGAACGTGGACCTGGTACTGAAGAAGAACAAACGCTTTAAGACTTGCCCGATATTTCAGAAGGTGCAGCAAGACTTGCAGGACTTCATGCATCGTATCAATGATGAAGAGGCAAGCAAAAAAGAAGATTCAATCAATTATTTATAATGAAAGGATACGAAAATGAGAACAATTAAATGCATCGGTGTCTTGACATCGGGAGGCGATGCGTCGGGCATGAATGCGGCAATACGTGCCGTCACCCGCAGCGCCATTTGTAATGGATTCCGTGTAAAAGCAATCTATAGAGGCTACGAAGGCCTTATCAATGGAGAAATAAAAGAGTTTACCACACAGGATGTCAGCAGCATTATCCAGCGTGGAGGTACGATCCTGAAGACCGCCCGCTCGAAAGCGTTCATGACTCCTGAGGGACGGCAGAAAGCATACGACACCCTGGTGAGGGAGGAGATCGATGCCCTCATCGTTATCGGTGGAAACGGTTCCTTGGCCGGAGCCAGAGAGTTCGCCCGCGAATATGATATCCCGTGCATCGGACTTCCGGGTACCATCGACAACGACTTGTATGGTACGGACATGACGATCGGATACGATACGGCCATGAATACCATTGTGGAATGTGTGGACAAGATCCGTGATACGGCCACCTCGCACGACCGCATCTTCTTCGTTGAGGTGATGGGGCGTGACGCCGGCTTCCTGGCCCAGAACAGTGCCATCGCATCGGGTGCCGAGGCCGCCATCATCCCGGAGGATCAGACCGATGTGGACCAGTTGGAGAAATTTATCGGCCGTGGCTTCCGCAAGACAAAGAATAGTAGTATCGTCATCGTCTCGGAAGGCAAGCAGGACGGAGGAGCCATGCACTATGCCGAACGTGTGAAGGCAGAATATCCGCAATATGATGTGCGCGTGTCAATCCTTGGGCACTTGCAGCGTGGTGGATCGCCTACCGCTGCCGACCGTATTTTGGCCAGCCGACTGGGAGTAGGGGCTATCGATGCCTTGCTGGAAGGTCAACGCAACGTGATGGTTGGCATACAGAATAATCAGATTGTATATGTCCCGTTCATCAACGCAGTCAAGAAAGATAAGCCTATCGACCGTTCACTGATTCGCGTACTCGACGAGCTGTCTATCTAATATAAGGTATGAGAAAGATTCTTTTGGCCATAGCACTGCTGTCCTCTACTTTTGCTTCGGCACAGACCACTCGCAGCATCCGCGAGATCAGGAATATCCAGGATGATGGCTATATCTTCGTGGCTGCTCACCGGGCCGACTGGAAGTATGCTCCCGAGAACTCGTTGCAGGGGTTGAAGAACGCGATCTTCTTTGGTGCCGATCTGATTGAGACGGATGTGCGTCAGACTATGGATGGACACTTCATCATGATGCACGACGCCACGGTCGACCGCATGACAAACGGCACGGGGACCATCTCGGAGATGACGCTCGACGAGATCCGCAAGTTGCGCTTGCGTACCAATTGGGGACAAAGCACTCAGCATCCTGTAGCCACGCTGGAGGAGTTTATTGCCGAGGCTCGGGGACGTGCATACCTTTACCTGGATAAGGCGGGGATCGACCTACCGGGCAGGGAAGAGGGGTCTACAGTACGCGACTTGCTGGAGGTGCTTCGCAAACATGATGCCTTGAAGGAAGCTGTCTTTGTACTCGATTGGCCTTACGAGAAGGCACGCCGCATCTTCGGCGCTGCTTTGGATAGTGTGGTTTACTGTCCGGTCATCGAGGAGAAGATCCCGCATCTTTCCGAATATGTCGATGAATACATCCGGCAGCTGCATCCCGTGGCTTTCCAGTTCCGAATGGCATCGCTCGACTCTGAGACTTACCGACTGCTCCCTCATGTGCTGGCATCCGGCTCACGGGCCTTTGTGGCTGCCACTTGGCCCTTGCATACGGCAGGACATGACGACGATGTCTCTATCTTCCGCCGTCCATCCGAAGGGTGGGGCTGGCTCATCGACCAAGGCTTTACCGTGTTGGAAACCAATTTTCCGAAAGATCTGATCCAGTACTTGAGCAGCGAACGCCGCCATTAGTTACTTCCCTTAAATACAAATCCGCAATTTTCATTGCTTTGTCGCTATATCCTCGGGGATTTGCAATCCCCGAGGTATTAAATGCGGATATGCTATCCGCGCGGGTCGCAGACCCGCAGTTACTCCCCCTGTGGATTGCAAATTCACAGGGACAAGTGATCCACAGGAACAAATGTTTACATTATCGTTTCTGTTATCGTAAATTATGTTTCGGCCTTAAGCAAAAAAGCGTGTAGAAAATTGAAGATGTTTTCCGTGAAGAACGAGCCTCGTTCAAGCGAGCGGAGCGAGGGCGTTTGGCGAGTTCAGGAAAACATGCTTCGATTTTTAGCTTTTTTGCGATCAGCCGGCGAGTTTCTTCTTTGGTTCGGTTTCTTCTTTGCTCGTGCAAAGAAGAAATGAACATGACAATCCGCGCGGGTCACAGACCCGCAATTACTCCCCCAGTGGATTCGGAAATCCACAGGAACGAAGCGGGCGGTTTGATGAAAGCATCAAAACTTGTCGAAATCAGTGATAGTAATAAACGAACTGTTCGTGTCGTTTCGGTGTTTTGTTGGAATAATTTATCAAAGTTGAGGCTGGAGAAGTGAATGTCTCTTTACGGCCGGTTTTTAATTGGCGCGCGCCAATTAAAAATCGGTGGGCGCCGATTTGTAAATTGGTGCCCACCGGTTCATTTATCGACCGTGACCGATTTTTATATGAAGGATATCGTTTGTAAAGAAATCTGCCTAAATATAAGCGAGTAGGTCGGAGGCTTTGTCGATGATGGCAAAGGGATGTCCTTCTTCCAGTTCGGTACGCGGACGGAATCCCCAGGTAACTCCGATGCCATCCACCTTTGCATGGAGTGCAGTCTGCATGTCCACGTTCGAGTCGCCTACGTAGAGCACATCTTCAGGCTGCACGCCGGCGAGTTTGATAATCTCGTGGACAATCTGTGGGTCGGGCTTGCGAGGAATCCCTTCCCGCTGACCGAGGATGGCCGTGAAGCGGATGTCGGGGAAGAAGTGAGGAATCAGTTTCCCTGTTGCACGCTGGTACTTGTTTGACGCCACGGCAATCTGGATCCCTTTCTGCTGCAGCGTATTCAGGAGTTCCGGAATTCCGGGATATGGGCGTGTCAGGTCGGCACAGTGCACATCGTAGTAGGGGATGAAGCTCTGGCGGATACGAAGCACGTTCGTCTCCGTCTTCTCTCCATCGGGTAAGGCCCGCTCAAACAGTTTGTTGATCCCGTTGCCCACGAAGAACCGGTACTCCTCCGTGGCATGTTGTGGATAGCCGTTGGCTGCCAGCGCATGATTCGTGGCCGAGGCCAAGTCGGCAATCGTATTCAGTAAGGTTCCGTCTAGGTCAAAGATAATGAGTTTTTTCATTTGATATGTGCCCTAATTTTCTCCAGATAAGCATGCATTCCTTCTGCATCTTTCTGCGAGATGATGTTCAATAAATCGTTTAACTCGGTGCGAATCTTCTCGACTTGAGCCGGTGTCCTCGGATTGAACAGGATCTCCTGCAAGAGGTAATCATCCTCGCTCAATACTCCCTTGGCAATCTTCATGTGACGCTTGAAAGTCGTTCCAGGGGCATCCTGATGCTTCATCACAGCGGCAAAGACGAAGGTCGATACGAAGGGGATCGACAGGGAATAGGCCACGGTGTCATCGTGTTCATCGAACGTGTACTCGAAGATGTGAAGTCCGAGACCCTGGTACAGATCCTTGAAGAAGATCTTTCCCAGATGGTCGCCCTCGCTGATGATGATGGCGTTCTCGTTGCTCAGTTGGTCGAGGTTGGCAAATGTAGGGCCGAACATCGGGTGAGTAGATACGTAGCGGAAGCCGGATGCTTCGTAGTAATCCTTCAATCCGGTCTTCACGGACGAGATATCGCTGATGATACAGTCCTTAGGCAGATGCGGCAGCACCTGGTTGAACGCATCGATGGTATACTTCACCGTTGCGGCGTTGATGACCAGTTCCGGGCGGAACTCATCGATCTCCTCCAGCTTGGTGAAGCGGAGGCAGTTGTAGATGAAGCGCAGTCGCTTGGGATTGATCTCGTATACGGCTACCTCGTGCTGAAAACTCAGGACGTCGGTGAAGAAGGAGCCCATCTTTCCGGCTCCAAGAATCAATATTCTCATAGTGCGAATCTTATTGGTTGATGATTTCCAGCTGCTGGCGTACACTCTCTTCGTGGATGGCCACAAATACTTTCTTGATAAACTCTGCACCCATTCCGCAAAGCGTTCCCTGTGCACCGCGCTTCTCCAGGATCTCGTTGTAGCGCACTGGTTGCAGCACGGTCATGTCATGCTCTTTCTTGAATGTACCGATTTCCCGGCAGATACGCATCCGCTTGGCAAGTATCTCGATGACTTGGTCGTCACATTCGTCAATCTGACTTCTCAGTTCGCGAAGGCTCTCTGTTGTCTGCTTGACATCGCGGATGACCAGGAGGTTGAGGATATAATCCAGCACGTCGGGAGTAACCTGTTGGGCAGCATCGCTCCATGCATTATCAGGACTGCAGTGCGACTCGACGATGAGGCCGTCGAAGCCGAGGTCCATTGCCTGCTGGCAGAGTGGAGCCACGAGTTCTCGCTTACCGCCGATGTGACTCGGGTCGCAGAAGATCGGCATGTTCGGCAGGCGGCGACGCAGCTCAATGGGGATGTGCCACTGTGGAATGTTGCGGTAGATCTTCTTGTCGAACGAGGAGAAGCCGCGATGGATGACTGCCATCCGTTTGATACCGGCTCCGTTGATACGTTCCAAGGCACCGATCCAGAGTTCCAGGTCGGGGTTCACCGGGTTCTTCACGAGTACAGGGATGTCGACACCTCTCAAGGCGTCGGCAATTTCTTGTACGGCGAACGGGTTGGCTGTGGTGCGGGCACCGATCCAAAGGATGTCGATGCCGGCTTTCAGACATTCCTCCACATGCTTGGCGTTGGCCACTTCGGTGGTGGTCAGCATGCCCGTCTCTTGCTTTACTCGCTGCATCCAGGGCAGACCTTTCACACCAATACCTTCGAAACCTCCTGGCTTGGTACGAGGCTTCCAGATGCCTGCACGGAATATCTTAATACCTTTCTTCGCCAGTTGGGTGGCGGTGGTCATCACTTGTTCTTCAGTCTCAGCACTACAAGGTCCTGCGATCACAATCGGTCTTGTAGGTTCTACGCCCGGGAGGGCGAGGGGTTTTAATTCAAGTTCCATATATGTTCTGTTTTACTTTACAAAATTTGTTGGATGCGTTGCAGCGCTTCCTTGATTTTCTCTTCCTTCGCACAGAGCGAGATGCGGATATATCGGTTGCCGTTGCTGCCGAAGATAAATCCCGGGGTAATGAACACGCGGGCTTTGTGGAGGATCTTCTCCGTGAGTTGCTCCACATCGGCGTAGTGGTCGGGGATACGTCCCCAAAGGAACATCCCCACTTGCTCGGGGTCGAAGGTGCATCCCAGCGTTGTCATGATCTGTTCAGCCAGGTTCCGCCGACGTTGGTACACATCGAAGTTATAGGTAGCGTGCCATTCTTCCGAGTTGTGGTAGGCTTGCGCCGCAGCCAGTTGCATAGGACGGAACATGCCGTTGTCGATGTTGCTCTTGATCTTCAGTATCCACTGGATGAACTGGGCATTGCTCGACAGCATGCCGAATCGCCATCCCGGCATGTTATGGCTCTTACTCATGGAGTTGAACTCGATGCAGCAGTCCTTTGCTCCCGGCACGTTGAGGATGCTGATGGGTTTTTTGTTCAAGATAAAACTGTACGGGTTGTCGTTCACCACCACGATGTGATGCCGGCGAGCGAAGTCGACAATGCGCGCATACAGCTCCATGCTCGCATTTCCTCCGGTCGGCATGTTCGGATAGTTCGTCCACATCAGTTTTACTTTGCTCAGGTCCATCTTTTCCAGCGCAACGAAATCGGGTTGCCAGTGATTGTTCTCCAGAAGGTCGTAGTAAACGATGTCACTTCCCAAGATTTTGTTCACGGCCGCATAGGTCGGGTAGCCTGGGTTCGGTATCAGTACTTGGTCGCCTGGGTTGACAAAGGCCAAGGTAACATGCAGTATTCCTTCCTTTGACCCAATGAGGGGTTGAATCTCTGTGTTCGGGTCCAAGTCCACATTATACCAGCGCTTGTACCAGTCGGCCATGGCCTGACGAAGTTCGGGGATGCCGACGGTAGGCATATAGCCGTGTGCATTCGGTTTCTGTGCTTCTTCGCACAGCACCTTGATGGTCTCTTCCGAAGGCGGCATATCGGGACTTCCGATAGCCAGGCTGATGATGTCCTTGCCTTCGGCATTCATCTTTGCCACTTCCTTCAGTTTCCGACTGAAATAATATTCGCTGACATTTGCCAGACGGTCGGCTGGCTTTATGTTATATGGTTGATTTGCCATCTTCGTATTCTCCTAATATTTTAAGTTCCTTGGTTAATGGTCGTACCGCATCGATCGACTGGCGGTAGCGTAGGTAATCACTGAAGATTACATCGACATAGAACAGGTATTCCCATTCCCGCCCGATGATGGGTAATGACTGTATCTTGGTCAGACTGATTTTGTAGAAAGAGAAGATCGATAGCACTTGCGACAAGCTTCCTTCGGTGTGGGGGAGGGCAAACACGATGTTGGCCTTGTTCACCTTTGAACGGTCGCGTATCTCGTCTGCTTTCCATGGATCTGATACCACGAGGAAACGGGTGAAGTTATGCTTGTTCGTTTCGATGCCTTCCTGCAAGATCTTCATGCCATACAGCTCGGCTGCATATTTCGGTCCGATAGCCGCATGTCCCCTCAACTGTTCTTGTTGGATGACTTCTGCACTCTTGGCTGTATCATCGGTCTCGACAATCTTCAGGTTCTTGTGGGCATGGAGGAAGTTTCGGCACTGAGCCAGTGCCACAGGATGTGAGTTGACCTCGGTCAGACTGTCCCAGTCATCCTCCGGCAGGCACATCAGACTGTGTGAAATGCGAAGCTTATGCTCGCCCACGATGGTGCATCCGCTGTCGCGCAGCAGTTCGTAATTGTGCAACAGGCTACCTGCAATCGTATTCTCAATGGCCAGGAAGCCGATGACGCTGCTGTCTTGTTGGATGTTCTCAAAGATCTCCTCAAAGGTGTTGCAACAGATCAACTGAAGTTCCTCGTCGTTGAAAAACTTATGGGCAGCAATGTCGCTTACTTTAGTGCTAAAGTAAAAGTAATAAAAGGAATAAAAGTATGCATTCAATAACGTTTTCATATCCGTTTTATCTATTTACGGTTACAAAAGTACTATATTTTTGTAAGATGCAAACAAATTATCAGATTTTTTTCGAAAAAAGTTTCCTTTTTGCATTGTGAGGCCTTTGGGGATAACTTTTTTATTTGATAATCTCTTTGTTTTTTGAACGGAAATCGTCTTTTTTGTGTACCTTTGAGCCACTAAATACAAGAAGATGAAGTACGATTTTGATAGAATCATCGACCGTGAAGGAACGGCTGCCATTAAGTTGACTGGTTTACAAGAGAATTGGGGGCGGACGGATTTGATTCCGCTTTGGGTAGCAGACATGGATTTTGCTGCTCCTCCTTGTATCTTGAATGCTATTCGTGAGCGTTGTGACCGTGAGATTTTGGGTTATACCTCGAAGCACGACGGTTATTATCAGTCTATCGTCGGTTGGGTGCACAACCGTTATGGCATGCAGGTTACCAAAGAAGAGATCACCTTTGTGAGCGGTATCGTCCCGGGCCTTTCCCTGGCTTTAAACTGTTTTACAAAGAAAGGAGATAAGGTCCTGATTCAACCACCCGTTTATCATCCTTTCCGGAATGTATCTGTTGCCAATGGTCGTGAGGTGGTAACCAACCCGTTGATCCTAAAGGATGGATCCTATCACATGGACTTGGCCGATTTTCGTGAGAAGGTCAAGGGATGCAAGGTGTTTATCCTTTGTAATCCTCATAACCCGGGCGGTATCGTATGGACAGAAGAGGAACTCGAGGCTGTTGCCAACATCTGCTATGAGGAGAATGTCCTCGTCTTCTCGGATGAAATCCATGCTGACCTGACCTTGCCTCCATACAAGCATAAACCATTCTCGATGGTGAATGAAAAGGCAAAGATAAACTCTGTTACCTTCATGGCTCCGAGTAAGGCCTTCAATATCCCTGGGATTTCTGCCTCACACGTCATCATCTATGACAAACAACGCCACGAACAGTTTGAGCAGTTCCTCGAGGCGGGCGAGTCGAACATGGGACATGTGTTTGCTTTCCTGTCGGTTGAGGCAGCCTATACCCAAGGTGCCGAATGGCTCGACCAGTGCATTGCTTATATTCAAGGAAACATCGTTTTTGTAGATGCCTATTTGAAGGAACGGATGCCAAAGATAAAGGCTATCCGTCCACATGCTTCGTATCTGGTTTGGCTGGATTGTCGGGAGCTGAACCTCAGCAAGGAAGCGTTGACCGACTTCTTTGTCGATAAGGCTCATCTGGCTTTGAACGATGGATGGATCTTTGGCGAGGAAGGTACGGGATTCATGCGATTGAATATTGGTTCTCCTCGTGCTATCATCGAGAAAGCGATGAAGCAACTGGAGGAAGCCTATCGCAAAATGAACTTTTAAATAGAATCATTGTAGAACTATGAAACGGTTGATGCGTATCTGGATGGTTCTGCTCATCTTATTGGTGGGCGACTGGACGCAGTCTGCTTCTTCTATTACCAGAAGCGAGCAGCCCGATGACATTCAAACCGTTTATCAGCATTTTAAGGAACGCAAGGACAGGGATGGACTCCGTCGGACAGGCTCTTGGGAGCAGAAGAGGACGGAAGCCATCATCACGGACTCACATTCCATCTACCGTATTTGCAATTCGCGGCCGCAGCGTCTCCTCTCTCATCACGCTCAACGAAACTATCGCATGCAAGCGAAGTTGCAGTCGCTCACATTTCTTTCACCTTATAAATCAGTCAAGACAGGCACTCATTATTGGAAGATTACGCTTCCGTTACTTTCGGTTGCCTCGTGCGATTACTATGTCTTTGCATTGAGGCATATCCTTTGTTAGCATCTTTTCTTTTCAGCATCATTACTTAAGAAGTATGTTTCGAAAACAATCGTATGTTTTCGGAGAGTTGTCGCATACTTATCATTAACAGGGCGTTCCCCTGGGGACGCTGAATTATCCAATTTTAAATAAAAGATTAAGATGTCAAAGATTAAAAACGGAGAAATGGGAAAAACATTATCCAATCATCCACATATTCAGATCATCAAGTCAGTATTTGGTTTGAAACAAACCGTGTTATATCAACCTACTCAAAGTTGCATCGATGTGTTCCAATACGATTATACACCCGAAGCAGGCTTGAAGTTAGAACGCGTGTTCAACGCACCGTCCGAAAAATTAGAGGAAACGGTAAAGCATACTGGAAAGGTGAGTCACACTTCTGTGGGGAATATGCACCTGGATTTGTGCATCTCGCGTGACCATCAATTTGTCGCAGCACAGCTCTTCCGCTATGCTGATTTGATGTTTCGTCCGATTACGGATGTAAAGGTGTACGAGGGAAAGGAAGCCGAATGGCTGGCCTTGCTATTCTGATAGGATAGAATATGGTAATAAGAAAAACACCTGCCTATCGGCAACCGAAAAGGCAGGTGTTTGTTTATCCTAACTTATTGCTTTCGCCATCGAGCAGATGCCGTTCGCTGGAGAGGATTTGCCAACGGTACACGATGCAGGTCGTGACGAAGTAGATACCAGTTTGTAACCAAAGTATGTGATATTCTTCCTGGATCTCACTCCACGTGGCTCCCATCGTATTCACTGCCACGAACCCACGGATGCCCCATGTGGAAGGGAATATCCATGAGAGAACTTTCCAGAATGGTGGAATCGCCGTTCCCGGCCAGGATATACCTGAGATAAATAGCAACGGGACGGAGGTGCATACGAAAATTAGGAAGCAGGCTTCGCGATGATGAATAAAGATGGAGCAAGTCATCGAGAAGAAAATACATGCAAGGATGTATGGTACCATGAATACAAACAGCGTGAACGGCTGTGATACCTGTACAAATCCAAAGATTTCAGGTACGACGCAAACCAGATAGGCAGCCATAATGGCATAAATCATCATATAGCACATCGACTTGCCCAAGACGATCCGCATGGTCCCATGGTAATGCGAACTCATAGGGATCAGATCACCGAATCGGTTGTTCTCGCGGGCTGTTCCTGCTGCCAACCCAATGCCAAGGAGCAAGGTTTGCTGGATAATCAGGATTAGCACGGCTGGGATAAGGAAACTGGCAAATCCGTTGTGTGGATTATATAATGATACATCTTCATACTTCAGTGGGGTTGTGCTGACTTCGTCCTGCCGGTTCGTCGTATTGCCGGCCCGTTCAATCTTGATCTTTTTGTTCATGTCGAGCGACACATTCGTCGTGGCCGTCAGCATGGCCTTGTAGTAAAGTAACCCGGCCATGTTGCTGTAGATCGTCACTTTCGCTTGTTCGCCACGGGCTATATTGTCGCTGAAGTCCTCAGGAATAAGGATGATGCCATAAACCTTCGTCTCCTTCATCAATAACTCGGCTTCTTCCATGTCGCTGCAATGGGAGATGATTGCAATGTCGGCTGTAGCATCCACCTTCCGTAGGAACTCCCTGCTTAAGGAGGAATGGCTGTTGTCGACGACAGCAGCAGGTACGTCATGAACGGTTTCGTTCGAGTACAGGAATGAATAGATCAATGGATAGAACAGAGGGACGATAATGAAAAAGATCAAAACGCCCATGTCTTTGAACACGTTCTTTATTTCCTCCCACCAGATATAAAAGGTGTCGGCGAAACCTTCTCTTAGTATATCTTTTAATTGTCCCATGATTCTTACGGTATATATTTATATTGGGTCACAACTGTGTTCAAGTGTCGGATGACGATGAACGGCAGGAGTGTGAACAACAATAAGGCTACGACGGATTCCCATGCATAGATCAGTGGATAACCGTTCAGGGCCAGATTCACATAGAGCAAGTAATAATGTCTCAGCGGGAAGAGATAAGCCAATCCCTGCAAGGTGGGGTGCATCGCCATTACCGGGTAGCTCATGCCGGAGATGGAGAACGAGAGTACTCCCCAAAGGGCGGCTGCGCTCAGTGCATATCGCATGGTAGTGAGCGATCCGAAGAGGAAGATGCCGAAGGCTTGTGAGGATACGACCAAAAGGAGCCCCATGAACAGCATCGGTATGATACCACTGTTACAAGGATAGTGCAGGAATCCGTATAGATACATGTTGTATGCCACTGCCATGATAAAGAAGATAATGGTTTGTGGCAGCATCTTTCCCGTTAGGGCGGTGTAGATGGAGTTGTTGGCCAGTCCCATCCATTCCTTTTGTGTGTTCTGTTTCAACTCGCTACCGATCGAATAGATGGTAGTCATGAAGATAAGAAGCATCAGGATGCCTGGGATTAGAGTATTGCTGAGGTAAACAGAGTAATTCAACCACGGGTTGTTCAGGGCATGCGAGTCGATTACGATCGGCTGTAGGATTGCCATAGCCTGATCGTCAGTAAATCCTTTGGCACGCAATGTAGCCCTTCCGATAGCTCCTCCAGCTAGCTCCGACATGGTGCGTTGGTCCTTATATAATAAGGAGCCGGCGATCAGGTAGGAGTAGTTGGTATAGAAAGAAACGGTTGGTTGCCTGCTGGCAAGTGCTTTCTCTGTGGTGCCTTTAGGAATCAGGTAAAAAGAGTAGATGTTCCCTTTCTGCATATCCTTCCTTGCCGCACTGAAACTATCGTAATGCTTTACTATTTTGGTTTGTTGGAAAGCATCCAGGTTGCGGATGATGTTTCGTGTGGTGGAAGTGTTGTCCAAGTCCACTACACCGATAGGCAGATCCGTTGGCAGACCGTTCCACATAAGCGTCGTGAAGAAGATGTAGCAAAAGAGGGGAGCTATCACCATGCTGAAAAGGTACAGAGGGCGTGTAGCGATCCGGAGTACCTCCCGCTTTGCTATCAAATAGATCCGACGATGAACATTGATGGTCATGATACCTTGCTTATTTCTCGATAATCGCGCTCATACCTGGGCGAAGACCTTCGATCTTCTTTACCGGTACGGCTCTTACTTCAAATGTCTTGACGTCATACTGCCCTTGTGTCTTGGTTGCCTTCCACGCTGCGTATGTACCAAGGTCTTTCATGTAAGTCACCTTGAATGTAGCATTCTTCTTGAAGGCCGGTACGAATGCTTTCACCTCGCTGCCCACGGTAAAGTCTTTCAGGTAGTCCTCACGCACGTTGAAGGTCACCCACATATCATTCAATCGGGCGATGTTCATGATGGGTGCTCCGGTTCCTACGAGTTCGCCTACCTTCGGGAAGATTTCGGTCACCTCTCCATCGGCAGCAGCGGTCAGGATGGTTTCGTTAATGTATGAGTTCACTTCGGCTACCGCACCTTTGGCACGTGCTACCTGAGCAGCTGCAGCAGCTTTGTCTTCACGCTGTGCGCCGTTCTTTGCCATTTGATATTGTGATGCAGCAGCTTTCTCGGTTGCTACCATGGCATCGTAATTGGCTTTTACCTCATCGCGTTTCTGTGCCGACATCACGCCTTCTTCGAAGAGGCGGTTGACACGGTTATACGATTTCTCTGCAATCTCCAGCCCGGCCTTGGCTTTCTGCCACATCTCGTAGGCTGCTTGGAGTTGCTCTTGACGAGTACCACGTTGTGCCTTGTCGCTGATGGCTTGTGCAGCGTCCTCCGCAGCATGAGCCTGTGCCAGTTTAGCCAGCACTTCCGGTGCTTCCAGGATGACGAGTGTATCGCCAGCCTTTACCTGGTCGCCTTCATGGACGCGAAACTCGAGTACACGAGAAGGAACCTTGCTGGAAACACGATATTCGTCGGCTTCGGCTTGACCTTGAATGACCTCGGGGCCTTTCCCTAAGGTGTAGAACCCGATAAGGGTTACGATGATAATTACTGCTGCCAATGAGAAAAAGGCAATCAGCATGTTGACATTTTGTGATTTGTCTGTCATATCTCTTTTATTTTAATGTTCCTAATGATTTGCGTAAATAAATCTCTGTCAGCTTCACATCAATTTGTGCGTCAATCTTGTCGGATTGTGCTGCGAGCCAAGCCGTTTGTGCTTCAAGCACGTTGCTGGTAGGAATGACTCCTTCCTTGAATCCTAGGTTGGCATAGCGCAGGTTCTCTTCTGCCTTCTCTTGATTTTTCTGAGTCATAACGAGTTTCTTGTTGGCCTCGTTTACCTTATAGGCAGCCTGGTTCACCTGCAATTCAATCTTTTCCTTGACATCGGCGAGTTGGTATTGTGCAATATTGGCTTCTGCCTTGGCGGCTTTCACCTTATAAAAACCTTCTCCCCAGTTCCAGATAGGTATTTTCACCAATACTCCCAAAGCCCACATACCTTTGAACTTCTTTTCGAAGCCGTTGGTGAGGGAGGGGTTTGTAACGGCATAGTTGGCGGTGAAGGCAACGCTTGGGAGGAAGTCGGCCCGTGTCACATTCACTTTCTGACGGTAAATCTTGCTGGCCAGTTCCAGACTTCTCAGTTCGTTACGGTTAGCGAAAGCTGTCTGTACATCGGCCTGAGCATCGCTAACGGTTGTCGGAATCGTTTCCACATCCTCGTCAGCCAGGCGAATCTCACTATCGAGTGGCAATCCGCATAGCTGGCAAAGCACCATCTTTGAGAGGCTCAATCCATCCTCTACTTTGGTGAGGGTCATTTCGGCTTCGTTCACCTTTACCTTCACGCTCAGTCCATCAGCCTTGGTCGCCACACCTTCGGCAATCATTTTATCGACATCACTGTCCAGATGCTTTACCAACTCGAGAAAACTCTCGGCCAATTTCTTCTTGTTTACTAGTGAAATGACCTGCCAATAGGCCTGGTCTGTATTGAGGATTAGGTCTTGCATGCCTGTAGCGTGTTGCGACTTGGCCAGTTCTTCTGCATACTTGGTGATCTTATTGTATGCCACAATCTTTCCACCCATGAAAATCGGCTGTGTCAAGGTGATGGCACCTGCATACAAGTTTCGTGAATCGGTATGAAAAGCATCCACAATGCCTTGTCCTAGCTCATTCATCGGAGCGACAATACCCGGAATATAGGCGGCAAGCGGTTGTAGCAGTTGTGCCAACTCAGGATTAGTCGTGGCAATCTGTTTGAAGATACTTTGAGCAGTCTGTCCCATTTCCGTACCCATGTTCGCCAATTTCGATTTCTGATCATCGCTCAGAAGCGAGATTTCCTTTTCGGTACGCATGTATGTACCCGCTGCATTGATCTTTGGAAGGAAATTAGTGAACGCGGCTTTTTTCTGGTAGTGTGCTGCCGTAATCTTTTCTCCCGAGATCAGCAACTCCTTATTATTCTGTAAAGCCAGATTTCGACAACTGTCTAAACTGAGCACTTGTGCCGACAGATAAGAGGTTGCCGATATGAATAAGATAATGATAAAACATCTTTTCATTGTTATAGATAATTTCATTTCACATACAAAATTACAACTCATTTATAATAGGTTGTCTCTTTTTTTATACAAATTTATGCCTTTTCCCGACTTTTAGAAAACAAAAACGGATAGTCTGACCGATTATCCGCTTCTGATATGTTTGAAACATTTTTACTTCATGTTGAAAGCCTGTTGACCGATCATCGTTCCATCAGCAAAGATGTATACATGATAGGTTCCGGCAGGAAGGTATTCCTCTACATCCCAGTATACGGTAACATTTTGTTCCTCACCGGTATACTCGATGTATTTCTTGATCGAGTAGGTAAGGTTTTTGTTCTCGTATGGGAAGGTAGCCGAAGCGTTCTTTGTCAGTACTTCATTATCGGGTTTGGTCAACCTGATGTACAGGGTACGTTCACCGGTCTTTGCCGTGATGTTCTTCACGATGGTAAAGCTGATGGCAATGTTCTTCACCTTGTCTACCTTGTTTTCGGCTTTTCCTCTTTTGTTCTTCGGTGTCACTACGATGGAAGTTGCATCGAGTTGTGAAGCCAAGGTAACGCGTTCCGACAAGTCCTTCTTCTCCTGTGAGAGTGTATTAATTTGTCGCGTCGCCTCGTGATATTGCTGTTTCACCTGACGGTTCTCGGTGGTGAGGGCTTCGTTGATGCGGTTGAGTGAGTCGATTTGGACGATATAACTGCGAAGGACGGCTCTCACGGTCTTCAGTTCTTTCTTCAGACGCATGATCTCGTTGGCATCGCTGGTCTTTACCTGACGAAGCTCTTCCAGCAGGCGCTGGGTCTTCAGTTTTTCAGCCTCCAATTTCTCCCGGATGGAGTCGTTGTCGATTTGCACTTGTAATTCATCGTATTGTGTGGCAAAGGTGCTGTATTCATTTTCCATTTCTTCCTTTTCCACGTCGTAGAGTTGCTGCATCTCCTTGTTCTCTTGTTTTTGTCGGAGTGCATAATATGAAACGCCGCCAATGATGAGTAGTAGTAGGATGATGACAGCAATGAGTTTCTTATTATTGTTCATGATGTTTTTCTTATTTGGCAACAAAAGTACAATAAATAATCCATTTATTATGGAATAAAAACTTTGTTTTTCCTAATTCCTGTTAAAGGATGGATGTAACATCGTTTCCATTGCTCAAAAAAGCCTTAAATGTGCAGATTTTCGTCTTTATGCTTTCAACAATGAAATAGTTTAACTAAATTTGCACCGTTTTGTGCGAAGGCTCTTTGTACGAGCATAACATGTATAATCAAGTAAATAAATAGTATATGAGTTTAAAAATTGTAGTTTTGGCTAAGCAAGTGCCTGATACGCGTAATGTTGGCAAGGATGCCATGAACGCTGATGGTACTGTGAACCGTGCCGCTCTTCCGGCAGTGTTCAATCCGGAAGATCTGAATGCCCTTGAGCAGGCTCTTCGTCTTAAAGATACACATCCGGGTTCAACCATCACGATGTTGACCATGGGCCCGGGACGTGCTGCAGAGATTATCCGTGAAGGCTTATACCGTGGTGCGGACAATGGTTATCTGTTGACCGACCGTGCTTTT
>CACZBX010000028.1:0-23535 GCA_902779535.1 uncultured Bacteroidales bacterium
TCGTATCAGTTCATCGTGAAGTGCTTTTGTTCCTTGCCTTGTCCTCGGGGATTTGTAATCCCCGAGTCACTAAATGCGGATATGCTATCCGCGCGGGTCACAGACCCGCAGTTAGTCCCCCTGTGGATTTCAAATCCACAGGGACAAATGATCTACAGAGACAAAGTGTATGGATCAGTTTACATTATCGTTTATGCTACAATGTCCTCGGGGATTTGTAATCCCCGAGGCAAATAACTAGCGGATATGCTATCCGCGCGGGTCGCAGACCCGCAATTACTCCCCTGTGGATTGCAAATCCACAGGATAAGCATTGAAACAAATTAATCTAGAAAACACAAAGGCCGCCATGAAGGTATTAAACCTTTTCATGACGGCTTTTATTCTCTTTATAGGATTGATCGTAAAACGTTTACGAGTTTACTCCTTATGCCCAAATTAAGTTTACTCTATTGTCTTTTATTAGATGGCAAGGATACTTTTCTCTATCCAATAGTAGATAATTCCTAAGATATACCCAGCGAAAGCAATCCACGAGATATGTCTCATGTACCATCCGAAAGATATTTTTTCCAGACCCATCACAACGACTCCGGCTGCCGAGCCGATGATTAACATTGAACCGCCAACACCGGCACAATAGGCAAGTAACTGCCAGAAAATACCGTCAACAGCCATCGCCCCTGTTTCGGCTATTGGATACATACCCATGCAACCTGCGACAAGTGGTACGTTGTCGACGATTGAAGAGAGTACCCCGATAATGCCTGTGATCAAATAGTAGTTCCCATGGAACGTCTGGTTCAGTCCGTTACCCAAAGAAGTCAATACGCCAATCGTTTCGAGGCATGATACTGCCATCAGAATGCCAAGGAAAAATAAGATGGTAGGCATATCAATACGAGTTAGCATTTGAGAGACCCGTTTCTGCATGGCTCCCTTTTCTTCTGTCCCTTGTAAGTGTGCATAGAAGACTTCTGTAACGGTCCAAAGGAGACCTAATACAAGAAGAATGCCGACAAATGGTGGCAGATGAGTAATCGACTTGAAGATGGGTACGAAGATAAGTCCGCCAACTCCGAGGAAGAAGATGGTTTTTCGTTGAAAAGAAGTCAGCTCAGTTGCCTGTGCAACTTGGTCTTGCTCGGCTTTGAATGTCAGATAGCCTTTCAGTGAAAGAGAAAGGATGAAAGCAGGGACGACCATGGCAATGATTGATGGGATAAGCATCTCACGGATGATACCCGGTGCAGAAATTACGCCTTTGTTCCATAGCATAATAGTGGTCACATCGCCAATTGGAGAGAAGGCTCCTCCGGCGTTTGCTGATATAATTACAAGAGATGCATAGATGATGCGGTCTTTCCGCTCGCTGACCAGTTTCCGCAGAATCATAATCATGACGATGCTAGTCGTTAGATTATCCAGAATAGCGGAAAGGAAGAAAGTCATGAATGCAATGCGCCATAGTAGTTTTTTCTTGCTTTTCGTCCGCATTGTATTGCGCACAAAATTGAAACCGCCATTCTGATCGACTAACTCGACGATCGTCATGGCTCCCATCAGGAAGAACAATGTAGTAGCAGTGCCTCCCAAATGTCGTTCCAACACTTCACTAACAGCAGTAGCCGTTTGATCGCCTATTGCGTTGGGTAAGTACAAAGATGGGTTGATCATGAAAAGTGTCCAACAGAACACAAACATAAGCAGGGCTATGGCAGCCTTGTTGATTTTTGTTACACTCTCGATGGCGATTAGGAAGTATCCGATACAGAATACAATGATAATGGCTAATGTTAAGGATGACATTTTCTATAGTTTTAGGTTATACATCGTTTCAGGTTGGAATCAAGGAGCTTGATTGTTCTTGAAAAGAATCCGCAATATGTATAGCTTGTTTTTATCTGCGAACAAAGTTATAAAAGATATGTCTATAAAAATAAGAAAAGCAAAATTTTTTCGTAAAGGATCTTCAAGTCAGGTCATAAAAGAAAGTTTCGTTTTTCTCTATTTTTCAAAAACTATTTTCTATCTTTGCGTCAATTAATAATTAAGGTAAAATGAAATTGAAATCACTTCTTTTAGGATTGATGATAGGATTGCTTCCTTCCGTCTGTCTTTCACAAATTGAGGTACCCAAAAGAGAGTTTCGTGGAGCATGGATTGCGACGGTAAACGGACAGTTTCAAGGAATGTCGACCGAGGCCATGCAGAAAGGATTAATCAATCGGTTGAACCAGTTGCAGAAAGCAGGTATAAATGCGATCATTTTCCAGGTCCGGCCAGAGTCGGATGCTTTCTATAAATCATCATTTGAGCCATGGAGCCGGTTTTTCACCGGAGTACAGGGCAAGGCTCCTTCTCCGTATTGGGATCCGATGGAGTTTATGGTGAGAGAATGTCATAAAAGGGGAATGGAGTTCCATGCTTGGATCAACCCTTATCGGGCAAAAACCAAGACAACGGCTGCTTTGTCGCCCATGCATCCATATACGCAACATCCGGAGCGATTCATTAGTTATGGTGGTCAGTTGTATTATGATCCGGGACAGCCTGAGAACCGAAAATATATCTGTAAAATTGTAAAAGATATTGTCAGTCGCTATGATATCGATGCCATTCATATGGATGATTATTTCTATCCTTATCCTGTTGCAGGGGAGGAGTTTAAGGATCATGTCAGTTTTGCCCGTTATGGAAGGGGTTTTGCCAACATCGGTGACTGGCGCCGCAATAATGTGAATCAACTTATCAAAGAGATTCATCAAACCGTGCGTGAGACGAAGCCTTGGGTGAAGTTTGGCGTTTCTCCATTTGGTATCTATCGCAACAAAAAGAGTGATCCGAAAGGAAGTAACACGAATGGTTTGCAATGCTATGATGATCTATATGCAGATGTCTTGCTTTGGGTAAACGAAGGCTGGGTCGACTATAATATTCCACAGATTTATTGGGAAATAGGACATAAGGCGGCCGATTATACGACACTGATAAACTGGTGGAATCAATATGCTTCGAACCGCCCTTTGTATATTGGTCAAGACGTGATGCGAACGGTGAAAAATGCAGACCTAAACAATCCGAACGAGCATCAGATGCGGACAAAGATGCACCTGCAACGTACGTTACCGAATGTAGACGGAAGTTGTCAATGGTATACAGAGGCTGTCTTGGACAATCCAGGCAATTATCGTACCATGTTGGAAGTGAACTATCATCGTTTCCCGGCGATTCCTCCGACATCACCTTTTATCGATGATAAAGCTCCGAAGAAAGTAAAGAAACTGAAACCGATCTGGACATCCGACGGGTATGTCTTGTTCTGGAAGGCTCCGAAAGCAAAGCATGAGATGGATAAGGCTGTGCAGTATGTTGTGTATCGCTTTGGAATGGAAGACCCATTGAACCTTGAGAATCCTTCAAGGATTATGGCTGTTACGAGCAATACCTATTATAAATTACCCTATGAACATGGTAATCAACGGTTCATCTATGTGGTCACGGCACTCGACCGACTGCATAATGAGTCGAAGGCAGTAAAGAAAAAGGTGAAATTATAATGGTTAGGGATTATAATAAAGGAGGCATCCTCGATGGGATGCCTCCTTTATTTTTCTTAACTATTAATGAATGTATCCATACCTGACGCATCTTCTTCTCAAGATTGTCCAGTATTCTTTCATGGCTTTGTGCTGAGCGACCATATCTTCTCGCTCGTCTTCAGCCAGACTATTCATATACTCCTGGTTGGCGATAGCCTCCTCCATCTTGAATACTCTGTTTTTCACCTCATGATATTCTTGAATCATATCATGCTGGAACTTATTTCCTTTTACAGCCTTAAAGATATTCCACATATTCGATGTATTTTTATTGTTTATACGCAAATTTAATATTAGTTTTTATATTCTCCAAATTTTTAACCAAAACATCATTCAAAAAACGAACAACTTTTTCGTGGTGGCAGTCTCATAATAAAATTGATTCTCTTAAAGAAAATAGATAGCATAAGTAGCACCCTTTAAAATCATAAATTAATTCCAAAGTAATAAAAAACGTTTATGTTAAGTGATTTTTATTGATTTTGCCCTTCATCTCGTTTTTTGTTCGTATCTTCGCCATTCGAAATATAAATAATGAATAAAATGGCTGCAAAACCAGGTATACCAAAAGGAACGAGGGATTTTTCGCCTGTCGAGATGGCGAAGCGTAATTATATATTTGATACCATCCGTGAAGTGTTTCATCTTTTCGGTTTTCAACAGATCGAGACTCCTTCAATGGAAAACTTATCTACGTTGATGGGTAAGTATGGTGAGGAAGGTGACAAACTACTGTTCAAGGTCTTGAACTCGGGTGATTGCTTTGCACATATCAGTGATGAGGAATTGGTTACACGCGATCATGTTAAGTTGGGTAATAAGCTTTGCGAGAAGGGACTTCGTTACGATTTGACCGTACCCTTTGCCCGTTATGTGGTGATGCATCGCGAGGAACTGAGCTTTCCTTTCAAACGTTTCCAAATTCAACCCGTATGGCGTGCCGACCGTCCACAGAAAGGTCGCTATCGTGAGTTCTATCAGTGCGATGCCGATGTGGTAGGAAGTGACTCGTTGCTCAATGAGGTGGATCTGGTGCAAATGATCGATCGTGTTTTCCGACGCTTTGGTGTGCGAGTATGCATCAAAATCAACAATCGTAAAATCCTTTCAGGTATTGCTGAGATCATTGGTGAAGCAGAACGAATTGTCGACATTACGGTAGCCATCGACAAACTTGATAAGATAGGTCTTGACAATGTGAATGCCGAATTGGCAGAAAAAGGAATACCGCAGGAAGCGATTGAAAAACTTCAGCCAATTATCCTTCTGAACGGTTCGAACTCAGAGAAATTATCTCAGTTGAAAGACATATTGGCAGGGAGTGAGATAGGACAGAAGGGCGTAGAAGAAACAGAATTTATACTGAATGCCGTATCGGCCTTACATATACAGAACGAAGTGGAATTGGATCTGACATTGGCACGCGGTCTGAACTATTATACTGGAGCAATCTTTGAAGTGAAAGCGTTGGATGTTGAGATCGGAAGTATCAGCGGTGGCGGAAGATATGACAATTTGACTGGTGTCTTTGGTATGCCAGGTGTGTCAGGTGTCGGTATTTCTTTTGGTGCGGACCGTATCTATGACGTACTGAATCAACTTGATTTGTATCCGAAGGATGCTGTTAACACAACTCAGGTCTTTTTCGTAAACTTTGGTGAGAAAGAGGCTGCTTATTGCCTACAAGTCTTATTGAAACTGCGCGAGAATGGCATTAGAGCAGAATTATACCCAGATTCAGCAAAGATGAAGAAACAGATGACATACGCCAACAATAAGAATATTCCGTTCGTTGTTATGGTTGGAGAAAACGAGATGAACGAGGGCAAGTTGTCAGTCAAGAATATGACAACCGGTGAACAGCAGACTGTTACGGTGGATGGCTTGTTGGAACTTGTGCAGTAATTAAAAATTTTTCTGTTTGAAAAATACTTTGGCACGGTTTTCGCTAAAGAGATTGTGTCTTTTTCGAATTATTTAAAATAACAATATAAAAAAAGAATGTATTATGAACATTAAACCATTAGCAGACAGAGTACTTGTTCTCCCTGCAAAGGCAGAAACAAAGACAGTAAGTGGTATCATCATTCCTGATACAGTAAAGGAAAAACCATTAGAAGGTGAAGTAGTAGCCGTAGGTCATGGCACAAAAGATGAAGAAATGGTATTGAAAGTCGGTGATCATGTTTTGTATGGCAAATATGCCGGTACAGAAATTGAATATAACGGTGAGAAATACCTGATTATGCGTCAAAGTGATGTATTGGCCGTACTCGGTTAATGATTGTGGAACTTTTAAAAAAGAAATAAAATGGCAAAAGAATTACTTTTCAATATAGATGCACGCGATGAATTGAAGAAAGGCGTGGATGCTTTGGCAAATGCAGTGAAGGTGACATTAGGTCCGAAAGGCCGTAACGTGATTCTGGAGAAGAAGTTTGGTGCTCCTCAGATTACAAAGGACGGTGTAACCGTAGCAAAAGAAATCGAGTTGGCTGATGCTTATCAGAACACAGGTGCTCAGTTGGTGAAGTCGGTTGCTTCTAAGACTGGTGACGATGCTGGTGACGGTACGACTACTGCTACTGTTTTGGCACAGGCAATCGTTGGCGTTGGTTTGAAGAACGTGACGGCAGGTGCAAACCCAATGGATTTGAAACGTGGTATCGACAAGGCTGTTGCAAGTGTTGTTGAAACAATTCAAGACATGAGCGAGAACGTAGGTGACAACTATGACAAGATTGAACAGGTTGCTACCGTTTCTGCAAACAATGACCCGGAAATCGGTAAGTTGATTGCTGACGCTATGCGTAAGGTTTCTAAGGATGGTGTGATCACCATTGAAGAGGCTAAGGGTACTGAAACAACAATTGGTGTTGTTGAAGGTATGCAGTTCGACCGTGGTTATCTGTCTCCTTATTTCGTTACAGATGCAGAAAAGATGGAGTGCGTGATGGAAAATCCGTATATCCTGATTTATGATAAGAAGATTTCTAACCTGAAAGACTTGCTTCCTATTCTTGAACCGGCTGTTCAGAGCGGTCGTCCTTTGTTAATCATTGCTGAGGATGTTGATAGCGAGGCTTTGACAACTTTGGTTGTTAACCGTCTGCGTGCACAGTTGAAGATTTGTGCTGTCAAGGCTCCGGGCTTCGGTGACCGTCGTAAAGCTATGTTGGAAGATATCGCTATCCTGACTGGTGGTGTTGTAATCAGCGAAGAGAAGGGCTTGACTTTGGAACAGGCTACAATGGATATGTTGGGTTCTTGCGAGAAGGCTACAATCAACAAGGATAACACAACATTGGTAGATGGTGCCGGTGATAAGAAAGCGATCCAAGACAGAATCAACCAAATCAAGGCTGAGTTGGCTAACACGACTTCTTCTTATGATAAGGAAAAACTGCAGGAACGTTTGGCTAAGTTGTCAGGTGGTGTCGCAGTATTGTATGTCGGAGCTGCCTCAGAAGTTGAGATGAAGGAGAAGAAAGACCGCGTTGATGATGCGTTGTGTGCTACACGTGCTGCCTTGGAAGAAGGTTTGGTACCGGGTGGTGGCGTAACCTACATCCGTGCAGCTGAGAAGTTGGAAGGCATGAAGGGTGATAACGATGATGAAACAACAGGTATCGAGATCATCAAGCGTGCTATTGAGGAACCGCTTCGCCAGATTGTTGCTAATGCTGGTAAGGAAGGTGCTGTTGTCGTTCAGAAGGTTCGCGAAGGTAAGGGTGACTTCGGTTACAACGCTCGTACCGACAAGTTTGAGAACTTACATGCAGCAGGTGTGGTTGACCCAGCTAAGGTTACCCGTGTTGCATTGGAGAACGCTGCTTCTATCGCAGGTATGTTCCTGACAACAGAATGTGTAATCGTTGAGAAGAAAGAAGAGAAACCTGAAATGCCGAACCCAGGAATGGGCGGTATGGGAGGTATGATGTAATTTCTTCCAAACATATCATTAAAAACTCCTCATTGCGAAAGCAGTGAGGAGTTTTTTTATTATCTTTGTTTTAATTAAATGAAGGATTTTATGAAAATACGTCTAATACTTTGCTTGATGATGGGTGCGTTGGCATTCTCTTGTTCACATCCTGTCAAAACAACTCAGGAGGTGATGTTTTATAAGGATTCGACCAGGGTAGGAGTGCCCTTTGCCAAGGACCCGACGGTTGTTCATTTCAAAGATCGTTATCTGATGTATTATTCTGTTCCACCTCGTAACTGGGACAAGCAGGAGGGATGGAACATCGGTATTGCCGAAAGCAAAGATATGATTCATTGGGACAAGATTGGTGAGATGACACCGGATCCTGATGCTCCTTATGAGGCTAAAGGCTTATGTGCACCCGGTTCGTTCTTGCGGAATGATACGATTCATCTTTTCTATCAGACTTATGGAAATGCGCGTCAGGATGCAATCTGTCATGCTTATTCCACGGATGGACTGAACTTCGTACGGGATGCCACCAATCCAATCTTCCATCCGGAACCGAGCGATTGGAGTTGTGGCCGTGCCATCGATGCGGAAGTGTTTGAGTTCAACGGGAAGTACTTCCTTTATTTCGCAACACGTGATCCTGACTATCAGATTCAAAAGTTAGGTGTGGCAACTGCAAAGGCAGGATGTGATTTTCATCGAGATGATTGGACTTTGGCTGCCGACTCATCTATCCTTTATCCTGTACATCCATGGGAGGGAAAATGTATCGAAGGTGCTTCTATAACTCGTCAAGGAGATAAACTCTATATGTTCTATGCCGGTGCATACAACAATGCTCCACAGCAGATCGGTGTCGCTGTAAGTGAAGACGGTATCGTATGGAAACGCTTGTCGGAAGAACCCTTTCTCAGAAATGGACAGCCTGGTGAATGGAACGAAAGCGAATCGGGACATCCGGGAATCTTCACCGATCGTGATGGCCGTACGATCCTCTTCTATCAAGGTAATAATGACAAAGGAAAGACATGGCTACTATCCAATGTGGAAGTGTTCTGGAACGATGGTATACCCTACATGAAATAACTCTTAAAACAAACGCTATGGAATTGCATAAGTTTGAACGGCAGTTACGGTTGATGATGCTTTTGACGCAGAATCGTAAGTACACATTGGAGGAACTCGGGAAACGACTGGATATGAGTTCACGGAATGTTTACCGTTATATTGAGGCGTTCAAGATGGCCGGATTTATCGTACGGAAGACGAATGGATACTACTCTTTGGACAAGGCCTCACCTTATTTCAAGGATATATCCAGTTTGGTGCATTTTACCGAAGAAGAGGCCTACATCTTAAAGCGTGCCATCGAAAGTGTGGATGGAAATACTTCATTGAAAGCAAACCTGAAAGAAAAGTTATACAAGGTTTATGACTATAAGATTCTTTCAGAAATTGTCGTACGAAGTGGCATCGCCGATAATGTGCACAATATCTATGAGAGCATCAAGGAGAAACGTCAAGTGCTATTCCGGGATTATCGTTCGTCGAATAGTCATGTTGTCAGTGATCGTCTCGTCGAGCCTTTTGCCTTTACCACGAATAATAACGAAGTATGGTGCTACGAATTGTCCAGTGGTATCAATAAGCAGTTCAAAGTATCGCGTATTCGAAGTGTCGAAATTCTTTCTTCCTCGTGGGAACATGAGGCGGAACACAAACAAGGGTATACGGATGTCTTTCATTTCAGCGGTAACCAGCGTTTGCCGATTAAACTTCGTTTATCATTGAAGGCAGCGAACCTCCTACGGGAAGAATTCCCCTTGGCAGAAAAATATTTGCAACAGGAGGATGATAATCATTGGATATTCCAGGCAGATGTATGCCAGTATGTCGGTGTCGGAAGGTTTGTCCTGGGATTATTCGAAGAGGTTGAAGTCGTTGATTCTCCTGACTTCCTCTCTTACCTGAAAGAAAAAGTGAAAAAAATGAGTGAAAAAATAAATGTTTGACGTATTCTGTCAAAAACAGACTGTTTCTTTGCATCAGAATAATTAAAAGAAACAGTTATGAAAAAGGTTTTATCACTTAGCTTATCATTGTCACAGCGTGTCAGAATGCATGTTTCAACATTTGTTGAAGCATATGCCCGTTTGTTCTCCCGTTATATGGGTGAGGAAATCAGTCCATCAACAGTCCTGAAGGTTACTCATGCTGTTATTGCGTTTACAATTCTAGTCTTTTCGTATGGGAACGTGTTCTTCTCCTTGCTGACTCTCGGTTGGTTCATCGTTGCTTTGTTGGATTGTAAAAAGGCTGGAATAGTCTGAATTGAGTTATATTGTCATGATACAAGTAATAGCATATTTATTATGGGGATTCGTTGCCATTCTTCTTGTTCTAAATTCCGTAGGTGAATATTGGCCATTGTTTGTGATAAGTCTTGTTCTTATTTTTGGGACCTATTATGTCATAGTTCATTTAAAATACAAGATAGCGATGAAAAGACTTAAGGCATATAAAGCAAGGTGGGAAGAAGAGCATCGTGAAGAATTGGCATTTATAGAAGAGTTTGAAAAGAAATATAAGGATTCATGCATATATTATATGCGTTTTAATACTTCATCAGCACCCTTGGATGAATTATCAAAATACAAATCTCTTAAACACTTGAAAGAGTTTCCAAAGCTTCAGTAAGATAGATTTGGAAGATATCATGTCATAGATTTCTCCTGTAATAAGGAAATATTAAAAGATGGCAGTACAAAACCATATAATATAATGGATAATATGTGGCGTTTTTACTATCGTTAGAATCCCAACCGTTTGAATTCGTCTTCAAAGTTGGGTGTAAAGATACCTTTACCGAAAGATGCCTTGATTTCAGCCAGAGGCCAGAATCGCCCGTCGTCCAATTCGTCGGACGGTTGGATTGGTCCGTCATAGACAGTCTTATGAACAAAGACCAATTCCTTCTCACGAGCAGATTCGAAAACATAATGGGTTAGTGTTTCCGGAGTAAAGTCGGTTATTCCTAATTCTTCACGTACCTCTCTTCTGAGTGCCATCTCAATATTTTCACCAAGATCGACATGTCCTCCTACTGCTGTATCCCATTTCCCTGGCTGGATATCTTTCCATTCAGGGCGTTTCTGAAGATACAACTCTCCTTTACTGTTGAAAACGTGTAAGTGAACGACAGGGTGGAGTTTTTTACTGCCATCATGGCACTCCTTTCTGGTTGCAGCACCGATAATGTTTCCTTCCTCATCCACTAATGGATACATTTCCTCTAAATTATCATGATTCATACGCTTTTCTTTTGTTCGGGTAGGTACATAAAAAAAGGCTATCTTCCCAGACAGCCAATCTCTGTAAACCTTAAATCTAATACTATGAAAAACACAATGCAAAGGTACGACTATTTTCTGAAATAGCAAGGAATTCCCTTTGAAAGGCTAAAACTATAATATACTTTATCAATTCCACTGATTTGTTAACAATTTGATGGACTTCTTTCATCTTTTCTTAACTTGTGATAAGATTTCTAATTAGTTTCCAAGAGAAATCTGTCAAAAGAATGCTGATATCAATGAAAATATTGTACCTTTGCACTTCGGTAAACGAGTGAAAATGATATCGGTAGATAAGTTAAAGGTAGAATTTGGCGTGAAGCCACTCTTTCAGGATGTTTCGTATGTGCTGAATGACCGTGACAGAATAGCCTTGGTAGGTAAGAACGGAGCGGGGAAGTCGACTATGCTCAAGATTATAGCGGGCTTGCAAATTCCGACATCGGGGACTGTGAGTATACCGAAAGAAACAACGATAGGCTACCTCCCACAAGTGATGAATCTTACCGACGAGTATACTGTATTGGAAGAAACCGAACAAGCCTTTAGTCATTTGACCGAATTACAACAACACTTGGAACAGCTTAATATTGAATTAGCTCAACGCACTGACTATGAGTCGGAAGAATACCACAAGCTTATAGATCGGTTTACCCTTGAGACGGAGCGTTACCGCATGATTGGTGGAGATAACTATCAGGCTGAAATGGAGCGTACGTTAACAGGATTGGGTTTTGAACGTTCTGATTTCAACCGTCCTACGTCTGAGTTCTCAGGAGGTTGGCGTATGCGCATCGAACTGGCAAAAATCCTTTTACGTCATCCCGATGTGTTATTACTCGATGAGCCAACCAACCATCTCGATATTGAAAGTATACAGTGGTTGGAGAATTTCCTGAAGACCTATGCCGGAGCCGTGATGTTGGTAAGTCACGACCGAGCTTTCATCAATAATGTGACCAATCGTACGATTGAAATCTCGTGTGGGAAAATCTATGACTATAAAGTAACGTATGATGAGTTTGTGAAGTTGAGGAAAGAACGGAGGGAACAGCAGATTCGTGCGTATGAGAATCAGCAAAAGGAGATCCAAGAAATAAAAGATTTCATTGAGCGTTTCCGCTATAAACCGACAAAGGCTGTTCAGGTTCAAAGTCGGATCAAACAGTTGGAAAAGATTGTGCCCATTGAGATTGATGAAGAAGACCGTTCGGCGATTCACTTGAAGTTTCCACCATCTGTCCGTTCCGGCGATTTCCCATTGATATGTGAAGATGTCAGGAAAGCCTATGGGGACCATGTGGTTTTTCATGATGTAAACATGACCATTAAGAGGGGAGAGAAAGTAGCTTTCGTTGGAAAGAATGGTGAAGGAAAGTCCACGTTGGTGAAGTGTATCATGAACCAGATTCCATTTGATGGTAAGTTGACGGTGGGGCATCAGGTACAGATTGGTTATTTTGCACAGAATCAGGCACAGCTGTTGGATGAAGAAAAAACGGTCTTCGATACAATTGATTATGTAGCCAAAGGAGATATACGTACTCGTATTCGTGATATACTGGGTGCTTTCATGTTTGGTGGAGAAGCATCGGATAAGAAAGTAAAAGTGCTGTCGGGAGGTGAGCGCAGCCGATTGGCTATGATAAAACTATTGTTGGAACCAGTCAACTTCTTGATTCTTGACGAGCCTACCAACCATTTGGATATGCGTTCGAAGGATGTTCTCAAAGAAGCAATTAGGGCATTTGATGGAACAGTCATCTTAGTTTCACACGACCGTGATTTCCTGGATGGTATCGTCAGTAAGGTGTACGAGTTTGGTGGAGGAAAGGTGAGAGAACATCTCTGTGGCATCTATGAGTTCCTTCAGAAGAAACAACTGGATAACCTAAACCAATTGCAGACAACCACACCTTATGGATTATCGACTTATCAAAGAGAACCAGACGAAAAGGTTGAGATTGTCAGTGAAGGAAAAATCAACTATCAGTTACAGAAAGAACAGAACCGCAAACAGCGGAAGTTGGAGCGTCAAGTTGCCGAGTGTGAGGCAAAGATAGAACATCTTGAACAACAGATAAAAGAGGTGGAGGAGAAGTTGTCGACCGTAGAAGGGGCGACCGATCCGACGCTTTATGTGCGGTATCAAGAGTTAAAAGACCAAGTAGCTGAAACCGAGGCCGCATGGGAACAATATTCTATGGAATTAGAAGAATTATGATAGATAACTTTAAAAGAAAAGAAATGAAAATGAGAAATTATTTACCTCTTGCGATGTTGGCAATGGCATCGCTGGCAGGATGTGAAGGACAAAAGGGAAGCCAGGGGCAGACCATGGGTATCAAGATGGAGAATTTGGATACCACTGCAGCTGTCGGCACCGACTTCTATCAGTATGCATGTGGCGGATGGATGAAGAATAATCCGCTGTCGGGTGAGTATTCTCGCTTTGGCTCTTTTGACAAGTTGGCAGAAGATAACCGTGAGCAGATAAAAGGCTTGATTGCTGAGTTGGCATCAAAGGAACAAGAGCAAGGAACCGTTGCTCAGAAGATAGCAGATGTTTATAATCTGGCTTTGGACAGCGTTCGTCGTAACCAGGAAGGCGTAGCACCCCTGAAGGCAGATCTGGAATTGGTTGCTAATTCCTTGAAGGATAAGAAAGACATCGTTCCATTGATGGCTCAGCTGAATCTCTTGGGCGTATCCCCATACTTCGGTTTCTATATTGATGCCGATATTATGGATAGCAAGAACAACCTGTTCCAACTTGGTCAGGGTGGTTTGAGCCTTGGTCAGAAAGAATATTACCTGGACGAGGATGAGGCTACTACGAATATCCGTAATAAATTCAAGGAACATATCGTGAAGACTTTCCAACTCGCTGGTTTTGATCAGGCTACGGCTGAGAAAAATCGTGATGCTGTCATGGAGATAGAGACTCGTATCGCCAAGGCTTCGTTCAACAACGTTGAATTACGTGATCCGGCAGCGAACTATCATAAGATGTCGGTCGATGAGTTGAAGAAGACTATTCCGGGTATCGACTGGGATGCTTTCTTGAAAGGTATCGGTGTGCAGGATGTTGTGAAAGAGGTAAGTGTTGGACAGATTCGTCCGATTCAGGAAGTGGCTGCCATCATCAACGAGGTTTCATTGGATAAGCAACTGGCTTATATTCAATGGAATGTCATTGAAGCAGCTTCTAGTTCGTTGAACGACGAGATGTATGCAGAAGCATTTGATTTCTATAGCCGTACGATGAAAGGTATTCAAGAGATGCAACCACGCTGGAAGCGTGCTGTAGGTGCAGTTAGCGGTGTACTCGGTGAGGCTGTCGGACAGATGTACGTCCAGAAGTATTTCCCTGCTGAGTCAAAGGCACGCATGGTTCAACTCGTGAAGAACTTGCAGACAGCCTTGGCTGAACGTATCCAGGCACAGGAATGGATGAGCGACAGCACCAAGACGCAGGCCTTGGATAAGTTGAACTCATTCTATGTGAAGATTGGTTATCCTGATAAGTGGCGTGACTATTCAGCCTTGAACATCGATAAGAAAGATTCTTATTATGAAAACATGAAACGTGCCACCACGTTCTATCTGAACTATATGCTGTCGAAGGCAGGAAAGCCTGTTGATCGGGATGAGTGGTATATGACTCCGCAGACGGTAAATGCTTACTATAACCCGACAACCAATGAGATTTGCTTCCCTGCTGGTATCCTTCAGTACCCGTTCTTTGATATGAATGCTGACGATGCATTCAACTATGGTGCTATTGGTGTCGTAATCGGTCATGAGATGACACACGGATTTGATGACCAAGGTCGTCAATTTGATAAGGATGGTAACTTCCGTGACTGGTGGACTCCGGCTGATGGTGAGAAGTTCAAGGAACGTGCTCAGGTAATGTCTGACTTCTTCAGCAAGATTGAAGTTCTTCCTGGCTTGTATGGTAATGGTGCTTTGACCTTAGGTGAGAACTTGGCCGACCATGGTGGTCTGAACGTTGCTTTCCAGGCATTCAAGAACGCTACGAAGGATGCTCCTTTGAAGGTAGAAAATGGATTCACTCCAGAGCAACGCTTCTTCTTGGCTTATGCCGGTGTCTGGGGACAAAACATTCGTGATGAGGAAATTCGTGTCCGCACGAAGTCCGATCCTCATGCCTTGGGAAAATGGCGTGTTGATGGCGCCCTGCCTCATATTCAAGCTTGGTACGATGCTTTCAACATCACGGAGAAAGACCCGATGTACGTTGCACCTGAGAACCGTGTAAATATCTGGTAAATCATAAATAATAAAGAAAACGTCCGGAATGTACCTATATCCCGGACGTTTTTTATTTGTAAAAGGATTTATCCTGCTTTGTATTCTGACGGAGACATACCTGTATGATGCTTGAAGTATTTCCCGAAGAATGATGCATTTGCAAAGTTCAGTGAGAACGCAACCTCTTGGATGGACATGGGGGAGTACCTAAGCAGAGTCTTCGCCTCTAGGATCACATAATCGTCAATCCACTTACCGGCTGTTTTCCCGCTGACACGTTTAATCACAGAGGAAAAATGTTTTGGCGTGAGGTAGAGCTTCTCGGCATAAAAATCTACCCGGCGTTCGCTTTGATGATATTCTTTCAAAAGGCGGATAAAGTCATTGAACAGAATTTCCTCACGCTTGGGCAGTTTTAAATCGTCTGTTTGTAGTTCCGGAGCTTTGTTATAAAGGATGGATCCCAACTTATACAGAAAAGCCGCCATGATATTCCGTAGTATTTCTTTGTTGAAATTATCCGGTTTGCCCACCTCACCCTTCAACAGTTGGTATATCCGATTCAGTTCGTTGATTTCGACTTCCGTCAGTTGGTAAGTCGGGTTTTCTTTGACCGACATGAAGAATGGTACGAAGGTGCTCAGCGATATATACATTTCTTTGAGGAAATGTGTTGAGATAAAGATGGTCTCCACATGGAAGTTCTCGGCTTTTTGCTCAGGTATCTGGATAATATCATTGGGAGCACAGATAAACAATGTCTTGTTTTTGATGTGATATTGCCGGAGATTTAAGTTGACAATGCCGTTCCCTTCACGACAGATACAAATGGCAATGCCATCGAGTCGGATAGGATAGTCTAAAGGGTCGCTGCCAGAATGAAAATACTCATATCCGGTCGTGTCGTTTAATAGGAAATCGTCCTCAAGCCCGATCATAAATGGGAATTTATGAGCAATGGTCTGGATACTGATGTCTTTAATGGTCTGTTCCATAACACTTATTTTTCGACCTTAAAGATACAATTTTTTTTAATATAACCATCGTTTTTATCTTTTTTCCTCTTTTACTACCAAAGTCAAACGTACTCATAAATCGGTCAAGAGTTGTGTTGATTTTGTCAAGTTTTTTATTGATAAAGTCAAGTTTTTCGGCGATAAAACTAAGTTTTTAATTGAAAAAGTGAAGTTTTTTTCGAGGTTTCCATGGATAAAAAGGAGAAGGAACTGTCAGTTTTCCTTAATTCTTTTTAAATATCAGGCTTTGGCAAAGGATTTGTCTATAATAAAGCGTATATTTAAAGGTTATTTTAATTTTGATACTATGCAGTTGTATTGGATTTTATTTATTGGAGTTGCCATCTTGAGCTATTGGGCTCAGAGCAATGTGAAGAGAAAATTTGACAAGTATGCCAAAATGCCTTTGACGAATGGCATGACAGGAAAAGAAATTGCCGAGCAGATGTTGCACGACAATGGTATTTATGATGTAACAGTAAAGAGTACCCGCGGTATGCTGACCGACTTTTACAATCCGCAGGACAAGACGGTGAATTTGAGTGAAGCTGTTTATGGAAGTAATAGCGTGGCGGCTGCAGCAGTGGCTGCTCACGAGTGCGGTCATGCCCTCCAGCATGCACAGTCATACGCTCCGTTGAAGTTGAGATCAATGTTGGTCCCAATCGTACAGTTCTCGTCAAGTATTGTGTCATGGATCTTGTTGGCTGGTATCATTCTGGTGCAATCAATCCCTGGAATTCTGTTGTTTGGAATTATCCTCTTTGCCGCAACAACTTTATTTAGTGTCATCACGCTTCCAGTCGAGATCAATGCCAGTCAACGTGCATTGGTATGGCTGAACAGGGCCGGTGTGACCAATGTTTCGAACCATCATGCAGCCACTGATGCCTTGAAGGCTGCTGCATATACCTATGTAGTTGCTGCCCTCAGTTCACTGGCTACCTTGATCTACTATATAACTATTTACAATAACCGAAGATAATCCCATATCCCTATGAAAAAAATCTCCTCATCCATGATGTTGATGACCGGAGCTGCCGCAGTGGCTACGTTGGCATCGTGTACTTCGAAGCAGAAAGAGCAGGCTTCGAACAAGCCAATGAATATCGTCTATATCATGTGTGATGATCATTCTTACCAAACGATCAGTGCATATGATCAACGCTTTATTGAGACACCGAACATCGACTGGATTGCGAATCACGGCGTTCGCTTCACCAATAGTTTCGTGGCAAATTCGCTTAGCGGACCGAGTCGTGCCTGCATGCTGACAGGGAAGCATAGCCATGCCAATGGATTTACTGACAACACAACGACGTTCGACGGAAACCAGCAGACATTTCCGAAACTATTGCGACAGGCTGGGTACCAGACGGCCATGATTGGTAAATGGCACCTCGTTTCCGAACCGACAGGCTTTGACTACTGGGATATCCTGGTTGGTCAGGGCAATTACTATAATCCTGATTTCGTATGCAATGGTCAGCCGGTGAAGCGTGAAGGTTATTCAACCAACATTGTGACCGACTTGGCCATCAACTGGATGGATAGTATCCGTGATGAAAGTAAGCCATTCTGCCTGTTTATCCATCATAAGGCACCTCATCGCACGTGGATGCCTGATACGTGCGACCTTGCATTGTATGATGATGTGACATATCCGGTTCCCGAAACTTTCTACGATAATTATGATGGAAGAAAGGCTGCTCAAGTTCAGAAGATGAACATCATGAAAGATATGGATATTGTTTACGACTTAAAGATGGCCGATAAGGAGAACACAATCCATACAAAATCAGGCTTGGAGGAGTGGGGACGACAGCTGTATACGAACATGACTCCTGAGCAGAAGGCGGCATGGGATAAGTACTATGACCCGATTATCGAGAAATTCAAGAAAGACAAACTGACAGGGAAAGCTCTGGATGAGTGGAAGTACCAGCGATATATGCATGATTATCTTCGGGTGATTCACTCGGTTGATCGAAATGTCGGCCGTGTACTGGATTACTTGAGAGAGCATGACTTACTCGATAATACAATGATTGTTTATACTTCTGACCAAGGTTTCTACATGGGAGAGCATGGATGGTTTGATAAACGTTTCATGTATGAGGAGTCGTTCCGCACACCGTTACTGGTTTATCTCCCTGGAGGCAAGCATGGTGATGTGAGCGAGATGGTTCAAAATATTGATTACGGACCGACAATCCTTGATCTGGCTGGAGTTGAAGTGCCACAAGATATGCATGGTGTATCCTTCTTGCCTTTACTGAAAGGTCAGCAGGTTCCTGACTGGCGTAAATCCTTATACTATCATTATTACGAGTACCCTGACGAGCATGCCGTAAACCGTCATTATGGGGTACGTACCGAACAGTATACGCTTGTTCATTTCTATGGAGATGTAGATGCCTGGGAATTGTACGATGTCCAGAAAGATCCTGAAAATATGCACAACTTATATGATCTTCCTGAGTATCAGGATGTCATAAAGGACTTGAAGACAGAGTTACTTCGCTTGCAAGAGCAGTATAATGATCCGATACGAAATAAAATCCAATAGGAAAGAATGTGATAATAGAAGAGGGCATCCGATGGGGTGCCCTCTTCTATTATAGGATATTGAAATAGAAATCAATAATTGCGGACAGGGAATTCTGTGATTCGAAGTGTTGTACATCCATAAGGAATAAGTTCGATGGTTTCATCGTTCTCGCTAAAATCATTTCCTTGTTGGGTATAGTAAGCAATCGGACCGGCTGAACCACGAACCAAGGACCAATTGTTCAGTCGTCTTGCCTTTGTCTTGATTCGGATAGGAGCGTTCTCCACATTCCAAGGATATCCACCTTTCTGCGGTACTTTCTCGACGATAAAGTTGTCTTTGATGTTAGCAGGTCGGAATGAATTTGCGGATAATGTATAGTTCCATGGCGTGTCAGAAGTAACCTCATAATACCATGCCCCATAGCGAACCACCCGTTCAGGTTCCATCTGCTTTTTCTCCCATTGTTCGTTCATCTTCAGCGCATATACCAATGGTCCACGCTCTACCACTGCACCATTATCGTACCAACGGCTAACCTCCACTTCTTGCGGCAGTTCCAGTGTCAACACATCTCCGTCTTTCCATTCGCGATTGATAAAAGTTATTTCGCCGGATGTAGCATCTACTTCGATCGGAGAGCCGTTCACTTTGACTGTCGGGTTCTTGCACCACGCAGGGATGCGTAGATGGAAGGGGAACCATGCTTTTTTCACTTTCTTATCGGGATAGTGAATTGTAAACTGGATGGTTTCATCGAACGGATAGTTGGTTTGTTCTTGAATACATACTTCAACATTGTTGGCTACGACTGCCTTTACCTTTGATGGAGCATAGACTAAAGCAGCAATACCATTACCGGCTGTTGCATACCAGAGGTTCTGTACGAACTTTGGCCATCCTTGATGAAGGTTCGATGTACAGCATGGATATCCTGTGAGGATACCGAAGAGCAAGTCCGTATTGTCGTGAGGAGTCGTAAATTCTCTCCATTCCCTTGTCACGGCTACTTGGTTGATTTGCTGATAGTACTGTCGGGCTGAGAAATCATCGGTGATTTGTGTCGGCAAGGCGTTATAAGCGATTCGTTCCAAATGATCAGCCCATTGAACATCACCGGTTATCTCGAGCATGCTTTCGAGCGAATACATCATCTCCACAGCGGTACATAGTTCAGAACCGGCTGTCGGCCGACCGTAGCGGAGCAGCTCATCACCTCCCCAGAGGCCTGTCGGCAGTCCCAATGTGGTGCGGATAATGCGGGCGGCATTCTTCACGGCATCCAACTGTTGTTGTTGCTTGTTCTGCTGATAATAGATGACAGGTTCCTTGAAGCCTTGTCCAAGGTTCACACAGTGCAGGCTTTGTTGGCGGTATAGATGGTCTTGATGAAGAAAAACATCCGTCCAGTTGAACGACTGTTTATGAATCAGTTCGCCTAACTCAAGTAGGAACTTATCTCCTGTGATATTGTAAAGCCAATATACGATTTGCAGGTTATCACCTCCTCGTTGTTCACCCCAGAAGGTCCAATGTCCTAACGGAGTCTTTGGCAACTCTTTTAACTGATACTTGAAATAGTTGGTGAGGAAGGGGATGACTCGTTCATCTTGTGTAGCAGAGTAGTATTGTTGAAGAATCTTTAGAACTACCATTTTGGGCCACCAGTCGTGTGCATTATCACGTTGGAGGCCTGCTTCTGCTGGTCGGTCGGTGTCAGGTCCAAAATAGCCATCGGACTTTTGAGAAGCCAATGTCCATTCGATCCATGGCTTCACCTTCTCGATGAGTTCCTTATCATCAAGGATATAGGCCAGTGGGAGGAGACCATCAATCCAGTATGGACCACGTTCCCAAACATCTCCATCGCCACCAAGCCATCCATTACGTTTGCCCATGACATGCTCGTAGATTGTATCCAGATGTCCGGTGAACCCATCTTTCATCCGAAGGAATTGTTCCATCATCCAGCCTTCAGGTTTGATAGCACCTACAGGTAGTTTGATGTATTCCTTCTGCAAAAGAGGCTGACGGTTATTGATGTAGTTCTTCCCATAATAGGAAGTCTCGTTTCGTTGACCAAATAGTTGCGTGCTCATAGCAATCATGAGGATAGTTGTAAATAGAATTCGGGTTTTCATACGATGTTGTTTATGGTAATCGTTTTATTGTTTGTTCGATAATTTGTACGGGGCCTACCAATCCCGCCGGTTGTAACGGAGAATCCTTGCGGTAATAGTACCATACGTTAAAAGTTTTCCGTTGCTGTGAAGGACGTGGCTTGTTTTGGATGAACCAGTCGGGGTATGCCTTCATGGCTCTTCCCAGTTCTTCACCGCGGTCTTCACCCCACTCAAAATCCGCCGGATATTGCTCATCACCAATCAAGCGGTTCGCCCAATTATTGGTTACAGCAATGGATATTTCGTTATTTCCTGCTTTCATATACGGAGTGATATTGATGACGAAGGGAGGATACCAGCATACACCTGCGTGTTTTCCGTTCACCCAAACCTCGGCTATGTCGTTCATTATGCCAAGGTCGAGTACAAAACGCTTGTTTGGTTGTAAAGAGCTTTCTTCTAAATGGATCATTTGTTTATAGGTTGCCGTTCCCGAGAAATAGTTGATTTCCGGTGCATCACTTGTGCTGAAATCAAATAGAGTCGGGAAGGAGCGAGTGAACGTGCTATCCAATTTAGGCTCGAACGTTACTTCCCAAACCTTGTTCATCGGATGTGATGTTTCATGCTCTACTTCAAAATCGGGTTCGACTTTGTCTGCATACTTGCACTGCTTTGGGAATACAACGAAAATAGACTCGTCGGGGTGCAGGGAGAGTGCAATAAAAGTTGAGTCACCGACCGTTTCAAAAGCATGGATACTTTGAATACTTCCTGTATCTGCTCTCCATAGTTGAGGCGTTGCACTCTTTGCCTTGAATGCCATTCGCTTATTCCATTCATCTTTTGTCGAATTATGCACGAAGAAGAGATCTGCATCTTTCAGATGACGGTGCAGCACATTGTCGTAAATGGTATCCAAGGCACCTTGTTGTAACATCATTTGGCAACGGGCAATGTATCGGAAGAATGCTTTCCCGGGTTTGAACCAGGTCTGGTGACGACTGAAATGTGTTCCCCACCAGCCCATTCCCATACCGGGCTGATATCGGTCATCGAATGGCTGATGAACCCAATGGTGGAGATAAAGGCGATTTACTCCATGATGAAAGGCACCGTCGGTGCTATGTTTCAGGAAAGCCGGGTCTTCGGTATAGCGACTGTTCTTGGGCTGTCCAGTCATCGCCTCACCTCCAACAACACGTTTGTTCAGATCTTTGGCAGCTCGTACAATATCGGGTTCAATGCGTCCATCCGATGTGTTCCAGTATTCTCCCATTGGAATATCTGCCAGAGAGGCTCCTTCATAGATGCTGAAAGGTCCCCAATATGGTTCGAAACAGAGTTGGAGACCAATTTCATTCACTTTCTCTTGGGCTGTTTTCCAACCATGATCTACGTATAAACGAGCAATGACCTCCTTCTGGTCATCCATAAATCGTTGTACCCCCTCATGTTTACCATATCGCTTCAGTAAAGCAATCCATGGGACAGGGTCATAGCCTTTTTTCGTCTGGAATATCTCACGAAAGTCCTCTGTCCAGTCCTGATCGCCTGCTTCGTAACTATCTATCAGAATATGTGTGAACGATTTTCCTATATAGGGCCGTAGGTGTTCCACAAGTGGAGTAAGCATCTGGTCCCAGTGGTAGCGGTTAAATTCCAGGCTCATCTTATCCACCTCCAGCACTTTTCCGATAAGGTCGTCGGGCAACGGATGAGGGTTCGACATGGTGGGTGCATGTCCGATGCGATAAATCGTCCAATTCCCTTCAGGGGCATCCCATTTAAAGTTTCCTTCCGCATCCATGTTTTTGGTAACATCTATTATTCTAGCAGCATCCAACACATCCATGTCGGGAACAGCCATTACGGCAATATCACGATAGAAAGTCGCACGGGTATGCGATGATCCCCAACCATTATAGATCGGTAGTTCCGGAATGCTAAGTGTTTGCTTGATTTCCTGTGGCCCTCTTACTTTCAATTCACTACATACTACTGTCTGCATGGCTTTTTCTTCTGTAACCCATGGTCCACCAGTCGTGGAATACCCCGGAGTGTTGTGCAATCCGATGGATAATCCCAGCCGTTGTGCTTCGGCTGCAGCATGCTTCAGGGCGTCCCAGTAAGCATCACTGCGATAGGTCTGATGAGGCCACGGATTATTCTCGGTGGGTGCATGTGTTTCCTGTACGGCTGAAGCGATATTGAAGATAGTTGCACCTCCAATGCCTGCTTCTTTCATGGCTTCCAAATCTTTTGTGATTCCTTCTTTTGAGAAGTTAGGGCCCATCCAGTGCCACCACACATATGGGCGATATTCCATGGGAGGATTGTCAAAGGCTTCGGCTACTTGGGCAATACTCCATTCCTCTTGGGCAGATTGTTTCTTGTCAATCGAACACGCAAGGAGCAGTCCGCTGCATGCAATGGCCAGCAAGTAAGATATTTTTTTCATAATTTCAGACCTATCATGTTTTGATTGGCCTAAGTTACGAAAAAAGCAAGAATAATAAATATATTTATGAATAAAACATTGATACTTTGAAGATGATAAGATGCATCTATTAAATTCTTCACCAACTAAATTAGGTCAAAACAGACCGAAACAAACCTTAAACCAAATCGTGTAAAACACTGTCTTACAATTAACTCCGCTTAACTAACCT
>CACZBX010000028.1:23569-23970 GCA_902779535.1 uncultured Bacteroidales bacterium
GTACCTCGGGTGGATGAGCAGAGGGTTCGTAGGGTGTTCCCTTAAATCACCTTATTTCCTCTTAAATCCGCTTAATTGGTTTCCGTCAGGGACCATCCCACGAAAAACGGCAGAAATTGACAAAATAACTCAATATGGGCAAGAAACAGACTTCACAAATTCCAAACATCCTTCTGTCAGTGAAGGATGCCTCCGTCGCCATCAGTGTCAGCACTAAGATGGTGCGATTGCTTATTGCCTCCGGCAAACTGAAAGCCGTCAACCTCGGCAAGCGGATGACACGCATAAGCCTACAGGAACTTACAGACTTTGCCCAAGGGCAAGGCTGCAATGTCGTGCTACCTTCTTCTTCCCTTCCTTTTAATAATAACAAAAGGGAAAAGAAGAAGAGTATAACTACT
>CACZBX010000029.1 GCA_902779535.1 uncultured Bacteroidales bacterium
GGAAAACATGCTTCGATTTTTAGCTTTTTTGCGATCAGCCGGTGACTTTTTTCTTTGGTTCGGTTTCTTTTTTGGTCATGCAAAAAAGAAATGAACAAGGCATCCGCGCGGATAACATATCCGCAATGACCACCTCGGGGATTGCAAATTCCCCAGGACAAAGGGAACAAGTCCAGAGGAAAAACATTCATCCTCGCACCTCATTTTCTTCAACTATTTTTAATCGATTCAGCACGCCCAATCCACAAAATCATTACCTTTGTTGGTGACATCGGTGAGCAACAATCTCTCCATCGGCCGCGGCCGATTTATAAATTGGCCGCCACCAAATTTTTTTTGGCCGCGGCCAATTGCGAAGTTGGCCGCGGTCAATTGAAAAAGCATTCAAGACTGACTAACATTTTTAACAACATAAAAAGTAAAGTTATGACGAAGTTGAAATTGAAGATTGAGAAAGCAAAGCATTTCGATCCGAACACAAGAACCATGGGCTACGCTGCCCGCGTGATCTCGAACGGGAAAGCCACGTACGACGACATCGTGGCTGACGCATGTCACAACACCACCTTGCACAAGGCTGAGGCTAAGACGGCCTTCGAACTATGCATGGAAAGCGTGGCGAGGAAACTGAAACAAGGATATATCGTCGACCTGGGACCGGTGGGGCGGCTATACCCCTCGTGCACAGGCGGATGGTATAAGCAGCGCGACGAGATGCAACTTGCAAAAGTCAAGCCATCACTCTACTACCGGCCGGCAGCCGACGTGAAAAAGGCCATCAAGGAAGCCACCTTGCAGTGGGTCAAAGAGGGCAGTCAGCAGGAAGAAAACGACAATCCTCCCTCAACGGATTAAAAAATGAGGACAAATGAGCTTCATGTCATGAAAAATGAATACCTTTGTTAAGCATGAAAATTTTAAAATCATTGATATGAAACTCTCACATTGGATTCTCTGTCTGTCACTCTTGATGACAGCTTGTGCGCCAAAGCCCCAGCAGGCCGAGGAAGTGCCCATGAGCGGCAATCCGCTCTTTGAAGGATGGTATGCCGATCCCGAAGGCGTGGTCTTCGAGGATCAGTACTGGATTTACCCGACCTACTCGGCCAAGTATGATGAACAGCTGTTTCTCGACGCGTTCTCTTCACCCGACCTGGTGCATTGGACCAAGCACGAGAAGGTGCTCTCTCAGGAGAACATCCCCTGGCTGCGCCGCGCGCTCTGGGCACCGGCCATCATCCATGCCAACAATCAGTACTACCTCTTCTTCGGCGGCAATGACGTGCACCAAGGCGAGGTAGGAGGAATCGGCGTGGCCGTGGCCGACAAGCCGGAAGGACCGTTCAAGGACGCCCTCGGCAAGCCGCTCATCAACGATATCGTGAACGGCGCACAGCCGATCGACCAGTTCGTCTTCCAGGATGACGACGGATCGTACTACATGTATTACGGCGGATGGCGTCACTGCAACATGGTGAAGCTGTCGGCCGACCTGCTCAGCCTGGTACCGTTCGACGATGGCTCGATGTACAAGGAGATCACCCCGGAGAACTACGTAGAGGGACCGTTCATGCTGAAGCGGAACGGAAAATATTACTTCATGTGGTCGGAAGGCGGCTGGACGGGACCGAACTATTCCGTTGCCTATGCCATCGCCGACTCACCGTTCGGACCGTTCAAGCGCATCGGGAAGATCCTGCAACAGGACCCCGAGATCGCCACTGGTGCCGGTCACCACTCGGTGATCAAAGTGCCGGGGAAGGACGAGTACTACATCGTCTATCACCGCCGCCCGCTCACCGAAAAGGCAGGCAACAGCCGCGTCACCTGCATCGACCGTCTTTACTTCGATGAGGACGGCCTGATCAAGCCGGTAAAGATGACGTTCGAAGGCGTGGAGGCCTCGCCCATCGCGAAGAACGAGGTCTATCACTTCGACAAGCCTCTCTACGGAGCGGCCTACTACAGCGAGTACACCCCGACCGACCGCCTTGACGAAGATATACGCCTCATGAAGGAGGCCGGACTGACCGTGGTCCGCGTGGGCGAATCGACCTGGTCGCTCTTCGAACCGCAGGACGGCGTGTTCGAATTTGCCTGGATGGACCGCATCCTCGACAAGATGCAGGCTGCCGGTATCAAGGTGATCCTCGGCACACCTACCTACTCCATCCCCTCATGGATGGCAGCCGAACACCCGGAGGTGCTCTCGCACACCATCTACGACCAGCAGAGCTACTACGGCATCCGCCAGAACATGGACCTGAAGAACCCGACCTACCTCAGATACTGTGAGCGAATCATCCGAAAGATGATGGAACACTTCGCCAACCATCCGGCTATCATCGGCTATCAGGTGGACAACGAAGTGGAGGCCCGCAACATCGACAACCCCGATTATTTCGAAGGATTCCGCGAATACATCAAGGAGTCGTTCAACAACAACCTCGACTCGCTGAACCGACGCTGGGGACTGAACTACTGGGGCATGAACATCAACAAGTGGGAGGACTTCTACGACCGCAAGGGCGTAACCAACCCGTCGTACAAACTGTGGTGGGAACGTTGGAACCGCAAGGTGACCGCCGACTTCCTGAACTGGCAGGTCGACATCGTCAATGAATACAAGCGCCCCGACCAGTTTGTGACGCACTGCTTCATGAACGCGTTCTACAACATCGACCAGGTGGAAGCGTTCCGTCAGATGGAATATCCCGCCATCAATGTATACTACAACATGCAGGACATGCAGGACGGAGCCGTCATCAGCTACTCGTCGGACTATATGCGACCGGTGAGCAAGAACGGAAACTTCCTCGTCACCGAGACCAACGCCCAGGGTACGGGCTGGAGCAGCCGCGACCAATGGCCGCCATACGACGGGCAACTGCGCCAGAATATGTACGGCTTCCTCTCGAGCGGTGCGAACATGGTGGAATACTGGCACTGGGCAACCCTCCACTACGGACAGGAGACCTACTGGCGAGGCATCCTCGGTCACGAAGGCTTGCCGAACCGCGTATATGCCGAGTTCCAGAAGGGTGCCAAGGAACTTGAACAGATCGGCGACCAGCTGGTGAACCTCAAAAAACATCCGAAGGTAGCCATGCTGTTCAGCCACGACTCGAAGCATGCCCTCGACTTCATGCCTTATACCCGCGAAGGAAACCAGTACAAGGATTTCATGGTGTATGAGGCACTCTACCGCCAGAACATCGAATGCGACATCCTGCCTTGCGACAAGATTCAGGACTTCAGCGGATACGACCTGCTCGTCATCCCATCGCTCTACGTGGCGACCGATGAGCTGCTGCAGAAGATCAGCGATTTCGTGAAGAACGGTGGCGAAGTGGTGATGCTCTACAAGAGCGGTTACACCGACCAGGACAACGATGCCCGCACAGCCATCGCCCCGGGCCCGCTGGCCGAGGCCTGCGGCTTCACCTACCAGGAGTTCTCGAGCATCAACACCCTGCCGCTGAAGGCCAATGAGATCGGTGCAAAAGACAATACGGTCGGCACTTGGATGGAGTTCCTCCAGCTGACGACCGCCAAGCCCCTCGCCTATGTCGACCATCAATTCTTCGGGAAGTGGCCGTGCATCACGGAGAACACCTTCGGCAAAGGCCACCTTATCTATATAGGCACCGTCCCGTCGAGGGAGATTCTCGAGAAACTGATCGCCCGTGCTGCCAACCGGAAGGGCATCGCCCAGACCGAACAGCGCTACGCATTCCCCATCATCCTGCGCAATGGCGTGAACGCACTGGGAAGGAAGGTGCACTACCTCTTCAACTATTCGTATGAGGCCAAGCGCATCGCCTACCCGTACGCCGACAGTTCATCACTGCTCGATGAACAGAAGCTCACTCGGGGAGCAACGATCGAGATCGAACCGTGGGGCGTCGTGATCGGCGTAGAGAAATAAACCTGTTTCGTACAAACCCAAATAATCTACCGTTATGTACCGTTTTACACTTTTATCTATCCTCATCTGCCTGCTGCCGCTCACGATGAGCGCACAGGCCCCTGTTCGGATCCATGTTGATGCCGGCGAGCGAATCGGCACTGCCAAGCCCACCTTCAACGGCACCAACATCGAAGACTTAAACAACCAGACCAATGGTGGTGTATTCAGTCAGCTGATTCATGGAGAGGCCTTCGAAGAGAATGTCGATGTGGATTTCCTGAATCTGCCCAGCGAGAACTATGTCCAAGTGTATGTCGTGCTGGATGAGACCCGCACTCCGCACCTGCTTTCTGTTGCCAATGCGTACACCCGTACTACCTGGAACAACCTTGCTGACAAGTACGACTTCAACCGGCGCGACCTGCTCGACAGCTACTATGCTGCGACCCGTCCGACAACTGCCCCGGATGGAACGGTCCGTCCACCACGGCCGTTGCGCATCGGAGACCTTACCTTCTGGGGTCGCTTCGTTATCTACGACAGCATCCCTGCTCCTTATCAGAAAATCCTGCGTGAACGCATCGACGGTGACGAGCAAATCAGCCGCCACTGGTCACGGATTGCGAGTGATGCCCAGGGGCGCTTCACCCTCAAGCGTGGAGATGCCTATATGGGTCGGCAGGACCAGATCATTGAGCATCTGGGAGGCTCCGGCGAAGTGGGCATCTACAATGCCGGACTCTACAAGCAAGGTATCGAGATCGTTGAAGGAAAACCCTACGAAGGCGTCCTTCGGGTGAAATCGCTCTCCGGAGCACAGGAACTCTGGCTCTCACTGCGCGATTCCCAAGGCCGGATCCTGGCACAACGGGCCTATCCGCTGAAAGGTGACGGCAGTTTCGAGCGCGTCGAGTTCGAGCTGACCCCATCGGGTGGCGACCCCAAGGGACGGTTCGGCATTGCCCTGCACGCACGCGGAGGCATCGAGATGGGTTATGCCTTCCTGCAGCCCGGTGAATGGGGCCGCGTCAACGGACTGCCTGTCCGCAAGAAAGTGATCGACGCCCTGCGCCGTCAGGGCATCTCCGTCATCCGATACAACGGATCGATGGTCGATGTCGGCGTAGATACGCACCTGTATCGCTGGAAGAAGATGATCGGTCCATTCGATGAACGACGCATCTGCTTCCGTAACGGCTTCAATCCTTACGCCACCCACAGCTTCGGCCTCATCGAGCTTCTGCAGGTTGCTGAAGCACTGGGCGCACAGGCAATGGTGGGCATGAACATCAACGAAACGGCCGAGGACATCCGCGACTTCGTGGAATATGTCAATGGAGACACCTCTACGCCATGGGGTGCACTGCGTGCCAAGCATGGACACCCAGCGCCCTACGGACTTAAACACATTCAGGTCCACAACGCGCTCTGGCAGCCTGGAAAGTAGATCCGGAGATGAACATCATCACCTCGCTAAACCTGGGCGGTAATGGCTACAAGCGCGGCAGCCGCCAGTATGAGCTGTCAAAGGAGCTGTTCACCTGGTTCATTGAACAAGGCCACGCCGACCAACTCGGCTGGGACCCGCACTATTCGGGAGCACGCAACTTCGCCGACCGAGGTGAAGCCTTCGAGAATGAGATGGGTATCATCTTGCAGCGTAACCTGTTCCAGGACTTGGGCCATAAGTTGACGTTGTACCCAATGGAAGAGAACGGATCGCGCTGCGACTGGGACCGTGGACTGGCCCATGCTCACAACTGGAATACCCTTCAGCGCTATGCCGACTGCTTTACCTGGCTTGGCACAGCCAACACCATCCAGCCACACCGGCTCCATTATATGTGGAACCAAGGCCGCGTCCACTTTACCAGCGATGAAATCTGGTTCCAACCTTCCGCATTCGAGGACGAGATGATGAGCCATCCTTGGTTGCTGAATGTGGTAAAGGCGACCAGCAGCGAAGACAACGTGCTGGACGTCACGGCTAAGACTGACGACAAAGGTAAAGTCATGAAGATCTACGTGGTCAACCTGACGGATGAACCAAGGAAAGCGACTCTCGACATCGCCGGATTCAAGTTCCGGAGCCGTGCATCGACCTGGACTTTAGGCGGATGCGACCTGGACACCTATAATACCGTGGAGAACAAGACTGCTGTGGCACCAGTCATTGGTACAACAACCGTCAAGCAGAAGGGAACAGCATACACCTTCCCGCGCTACTCCTACACGGTCATCACGCTGACGCGATAAACTGGCGGAGTGAATTAATAAATTCAGGCCGGAATATGATAGTTCCGGCCTGAATATTTAAGAGAAGAGGCTTTATCATCTAAATACTTAAAGGTAAATTTCAATTTGAGTTTTTACGATTAAATACACTTCCACAAAAATTAATGAATCAAATGCACAAGAGGTATTGGCTTTTCTTCTTTTCCATTGATATACATTGCTGATGGGAAGGCATCCTCATACATTATGGTAAATGGATGATCGAACCTGAAAGTTATTGTATCAGATCTGTTCTCATCCCATTGAATCCAATAGGTATGGGAAAGACAACCAACTCTTGGGCCGATTCTCGGAGGAAGTTCTATCAAATTAAATTCCAAGCCTGAATCTGGTGAAACCATCTGCCTACATATGTAAAGAGGCGTAATATGAGGAGTCTTGGGGGCTGGCCAATCATCATAATATACAGAGTCTTTTCGTTGCTCCCAACTCCCATCTTCTTTGAGAGTGAATATCTTCATTTTTAAAGTATCAATATAGTTTGGAGTTGCATGATTAATCAAGTCATTTCCATCGACATCACTTACTGTAAGTAATAAACTGAATGGATATAAATTACCATCTGATGGCAAACCCTTAGATACATTCCATTCTTCAATTCTCACTTCATCTTTCAAATCTGAATAACATGATATGAACAAAAGAAAGAAAAAAAATAAACAGGAAATGTGTAAAATATTATTTTTCATAATCGTATATCTTTAATGTTTTATATTTATAATAGCCTTTTTTTCCACGTTATAATTGCATGGATGTTCCCATGTCGTATTGAAACTGTAATAACCGTCATTTGAGTCGTTCCATCCCCATGTCATATAATAACGGTGACTTAATGAAGAAGTACTGTAGTTTACAGTATAAAATTCCAAAGAAGGTTGCATTGCTTTTAAAACAATCGAGCGCGGCTTTCCGAATTAAATCCATCGTGGTCAATGTCGTATCCACAACATATACCTTCAAACCCTTATACCGTTCCAACACATTATCTGTTATGGAAAGAACTGGTCCCCGCTCATTCGTACATGCGCCGAAAGCGAGAACACCTAACATCATCAATAATAATTTTTTCATAAACCCTCCTAAATCTACATTTAAAATTAAATAAAAATAAAATTCCATCATATAGATAAAGCGGGAACTACTGAAAATACTGCTTTTTCATCTCGATATTTGACTTTTTTTAATACACCCGGCAGGATAACTCTACAATACCGTAAAGAACAAGACCGCTGTGGCACTCTTTATCCATATAGATAGGTTCTGTATAAATTGGAGAAAAAAATGAAAAGAATAAGACTCAATTTAAGCATTCTTGAGCAAAAGTTTGGCAGTTTTCCGAGGACGATTGTCTGAAAAACAGTAACTTTGCATCCAGTAGAATCATTTAATACCAAAAGTATCATGGAAGTTATTCAGAGTTTCACCATCGACCACACGCACCTGAAGCCAGGCATCTATGTCTCACGCGAAAGTAATGGTTTTACCACCTTCGATCTGCGTATCACCGAGCCTAACCAAGAGCCCGCAGTAGCTCCGGCTGCCATGCACAGTTTAGAACACCTGATGGCTACTTGGTTCCGCAATTCCGAAGTGAAGGACGACGTCGTGTATGTGGGGCCCATGGGTTGCCTCACAGGCATGTATATCATTATGACGGGAGCATATACCGTAGAAGACATGCGTAGCCTCACCATCCGATGTCTGAGGTGGATCCTTACACAGACCGAGGTGCCCGCCACAACCCCTGAGACGTGTGGCAACTACCTGCTTCACGACCTGCCAATGTGCAAATGGGAGAGCGCTCGCTATCTGGACCGTCTTGAACACGATTTCCACTGCGAGTACACCAAGCTGCAGGTTACCCTTGACGACGGGAAAACATTTGCCGATGCATAACCGGCAACGCATCGACCTGCGTGGAGCACCGATTTTGAAACGAAGAGCGACAATCATACTCATCGCTTAACAAGAAGAGAGGGGGACGTGCAAAAGCATATCCCCCTCCCTCTTCAATATCGTGGACGAATCACTTCACTTCGAAGATATCGTTCGTCATCAACAGTTCATTGAAGTTGTGATACTTCTTCTTGCCCTTGATCTCTTCAATCTGAGCATCCACAGCCTCATTGTAAGTCGGAGCCTCTACATCACGGATCACACCCAAGGCGATTGGGAAGTCAGGACCTTCCATCAACGCCAGCTTCAGCTGTAACGTGTTGTCCATGCAATGAGCATCGTGAACGAGAATATCCTTTTCAGTAATGCCATTCTCACCCAACTTCACCACCTTCAGGCCAAAGCCTTCCTGCATCAGACCAAACTCCTTGTTCTCACCGAACAACATCGGTTTGCCATGCTCCAGATAGATTGCGTTCTTCGCACGACCTTCCTTTGTATAGATTGCATCGTAAACGCCGTTGTTGAAGATGACACAGTTCTGCATGATCTCGCAGACAGAAGCACCCTTATGCTGAGCTGCTGCCTTCAAGATTGCCACCGTTGCGGGAGCATCGCTGGCTACGGCACGAGCGAAGAAGCGTCCGCGTGCACCGAAACAAAGTTCTGCCGGACGGAACGGATCCTCAACGGTTCCGTAAGGTGACGACTTGCTGACAAATCCTCTCGGAGATGTCGGTGAATATTGACCCTTCGTCAAACCGTAGATACGGTTGTTGAGCAGAATCATGTTAATATCGATGTTACGACGAACAGCATGGATAAAGTGGTTACCACCGATAGCCAAGCCATCGCCATCACCCGAGATTTGCCAAACGGTTACATCCGGACGAGCTACCTTAAAGCCTGTAGAGATGGAAGCAGCACGACCGTGGATGGTCTGCATGGCATACGTATTCATATAATAAGGTAAGCGGCTTGAGCAACCAATACCTGAGATAACAGCAGTATTATAAGGAGCGATACCTAACTCTGCCATCGCTTTGTGCAGTGAAGCCAAGAAAAAGTGGTCACCACATCCCGGACACCAACGAGGTTGTCCCTTCTTGAAATCATTTAATGTATATTCACTCATGGTTCAATGGTCTTTATAAGGATAAAATTTTGTTGAAAGCCTCTACCAGTTCACTGACTTGGAATGGTTGGCCCTTCACTTCATTATACTGATAAGGTACGAAACCGTCTACCTTCATTCTCAGATAAGCAGCGAACTGACCCAAGTTCTGTTCAGCTACGACTACCTTCTTATAGCGTTTCAATACCTCAGCCGTATTCTTTGGCAACGGGTTCAAATACTTGAACTGAGCCAAAGCCACTTTCTTACCTTCCTTATTCATCTCATCCATTGCAGAATATAAATGACCGAAAGTACTACCAAAACCAACGAGCAAGAGGTCGGCATCATCCTTGCATCCCAACACTTCTACATCGGGAACCGGAATATGTGCGATCTTCTCTGCACGCAGGTGACACATCTTGTTATGATTCTCAGGATCGGTAGAGATAGCGCCTGTATTGCTGTCCTTCTCCAGACCACCTAAGATATGTGTATAACCTTCTTGACCAGGGATTGCCCAGTAGCGAACGAAGGTTTCAGGATTACGTTTGTACGGCGTATAACATCCCTTCATCTCCGGAGTCACATACGGCGGGTTGATGGCCGGATACTTCGTGATGTCAGGCAGACGCCATGCACTTGAGCCATTGGCGATGAAGCCATCGGTCAAGAGGATAACCGGAGTCATGTGCTCCAAAGCCATCTTACATGCTTCGTAAGCAGCATCGAAACAGTCGGTCGGAGAGGTTGCGGCAATCACCGGCATCGGAGACTCACCGTTACGGCCGAACAAAGCTTGCAGCAAGTCGGTCTGTTCCGACTTGGTTGGAAGACCGGTTGAAGGACCACCACGCTGTACGTCGATGACAACCAACGGCAATTCTGTGATGACCGCCAGGTTCATTGCTTCCGACTTCAGACAAACGCCAGGACCGGAAGTAGAAGTCACTGCGAGTGCTCCACCAAAGGCAGCGCCGACAGAAGAAGCACATCCGGAGATCTCATCCTCGCACTGAACTGTGACAACGCCCAATGATTTGTGCTTTGCCAACTCGTGTAAGATGTCGGTTGCAGGGGTGATAGGGTAAGAACCCAAATAAAGTTTCAAGCCGGCACGCTCGGCAGCAGCGATCAAACCGTATGCAGTAGCCTTGTTACCGCTGATATCCATGTACTTGCCAGGAGCTTTCGACTTTGATTCAATCTTATAAGTGTGGTCGACAGATGCGTGTGTGTTGTGACCATAATCATAACCGGCACGAATAACCTTTACGTTGGCCTCAGCAACCTCCGGCTTCTTCGCGAACTTCTCACGCAAGAAAGCAGCGGCTGCATCCAGGTCGCGGTTGAACAACCAGCATACCAAGCCAAGAGCAAACATGTTACGGCACTTCAGCATAGACTTATTGTCCATTCCTGAGTCAGCCAAACACTCTTTCACCATCTGAGTGATAGGAGCAGCGATGACATCCTGCTTGATACCCATCTCCTCAATTGGATTATCAGTCTTGAACTCAGCCTTCTTCAAGTCGGCTTCCTTACAACTATCTGTATCGAGGATGATACAAGCCGTCGACTTCGCAAATTTATACTGTGTTTTCAAAGCAGCTGCGTTCATAGCAACCAATACATCACACTTGTCACCAGGAGTATACACCTTGTCGGCACCAATGTGGATCTGGAAACCAGAAACGCCATTAAGAGATCCTTGCGGGGCACGAATGTCTGCAGGATAATCCGGGAATGTACTGATATCATTCCCAACTGTTGCAGAAATATTCGAGAAGATATTTCCTGCAAGTTGCATACCATCACCTGAATCGCCTGAGAAACGGACAACGACTTGATCCAGTTCCTTGACTATCATTTCATCTGCCATAATAGATTATTTAAGGTTATTATAAGTATTAAAGTTGTCGGCAAATTTCGGAAAGTTCTACGATATTTCAAAGAAATACCGCTAATATTCAAGTTAATTTTCAATTAATTGCTTTCTGTCTTTTCCCGATCACGAAAGTCCCTTATACGCTTGTTCTTCAGCGGCACTGATTACGTTTTCTTTCTGGTTATTTTTCCGTGGCATTTCTTCCTCTAACGTCTCTCTGGCCGAAACAAATTCCTCTTTTTTCTCCGTGTCGGTCGAGGCGACTTGTGGTTCTTCTGCTTGCTCACGTTTTTGCTTGGCCTCAACGATTTGAGCCCTCAAGTCTGCATCCTTCTTAATTCGTCCCAAGGCTTGCTCAGATGCCCGCTGTTGGGACTCCTTCTTTGCATAGCCCTTACCGCGACCCAAGAAGATTTTCTCGGCATAAACTTCGCTCTCGAAGACTGGACTATACAGGTCATCGTGCGTTTCGGTGATGAGTTTGAAGTCTAATTCGAAGTGGTTCTTTTGACACCATTCCAGCAGTTTCGACTTAAAGTTGACTTCTTTGGCTGATATTTTCTCCAAGTCCAAATAGGTCCCGATGATACGATGCTCCATGAAATACTTGCATTGCTCATATCCACGGTCCAGATAGATGGCACCCACAATCGCCTCGAATGCATTTCCGGGCATGTAATTGTTGTGTGCGGATTGATGAGACAGATACTTTATCTGCTTGTCCAAGCCTATCTCGACAGCCAATCGGTTCAAGGTCTCCCGTTGAACAATCTTTGAGCGAGTGTTCGTAAGGAATCCTTCCCGCTTACCGGGGAATCGGCGATAAACGATGTCTCCAACGACGGCATCCAGGACGGCATCTCCCAGAAACTCCAGACGTTCGTTGTTCACCCATCGATTATCCTTCTTCACCGACAAGGATTTATGCAGCAATGCCTGCTCATAATAACTGATATTATGAGGGAAAAAGCCTAGTATCCTATAAAAACGAAAATAAGACTCCTTATTCTTGCGAAAAAGAAGTCTTATTCTATCTATTAAATGATTAAGCACAATTATTCAGTATATTTTTTCACAATGATACATGCATTATGACCACCGAATCCAAACGTGTTACTCAAAGCAGCTCTGACAGGACGTTCTTGCGCTTTGTTGAACGTGAAGTTCATCTGATAGTCAATATTTTCATCCTTATCCTCTTCATCATGGTTGATCGTCGGAGGAACAATATCATTCTTTACGGCTAATACGGAAGCAATGGCCTCAACAGCACCAGCTGCACCCAACAAGTGACCTGTCATCGATTTCGTCGAACTGATATTCAACTTATACGCATGCTCACCGAATACTTCCTTGATGGCTTTTGCCTCAGAGATATCCCCTACCGATGTAGACGTACCGTGTACGTTGATATAGTCAATCTCCTCAGGAGCCATGTTGGCATCTTCCAACGCATTCTTCATGACGAGGATTGCACCCAACCCTTCTGGATGGGAAGCTGTCAGATGATAAGCGTCAGCCGATACGCCGATTCCTGCAATCTCTGCATAAATCTTAGCACCACGAGCTTTAGCGTGCTCCAGTTCCTCAAGGATTAAGCAACCGGAACCTTCTCCCATGACGAAGCCATCACGGCTTGCGCTGAAAGGACGAGAAGCATGTTCAGGGTCATCGTTACGGGTTGACAACGCGTGCATAGCATTGAACCCACCTACACCAGCTTCAGAGATAGCTGCTTCTGCACCACCTGCCACAATCACGTTAGCCTTACCTAAACGAAGGTAGTTGAAAGCATCCGCAATCGCATTTGAAGAAGAAGCACAGGCAGAAACTGTCGTAAAATTAGGTCCATGGAAACCATACATGATTGAAATCTGACCGGCAGCAATGTCCGCAATCATCTTGGGGATAAAGAACGGACTAAACCGCGGGCCAATGGTCTCACGAGTCTTAGCATACGAAATAATTTCTTCCTCGAAAGTCTGAATTCCTCCGATTCCGACACCGTAAATAACACCAATCCGATTCAAATCTTCTTTCTCAAGATCCATACCGGAATCAGCAATCGCTTCTTTTGCTGCTACAATCGCATATTGTGTATACACATCCATCTTGCGAAGCTCCTTACGGTCGATAAAGTCCGTACCGTTGAAACCTTTCACTTCACACGCAAAATGGGTCTTGAAATTTGTAACGTCAAAATGAGTAATAGGTCCTGCTCCACTCACGCCCTTTTTCAAGTTTTCCCAAAAGTCGGCTACATTGTTACCGACTGGAGTAAGTGCACCAAGACCTGTTACTACTACTCTTTTTAATTCCATCTTAAATAATCAACAGTAATTTTTAAGCTTCCTGGCCGTTAGCTTCAATATAAGAGATAGCATCACCGACAGTTGCAATCTTTTCTGCCTGATCATCAGGAATAGAAATACCAAATTCTTTCTCAAACTCCATAATCAACTCAACGGTATCTAATGAATCTGCGCCCAAATCATTAGTGAAGCTTGCTTCGTTAGTAACCTCTGATTCTTCTACGCCTAATTTATCAACGATGATAGACTTTACTTTTGATGCAATTTCAGACATAACTTTTAATTTTTAGTTAATAATTTGATTTATTTTTGTTACTTTGCGGATGCAAAGGAATAAATATTTCTCGTTATGAGCAAATATTAAAGCAAAATAATGATAATTTTTGCACATTTTTAGGATTTGTGTGCAAAGAACAAAGCCAAATCATGAAGAAAATTGCCATTTTTGCTTCGGGCGAAGGCACGAATGCCGAGAACATCATTCGCTATTTCCAAAAGAAAAGATCTGCGGAAATTGTCATGGTTGTTACAAACAAACAGCATGCCGGAGTATGCGAGCGTACTCGCAAACTAGGAATTGAGACAATCTTTGCCCCTGCTGCCGACTTCAGGAACGGGCGAGTTTTACAATTGTTACAAGAAAACCACGTTGATTACATTATCTTGGCAGGATTTCTTCTGATGGTTTCCGAGGATATCCTTGATCATTTCCCCAACAAAATTATAAATATTCACCCCGCACTTCTACCTAAGCACGGAGGAAAAGGAATGTACGGAAGGAGAGTTCACGAGGATGTCATCGCCGACGGTGATGATGTAAGTGGTATTACTATACATTATATTAATAAGGAGTACGACAAAGGGAAAACCATCTTCCAAGCCAAATGCCCTGTGTTGCCAGGAGACACTTCCGACACATTGGCTGCAAGGGTTCATGAACTGGAATATGCTTTTTTCCCGAAAGTCATTGAAGACGTTATTCTTTCGACAAACTAACAACTACATCCATGAGGTTCCTATATCCTATTATATATGGTATATGCTATGTATTCTCGTTGCTTCCGCTCAGAGTACATTACTTCATATCGGATGTCGTCCTATTTCCTTTCATATACTATATCATTCAATATCGAAGGAAGGTTGTACGAAAGAACCTCACTGAATGTTTCCCTCAAAAGAATCTGGAGGATATCATTGCCATCGAAAAGAGATATTATCATTGGTTCACCGATTATTTGCTCGAGACACTAAAACTCTTTAGCATCAGTCGCGAAGAAATCATGAGGCGAATGACTTTCGAAGGAATTGACGAGGCAGTGGAACGGATGACAAATGAAAATAAAACTTTCATGTTCATCTACTTAGGCCATTATTGCAATTGGGAATGGATTGCTTCCCTAAGCTATTGGATTCCAGAGTCATTCCATGCTGCTCAAATCTATCATCCGCTCTACAATAAGCTTTTCGACCGGATCTTTCTGCAGGTACGAAGCAGGCCGGGTGGTGAGAATATCCCCATGAAAACGGTGCTGAAACGGATCATCGAGCTAAAAAAAGAGAATCGGAAAACGCTCATCGGATTCATCTCCGACCAAGCACCTAAGTGGAATAGCATGCACCATTGGACGGAGTTCTTAAATCACAAGACCTTCTTCTTTATCGGTGCAGAACAAATCGGGAAGAAAACGGACGCTCTGTTTTATTACATGGACATCTCACGTCCTCGAAGAGGATACTACCATTGCCGATTCCGTCTTATGGCAGACGATGCCAAAGGTATACCCGATTATGAACTGACCGACCAGTACGCAAAACTATTGGAAGAGAATATCCAGAAGCATCCGGAATATTGGTTGTGGAGCCATAAGCGTTGGAAACGAACCTACGACCAATGGCTTCAACGCCAGGAAGAAAATAACAATCATCAAGAAACCAAACATACATGACGATGCAGAAGCCTTACGATTATCTGATTATTGGAGCCGGACTTTATGGTGCTGTCTTTGCCCATGAGGCTAAACAGGCAGGCAAGAAATGCCTTGTCGTGGACAAACGAATACATCTGGGCGGAAACATCTATTGTGAAGATGTGAACGGAATTCATGTCCATAAGTATGGAGCACACATCTTCCACACTTCCAACAAATCGGTATGGGACTATGTGAACCGACTCGTCAACTTTAACCGTTTCACGAACTCGCCGATAGCCAACTACCAAGGAAGACTATACAACCTTCCCTTCAACATGAATACGTTCTACCAACTGTGGGGCGTACGCACTCCGGATGAAGCACGACAGAAAATTCAGGAGCAAAGAGATGAATGGGCTTTCATTCATGAGCCTCAGAACCTTGAAGAACAAGCGTTGCTTCTTTGCGGAAAGGACATCTATGAAAAACTGATCAAAGGATATACCGAAAAACAATGGGGTCGATCGGCAAAAGAGCTTCCTGCCTTTATCATCAAACGAATACCATTCCGCTTCACCTTCGATAATAACTATTTCAATGATGCTTATCAAGGTATCCCCGAAGGTGGATACAATGTTTTAATCGAATCCTTACTCCGAGACATTGAGGTGAGGTTAGGCATTGATTATCTACAGCATCGATCAGAATTGGATGCCTTGGCTGATCATGTGTTATATACCGGATGCATCGATGAATTCTTTGATTACAAATGCGGAAGACTGGAGTATCGCAGCCTACGGTTTGACCATCAAAGTTTGGATACACCCGACTTCCAAGGAAATGCTGTCGTGAATTATACCGCACGGGATGTTCCTTACACGCGCATTATTGAACATAAGCACTTCGAATTTGGCAATCAACCAACAACTGTCATCACCTATGAATACCCGGAAACTTATGCTCCCGGGAAAGAACCATACTATCCTGTGAATGATGAACGGAATACCACAATCTTTAAAGCATATCAAGTTCTGGCAAATCAGCAGGGAAAAGTTATTTTTGGCGGACGGTTAGGAGGATACACTTATGCCGACATGGATGATACCATCGAAGCTTCCCTGCACTTGGCAGAAAGGGTTTTATCGGATAAAGGTTGTGAATGAAGTCGAAAAGACGTACATTTGTAGCAAATTAGAAGAACATGAAGAGCCTGCATATCATCACCCCTGTAAAGGATTCGATTGATTCGACCTTAGATACCATCAAGGCCATTGTTGGCTCGGATGCTAAGGTTCCATTCACCTATACGATATATAACGACTTCAGCACCGATGAAAACACCCGGGCTCTGGCCGACGCATCCAAGCAATATGGATTTGAGTTGATTAACCTTTCCGACTTGACCACTCATCCTTCACCAAACTATCTGCTTGTGTTGCAAGAAGCTCAGGCTAAGGCGATACACGATGATGCTGGCTTACTGATTATTGAGTCGGATGTAACCGTTCGAAAAGATACAATCCAACGTCTTTTTGAAGGAGCCATCGAACGAAAGGATTGTGGCATTGCAGCAGCAGTAACCGTCGATCAGGAAGGGAAAATCAACTACCCATATCTCTATGCCAAAGGATTGGAAGACCGTGTCATCGAGAACACGAAGCATTGCAGTTTCTGTTGCTCTCTTCTGACACCTTCATTTCTGAAGGCTTACGATTTCCACCTGCTAAATCCAGAAAAGAACTGGTTCGATGTGACTATCTCGCATGAGGCGTTGAAAAAAGGATTCAAGAATTATTTATTCACGAACCTCCCCGTACAGCATCGTCCGCATGCCAGTCGGCCTTGGAAACAATTGAAGTACAAAAATCCGATTAAATACTATTGGTTGAAATTCACTAAAGGACTGGATAAAATCTAATGCCTATGTCATTTCTTCCTTCATCATATAAAATGCAGGTGCATCCTGACTTTCAGGGTTTCTCCAATTTCATCAATACTGTGCCCGAACGAATAGCAAGGCAAGAAGGATCACTCATTTACCAAGGTAGAAACGAGATCCGAGAAATAGAATACGAGGGGGTCAGGTTTGTCATCAAGTCATTTCACCGTCCCAACCTGATCAACCGGTTTATCTACGGCACGTTACGTTCATCAAAGGCTGAACGCTCGTTTCATAACGCAATGAAACTGTTGAGTATTGGCGTTGGCACACCACAACCAGTTGCCTATATCAATATGAGGAAGAACGGTTTATTCGATAGAAGTTTCTATATCAGCCTCCGTTCTGCATGTTCCCATGTATACAACGAGTTGTTTGAGAAGCACTTTGACTATGAAAAAGAAGTGCTTCAAGCGGTTGGCAGGACAACTGCTACTCTACACGAGAACGGTTTGGCTCATCTGGACTATGGTCGAGGTAATATTCTTTTTGAAAAAGATATCGATCAAGTCCGTATTGAGTTGGTCGACTTAAACAGGATGCATGAAGGTCCGATAGGCTTGAAGGCAGGATGCAAGAACTTAGAGCGCTTGCCAGCGACACCACAAATGCATCATTGGCTAGCCGAAGCCTATGCCGAAGCCCGTCACTTTGACGTGGAGACTTGTTTTCAACTAATGCAAGCCTATCGAAGCGTACAACCCGGTAAAATCGATGGAAAATACTAGCCCCATGAAAATAAGCGCTGTTGTTGTCACATACAATCGATTATCTCTGTTAAAGCGAACTATCAGTAGTTTGCTCAGTCAGACATATTCCCTTCAACAAGTCTATGTCGTCAACAATGGGAGCACGGATGGAACGAAAGAATGGCTCGACAGACAGCAGCATCTCACCGTCGTTCATCAAGAGAATGTGGGAGGATCAGGAGGTTTTTATACAGGTATCCAGAAAGCATACGAAGACGGCGCCGACTGGATTTGGTGTATGGACGACGATGTGTTCCCTCGCCCAACCTGCCTGGAACAACTTCTGAAGGAAACCAACCGGCCATATACCGGCATTCTGGCTCCCAGAAGACTCTTGGATGGAAAGATTTACACGAACGACTTTCAAGAATACGACCTGACTCATCCTTTTGCTTCAATGTATCAGAAGAAACTGGCAAAACAAACCGTCAATGAACCTACCGAGATAAAAGGAACTGCCTTCGAAGGACCGTTCATTCATCGGAAGGTGGTGGATACTATTGGCTTACCCAACAAAGATCTATTTATCTTTTGTGACGATACCGATTACTGCCTTCGGACTGTCAATGCAGGTTTCAAGATTTACTACATCCCAGAGGCTTTGATGGACAAGCAACTCTTCTTCTCGAATGATTCCTGGGCAGTACGCAACCAGAAAAAGAAATGGAAACGGTTCTATCAGATAAGAAACGCTACCTATTTAAACCACCATTATGGGAAAAACTTCGGTGTAAGATACCTTCGTGGCTTTATGCAAGTCATCGGATATATCATCCCGGCTTTCTTCACTGCACCTTTTAGTAAGGCTTGGGAATGGAAAGACATCCCTGCTTTGTGGAAAGCATATTGCAACGGACTGAAGGAAAACCTTGGGAAATAAAAATCCGCTCACATATGACGGTGGCGAAATGCAATCATCGAATGATAAGACAAGGTTAACGATACTCCCCATGCTCTCAAATTAAAAAACATCCTTCACATTCACACCTTTTTGTATTTTACTTATTTACAAGCACTTGTGATGAATGATTCCCGGAAAATGTGAACCATGATGGTTCACAAGAGCCATAATCTGCAAAATGGGGTGTGAGGATAATCAGAATATTCAGTTTATTTAGTTTTCTCGGAGTACTCAGAATACTCCGAGAAAACTGAGTTTCTGAACAAAATAATTGAGTTTTTTCGTTCAAAAACTCAATAAATGAGGGTAAAAACTCGATTAATGAAAAATTTTATACGATCATTGACAATGTAATGATATTTTAATACTCTCAATAATGTGTACGTTTTTTAAACGCATTATTTTTGTTTTTTAGTTGTATATACACCTTTTTATTACGACTTTTGCATGTTTTCTCGATTATGTATAACAAAAAATTGGTAGAACACAGTAACAATACGCTGAAAAGTCAAAGTCTATGGGTACTTACCCTGATTTGTCTGACCATGTTTTTCCTCTTTTTAGGAGAGACATCGTTTTATTCTCGTGGAGAACCACGTGAAGCATTGGTTGGAGCTGCGATGATCCAGCAGAACAACTGGATTCTACCCATCACCAACGGTGTCGACATCGCATACAAACCACCTCTCTTTCATTGGTGTGTTGCACTTTGTTCTACAGTTGTGGGCAGTGTTACGGAATATACCTCCCGTATGCCCTCCGCGTTGGCATTAACCTTCATGGTCCTCGGAGGATTTTCGTTCTATGCACGTCGAAAAGGAGCATCCATTGCCCTGATTACAGCCTTGCTCACCCTGACAAACTTCGAAATTCATCGGGCAGGAGTGGCGGCACGTGTCGATATGCTGTTGACAGCCTTGATGGTCGGAGCTTTATTCTTGCTTTACCGTTGGTATGAACGCTCGATGAAAGGTGTCCCATGGCTTGCCATCCTATGTATGAGCGGTGCTTTCCTGACAAAAGGGCCCGTTGGTATGGTACTGCCATGCCTGATTATGTTTATCTTTTGCTGGATAAAAGGTTTTCCTTTTCTCCAAATCACGTGGAAATATCTGCTTGTAGGGCTGGCATCCTGCGTACTACCCGCATGCTGGTACTATGCGGCTTGGCAACAAGGCGGCGATGCCTTCTACCAATTATTCCTTGAAGAAAATGTATATCGGTTCCTCGGAAAAATGTCGTACCAGTCGCACGTCCACTCTGCCCCATATAATTTCTTAATGCTGTTTTTAGGATTCATCCCTTATACCATCCTGGTTGTGGTTTCCTTGTTCTTCTTACGGTATGATTCATGCAAAGAGATCATGAAAAAGCCCAGAACATGGTGGGAACGGTTCAAGACTTCCATCCAGCACATGGACGATGTTCGCCTCTTCACCTTATTGGGTGCAGTCGTCACGGTTCTTTTCTATTGCATACCTTCGAGCAAACGCGGTGTATATCTGATGCCGGCCTATCCATTCATTGCTTATTTTTTGGCGGAATATGTTGTCTATATACAACAATCGTACCCGAAGAGTATAAAAATCTTCAACAACATCCTAATAGGACTGGTCATTACTTTATTCGCTGCATTTCTCATCATCCGTACCGGCTTGATTCCCGATACCGTTTTCTCGGGAAAACATGCGTTAGAAAACTTGTCGTACAAGCATGCCTTAGAGGATATCCCCTTGAATTTCTGGAGAATCCTCGTAGTTCTTCTCCCTGTCTTGGCCACCTTATATATAGTTGTATGCCGAAAGAAGAAGATGCATTCATTACTGTTCTCTACTTTCCTGCTTATCATATCGATTTTTATTGCCCTTGATGGGTTCTATCAACCGACGATACTGAATGTCAAGTCGAATAAGGCCGTGGCCATGCATATCCGAGATATCGTTCCTGAAGGAAAGATCTATTCATATATTACTTTAACCGACATGAACAATCGGATGCATCCGTTCTCCATTAACTTCTACCTCAATGGGCGTGTGATTCCGTTTATTGAGTCGGCACCAGTCAAAGGCTATCTGTTACTCGGTGAAAAAGAATACGACGGATTCATTCAACGATATGGTTCAACCTATGAGATAAGGGAGATATACAACCCTCATCATCGCAGCTGTGATGAAAGGGATATGATTCATCTATATCAATTCAAACAAAAGCAGAGGTTATAATATGGAAAAGAAACAAACCATAAAGGAAATACTCCGCTTCGGCATGGTAGGTGTCTTTGCCACCATTCTTCATTATGCCGTCTATTGGGTACTGCAACATTTCATCAACGTGAATGTGGCATACACCATCGGATATGTGGTCAGTTTTATTTCAAACTTCTACCTTACCTCCTATTTTACATTCCAGACAAAACCTTCATGGGGCAAGTTAATCGGCATGAGCGGCGCTCATCTGGTAAACTATTTGCTTCACATGATTTTATTGAATATTGCATTGGGATTCGGACTGTCGAAGACTTGGGCACCTATTCCTGTCTTTGCCATTGTCATTCCAATCAATTTCTTACTCGTACGATTTGTATTTAAGAACAAGCAGTTATGAACAAACCAAGGCTGATGATCGTCGTTCCTTGCTACAACGAGGAACAGGTCTTGAATGAGACAAACAGGGTGTTGAACAGCGTGTTGATGAATCTTGTAGAGAAAAAGAAGATCTTAGAGGGAAGCATCCTTTATGTAAACGATGGTAGTAGTGACCAGACATGGACCCTCATTGAACACTTTGCCAACGAGCAACCCCAAGTTAAAGGGTTGAAATTAGCACATAATGTCGGCCATCAGAACGCACTTTGGGCCGGAATGGAATGGGCTTCGCATCACGATATCGACGCAATCGTCTCTATCGACGCAGATCTGCAAGATGACACGTCAACCATCGAACAAATGGTTGATGAATACTTAAACGGTAACGACATTGTCTTTGGTGTCCGTAAAGATCGTCCTACCGATACCGCCTTTAAGAAATATACCGCATTGGCATTCTACAAGTTGGTGAAGATACTTGGTGAAGATATCGTATACAACCATGCAGATTATCGCTTGATGAGCAAACAAGCACTGAATGCTTTGATGCAGTACCCTGAGCGAAACCTGTTCATCCGAGGGATGGTCAAGAGCCTCGGGTTCAATTATACATCGGTTTATTACGACCGGAAAGAACGTCTGGCAGGAGAATCAAAGTATCCATTTCACAAGATGTTCAGTTTGGCACTCAACGGGATTACATCTTTCTCCATTAAGCCATTGCGTATCATTACCATGATAGGTGTTCTATTCCTCATCATTTCGATTATCATGATCTCATACGCATTCTATGAATGGTCTTTGAAAGATGTGATTCCGGGGTGGACCTTCCTCTTCGTTTCCATTTGGTTCATTGGTGGAACCATCACCGTTGGAATAGGTATTATCGGTGAATATATCGGGAAAATATATAAGGAGGTAAAGCAACGCCCACGCTATATCATTGAAAAAGAGGTATAAGAAGGGAACTGTTTATCCAAACTATAACAGAAAAGAGGGCCATTCAAGCCCTCTTTCTTGTTTATCTTTTCGTTTTCAGATTCTGAAACCGATAATCTTGCGAACTTCGTTCAATGTTTCTGAAGCACTGGCACGAGCGGCCTCAGCACCTTCACGAGCAATCTTGTCTAGAAGTTCTTTGTTTGAACTAAACTCTTCGATTCGTTCACGAATCGGAGCAATCGTCTTGCACAAGTCCTCGGCAATCTGCTTCTTCAGGTCACCATAGCGGAGGGTACAGTCATTCCATTTCTCATCGAAATAGTCGTAAGCCTCCTGAGTGGATGCGATCTTCAGGAAGGTGAACAAATTCTCAATAATTTCAGGCCGCGGACTGTTTGGAGTCTGCGGTCCCATATCGGTCACAGCTTTCATCACTTTCTTGCGGATTGTCTTGTTGTCATCACGCAGATAGATGCAGTTTCCCTCGCTCTTTCCCATCTTTCCACTTCCATCCAGGCCAGGAACCTTTAGGGCTGTAGCATTGAAATAGAAGTTCTGTGGCTCAGGGAAGAACTCCACACCATATATATTATTGAAACGGCGTGCACATTTACGAGCCATCTCCATGTTCTGCTCTTGGTCTTTCCCAACGGGCACCTTATGAGCACGATGCTGGAGGATGTCGGCAGCCATTAATGTAGGATAAGTCAACAATCCGGCATTCACATTATCCGGTTGTTTGCGTGCTTTTTCCTTAAAGGTGGTTACTCGCTCCAATTCACCCAAATAGGTATTCATATTCAGGTAAAGATAGAGTTCGATGGTTTCACGTACATCACTCTGCACATAGATCGGAGCTTTCTTTGGATCAATACCGCAAGCCAAATATTCAGCTAGGATGGTCCGCGCACTATTTTGTATATCGCTTGGTTTCGGATGAGTAGTCAACGAATGCCAGTCAGCAATAAAGAACATACAGTTATATTCATCTTGCATCTTTACAAAACTCTTTACAGCACCGAAATAATTCCCCAGGTGCAGGTTTCCGGTCGGGCGGATTCCACTAACTACTTTTTCCATAATTTTCCTTTTGATAACTAATTGACCGCAAAGATAATGTAAATCGAATAATTCGCCAAGAAAAAGAATTCTTTTACATCCGTGAGGAGTGAAAGTACAAGCCGTGATTACCATAACAAATGAACCAGAAAATGATAAAATTCGTTCTTTCTGTTATCTTTTCACTCCGTTGCATTTGCATTTCCCAAAACATTTTATAAATTTGTTCGATGATTAAAATTCTAACCTTTTTATATTAACATTATGTCAAAGATTTCAAGAAGAGACTTCTTACAGAGAAGTGCAATGGCAGCTGCTGCGTTCACTATCGCTCCGAATACCATCTTGGGTAAGAGCCATGGTCACGTTGCTCCGACTGACAAGTTGAACATTGCTGCCGTAGGTATTGGTGGTATGGGTCATGCCAACATCAATGCCGTGAAGAAAACAGAGAACATCGTTGCGTTGTGTGACGTTGACTGGAAGTATGCAGCTGGCGTTTTCAATGAATTCCCAAATGCTAAGAAGTACTGGGACTGGCGTAAGATGTACGACGAAATGGGCAAAGACTTTGATGCCGTTATCGTTGCAACTGCCGACCATACTCACTGTATCATTGCCGCTACAGCAATGACTCTTGGCAAACACGTTTACGTTCAGAAACCATTGACTCACTCAGTTTACGAATCTCGTTTGTTGACGAAGTTGGCTGAGAAGTACAAAGTAGCTACTCAGATGGGTAACCAAGGTGCTTCTAACCCAGGTGTTCGCCAGACTTGCGACTGGATTTGGGCAGGTGAAATCGGTGAAGTAACCAGAGTAGATTGCGGTACAAACCGTCCTATCTGGCCACAAGGTCTTCCTACTCCTAATGGACAATGGGTTCCTGATACATTGAACTGGGATTTGTTCACTGGTCCTGCTAAGTTGGTTCCTTACAACGAGGTTTATCATCCTTGGAACTGGCGTGGATGGTGGGCATACGGTACCGGTGCTCTCGGTGATATGGCTTGCCACGTTATGCATCCTATCTTCAAGGCTTTGCAATTAGGTTATCCGACAAAGGTTCAAGGTAGTTCTACTATGTTGCTTTCTGACTGTGCTCCTACTGCTCAGAGCATCAAGTTGACATTCCCTGCACGTGCTTCTAAGGATAAGAAGTGCAAGATTAAATTGCCAGAGGTTGAGGTACGCTGGACAGACGGTGGTATCACTCCAGATATACCAAAGGGATTCCCAGCTGACAAACAATTGGATATCGACGGTCCGGTTATCTTCCACGGAACGAAGGATACATTGATCTGCGGTTGCTACGGTCGTGACCCATGGTTGCTCTCAGGTAGAAAACCAAAATCTCCGAAGACTCAACGCGAGATCACTGTTAGCCACGAAATGGATTGGGTACGCGCTTGTAAGGAAAGCCCAGAGAGCCGCGTGAAGACTGCATCCGACTTCTCAGAAGCTGGTCCATTCAACGAGATGGTTGTGATGGGTGTATTGGCAGTCCGTCTGCAAGGCTTGCACAAAGAACTGTTGTGGGATGGTCCTAACATGAACTTCACCAATATCTCTGATACTGATACCGTTGAGATTGTTACTAAGGATAAGTTCACTGTAAAGGATGGTCACCCGACATTCGCAAGAGATACAGAGAAACTCAATGCAAAAGAATTTGCTGCAGAGATGATCAAGCACCACTACCGCGCAGGTTGGAGCTTGCCTCAGATGCCGTAATGATTTATATCATCATAAAAAAAAGAGGTTGGCAATCGCCAACCTCTTTTTTCGTCATTATAACATTAATGGACAAACGTAAGTTCGTCTGGAATCAGCATGTTCACCTTGTCACTCATCACCTGTTCCTCTGTTATGTCAAAGACAGGTTCTCCATTTATCCAGATTTTTGTAAAACGATGAGGTAAATAACCTAATTTGCCACCTGACCTAACCAAGATCCAATGGTATTTAATCTCAATCGTATCCGACCACTCGTCATTCCAACGAATAACATATTTAATCTGATCAGATGCTACCGTACGGAAAAACTCAAGATTGACAACCTCGTCAGGATTGTCGATATCACTTCTGACTCCATAGTATTTTGCTATCGGATAATACTTCTTTATCCATTTTAGATATTCCGAATAATCTGATCCTACGTACGGACCATCCTGAAAAGAGCGTGGGGTCCCATCATCAACAGGTGCATCTATTTCCTGCAGGACCTCTTTCCCATCTTTTACAATATAGATTCTGATTTTATCCTTGTCAACTTGTGACAATAGGTTTTTCCCATCTTTGTCCTTGAGAAAACAAGAAAAAATGGTTTGATGATTTACACTACCAAACACACTAAATACGAAGTCATTTGGTTTCCAAAAAGGCTCATAACCACCATCAACTTCACTCGGGTCACAACCAAGTTTTTTAGCTATTTCTGCTTTTATGACATCCAAGTCATAGATTTCCTTACCTTGCGTGTCTATTTCATCTGATTCGCACGAAGTGAAAGGAATTAAACTAATAATTGCAAGCAATATATATATATAAGTTTTCATAATTCTGAGTTTTAATTATTTGTAGGATAAATGTGAATTATATCTTGACGATTATAAACTATATCATCAACATTTTGACTTTAATGCACACATACAAGAGGCTGTTGTCTTCCGACAGGAGATTCCCCAGCTTCTATCCTTTTAAGATTCTCCTTCATGATTTCCTCAACATCACTAACAAGCTTCCCATTCAACCACATTTTCTTAAAACTCGGACTATAGCTTAATCCACCTGACATATATCCTATTTTTCCTTCATATTTTGCACGTGCCCAATTAAAATCAAACTCTACCTCATCTGACCATTGGTCATTCCAACGAATAATATATTTACCGTGATTTTGTGTAACTTGATGATAAAAATCTATTTCTATTTTAGAAGCATTTTTTGTCTCTGAAAGGATATTTAAAAATTCTTCACCTTCATATGTCCCTATCCCATAGAATTGGTAGATACGTAAACCTTTTGACTTATAGTAATCAAAAATACGTTCATCATCCCAGTCTTTGCCCCACATATTGTTAGGTTCTAACCATGGAGCATCTTTGGGCCAAGTTTGACCATCTGCGATTTTGTATTTGAATTGCATAACCTCTTTTCCATTAACCACTTCATATATACGGATTTGGGATAAGTCAACTTGCCCAAGGAGATTATTTCCGTCTTTATCTACCAAATGAAAATTAAAAGATGATGTTCCCACCTTACGGGTTGGATTTAAATAAACTTTAATATTTGTCCCTATGCCAAACGTACCTTCAGTATACCATGAAGCATATAATGAATCTACATCAATAATATTACCTTCCAAATCATAACTGAAATCATTATCGCACGAAGTGAAGGGAATAAAAACCATTATTGCAAGCAATATATATGTTATCTTTTTCATATCAGTTTACTTTTTAATTGTTAGTAGGATAAATATGAATTATATCTTCACGATTATAGTTGTAAGTTGAATTATAATCTAAAAAAGAGCCATCCTCTTTATCAGCAGCTGTTTTCATGGTTTCGATAACAGACTTCGTCTCATCCACCCAAACCTCAATGGCGTTCCCTTCAATATTGCTCACTTCAAAGTTCCCCTCATCACTATGGGCCAATATAGGAGCGTAGTCAGTAGAAGCAGAAACAATTACCCAACCTTTTTTATCTGCATAATTCACCACATACATGGCAGGTTCTCCGTTATCACCATTTATCGGGACTATCTCCCTAATTTCCCTCTCCTCTTTTTCCGAACGGGTAACGGCTTGTTTCAAGTCAAACTGCTCTGCGGCATTGCGAATTAAATCACGGTTGCGACATGGTGTTGTCGAATACACGGACCATCGCAACATCTGAGAGAATCGCAGCATCCTGGACTTCCGGAGGATTCTCATGAGTACATGCTACCAGGAATAGCATTGTACATGCTACCAGGAATAGCATTGAACAAAACAATAAAAATACTCTTTTCATAATTACTGGATCTATAAACAAATTTAAGAATACTTCTTGTACTTATAAATCACCAACTATTGAAAATACTGCTTTTTTAAATTGTATTTAACATTATTTTAACGCTTAACCCGCCACCACGCCGACTACATCACACGAAACAATGAGGACGACAGGGTGGGGGAACTGATTTAATGAATAATGAAGAATCACAATATGATAACAACTCCTTTAATGAATAAAAGTAATCACTGGGGTATTTACGATTTGAGTTTCTTTATCAACATAATTCAAAGTCTCTTTGTCATAAATCAATTCGCCGTTTGCCCATACCCTCAATAAGCCCAATGGTTGATATCCCAACTTACCTCCCCATTTAACAACTCTACATAAAAATACACCTTCAACTTCATCCGACCATTGGTCATTCCACCGAATAATGTATTTAGCTGATTTAGTCATAATTTTTCTGTAAAACGATAACAAAAAAATCGAATCTGATCTTTGAACACCATATGACTTATAGTACCTTATATTATGTTTTTTCCAATAATCTATTATTTGTTCTTCTGTCATTCTAGAAAAAAAATCTTCATTTACATCTTTAGTATCCCAAACTTGATCATTATATGCAATTTCTTTTTCTTGAAGAATTTCCTTATCATTTATGACTTGGTAAATCCTCACCTTATCAGTGTCTATTTGATCAATCAGATTATTTCCTTCCTTGTCCACGACTTTAAATTGCCCCATTGTGAAAATACTTCTATCTTCATTTCTAAAAACATTAGGTGTTCCATTTAAATACTCATAGGCCCATTCAAGGTCTTGACCATATGTTTCTTTTACCCACTCAGCAAAATAGGCATCCAAATCGTAAATGTCTTCTCCATCCAAATTAATATCATCTGTTGAACAGGAAGTAAAAGGAAGAAAAGTCAAAAAAAACAGTAAAAGATAAAAATTTCTTTTCATATTTTTATATTTTAATTGTTAGTAGGATAAATATTGATAATATCTTGACGATTATAGTTGAAAGTTGAATTATAATCTAAAAAAGAGCCATCCTCTTTATCAGCAGCTGTTTTCATGGTTTCGATAACAGACTTCGTCTCATCCACCCATACCTCAATGGCGTTCCCTTCAATACCGCTCACATCAAAGTTCTCTTCATCATTGTGAGCTAATATTGGAGCATAGTCCGTTGAAGCGGAAACAATCACCCAACCTTTATTTTCGGCATAGTTCACTACATACATAGCCGGTTCACCGTCTTCACCATTTATCGGAACGATCTCCTTAACCCTCCGCTCTTCTTTTTCCGAACGGGTAAAGGCTTGTTTCAAGTCAAACTGTTCTGCGGCATTGCGAATTAAATCACTTTGCGACATCGTGTTGTCGAATACACGGACCATCGCAACATCTGAGAGAATCGCAGCATCCTGGACTTCCGGAGGATTCTCATGAGTACATGCTACCAGGAATAGCATT
>CACZBX010000030.1 GCA_902779535.1 uncultured Bacteroidales bacterium
GAGCAGGAAGCCTACTGCTCCTCCGATGTAAAACAGGAGAAGTGTCAGGATGGATGCCCACAGAATATTCAGATTAGGATTGCTCGTTCTATCAGCCAAAAGGCGATAGCCCAGCGCAAAGAGAGAAAAGAGAAAAAATGCGACGACACCCTGATAGCTATAGTAGATATCGAAGAGTGCGTGACATTGAAAAACAAAAGGAAGGATAAAGAGTGGCAACATGATAACAGGTCGCTTACTCCTAGGCATGCTTACCCAAAGCATATAGGCTGAGAGCACACCCAACAGTGCAGTAATGATGGCACCGGCATAGTCGAGAATAAAGAACTGAGTGAGCCAATGAGTCAACATCAGACCCAGTCCGCCCACACCCAGATAACGCTGCGCAATAATGCTGGCATCGTTATAAAAGACCATCAACTTCTCACGGAAGAAGAATAAGTATTCCTGAGTCTGTTGCAAATGAATCCCAAAGAGGATCAGCATCACAACCAAGATGGCAATGGTCAGTAGTTTGGATTTCTTCATTTCTAATGATTTGATTTGCCCTTAAAAAACAAAAGTTCCGCCCAACGGGCGGTTGGACGGAACCTTATTATATATAGGATAGATTAATATCCCGGAGTCTGCTTGATAGCAGGGTTGGTATTGATAATACCTCTACTAATAGGCCAGAGAATATTCTTCTCAGTGAAAGTAGCAAAGTTCTCACGAGCAAATGCTGTCTTATCAGCATGGAACTCACCACCTGTACGACCTGTTACGTGAGCAACCCAGTCACCGTTAGCATCCTTGCGGTTTTCAATATCACCATCCAAGTGCTCGATGCAATAGTCGTTCTGGAACTTCCAAACGATATAAGGAGTACCGCCAGAAGCAACCCACTTACCATTAGCATCAACCTGCCAACGAATCATATCCTCACGACGGAGACCTTCACCGCCCAACTCAACACGACGCTCACGACGAATCTGATCACGCATTGTAGCTTGGTCGGTTACTTCTACTTCTGGCATGCCTGCACGTTTACGAACCATGTTCATGTATTTAGCACCATTAGCCAAATCACCTAACTCGATATTACACTCAGCCAAAGTCAGAAGAACCTCAGCATAGCGCATAGCCTTAAAATGAAGTGTCATGTGGCTCAAGCTTTCCGGAGTAACATTAGCAGCCATGAAGTACTTACCTAACTGCAAACCTGTCTTTGTAGCATTACCTGCATTATTCCACCAGTCGTTATTCTTATTGCCATTAATAAATTCAGGCAATGAGTTGTAACAACCTTCTTGAGTATCCTTATAACCAGTATAAACCTGACCAGGATAAACCATTGTTGCACGCAGACGTGGGTCACGGTTCAAGAACGGATATTCAGGATCATACAATTCAGATTCTTCAATAGTCTTACCATCGATACATTCGAATTCATCCATTAAGTCAACTGTCGGAACGATAGAAGACCATCCACCGAGGGCACCATTGGCAACGAACGGGTTACCATAAAGGTCACGAGAAGTGTTGCTGATGAAAGAGAAGTCGAAGATCGTTTCACCATCATATTGGTTACCAATCTCGAACATAGCAGCATAATCAGGAGAAAGACTCAAATTGCCTTGGTTAACGATAGCCTCAGCGTATGTCTTAGCATTCTGATAGTCACTCTTCCAGAGGTAATAACGCATCAAGAGACCTTGAGCGAACTCCTTAGAGATACGGCCTTGAGCAACTTTTGAACGATCAGGAAGTGCATTGATAACATCCTTCAACTCACTTTCAACAAAACTCTGAACTTCAGCTTTTGGAGTACGAGCCTGTGCATAAGCCTCATCCAAGTCCATGGTCTTAGTAACCAATGGGAAGTCACCGTACCAGTTAGAACGATACAAGAAGAGAAGAGCACGGATGGTGCGAACCTCAGCCTTATACTGTTCTTCCAAACCAGAAGTTGTCCAATCTACATTTCCTTCCATTTCCAAATACTCGTTACAAGCACGGATATCTGAGAATGTGTACCAACTACCAGCAACACCGTTATTATCCTGTGTGATATTACCGGTTGTCATTACGCTGTAACCTTCCCAAGAGAAATAGTCGAAAAGGTTATCAGAAAGAGCATCCATCATAACCGCATTGTATCCTGTCCAGTGACCATTGTGGTAGATACTGTTCAGACCATTATAGGTACCGACAAGAGCCAGGTATGCGTCACTTTCAGTCTGCCAGAATGTAGCAGGAGAAAGAGCGTCTTTCGGAGCACGCTCCAAAAAATCAGAACAGCTAGTAGCCACGAGGAGCAAAGCTGCCATCAAACTAAATAATATTTTTTTCATATCAGCTCAATTTTAATGTTTTAGAAAGTAATGTTAAGACCGATAGAATTAACTGCAGTTGGAGGGAATCCGTTACCACGACCAGAAGGAGCTTCAGGATCGAAGCCGTCGATCATACCTGTGAGCGTGAAGAGATTCTGACCAGAGTAGTAAATACGAACGTTTGCAAGACCAAGAGTATTCAAAACGCTCTTCGGGAAGTTATAACCGATCTGCAAGTCTTTCATACGAACATAAGATGCATTCTGCAACCAGAATGAGTTCAAACCACCATTACCACGATAGTTCTGTCCAGGGATACCAAGGTTAGGATACTTAGCACCAGCACCCTTCAAAGTATAGCTGTCTTCCCACAATACGTTCAACTTCGTATCAGTATTACCAAGACCACCAAGGGCATCACCCATGTAACGGTGTACATTTGCAGTACCCTGGAAGAATGCGATCAAATCCCAGTTCTTCCAACCTACGTTGAAGTGGAAACCGAAGATGAACTTAGGATCCATAGAACCCAAGTAAACATTATCATCACCGTTGATCTTACCATCACCGTTCTGATCAACAAACTTCAAGTCACCTACGCGACGGATAGAGCTACCTTCATAGTCAGCCCAACCACCTTCAGCATAAGACTTCTCTTCACCAGCCTTGATGAAGCCGTCAACTTGATAGCCGTAGAATTGGTTCATTGGTTTGCCAACAACGTTACGAACTGTTGTCTGGTCAACACTTACACCACGATACTCGATAGGATCACCATTGATATCCTTACCAAGGTCTAATACCTTATTGACATTGTAGTTACCATTGATACCAGCACCCCATGTCCAGTCACCGCTACGATCGTTATAGTTGATATCGAATTCGAAACCACGGTTACGAACCTTACCAATATTATCATAGTAGTTACTCAAAGCATATACCTGAGGAGTAGATACGGTCATCAAGATACCTGTAGTCTCTTTATCATAATAATCAAGAGTTGCAGCCAACTTCCAGATGGTCAAGTCCAAACCGATACCCATTGTGCGAGTAGCCTCCCACTTCAAGTTCGGGTTAACGGCGTTACGAGTCTGAGTACCATTTACATACTTACCATCAAGGATTGTTCCGTAACCCAGAGACATAGTAGGAATAGTTGGATAGTAAGAACCAATAGATTGGTTACCTAACTTACCCCAAGACAGACGCAACTTAGCGTTCGGAACAATATTTCTCAAAGATTCCCAGAACGGCTCATCAGAGAAACGCCAACCTGCTGAGAATGATGGGAAGAAACTCCAACGGTTGTCACCTGCGAAACGAGAAGAACCATCATAACGAGCATTTGCTTCGAAGAGGTAGCGACCCATGTAGTTGTAAGAGAAACGGCCCAACCAAGAGATCATAGCCAATTCGCGAGTATAACCTTCAGCCTTAGCAGTTGCTGAAGAACCAGCATCAACATCAGTCACCTTATCGTTAGCCATATCGGTACGATATGCACGGTTGTAACGAGACTTGAAGATTTCAGCATGGTAACCAGCCAAAATGTTGAAGTTATGGCCACCGAATGACTTCACCCATTCAGGGTTAACGTCCAATACGGTACGTTCGTAGTTGTTAGAAGTGAAAGCAACCTCAGTTACGCCCTGTGAACCAGAGTGATATTGTACGCGAAGGTTATGAGCAGCATACTCATTAGTGTTACGAGTATAAGATAAAGCAGCCTTTACAGACAAAGAAGGAATGATGTAGTACTTAGCACTACCGATTGCCTGCAAATTGTTCTTAATGGTATTACCCATTGCACCAGACTCAACCCAAGCAATTGGGTTACCATCGGAGATAGAACCGTAAGAACCATCTGAATACTTATAAGGTACCATCGGGCTGATTACGTTGATCTGACGGAAGATCTGATATACAGAGTTTGAAGAACCGAACTCACCACCATAGTTACCAGTGCTGGTAGAAGTATTGTAAGAAGGAAGCGGTTCATCAATGTCCTGACGCATGAAGTTGATTGACCAACTAGTCTCCAACTTATCAGATGGGTTGATGTCGACGTTCAAACGAGCACTTGTTTGATTCTTTACATAGTGATCAACGATACCACCTTGATAGAGGTAACCTACAGAAGCCAAATACTTCGCATTTTCTGTACCACCTTGCAGTGTTACGTTGTGAGAAGTCTGAACACCTGTCTTATACAGCAAGCCCTGCCAGTCAGTGTTTGCATAGTTATCAGGATCTGTACCATTCTTGAACTTAGCAATTTCGTCAGCAGTGAAACGGTCAGCAATACCGATGCTCTGGTGAGCAGCATTCCAAACTTCAGCGATACGACCAGAAGTCATGAAGTGAGGATAATCGGTTGCATTTACCACACCTGCCAAACCTTGATAAGAAACAGTAGCCTTACCGCTCTTACCACGCTTGGTTGTAATCAAGATGACACCGTTAGCAGCCTTAGAACCGTAGATTGATGAAGAAGCAGCATCCTTCAACACAGAAATGCTTTCAACATCGTTCGGGTTAACGTCATTGATTGTTCCTTCGAAACCATCGATGATAACCAACGGACCAGATTCGTTGAAGGTACCGATACCACGAATATTGATGTTACCAATATCCTGACCAGGCTGACCAGAATTCTGGAGAACAGCAACACCCGGCATCAAACCAGCCAAACCAGAAGAAAGGTTGGTCAACGGACGGTTCTCGAGTAACTTGTTGTCAACAGCAGCAACTGAACCTGTCAAGTTGGCCTTCTTCTGAGTACCGAATCCGACAACTACGACCTCTTCAAGGTTCGCAACGTCTTCTTTCAAAGTAATCTTCACGTTCTGACCAGCTGTGTAAGGAACTGTTGCAGGAATGTAACCAACGTAAGTTACTTTCAACTGTCCTGTCCGAGCTGCATTCTCAATCACGAAATTTCCGTCAAAGTCTGTAATAGTACCGGTCGTTGTACCGACAACCATGACAGCAGCACCGATAACGGGCTCTTCATTGACGTCTACTACAGTACCCCGAACTACGTTCTGAGCCTGAGCAGCCAACGAAATGCTTATCAAGATAAGCATAGAAAGAAAATGTTTCATTAGCACTAAATTTAAAAAAATTATTAATAAAAAATTGTTTCAAATCATAAGAAAAGCGGAGATTCTATACTTAAACAAAAGGAGAGACAGCGTTTTATGTGGTTAACAATGATTCTGCTATTCTTGAGTTCCTAATTTCTAATTTTAGAATATACGCATAATACTAGATTTAACACGGTGCAAAGGTATACTATATTTTTACTTTTTTTCGCTTTTGCGAACAATAAAAATCAAGTTTTAACCAATTTTAACAATACAGGAAACGTTTTGGCAGATATAGTAGATCTAGAATTTTTATTTACAAAACAAACATACTGAAAGATAAAGTTTTAACTCAGAGAAAACATAATTTAATAGGAGCACAAATTTAGGTAAGATAGGTTTAAAAAAGCAATGAATTACTTATCCTCCAAGAAAGTTGAAAATCCCGTGGAGCGTTTTCAATCTGAAAATGTCATTTTCTATCTTTATAGGAATGTAAATCTTAGCCTTTTCCAACCTACTTTATAAGATATTTGTTGTGAACAAGCAAGTCCTGGATTTCCTCATCCGTCGTCAGATTAAAATCGCCTTTGACACGGTTCTTTAAAGTGGCAGCCGCCAGTGAATAGTTCACCCAACGCTGAGCGTCATCCGGGAAGTGTAAAGCTGCATGGATACTTCCCGCTGCAAAGGCATCCCCTACGCCCACCGGGTCTAAGACCGGATGGATATCGTGAACAACGGTATGATACATCTTTTTGTCGGCATACATCAGGGCTGTTAAAGTATGATGGTCGGAGGCAATCTGATTACGGATTCCAATAATCATGTGAGCACAACGAGGACATAAGTCGTGCAGTTCGTCCACCCATTTCTGATATTCATCAAGATGATCCTGTAAATCCTCATCATTCAGCAGATGAGCCACTGGCTCACGATTGGTGATATACTCATATTCCAACGCATCACCAAACATCACATCAGCCCGTTGCATCATTCGAACCAGTGTTGCATGAGGATCTGCACCGTATTTCCATAGTCCTTTGCGGTAGTTGATATCGAAAGAAACGGTCACGCCCAGTTCGTCTGCCACATCCAGAGCCTCGAAGACCGTATCGGCAGCCGACTGCGAGATGGCTGCCGTAATACCTGAAGCATGGAGTACGCTGGCATCTTTCAAGGCCTCGTACCAGTCGATATCTCGGGGAGAAAGCGTCGAGTAAGCAGTATTGTCACGGTCGTAAACGGTTTGTGCTTTCTGACGAGATGCACCTTCCTGCAAGTAATACGAACCAATCTTATTCCCATGATAATGGATCATATCGGTTTCCACGCCGAACGATTGCAAACGATTGGCAGCAGCTTGTCCGACATTCCCTTCAGGAAGGCGGGTTACATATGCCACCCTATCGCCTAATGTTGCCAACGAAACAGCCACATTCGCTTCACTTCCGCCAAACTTGGCCTGAGTAAGATCTAAGTCACTCACTTTCATCCCAGCCTTCGGCATACGAAGCATCAATTCGCCAAAGGTTACCACTTTTTTATTGTTATTCATTTCCATGTTCAAAACCATTCTCCGTAAACGTCGAACGTTACGGCATATCACTTCACAAAAGTACAAATAAAAAAAGAAAACTAGTCTTTGAACCGAAAGTTTATTCTTCTGTTTCCATTTTGAGACACATTTTCAACGGTCGCTTACACCTTATATTATATAACATTCTGACCATAATTGAAAAGAATATGACTTTTTTACATAGTTTCTTGGGGCCGTTGAAGTATTTTTCAATAAAATGTCCTAACTTTGAGGATCAAAACAGCATGTAACGTTACAAAAACAATAGATCCATGAAATCAAACGAAAAGAATCCGAACGTACCTGCAGGCCGCCTGCAGTCACTGGATGCCCTCCGAGGGTTCGATATGTTATTTATCATGGGAGGTGCCGGTCTGATAGCAGGCCTCGCACAATGGTTTCCCTGTTCTTTTACTCAGGCGTTGGCCGACCAGATGAACCACGTGGATTGGCACGGGCTGTCTCATCATGACACCATTTTCCCCCTGTTCCTCTTTATCGCGGGTATCTCCTTCCCGTTCTCCTTGGCCAAGCAACGCGCTAACGGGAAGAGTGAAGCCGATATCTATAAGAAAATCATCAAACGAGGACTGATCCTTGTGCTCCTGGGATGTATCTATAACGGACTCTTATACTTCAACTTTGCTGAGCAACGCTATGCCAGCGTACTTGCGCGCATCGGTTTGGCTTGGATGTTCGGTGCTTTGATTTTTGTGAACACGAATTGGAAGACCCGCGCATGGATTACAGCAGCACTTCTTATCGGTTACTGGCTTGTTGCCGGGTTTGTCCCCGCACCCGATGGCGGAGGAGCCGATATCTTCAGTGCGAGAGGTTCGTTTGTCGGCTATGTCGACCGTATCTTACTGCCAGGCAAAGTTCTCTACGGTGATATCGATCCAGAAGGAATCCTAAGTATCTTCCCTTCAATCGGAACAGCCTTGCTCGGTATGTTCACCGGTGAATGGGTAAAATACAAGAAAGAAGGCCTCACCGAGAATAAGAAAGTGCTTTATATGGTTATTGCGGGTATCACCATGTTGGCAGTCGGACTCTTTTGGAGCCTTGTCTTCCCTATCAACAAGAAGATGTGGACCAGCACATTCGTACTGGTGGTCGGTGCGTACTCTGTCCTGATGTTCGCCCTCTTCTACTACATCATCGATGTGAAGAACCATCGTGGCTGGATTCTCTTCTTTACCGTGATCGGACTCAACTCCATCACCATCTATTTAGCTCAGCAATTCATCAACTTCAGGTTTACGACGGATAAGATTTTCGGCGGACTGGTACACCTGTTCCCAGAGAACGCTCAAGCATTTTTCTCAAGTGCAGCATACATCACGGTATGTTGGTTGTTCCTATATTTCTTATATAAGAAAAAAATCTTCCTGAAGGTGTAAAAGGGCTTAAAAGTTAAAGAAACATTAAAAAATCAGAACATTACGATAGAATTACCAATAAATACTGTAATTTTGAAATCGTATTAAGAAAGAAGTTTTATTTTGTTAAACTAAATATTTTTTGTAATGAAAAAACAAATTCTTGCTTATGCTGGCTGCTTCGTATTAGCAGCTGCATTTACTTCTTGCGCAAAGCAGAAGAAAGCTGAAGCTGAGGCTGAACCAGCTCCAGCAGCTAATGTTGATGTTACCGTATCTACCACTCCGATGGGTGCAGAGGACAAGACCTTGTCACTGCCGGTTGACAAAGATGGTTACATTTGTTTGTTCGACGGAAAGTCTATGGACGGATGGCGCGGTTACGGTAAGACTACCATTCCTGCACGTTGGATCGTTGAAGATGGTTGTATCAAGATTAACGGTTCAGGTACTGGTGAAGGCCAGAGCGCTGAAGGTGGCGACTTGATTTTCGCTCACAAGTTCAAAAACTTCGAAGTTGAGTTGGAATGGAAAGTTGCTAAAGGTTCTAACTCAGGTATCTTCTACCTGGCACAGGAAGTTCCTGTAGCAGGTAAGGAAGGTGAATTTGAGCCTATCTACCTCTCTGCTCCTGAATATCAGGTATTGGATAACGAGAACCACCCAGACGCTAAGTTAGGTGTTGACGGTAATCGTAAATCTGCTTCTTTGTACGACATGATCCCAGCTAACCCACAGAACGCAAAACCTTTCGGTGAGTGGAACAAGGCTAAGATTATGGTTTACAAAGGAACTGTTGTTCACTACCAGAACGACCAGAACGTATTGGAATATCACCTTTGGACTCCGAAATGGACTGAAATGTTGCAGGCTTCTAAGTTCAGTGAAAAGGCATGGCCGGTTGCATTCGAACTGTTGAACAACTGCGGTGGTGAGAACCACGAAGGTTTCTTCGGTTTGCAAGATCACGGTGATGACGTATGGTATCGTAACATCCGTATCAAGGTGATGGACTAATCTCTAAACCTCACATAAATAAAGGGCAGCGATCGTTTCGCTGCCCTTTATTATTATGCTTTCATTTTTATTTCAAAATCTTCTTGATGGCTTTGAGGACAAGTTGTTCCATGACAAGGTATCCTTCAAGCGTTGGATGAACACCGTCGTTCGAATATTCTTTCTTTAATGAACGCTTGTCATCAGCCAACATCTTCGAGTAATAATCGACATAAGGTATCTTATGATCTTTCGCATACTGCTTGATGCGGGCATTCAACGGAACAATCTTCTCCGGAGCATCGGTAATACTCTTTCTCCATGGGAAGGCTGCAGCTGGTAAGGTGCTGGCTAAGATAACCTTAATACCGTTAGCCTGTGCGATCTCGACCATTGACATGACATTGTTTACCGTATAGTCTTCGTTGTATGGACCTGTATTCTCGGCAATATCGTTCGTTCCATAGTTAATCACCACCACAGCCGGATTCAAGTTCACTACATCCTCACGGAAACGTACGAGAAACTGATAAGAAGTCTGACCGCTGATACCTCTTCCCACAAAACCGTTCTCCGTAAAGAACTGCGGGTGCGTACGAACCCATCCTTCTGTAATCGAGTTTCCCATAAACACTACACGCCGGCCATTGTTGGGTTGTTCCATCAACTCGGCATTGGCCTGCGCATATCTTTTCAAATTTGCCCAGTCATTGTTCTGAGCAGAGATGCTGGTGGTTGCTGCCACCAAGCAACACAGTAACAATACTTTCTTAAACATATCTTATAATTTAAATAGTTCTTTAGAACGAGCGGAAAATAAGGTAGGTCCCGGTTGCATGAACGGTAAACTTGTCACCCAATGATTCGTTCAATGTCCCTTGCCAAAGCTTGGTAAAATCATAGATAGGATATTTGAGTCCTTCACTACTCATATCATGTGCATCGATGTTAAAAATGGAGATCTTCTCTCCTACTTTCGATTCAAAGGACTGAGTATCTTGTAAAGGGATAAAGACTCCATGATCAGTTACCATCCTGACATCAAACTGTTGATGCAGGTAATCGGCTAACAGACTGACATTTCCCATCGAATGGTCTTCCCGTTTCCCGGTAGCGCCAAGGACGACAACCTTCTTGAATCCGTGCACCAACAGATATCGCATGGCCTTGGAGAGATCGTTGGTATCTTGTTCGGAAATCTGATAAAGAATCGACGCATATTTCTGCTTCCAGGAAGACGGCAGTGAGTCACCATCTCCAATAATGGCATTCGGAGTAAACCCACGGCGGATACAACCTATAGCTGCCCCGTCACAACAGACTAAGAAAGGTGCGCTCTTCAGATAGTTCAACGCTATGGGATGAGTAGGGAACGTACCGGCAGCCAACACGACAGCCTCTGGGACAAATGATTGTCGGATCATGATTACATCATTTTCTTCCACTTCAGATAGCCAAACACAGCAATGACGGTATATAAGCCATACAAAGCGGAAGTGAAAAACAATTCCTTATAAATGTATAGGCCACAACTCACCGCATCCACCGCTATCCACGCAAACCACTGCTCCACATACTTGCGAGCTAACATCCACATTCCCACAATACTAAGGGCGGTCGTGAAACTATCAAGCCATGGCACATTACTGTCGGTAAAGTTAATCAAAATCCAACCAATTCCAATAAAAGTTACAAGAAAAACAAAGAAAAGTGATAGCCATACCTTCTTGGGACAAGACGTAATGGGCAATTCGTCGGACGTTTCCTCAAAATGGTCAGACGTTTTTGGCAAAAGGCTTGACCTTTTTCTGCTCCAAACCATCCAGCCATAAATAGCTGCCAAGAGGTAGTAGATATTGATGCCGAAATCAGCATAAAGTCCGGCTTGATAATAAACGAAGATGTAGATAGCAGGCATGATGATTCCTGCTATCCACAAATAGATACTGGCCTTATATTCCAACCAAAGGTAAACCAGGCCGACCAGCGTTCCGATGATTTCCAGATAGTTCATCTTAGAAACGTAATGTCAGATGAGTCAAGAAATTAGTGCCGGCCATCGGATAGAAACGCGGATCACTGCTCAACTGATAACCTTTCGACTTATCGCCTCCCGGGTAAAGAGCAGCCGTCATGGAGTAACCATTGGTCTCATACTTCTCGTCAAACAAATTATATACGCTCACACCCAGGGTGATATCCTTCACCAATCGGGTGTGGAAAGTATAGGCAAGGTTCAGATGACTCACAAAGTACGGATCAAGGGAGTCTTCCTTCCGTCCAAAGTTATCGAGGTACTGTCGGCTGACATATTGTGATTGCAGGGAGGCTTCGAATCCTTTATGGCTGACACCGATGATGCTATTCCCAATAAACGATGGTGAGAAAGATATCGGCGTGTTGCCTGCCTCAATCTTTGTCTGAGTGTACATATCGTCCCAAGTATCGGCATTATAATCGCTTACGTAGCCTACATAATTCTTGATACGATTCTTGCTCCAAGTACCATTGAGGTCCCATCGTAACCAATCAGTAAGTTTCGCACCGACCGACAATTTGATACCCATACGGTAACTATCTTTCACGTTCTCGGCCATGGCCTCTCCGATCTCGTTCAATTTCCCGTTCAGAACTAACTGATCCGTATAGTCCATATAGTAGAGATTGGCTCCGATCGTCAGCCAGTTATTACGGAAAGTATAGCCTGCTTCATAGTCGAAGAGTTTTTCGGCACAGGGATGTTCGAGGAAAAGGCCGTCGGTATAGTTGTTGCGGGTCGGCTCTTTCTGAGCAACCGAAAAGGAGGCGTACATACTATGATAAGGATGAAACTGATAGAACAAGCCTGCCTTCGGGTTGAGGAAATGGAAATCTTCGCGGACGTCGAGTATTTGAGGATGTTCAGGAGAAGCTGTCCAGTCCCACTTGTCATTATTCCCTTTGATCGTATAGTGTATATAGCGATATTGCAGGTCACCATAGATACTCAAGCCGTCAGTGAGGTTATAGTTGACTTTCCCATAGACGTTCCCATCGGTTTTGCCGGCAAAGTTGGAATAATATTCATGGTTCGGGTCCAGAGGTTTCAGATAGTTCATCACCCAAATCACCCTTCCGAAATGATCACCGGCGTAGCGATTCAGTCCGCCACCCAGTGATGCTGTAGCCCGTTCCGACTTATAATTAAACGAGAAGACACCTCCGCCAAAATCATTGTCCATCATCTTTTTACGTACGAGGTTGCTCTTCTTCACCGTTGTCCCATCTACCTCGAACGGTTCAAGGAGATATTCTTTCAGCGTGCGGTTATTCTTGTATTCCTGATAGTATCCGAAACCATTCGTATAGTGCAAGCCAATGTTCAGGTTCCACAACGACGACAATCTCTGGTCAATGAGCAGCTGATAATGTGTCTGCCGGTAATTATCCGTCTGGTCGCTATAGAACCCCACCAATTCACCATTGATTTTCATCTCGCCATTCGGATTGTATGTACGGTTCGTTGTCAATTCCTCACGGCTGATCCCATCCCACGCATGGTAAGTCTTCTCCGTTCCGCCAAAGGTAATCAACTTCACGATGGTATTCTCACCGAAGTATCCTCCCTGAAGGAAATACGATTTCAGGTTCGCTGATGCCCGGTCACGGAATCCGTCCGTACGCAGCGTTGAGATACGTGCATCAAAAGCAAAATGATTGGCCAGCAAACCGGAGCCCACCTTCACCGTTCCTTTATAAGTATCATACGATCCGGCCGAGCCCGATAGTTCAGCATACGGCACGTTCGACAGGTTTTGCGTCCTCATATTGATGCTGGCGCCAAAGGCACCTGCTCCATTGGTCGAAGTTCCCGCACCACGCTGAATCTGAATATCCTGCAAAGAGGAAGCCAAGTCGGGTGTGTTCACCCAGAAGATAGAATGACTCTCCGCATCGTTCATCGGAATACCGTTCGAGGTGATGTTGATACGGGTTGCATCGGTACCACGAACACGAATCGTCGTGTATCCGATGGCATTTCCTGCATCCGAAGTCGTAAGCACCGATGGCGTTGCCGATAACAAGAACGGCAAGTCCTGACCGAAATTCACCTTACTGATCTGTTCTTTCTTCACATCCGTGAAAGCGACCGGTGTCTTTGCATTTGCACGAGTGGCAACGACCTGCACTTCTTGCAGTTCCACCATTTTCAAACTGTCTGTCGGGGTCGTCTGAGCTCCAACAGAAACGCTGCCTGTCCATAGGGCAGCCACAGCAATAAAAGCATTTTTCTTCATGATAAAAATAATTCTCTACGCCGGCATTACCCGGTTCAGGTACTAAGGGTATGTTCTCAGCCCGTCATATTAAGGCACCCCTGAAACCACTATGATTTCGCTGCGAAGATAGTGCTTATTTGCCGATATGCAAAGAAATAGGCAAGAAAAATAAGGCCATGCATAAATGATCACCCTCTTCAATATACATAGCGCCATAGCAACCACCGTTTTACATTTTTATTACCATCACGCATTCTCGATAAAAAATTATATTTTCCTTTGTATGCTTCTCTGATTTGCACTATCTTTGCTAACTATCAGAAACAAATCTAATCCATACTATTATGAACGTAAAGAAATTAACGATCGATATTCAGGATGCCCAGGACGTACCACATATGATGGACGAAGCAAAAGTCGACTTCCAAAGCATAGGTATTCTGAACTGGCAAGATTTCAGCTATAAACCTGACGTACAATTTAGAATCGCACATACTGATAATGCCATACTCATCCACTACAAAGTAACAGAAAAGAGTGTGAGAGCGAAATATGGCACTGACGGCGGTGCCGTGTACAAAGATTCCTGTGTAGAGTTCTTCTCTGTTCCTGGAGGAGATTGTGTCTATTATAATATCGAATGTAATTGCATCGGAACGATCTTGATGGAAGCCGGATGCGATCGTCACGGGCGCGAGGTAGCCGGAGCCGAGATAACCAGTCAGATCAAGCGGTGGAGTTCGTTAGGCAAGGAACCTTTCGATGAGCGTCTTGGAGAATGTAGTTGGGAACTGGCTTTGATCATCCCCTACAGCGTATTCTTCAAGCATCACATCCAGTCGCTCGACAAACAATTGGTAAAAGCCAACTTCTACAAATGTGGTGACGAACTGGAGACTCCACACTATGTAACCTGGAACCCTATCAAGACCGAGAAGCCAGACTATCATCGTCCTGAGTTCTTCGGAGAAACCTATTTCGAATAAAGAAAATGAGTATGAACTATCTTCGCCTATGTATCCTCGCATGTTCCTTCATGATAGGAACAATCTCACAGGCACAAGTACGTAGCAAAGTCTATGAGCGATATATCGAAAAATACAAGCATATTGCCATAGAAGAAATGAACAAGCACCATATACCCGCCAGCATCACGCTTGCACAAGGAATCCTGGAATCAGGAGCAGGACAAAGTTGGCTCGCCAAAGCATCAAACAATCACTTTGGCATCAAATGTGGTATCAGTTGGACCGGCAATACCATCCGACATGATGATGACGCCCGCGCAGAATGCTTCCGCGCCTATAAGCATGCAAAAGAATCGTACGAAGATCATTCCAAATTCCTAAGGACCGGACAGCGCTATGCCTTCCTGTTCAAACTGAATCCGACCGACTATAAAGGCTGGGCACGTGGACTGAAAAAGGCGGGCTATGCCACGGCACCCGACTATGCCACGAAATTGATCAATCTGATCGAGCTGTATGGCTTGTATAACTATGACCAGAAATCGAATCATAAATGGGTAGTCAACAATTCTGACGCACATCAGCCTTATCTGGCAAACGGATTACTGTACGTTGTAGCACGCGCGGGGGATACTTGGAAGAGCATCAGTAAGGAGTTCGACATATCATCACGCAAACTGATTAAATACAACGACTTATATAAAGAATACGTCCTGAAAGAAGGCGATATCGTCTATCTGGAGAAGAAACGGGTACGTGCCGATGAGGAACATATCATTCACCAAGTACGTCCGGGCGACTCCATGTACTCCATTTCACAACGATATGGTATTCAACTGAAGAAATTGTACAAGATGAACAAGATGCGTCCGGAAGATCCGGCCCCATACGTAGGCTATTATATCCGACTTCGTTAATAAAATAATAAGAATATGGAAAACATCCAATTTGTCATTGACGTAGAGATGAAAAGTTATGATGAGCTCAGCGAGTCAGACCGTATGTTGATTGATGCAGCGAAAGAAGCCACGTCACGAAGCTATGCTCCTTACTCACATTTCTTTGTGGGAGCATCTGCCCTGCTGAGCAACGGAAAGATTATAACAGGCAGCAATCAGGAGAATGCTGCTTTTCCTTCTGGCCTATGTGCTGAACGTACAGCCATCTTCTATGCCAACTCGGAATATCCGAACGCTGCCGTCAAGAGCATGGCTGTCGCATGTCGAGACCAGCAAGACTTTATCGAACGGCCATCCGCTCCTTGCGGAGCCTGCCGACAAGTACTGTTGGAGACCGAGAAGCGTTATGGGAAACCGATGCGGGTATTGCTCTTTAGCAAGAAAGGAATCTATATTTTCAAGAGCGTTACCGACTTACTTCCTTTCTCGTTTACGAACGACTACTTCAAGAAATAAAGAAAGAGGATGTGTTCACATCCTCTTTCTTTTTCATTCATCGTATAATTACTTTCAATCATCGAGCTTTTCACCTCATTGGTCGAGTTTATTTGCTCAAACATCGAGTTTTTAAAGACAAAAACTCAGAATTCTCGATGCACTCTGATTACTTCGGATAGCTTTTATTTCCACAAGTAATGACGAACCCAATCCACTTCCATTTCTACCGGTAAATCGTCGGGGTTCACCTTTCCAACCCATGGTCCACCCAGCTGCATATCGATCAACAAATACTGGTCGACAAAGAATGGGAACTGACCTTCCTTGTCGGTTTCGATGCGCGGATAAACATAATCACGGACTCCATTGATATAATACACCAAACTGTCAGGGAAGATATCCACACCATACACATTAAAGTCATCACGATTGATCGGAGCTGTACTACCCTGAGGAGGATTATCCTTTATTCCCAAGTTAAATGTATAATGCGAATGTGTGGTTTGGTAAGCAATCGAATCATTGTTCAACCGTTCCATGATATCAATCTCGCCTCCCATCGGCCAATGATACTTTTCGGTATCGAAAGGCATCATCCAAATGGCAGGCCATGCTCCTTGTGCTCCATGCAATTTGGCACGAACCTCGATACGACCGGGTGCAAAAGCATGTTTTGCTTTTGTCCACACACCACCCGTAAGGTAATGTGCCGTATCTGCCTCCAGGTTATCATTGACAATCCCTTTCAAAATAAGCAAACCATTGCGCATCTCATAACAACGATCATCAAACGACTGCGTATTCTGCCATTCGGCACTACCGCGAGGAATACGACTCCATACCGTCGTATCCAGTTCTGAGCCATCAAAGTTCTCTTCCCATACCAATTGCCATGAAGGCTCATGGGTACAAGAGCACATGCACATCACAGCCAAAAAGATTCCAACTAATTTTTTCATTCTGATACTTTATTTAATAAATTTAAAGCAAAGATAACAAAAATCTTTTAGAAATACGAGGTATTTCGTAACTTTGGCTTCGCCAAAAAAACGAGCAAGTTATTGTATGAAAATAGATACCTCGAACCAAGAGTTTCAGAACGCACTGAATCTGATTCAGTTTACACGCCAGTCGGTATTCCTGACCGGAAAGGCGGGGACGGGGAAATCTACATTTCTGAAATACATTTGTGAGGTTACGAAAAAGAAACATGTCGTATTAGCCCCAACAGGCATCGCGGCAATCAATGCCGGTGGAAGTACCCTTCACAGTTTCTTCCGTTTACCGTTCTATCCACTACTGCCCGATGATCCAAACTTCAGCCTGAAGGGAGGCAAGTTGCATAGTTTCCTGAAATATTCTTCTTCCCAACGGAAACTATTAAAAGAAACCGAACTGATCATCATTGATGAGATCTCGATGGTCAGAGCTGATATTATCGATTTTATTGATAAGGTGCTTCGGGTATACTCACACAACATGCGTGAACCGTTCGGTGGAAAACAGATGCTGTTTGTTGGCGATGTATTCCAGCTTGAGCCGGTCGTCAAGAACGACGAACGCGATATCCTCAGCCGTTTCTATCCTAATCCCTATTTTTTCTCTGCCCGCGTCTTCGCACAGATGGACCTGGTCAGCATAGAACTAAAGAAGGTGTACCGACAAACCGACAAGGTATTCGTCAGCGTACTCGACCATATCCGTAACAATCAGGCCGGAGCTGCCGACTTGCAACTGCTGAATATGCGGTACAACACCGAGATCGAGGAGAACGAGAAAGACATGTACATCACGTTGGCAACACGACGCGACTCTGTCGACTATATCAACGAGCAGAAACTGGCTGAATTACCCGGTGAGCCGACCGTGCTGACTGGCGAGATCAAGGGAGAATTCCCTGAAAACAGTCTGCCCACGCCCATCGAACTGGAAGTCAAGCCCGGTGCCCAGATCATTTTTATCAAGAACGACCCCGACCGACGATGGGTAAACGGAACGATTGGTGAGATATCGGTCATCGGAGATGACGGCACCTTATTCGTCATTACTGAAGACGGGAATGAATACGAGGTGATGCAGGAACGATGGAGTAACATCCGTTATACCTACAATGAGAAAGAAAAAAAAATTGAAGAGGAGGAACTTGGAGTATATATCCAATATCCGATACGCTTAGCTTGGGCCATCACCGTCCATAAGAGTCAGGGACTGACCTTTAGCAAAGTGGTCATCGACTTTTCGGGAGGTGTGTTCGCCGGTGGACAGGCTTATGTGGCCCTTAGCCGTTGTACATCACTCGACGGCATTCAACTTCGACAGCCCATCAATCGAAGTGACATCTTCGTTCGCCCGGAGATTATACAGTTTGCCAGTCGTTTCAACAACCAACAAGCTGTTGAAAAAGCATTGAAACAGGCTCAGGCCGATATACAATACACAGAGGCGGCAAAAGCTTTTGATGAAGGAAACTTTGAATTATTCCTACAGAAGTTTTTCCTCGCTATCCATTCTCGCTACGACATTGAGCGACCACTTATCAAACGGTTCATCCAGCGGAAGTTGAACATCATCAACAAACTGAAGGAAGAAAACAAACAGTTGCGTGATAAGATGCACCGGCAAAACAAGAATCTGGAGAAATATGCGACCGAATACTACCTCTTAGGCAATGAATGTATCACACAGGCACACGATGCTAAGGCGGCTTTGGCCAACTATAACAAGGCATTGGAACTGAATCCGAACTACGTGGACGCCTGGGTCAGAAAAGGAATCACCTTATATGATGCACAAGACACTCAGGAGGCCATGAAGTGTTTGAACAATGCGATCAAACTGAGTCCACGCTCGTTCAAGGCCATCTACAACAGGGGAAGAGTGCGCCTCGACATGAATGATGTGGAGGGAGCAGCCGCAGATTTCGACCGTGTGATATCCCTGAAACCGGAACATGCCAAGGCACACGAATTGTTTGGAGATGTGTTGATGCGACTTGGGAAGGAAGATGAAGCAGGTATCCACTGGGCCATAGCACAAAAGTTGAGAGATAAAAAACAAAAATAATATGATCATTAAATTATACGAGAAAAATAACAATCCAAAGGACATCGACCGGATCGTTCGTCTGCTAAATGATGGAGGCATCATTATCTGTCCTACAGATACAATCTATGCTTTCTGTTGCAATGGTCTGAAGGCTCAGGCTGTGGAACGGATTTGTAAGTTAAAAAGGAAAGATCCATCCAAGCATCGGCTGTCGATCGTCTGCTACGACATGAGTCATATCAGCGAATATGCAAAGATCAGCAATGCAACCTTTAAACTGATGAAACGTAACCTGCCCGGTCCGTTCACGTTCATCCTCAACACCAGCAGTAACCTGCCTAAAATCTTCCGAAACAGGAAGGAAGTCGGCATCCGTATCCCCGACAACAACATCATTCGTGAGATCTGTGACCAACTCAACGCCCCAATATTCTCGACCACCTTGCCGCGCGAAGACGACGAGGACACGGAATATGTTACCGATCCCGAACTTATCGACGAGAAGTATGGCGATGAAGTCGATTTGGTTATCGACGGAGGTATGGGCGGATTAGAACCTTCGACCATCGTCGACTGTACCGAAGACGAACCGGAAATCATCCGCCAAGGTAAAGGAATACTAAACGAATAATCTAAAATATACTGTATGATGGTTTTATTAGAAGCATCGATGAGTGATCAGATCACCCAGGCTGTAGGAAAACTTTTAGACAGTAGTGTCGATATCGGACTTCGCTTATTAGGAGCCATCGCCATCTACCTGATTGGGAAATATATCATTAAATGGCTGAATAAGCTCTTCGAGAAATTAATGATTAGGCGTAAGATGGACCCCACTGTCACCTCATTTCTGAAAAGCCTGATAAACATCCTGCTTTACCTGGTACTTGCTCTGTCGATTATCGGTCAACTTGGCATCAAGCTCACTGGTATCGCCGCATTGATTGCATCAGCAGGTATGGCTGTTGGCATGGCCCTGTCGGGTAATCTGTCCAATTTTGCCGGTGGTCTACTCATTCTGGTCTTCCGTCCATTCAAAGTAGGTGACTATATAGAAAGTTCAGCCGGCGCATCAGGAACAGTCAAAGAGATTCAGATCTTCCATACCATCCTGGTTACGCCCGACAATAAAACAATCTATGCTCCGAATGGTAACTTAAGTAACGGAGTCATCACGAACTATAGCATGAAAGACCTCCGCCGCGTAGAATGGGATATCGCCGTAGAATATGGAACCGACTTCACCAAGGTAGAACAAGTTGTAAAGAACATCATTGCGCAGAACCCAATGATCGTTCAGACTCCTGAGCCAAGCATTCTCTTAGGTGAGCTGGCAGACAGTAGCGTAAACATAAAGATCCGAGTATGGGTTAAGACAGACGACTACTGGGCGGTGAACTTCCAGATGAACAAGGATATCTACGAGACGTTCAACAAGGAAGGAATCGAGTTCCCATTCCCGCAGCTGACTGTCCATCAGGGATAATCTGATCATTCATGCAAAACCGATATACCGACTACTCCCACTATCTGGCCGAACACTTTCCCTTTAAAGTACAGAAGGTTTCAATCAATGCCGGACTCACCTGCCCAAACAGGGATGGGAGTATCGGAATGGGCGGTTGCACATATTGTAATAACCAAACTTTCAACCCTGCATATTGCAAAACAGAAAAGTCTGTTTCCAAACAGTTGGAAGATGGGAAATTGTTCTTTGACCGGAAATATCCTCAGATGAAATATCTGGCGTACTTCCAAGCATATACCAACACGTATGGTAACATCGAAGAACTGAAGAGGATCTACGAGGAGGCCCTGTCGGTCAAGGATGTTGTCGGCCTCGTGATAGGTACCCGTCCGGATTGTATGCCGGAGGCTTTACTCGACTACTTAGAAGATCTAAACAAGCATACATTCCTTTGCGTTGAATATGGTGTGGAAAGCATCTATGAAGTGACTCTGAAACGGATTAACCGTGGACACTCCTATCCGACTGCGGTGCATGCAATCCGTCAGACTGCCGGCCGGGGGATTGACACTGGTGCTCACTTCATCCTGGGTTTGCCAGGAGAAACCAGGGAAATGATTCTTCGAGAGGCAGATGAATTATCTACACTTCCCATCAAGACGCTCAAACTACACCAACTACAATTGATACGAGGTACACGTATGGCTCACGAATATGAACAAGACCCGTCATCCTTCCATATCTTTCATGCCGACGAGTACATCGAACTCATCATCGACTTCATCGAACGGCTACGCCCTGACATTGTCCTCGACCGGTTTGTCTCACAATCCCCCAAGTCACTCCTGATTGCTCCCAACTGGGGACTGAAAAACTTTGAATTTACCGAGAGAGTCAAGCAACGCCTCTTCGAACGTAACACTTGGCAAGGGAAATGT
>CACZBX010000031.1 GCA_902779535.1 uncultured Bacteroidales bacterium
TCACGTCCTTCCTTATCCTGAGCAAGAATCATTTCACGCATAGCTTTGATCTTCTTATTGTCGAAGAACATGTGCTCGGTACGGCACAGACCGATACCTTGTGCGCCAAAGGCACGAGCAACCTCAGCATCATGCGGTGTGTCGGCATTGGTACGAACCAACAGACGAGTATATTTGTTACACAAATCCATCAAGGCAGCGAAGTCACCTGATACTTCTGCCGGACGAGTTTGAACCATTCCCTCATAAACCTCACCGGTACTACCATTGATAGAGATAAAATCACCTTCTTTAAATACTTTTCCTTCGATTTCGACTGTACGAGACTTGTAGTCAACGTTCAAGGCACCTGCACCTGATACGCAGCACTTACCCATACCACGAGCCACAACGGCTGCGTGAGAGGTCATACCACCACGAGCTGTCAGGATACCTTCAGCAACTGACATACCAGCCAAGTCCTCTGGAGATGTTTCCAGACGAACCATGACAACCTTATGGCCATCGGCACGCCAAGCAGCAGCATCGTCAGCGAAGAATACGATCTGACCGGTTGCAGCACCCGGAGATGCAGGCAAACCGCGAGTCAATACTTTTGCACTCTTCAAAGCTTCCTTATCGAAAACAGGGTGGAGGAGTTCGTCCAACTTGTTCGGTTCGCAACGTTCCAAAGCAGTCTTCTCGTCAATCTTGCCTTCTTTCAGCAAATCCATTGCGATCTTCACCATGGCTGTACCGGTACGTTTACCGTTACGAGTCTGCAAGAACCAAAGCTTTCCTTCCTGAACGGTAAACTCCATATCCTGCATATCGCGATAGTGGTTTTCCAGTTTCATCTGGATTTCGTTCAGTTGTTTGTAGATTTCTGGCATCGCTTCTTCCATGGAAGGATACTTTGATGCACGTTCTTCTTCAGAGATGCCGGCACGTTTTGCCCAGCGCAAAGAACCTTCTTTGGTAATCTGTTGCGGAGTACGGATACCTGCTACAACATCTTCACCTTGAGCATTAATCAGGTATTCACCGCTAAAGATATTCTCACCGGTAGCAGCGTCACGAGAGAAGCAAACACCGGTAGCAGAAGTATTACCCATGTTACCGAATACCATCGCCATTACGCTGACAGCTGTTCCCCATTCTGAAGGAATTCCTTCCATCTTACGATAGAGGATAGCGCGCTCGTTCATCCAACTGCGGAACACAGCGAAGATAGCACCCCACAATTGTTCTTTTACATCAGTTGGGAAGTCCTTGCCAGTCTGTGCTTTTACGGCAGCTTTAAAGCGAACAACCAGTTCTTTCAAGTCGTCAGTATCGAGTTCATTGTCCAACTTCACGCCTTTAGCCTTCTTTACCTCCATGATGATTGCTTCGAACGGGTCGATATCATCCTTATTGGCAGGCTTCAAGCCAAGAACAACGTCACCGTACATTTGTACGAAACGACGATAAGAGTCCCATGCGAAGCGAGGACGGCCGGTTTTCTTTGCCAAACCTTCAACAACTTCGTCGTTCAGACCAAGGTTCAAGATAGTATCCATCATACCTGGCATAGAAGCACGGGCACCTGAACGAACAGAAACCAAAAGTGGGTTATCTTTATCACCGAACTTGGAATTCATCAGATCTTCAATGTTAGCAAGAGCCTTCATGACATCGTCATTCAACTCTTCCTTAATCTTTTCTTCACCAAGTTCATAATATTCGTTACAAACTTCAGTTGTGATGGTAAAACCCGGAGGAACAGGTACGCCGATCAAGTTCATTTCAGCGCAGTTAGCTCCTTTACCACCAAGCAGATTTCTCATATCCGCATTACCTTCAGCATGTCCATTACCAAAGGTATAGACTCTTTTTTTAGCCATACAAATTTATTTTTAGTTTTTACTGAGCTTTTTAGAGCTGCAAAATTAATGAATAAAAAGGAAATGACAAAGGATTATGCATATTTTTGCTATATATAGTTTGCAATTTAATCGTTTCTTAATGAAAGATGTACCAAACTAAAAGTCAGAAACATAGTATGTGGGAGAACGAACGCGTTTGTTTTTCTTCCCATTGCAAATACATAAACAAATTCTTCATTCTTTAAGCTGATTGTCTGATCATCTGATTTATGCTTCGTGAACCTATTACCTTCACAAGACAATAGTTTTTTTAAAACTCGACAAATGAAATCAAAAACAAAGTTTCTAAGCACCAAAAATTCAGTTATTTAGAAGAAAAACTCAGGTTTTAAATTCTAAACTTGAGTTTTCTGCACATGTATCCTTGTCCCTGTGGATTTACAATCCACAGGGGGAGTAACTGCGGGTCTACGACCCGTACGGATTGAAAACCCGCTAATTCGTGACTCGGGGATTACAAATTCCCGAGGACAAAAGAATACAAATTCCCAAAGACAAAGTCCGGAGATCCACGACGGCGAGTAGCTGTAAAAGATCGAAAAACGACATTGCACAGAGGTTTTATGGACAACAGTAGTGTCCATTGTTTTTTTTTGAGTACTTTTGCAACATCTAACTTATACAACAATATTGTGGCAAGAAAAAAGAAACCATTACCCTTATTAGAAAAGGTACTGATAAAGGATGTGGCTGCCGAAGGAAAAGCTTTGGCACGAGTTGACGACTTAGTGGTATTTGTACCATACGTCGTTCCAGGCGATGTGGTCGACTTGCAAGTCACGCGTAAAAAACACAATTATGCCGAGGCGGAAGCTGTTCATTTCTATGAATATTCCGATAAACGAGTACAACCTTTCTGTCAGCATTACGGTGTTTGTGGCGGTTGTAAGTTTCAAAGTATGTCGTATGAGGCGCAACTCTTTTACAAGCAGAAACAAGTATTCGACAATCTTACACGCATTGGGAAGATTGAGATTCCTGAGATTCGTCCGATATTAGGATCTTCGCAGATTCAGGCATATCGAAACAAACTGGAGTTTACCTTCTCGAACAAGCGTTGGCTGACCAAGGAGGAGATTGCAGCCGACGTAAAGTACGACCAGATGAATGCAGTCGGATTTCATATTCCCGAAGCATTCGATAAGGTGCTGGCCATCGAGAAATGCTGGTTACAGGACGATATCAATAACCAGATTCGCAATACGATCCGCGACTTTGCCTATGCACACGACTATTCGTTCTTCAATCTTCGGACACAAGAAGGTTTGCTGCGGAATATGATGATTCGAACTTCTTCAACCGGAGAGCTGATGGTTTTGATCCAGTTTAAAATTTCGAACGAAACCGAACAGCAACAAGCAGAAGCCTTGTTGAGTCATGTTGCCGAGCAGTTCCCACAGATTACATCCTTGCTTTATGTCAACAACGACAAGCACAATGATACACTCGAAGGTTTAGAAATCTTTACCTTTAAAGGAACGGATCATATCTACGAAGAGATGGAAGGACTACGCTTTAAGATTGGTCCGAAGTCGTTCTATCAGACAAATTCAGAGCAGGCTTATCATTTATATGAGGTAGCTCGTGAGTTTGCAGGATTAAAAGGTGATGAACTGGTTTATGACTTGTACACCGGAACCGGTACCATCGCGAATTTTGTCTCGCGAAAATGCAGAAAGGTCATCGGTATCGAGTATGTTCCGGAAGCAATTGAGGATGCAAAGGTTAATTCTCACATCAATGGCATTGATAATACGCTGTTCTTTGCCGGTGACATGAAGGATATCCTGACACAGGAGTTCATTCAGGAGCACGGTCGCCCGGATGTCATCATCACCGACCCACCCAGAGCCGGCATGCACGCCGATGTCATCAACACCATCCTGTTTGCTGCACCGAAGCGCAGTTTCGGCGATACAGCCGGTGGATATGTTCCCACATACACAGCATGTAGAGAACGTTGTATTATTGGAAAGGAGAAATAACGAATGAGTGGAATAATCAGACGAAAACCTGTTGCACGTGCTGCATCGCAATACACGGTATATCACGTTAATGAAGAAATGGAACTGATGCCTTTTCTGATGAAGATGATGAGCGGTATCAGTCGGAATAAAGTGAAAACCTTACTGAAGAATAGAACTGTTTTAGTCGACAAGACCATCGTCACACAGTTCGACTTCCAGCTTCAGCCGGGAATGAACGTGCAGATCAGTCATAACAAAAACAACAAAGAGTTCAACCATCCGCTGATAAAGTTGGTTTATGAGGATGCTTATCTGATTGTCATCGAGAAAAAGGAAGGACTCCTTTCGGTTGGGACAGAACGTCAGAAAGAAAAGACGGCCCAACATATCCTCAGCGAATATGTTAAACGTGAAAACCGTCGCAATCGGATCTATGTTGTTCACCGTCTTGACCGTGAGACCAGTGGCCTGATGTTATATGCAAAAGATGAGAAAACGCAACATACGCTGCGGGATAATTGGAAGGAAATCGTGACCGACCGTCGTTATGTGGCCATTGTTGAAGGGGAAATAGAGAAAGATGCTGATACGATCGCCTCATGGCTGACCGACCAGAAGTTATATGTCAAGTCGAGTCCGGTGGATGACGGCGGCAAGTATTCGATTACACACTATAAAACGATAAAGCGCGCCAACGGGCACTCCTTAGTCGAGCTTGAGTTGGAGACAGGGCGAAAGAATCAAATCCGCGTTCACATGTCGGAGATCGGTCATCCTGTAATGGGAGATGAGCGGTACGGCTACGAAAGCAGTCCGATAGGCCGTCTTGCTCTTCATGCGTTCAAACTTTGCTTCTATCACCCGGTAACCGGAGAGTTGATGAAATTTGAAACTCCATATCCAAATATCTTTAAGAATTACATGCTAAAAAAGAAAGAGGGTAGGTCATAAAGACTTACCCTCTTTAATTCTTTTTACCTCTTTAGAAACTTATTTCTTAGATGCCTCCAAAGAAACTTTTCTAAATTCCTTCATCACTTTTTCAATTTCCAAAGATGCCTTACGTGCACGTGTACCAGCAGCTTTGTTACCTTTTACAGCTTGAGCTTCAGCATCCTTTAAGAAAGCAGCTTCTAATTCTTTGATCTTTGCAATTAATTCGTTCATATCTCTATTATTTAATTAAAGTTTTACAACAATGTAAAATAACAACATTTTATTTGATTTCTAATACATTTGAACTACTTTTTTGCATTTTTTAAACATTCAAAGCCTAAAAAATCGTAAAAACGCCTCAAATAGCCGTAAAAAGCACATTAAAAGTGCTAAAAAAAATTTCACCTACAACTTTTTAAGGTTGTAGGTGAAGGAGGTACCTGGCAGATTCGAACTGCCGTGGACGGTTTTGCAGACCGCTGACTAAGCCACTCATCCAAGGTACCAAATACTAGCTTTTATTCGCTTTTGCGGATGCAAATATACATTGTAGTTTTTTAACTACCAAATCTTATTCTTCTTTTTTTTGCAATTACTCGCTTTTCGCGAATTCCCGCAACAATTGCATGAAGCATGCGAGGAATGGGCTGTGCGTATCGCACAATCGGCCGAGCATTGTTCGCACATATTCTTACCTTCCTCTGTATCATGAAAGAAACGGAGGAAATGTCGGATAATCCGGTATAAACAGATTATGAGAATAAGTATGACAACAACGTCCTGCCAATTCATATTAGAGTAGTAATAGTCCTATTTGATAGAAGACAAAAGCGACCAACCAAGCGAGTAGGGTAGAGTAGAACGCCGAGAACAGTGCCCATTTCCAACTTCCCGACTCTTGTCGAATGGCTGCTAACGTAGCGATACAAGGAAAATACAGTAAAACGAAAATCATGTACGAATAGGCAATCAACGGAGTGTAGTGCGTCGATAACTTCTCGTTCAGACTTGCCGTGCTTTCTGTCGTTTCTTCGTTGGTATAAAGCACTCCAAGCGTGCTGACAACCAATTCTTTTGCTCCAGCTCCTGAGAGTAGGCCTACATCCAGTTTCCAGTCGAAACCTAAGGGCGCAAACACAGGTTCTATGGCCTTACCAATCATTCCAATATAAGAATTTTCTTGTTGCTCGGCTGTCGTCTCATAGGCACCGTGGTTAGGATAATAACCAAGGAACCAAATCACGATAGAAGCCGTCAGGATAATACCGCCCATCTTCTGTAGGTACTGCTTTCCTTTCTCCCAAGTGTGCATGAAAATAGCCTTCTTGGTCGGCAGCCGATAGGGTGGAAGCTCCATGACGAATGGCGCATTATCGCCTTTCACGACAAACCGGCTGAACAGACGTGCCATCAAGATGGCCAAAAGGATTCCCAACGTATAGATGCTCAACAAAATCAGACTTCCGTAATGTTGGAAGAACGCAGTCACCAAAACCAAATAGATGGGGAGTCGTGCCGTACACGACATCAATGGATTGATGAGCATGGTGATTAACCGACTCTTATGGTCCTCAATGGTACGAGTTGCCATCACGGCCGGAACGTTGCAACCGAAGCCCATGATCAAAGGAATAAACGATTTCCCGTGCAGCCCCATGTGGTGCATGAACTTATCCATGATAAAGGCAGCACGTGCCATATATCCTGAATCCTCCATAATGGAAATGAAGAAGTAAAGAATCAGGATGTTCGGCAAAAAGACGATAACACTGCCCACACCGCCAATGATACCATCGATGAGTAAGTCTTTTAGCGGTCCGTCCGTCATGTGCGTACGGATGTAGTCGCCCAAGGCAGCAACGCCGGCATCGATCCAGTCCATCGGATATTGTCCGATAACAAACGTACACTCGAACATGATGTACAGGAATAGGAAGAAGATGGGATATCCCAGCCATTTGTGCGTGACAATCCGGTCGATAAATTCCGTCTTTTTCCGTTTATGCAAATGATAGTCGGTATATGTCTCCGTCAAAGCACCATTGATAAAACCATATTTGGCATCAGTGATGGCTTGTTCACTATCTTCATTCAAGACACGCTGAATCCGCTTGGCTTCTTTATTACGTTTTTCCAGGACAAGACTCCCGTTTGGCATGTTTTGGATCAGACGTTCAATTTCCTTGTCGTTTTCCAATAATTTAATTGCCAGAAAACGAGTTGAGTACTTATATCGAATCGTAGGATCCTTTTGAATTTCGTATTTGATGGCATCAATACTCTGCTCAAGTTCCGGCCCATGGTTGATGTGAATATGTCGCAGATACAGATGTTCCGGATGTTGTTCCTCCAGAGAATCGCGCCCGAACTGATGATCAGACACATATTTATCGTGCCAGTCCTTCAATTCCTGAAGCACCTCCTCGTCCACCTTCTTATTTTGTTCGTTCAGGTAGTCACCTCGTTCATAAACTTCGATGACGGCATGGAACAAGTCTTCAATTCCCTTTTCAGTACGGAAGACTGTCGGAATCATCGGTACGCCCAACAATGAGCCCAGCGTGTGATAATCCAACTTATTTCCACTTTCTTCCAATTCATCAAACATGTTCAAGGCTATCACCATGCGAACATTCATGTCAATGAGCTGAGTAGTCAGGTAAAGGTTTCGTTCCAGGTTGGAAGAGTCGACCACATTGATGATGATATCCGGTGTCTTTTCGATGATATGCCTTCTGACATACAGTTCCTCAGGGGTATAAGCGGAAAGGGAATAAGTTCCTGGCAGGTCAACAATATTGAAATGATATCCTTGAAAGTCGAAATATCCATCTTTCGCATCCACCGTAACGCCACTATAGTTTCCAACACGTTCGTGAGCACCCGAAACCACGTTGAACAATGATGTCTTTCCGCAGTTAGGGTTTCCAACCAAAGCCACATTGATGGTCCTACGCTGGCCCTTAGCCAAATCCATCATTCTTTCTTCCGTCAAAGGTTCCAGTTCAGGCTTTGCACCGTGATACTCGGGTTGTACTTTTCTGGCTTCTTCCTCGCTGACAATTTCAATCATATTTGCCTCTTCGCGGCGGAGCGAGATTTCATAGCCAAGGATTCGATATTTGATAGGGTCTTTTAAAGGTGCGTTCAAGATGACCTCAACGGTCTTTCCCTTGATGAATCCCATTTCAACAATCCGCTTGCGGAATCCACCATGCCCCATTACTTTTACAATAACTCCTTTGTCTCCAGTCTTCAGTTCTGATAAACGCATGATATGTCTTTATTTTCTGCAAAAGTATAGTTTATGACCGAGGTACACAAGTTATTTAGAATATTTTTAAATAGAAGGATTAAACATTGCAACTGAGGTGCATTTCGATGGTTATTATTATATTTGTAATCATGTTATTCAAAGAACGTGTAAACAGTTTTATCAAGGAAAAAAAGCTACTGACGACTGATGATAAGGTGTTAGTAGCCTTAAGTGGAGGAGCCGATTCGGTAGCCTTGCTCAGAGTATTATTGTCCTTAGGTTACACGTGCGAAGCAGCACATTGTAATTTCCATCTGAGAGGAGAGGAGTCGAACCGTGATGAACAGTTTGTACGCAGTCTTTGTGAGAGTCTTCATGTTCGATTGTCCGTTGCTGATTTTAATTCCGCACAATATGCCACGGAACATCATCTGTCAATTGAGATGGCAGCCAGAGAACAGCGTTATCAGTGGTTTGACAGTCTTCGACAAGCCGAGGGTTATTCTGCCATTGCCGTTGCTCATCACCGCAACGATAGTGTCGAAACGTTTTTGCTCAACCTGATTCGTGGAACGGGAATTAATGGATTAAGAGGAATACCCGTCAGAAACGGATCAATCATCCGTCCTTTGCTGAACGTGTCAAGGGAAGATATCTTGGACTTTTTGCAATCGCTCGGACAAACCTATGTAACCGACAGTACCAATCTGCAGGATGAGTTTATGCGAAACAAGATTCGGCTGGATATCTTGCCAATGATGAAGGAAATGAATCCTTCGGTGTTCGAATCGATCTCTGAGACAGCCAATTACCTTTCTGCAACGGCTGATGTGTACAACAAAAGTATTCAAGAAAGCCGTAAACGTGTACTGATTCAAGACGATGATGACCAGAAGATCATAAATATTCCATCTTTGATGGCAGAAACCTCACCGACAGCCGTTCTTTTTGAAATTCTATACCCACTTGGATTTAATTCGGCTCAGATTTCAGCCATCTATTCCCAACTTGAAGGACAGTCGGGCAAGGTGTTCAGCAATGCACGGTGGACTGTTTTACACAATCGAGAGCAGCTACAAATCACATTAAACGAAAAGATTCAATCATCTGTTCCACAATTAGATATGTTCTTCGCTTGGAAAGACGAACATTTCAAGGTTGTTCCTAATCCGAACATTGCTTATCTGGATGCAGAGCACATCCAAATCCCAATAACTGTTCGGAAATGGGAGAGGGGTGATAAGTTTGTTCCGTTTGGTATGACGGGAACAAAAAATATCAGCGATTATCTGACCGACCGTAAATATTCGCTCTTTGAAAAAGAGAACCAATATGTTGCATGCTCCGGTGATCAGATTATATGGGTTATCGGTGAACGGATTGATAATCGTTTCCGCATCACGGATAAGACGCAACGGATCCTGATACTTCAGAAAAAATCAAACTGAAAGGAGAAAACTCTTGACGTAACTTAAAAACTTCAGAAGTTATCGCAGCATAATCCCATTCAGGATTCTCCCTGATCGTTTACCTAGGCGCCGAGCTGAGAAGAAATCATTCATCTCCTTATAGGTACAGATACCGGCAACCTCAATCTGATGTTTGGGAACACCTTTCTCTTCCAGCATAAGCCGGTTTGCTTCCCATAAATCAATGTGCCATTTATCGTAGCGTCTGGCTATCCGATGCATCTCGAAGCCTGATTCAGAAAAAGCATCATAGACCTCATCACCAACCTCAAATGAATCCAATGAGATACTTGGACCTATGCAGGCTATCATATCAGCAGGTTGGCATCCATAAATCGATTTCATTTTATCGATAACGGTCTCGACGATCCGAAGTCGAGTTCCTCTCCACCCGGCATGTACGGCCGCCACAACCTTTTTCACCTTATTATATATAAGGATAGGGACGCAGTCGGCTGTAGAAACACAGACACAATATCCGGGAATGTCCGTGATGACCGCATCGATTCCTTCTAATAAAGCGGGTGTTTCTGTGGAGGTGATTCCCCGTTGTCCGACATTTTTAATATAGTTTTCATCAACCACACAAATATGATCGAGATGGACTTGGTGAGGAATGACAAACTCGATTGGCCGAACTGGCATTAGATCGGCCAATCGAGTTCTATTCTTCAAGACATTCTCGGCAGAGTCTCCGCCATGTACGGTACAATTGAAACTTTCGTATGTGCCCGAGCTACATCCTCCATGTCGAGTGGTAGAAAAGCCAAAAACCGAAGGCTCTGCCTCCAGCAAACGATACGTAATAAAATGATTTCTATTGACTTGATCCATTTCACTTACCGTTTTCCAAATAAAAGTTCCCGATCTTTCACTAAGGCCTCTTTCACCTGAGGCGTCTGAATAAACTCCCAGTTACAATAAGAAGGGATTACATCTTTATTTTTTACCTGCTTGAAGTATTGGATCAAATAATAGCGCAAATCTTTCTCCGAAGTCATGATGATTCTCTTAGGAAGCTCAGTGACTGTCAGCCCACATCCTTCAGTCATGATCTCTCCACCGCCACTACCGATATACGAATTGACGGCAACGCGGTATTCTTTATCCAATTCAAAAGGTTTCCCATCGCTCATGCACAAGATATTCACCTTTTGTCCGGCAGGTTTAGTCGGATCAACCACATATTTGATGCCTGCAGCCGAGACAAGATATGAATTATATGCTCCCAAGCGAGCTTTTCCGTTCTGTTCAGTAATGTTGATGACATGTCCTGTTTCATTCGGATTGGAAGTCCACAACTCGTAGGATTTTTCCAAGGCTCCCTTGACTTCCCGACCGGTAAGGCGGAATACATCGATCAGATTCTCAAAACGATAGATTCTGAAAGCATCACGCATACAGATATCACCGGCAGGAACGATATCGTCGGTCGTCAGTGGAGTGACGAAAGAGATATCGGCATCCACCCAACGGAACTGAGTGGCATGTAGAAGGTCGGCGAGGGTAGAACCTCCGAAGAAATAATCAGAAGAGTGAATAGGAGAGCCCAACTTACTGATCTTTTCCCCAAAGAATTGTCGAACGTTTTCAATGTTCGAAGCATAGCGTTCAGTAAAATCTGGATCTGATTCTAGGTCCGTAACTGAAACCAGCTGACCTTGAATAGATTGAATCTTCGCTTTCTTCTTGTTGATCGTATAGACAACGTTGGCTTCCGCCACACGATAAGCACCATTTCCGGAATTGAGCAACCAAACATCTTTATTCGTCTTTTCGTTTTTAACAGATTTAGCCATCATCCGATGGTCGTGTCCATAGAAGATGATATCAAATCCAGGAACATGCTTTGCTGTTGCTTCTGCCGCATTTTCATAAAAGCCGTTTCGCTGTTCACCATCCAGTCCGGAATGGAATAAACCAATCATCAAGTCTGGTTTTTCTTTCTTCTGGATAATTGAAACCCATTTCCGGGCATATTCCTCCACATCTCCGAAAGCCAAACCTTTCCATTGTTTCTCAGGCAACCACATCGGAATAGCAGGCGTCAACAACCCCAAAACAGCAACTTTCAATCCACCCCGTTGAATAACAACATAGGGTGTAGCGTAAGGCTTTTGAGTCTTTGTGTCCAAGATATTTGCACCTAAAACGGGGAAATTACAATCGCGGACCCAACGATCGTAGACTGAATGACCGGCCTCAATGTCGTGGTTACCAAAAACAGCGACATCGTATCGCATAAAATTGTAGACATCAGCTGCCAGATGTTTTTCGGCCAAAGTATCGACAAAATTGGCAAAATAAACACAAGGCTGACCTTGGAGAATATCTCCCGCATCAAGCAAAACAACTTGATTTTCACTCATTTGCTCACGTTGAGTCTTCACATAAGTATAAACTTTGTTCAAGCCATTCTTGATAGGGGAGTCCGTCATGAAATCATATCCCAGAAAGTTACCGTGAACATCTGTAGTTTCGATTAATTTCAGAGTAAATTCGTTGTTTTGTGCAAAAAGACTGATGCTAATGCACTGAAGAAGAAAAAATAAAAAAAAGCGAATGATTCTCATAGTATACATATTTTTATGTGCGAAGGTATGAAAAAAACCACTAAAATCAGTTATATTCATCAAATAATCTGTAAATTTGACGCATAACAAAAAGTAAACATAAGATGAGAGTTATTGGAAATATTATTTGGTTAATCTTTGGTGGTGCAGAAACAGCAATTGAATACTTTATAGCAAGTTTGGGACTGATGATTACGATTATCGGTATTCCTTTTGGCTTACAGACATTAAAGATCGGAATCTTTTGTATCTGGCCGTTTGGTTCACGTGTCCGACCGTCGGTTGGTCAGCCAAGTTGTCTAAGTACAATCATGAATATTATCTGGTTCTTCTTGGGAGGAATCTGGATTTGGTTGACCCATGTCTTATTCGGCATCTTACTGTTCATAACCATCATCGGAATTCCTTTTGGAAAACAACACTTCAAGATGGCTGGATTAGCTTTGACTCCGTTCGGTCGTGAGATTGTTGATTCCAAAACGAATATTCGTCATAGCTTATGAAAAAGAAAAGAAAGAAGGCATCAACTCTTGACGATTATGTAAAAGCTGCCAAACGTGGAAGTCGTCAAGCTGAACAGGAATTGTTGGGACCAGGCTTTCATTCTTTTCATAAGGTTCATCAATCGAAGAAGACTTATACAAGAAAAGAGAAACATAAAAGGGATTTCACTTAAATTTCCTCTATTTGTTTATAATCGGTATTATGTTTAATTCGTTTCATTAATAAGATGAATGGATAAAAAACTCCTCACCGATTCATCAAAAATGAGATCCAACAATCAAATAGATGAAATATTATTTATAAGATAATTGGCACTAATGAAGAACTTATTGATTTACTTCGCAGCAATTAACATCATTGCGTTTGTTTTGTTTGGTATTGATAAATGGAAAGCAAAGCATGGCTCTTGGAGAATAACCGAAGCAACTCTTTTAGATGCGGCGATATTAGGCGGTTCGATTGGTGCATACTTGGGAATGAAGGTTTTTCATCATAAAACGATGCATAAGAAGTTCAAATACGGAATTCCTCTAATTATCGTTTTCCACCTCCTCTTGGTGTTCTTCCTCATTCGTTGAATTCTCAGTGAGATAATTATGTTTAATTCGCCTGAACCAATTAACATTGTAATTATTAGAGCAATTATTAGTCGGCTTTAGGCAGTTTTTTCTTTTTAGCATTTTCTTGTGCGCCATATTTCAAAAGATTCTTGGCAGCAGTAGTAATGCTTGCTCCATCTTGCTTGGATATATTCTTCAGCTTATCAAATGCGTCTTGTGTTTTCTTGAGCTGTTCGTCGACGGTCTGAAAACGTTCATAAAACATTTGAACCCTTTCCACAATCAGATTGGCTGTTTTCATAATTTCATGTTGGTTTTCAACCTGACGAACTTGACGCCATGTCATTTCTAATATTCGAAGCATCATATAGAGATTCTGACTACCGGATATGATCACTCCTTTATCGTAGGCATCTTTCCATAATGAAGGATCGTTCGACAAAGCCAGTTGCAAAGCACTCTCGCTAAATACATACATCATGACGAAATCAAGTTTCCTTCGATTATCGGCTAAATTATGACTATAGTTTTTCCTGGATAATTCCTGAACATGCGTACGGACTGATGCGATGTGCCGATGTAAAGCATTCTTTCTATCATCCTCAGAATCAGCATTATAGTAATCCTGAAAAGCTGATAAAGAGATTTTTGAGTCAATAATCACATCACGGTTATCAGGGAAATGAAGGATCACATCCGGTATCAGCCGATGCCCTTCATCATATTGAATACTACCTTTTTCATCGCGAATAGCCGTTTGTTCTTCAAATTGAACTCCTTCCTCAAGGCCCATTGACTCCAGTAATTGTTTCAAACGAAGTTCGCCGAAATTACCCTGCGTTTTATTTTCACTTGTTAATGCCTGAGCCAACTTGTCGGCCCTCTCTCCTACTTCTTTTGCTTGTTTTAGGTTTTCTTTAATTGAAGCGTCGAGTCGCTCCATGGTCGTAGTCTGTTCTCGATCACTCTTTTCCACAGCATCCTTCATTTGTTTAATATTTTCTTTTAGTGGATTAAGGATGGTAGCAAGTTGTTCCTGGTTGGAAGCAGCAAGTTCCATTGAGCGTTCTTTTAGTATCTTTTCGGAAGCAGAATTCATCTGCTCACGGATCAACACCATCTGTTGTCCCATCTGTTCCTTTTGGAATGAACGAAACTCCTGCAGTTGCTGTTCATGGTGCTGCTTAATTTGAGAAAGACGTTTCTCATAATTCTCAGATGTGTTAACCAACTGTTGTTTAAACTGTTCAGAGATATCTTTTTCACGTTTCTCCCCTTCTGATCTCATAAGATTTAACAAATCCTCATACTGCTTTTTAGTAGCAGATAACGTATCACGTGCGTCTACAATCTTTTGATGGAGGTTATCGACTTCAGTATGAAGGGATGCACATTCAGATAATAAAGATGTTTTATCATTTGTAAGCGACAAGATCTGATGACTTCTATCTTTTAGTTCCTGCACCAGATTAGTTTTGTCCTGCTCCAACATTTCAGATTTAGTCTGGTAGCGGTTACTTTTGCTTCGTGTTACGAGTAATCCAATTAAAACTCCCAAGATTACAGCAACGATTGCGACAATAATAAGTAAGGTTAAATCCATCATAGTCATATATTTTATATGACAAATTTAAATAAAAAAAGGATGATTCGGTTGATTAACGACAAAAACTTTGTACCTTAGTAGCATGATGAATATGATATTTTCCTTTGATAGTTGGCTGAATCAGGTTATTACAGGCACGAACGATGCTATATGGGCATACTTCCTTATTTATTTATTGATTGGATGTGGATTGTTTTTCACATGGAAGACAAAGTTCGTCCAGTTTCGTATGATAGGCGAAATGATTCGCTTGCTAACCGATTCCATTTCGAACAGCAATGGAAAGAAACATATATCGTCGTTTCAGGCTTTTGCCGTTTCGGTTGCCACACGCGTTGGGACAGGTAATCTTGCGGGCGTAGCAACCGCTATCGCCGTAGGTGGTCCAGGCTCTATTTTTTGGATGTGGCTCATAGCATTAATTGGCTCATCAACTGCTTTTGTTGAATCAACCTTGGCACAGTTGTTTAAGATTCGTTCCAAAGAATCGTTCATTGGTGGACCGGCCTATTATATTCAGAAGGGACTCCATAATCGTTGGATGGCCTGTTTATTTGCCATATTAATGATTCTCACTTTCGGCTTATCTTATAATTCCATCCAAAGCAATACGATTTGCAGTGCGATGTACGAAGCCTTTGATATACCTCACTCCCTTTCGGGTGCAATTCTCGTACTTCTTTCCCTTATTATTGTTTTCGGCGGTATTCAACGGATTGCAAAGGTAAGTAGTGTGATCGTTCCGTTCATGGCCATCGGATATTTTATCTTGGCATTAGTCGTCATCATTCTGAATTATAATCTGATTCCACATGTCTTTAAGTTGATTATTGACAGTGCTTTTGGGATACACCAATTCGCGGGAGGGGCTATTGGCGTTACTATGATGCATGGAATCAAACGTGGATTGTTCAGTAATGAGGCGGGAGAAGGATCAGCACCCAACGTGGCCGCAACAGCAAGTGTTAGTCATCCGATCAAACAAGGTTTAATTCAAGCACTCGGCGTATTTACTGATACTCTGGTGGTGTGCAGTTGTACTGCTTTTATCATTCTCATCAGCGGTTTGTATACAAATCCGGAATTAAACGGCATCATGCTTACACAAAATGCTCTTCAGGCAGAGATTGGTAACTCAGGCCCTGTTTTCATCGCATTGGCTATCTTTTTCTTTGCCTTCAGTAGCATCATTGGCAACTATTATTATGGCGAATCAAACTTAAGATTCCTAACATCCAGTAAAACGGCATTGCAAATATATCGTATTGCATCGGGTGGACTATTTGTCATTTTTGGGGCTTTTGCTAGTCTGGATTTAGTATGGAGCATTGGAGATTTGTGCATGGCTCTGATAACAATATGTAACCTCGTTGCATTAATCAAACTATGTAAATATGTATTCCGCTTGCTGACCGACTACCGACAACAGAAGAAATCAGGAATAAAAGAACCGAAATTCCACAAACACATTCTTCCTGATATAGCTCAAGACATTGATTGTTGGAATGAATAAGATTTTTATTTATAAAAAATCAGATAAATCTAGGCCACCTCCTACTTTTTATGTAAATTTGACCGTTTATAGCGGTATGAGCGTTTCAAAAGGTTTTAAATATACCATTTATGCTCTGATAGGTACTCTTATAGGACTTTATATCGGGCTGATTGTACTTCTGAATATTCCATATATCCAGAAACGTACAGCACGCGTGGTCGCCAAAGAACTGAAGGACCGCTTACATACCGATGTACAAGTGGGTCGTATCAATATGGGCTTGCTGAATAGAATCGTAATTGATGATGTTTATTTAAAAGACCAACAAGATAATGACTTATTGTACGTAAATAAATTGTCAGCGAAATTTAATATCCTTCCTCTGTTTAGTGGAAAGATTATGATTAACAGCATACAGCTATTCGATTTCACAGCAAAGCTGAACCGACCTACTCCTGCTGAACCTACCAATTTCCAATTCGTACTTGATTCTTTTGCCTCGAAAGATACTATCAGCAAGCCGTTCGACTTGGATATCAGGGTTAACTCGTTACTTGTACGAAGAGGTCGGATCATCTATGATGTGCTTTCTGAGCCTAAAAAGGAAGGATTTGACTCGAATCATATCGATTTACAACAGTTCATTGCTACTGTCTCACTGAAAGCCCTGAACAAGGATAGCTTGAACGCCAGTATCCGAAGAATCAGTTTTGAAGAACAATCCGGATTCGTATTGAAAAAGTTATCTACAAAGATTACAGTCAATAATAATAACCTGATAATCAACAATTTTGATCTTGAGCTATTAAACTCTTCCTTGAACCTTGACTCCGTGACTTTCACCTATCCTGAATGGAATGATCTAAAGGCGATGACTGATAGTGTTTCCTATCATGGAAAACTTAAATCAACTTTAGTGCCAACCGACTTATCTCCTTTCTTGGCAACGCTACAACCTGTTAAGACACCAGTGACTGTGCGTGGAAATGTGATAGGAAAAGGAAAAGATCTACAGATTCCTTCCTTACGCATCCAACAAGCCGATGATATTCAACTTCATCTTGATGGAAACATCAAGAACTGGGATCAGGGAAGCAATGCCCAGGTGTTCGCACGACTACGGCAAATAGATATCAATACCAATGGTTTAGGAATAATCAACACATTATTAGGACAGGAAGCTCCTATCCTCACTCGTTTGGAACAGATACACGTAAACGGAGAGATCGGAGGAAAGTTGAACGATTTACATACCATTGCTGATATGAAAACCGGTATAGGAGAAGCTAATGGTAGTATTCGTATTCAATCAAATGCCGAACATCCTACGACATATTCCGGTAAGATTGAAGGAAAAGAAATACATTTAGGAAAATTATTGAATAACCATCAATTAGGTAATGCATCTTTCAGCCTTGATGTAGAGTCTGTCCTTAACAAATTGAAGGAACCGGAAATGGCTCTGAAAGGTATAGTCAGTCAACTTGAATATAATGCTTATGAGTATGAAAACATTATGCTTGACGGTTTGTACCGAAATGGAGGATTTGATGGGAACATAAGCTTTGATGACCCTGCAAACGGTTCTATTCAATTGGTGGGCAATATCAATCTGTCGAAACCAATCCCCAGTTATCACGTAACCGCTCATGTACGCTCTTTCCGTCCGTACGATATGAACTTATCCAAGAAGTATGAGGATAAAGCATTCTCACTTAACCTTAAAGCGGATGTTACTGGAAGAACAATCGACGATATGATTGGAACAATTGTCATTGATAGCCTGAACCTAAGCAATCCAATGGAGTCAGAGTACTATTTAAGGAACCTCACATTGACATCTACGAGAATTGGCCCTAAGGAAAAGGAACTGCATGTTGAATCTCCGTTCCTACAAGCAAAAGTTCGTGGAGATTATTCATATAAGACTTTGACAGCCAGCGTGCTGCATACCATTCAACGATATATACCATCATTAGTTACCTTAAAACAGGGTATGCCTACTCCACACAACCACTTTGATTTTGAGGTAAAGCTCAGTGACGCCACTTTCTTCGAGAAAATATTCCTGATTCCTATTGGACTACATTATCCAGCTACCCTATCAGGAACTGTAAACGATCAAGAGGAGAAGCTTCGAATAGAAGGACATTTTCCAGAGTTCCGGTATAAGAATACATTGTACGACTCCAGTAATCTGCTTTGCGAGAGTCAGCCAGATGCTTTCACCTGTCTTTTACGCATCGGCATGTTGATGAAGAGTGGAAGTATGTTCAATGTTGCTTTCGACGCCAAAGCCAAGGACGATAAACTTGAAACTATCATCAACTGGGGAAATAATACCGATGTGACCTATGTCGGTAAGTTGGCCTCCCATACGCAGTTCCATAAGTCAAAAGGGAACAAACCTGTGCTGAGTGCCGACATACAGATAGAACCGACAGCTGTTGTCATGAACGATACCGTATGGAATGTACATCCTGCAACGATTCTCGTTGACTCGGGAAAGGTGTACGTTGACAATTTTCTTTTCGAACATGAGAACCAACATTTGCGAATCAATGGAAAACTAACCCCTTCGGCTGAAGATTCTTGCCTTATCGACCTTAAGAACATGGATGTGAACTACATTCTTCAGATGTTACGCTTTGACGCAGTCGAGTTTGGTGGATTGGCAACTGGTGATGTTAACTTGAAAGGGGTGTTTGGAGAGTTGGATATGAGCACCCGACTGAATGTCCATCAGTTCAGCGTGAATAGAGCAATTATTGGTGAAGCAGATATACGCGGGAAATGGGATAAAGAACTTGAAGGGATTCGCCTAACTGCTGATATGGAAGAAAAAGATGTGTCGAAAACATATGTAACAGGTTTCGTCTCTCCTTCAAAAGAAGGACTGGATCTCCATATACAGGCCAACAATACCAACATCGGTCTTTTATACCCATTTATTGATGGTATATTCAGCCAAATGGACGGTCGTGCAACTGGCAATATACGCTTATTCGGCCCGCTAAGCGATCTTGATTTAGAAGGTGACGCAGTAGCAACAGCCAATGGATTTGTCTCGGTGCTGAATACAAACTTCGTTATTCCTAATGACTCCATCCATTTGCGATCAGGAGAAATAAGTTTCAACAATGTACGGATCAAAGATGCTGAAGGACATGACGGAGTGGCCAATGGCATCGTACGTCATAACAAACTACATAATCTTGTTTATCACTTCGATATACAAGGTAACAGTCTGCTCCTTTATAATACACAGGACACAAGCGACATGACTTTCTATGGCAAGATTTATGGAACAGGAAATGTGACGTTGGATGGTGGAAACAATGCCTTGACAGTGACCGCAAATATGACAACCGGTCCTAACACAGAGTTCACCTACATTACAGGCTTCACGACAGAAGCCATCAGCAATCAGTTCATTACCTTCGTCGATAAGACACCGCGAAGAAATCAGGACAATATCCAGACACATTTCTATCATCCATCGGACGCTGCCCAAAAAGAAGAAGATGACGGACCGCCGATGGATCTTCGGATGAATATGCTGATCGATGCCACTGAGGATGCAACAGTCCGTATCATCATGGATCCAGTGACTGGCGACTTCATTTCAGCTAACGGAGCTGGTAATCTGCAGATTAATTTCTATAATAAAGGTGATTTCCGCATCTTTGGTGACTATGTGATCAATCGCGGAATCTATAAATTGAGTATGCAGGAGATCATCCGCAAAGATTTCTCACTAAACCAAGGAGGTACAGTCACCTTCTCGGGTGATCCTGGTAATGCAAATGTAGATGTTCAGGCTACCTATACCGTAAACTCGGCATCCTTAAGCGATTTGGGTATCGGCAACCTCAATCAAACTCAATCTACCGTACGTGTAAACTGTTTGTTGAATTTGACTGGAAATTTGAGCGACCCGGAGATTCACTTCGACCTTGAACTACCGACAGTCAACGAGGAAGATCGTGAATTAGTACGAAGCATTACGGCCACAGAGGAACAGATGAATACACAAATCATTTATCTGTTGGGTATTGGTAAGTTCTATACATACGATTATACAACAGCTTCGACCCAATCGAACGCAACCAGTTCATTGGCTTTCACGACATTGTCGAGTCAGTTGAATAACATTCTATCACAATGGATGGACAACAAGAATTGGAATATCGGTGCCAACTTGAGTACCGGACTTGAAGGATGGACGGATGTGGAAGCCGAGGCAGTCCTTTCTGGACGTCTGCTCAACAACCGACTGCTTATCAACGGAAACTTTGGGTACCGTGATAATGCTTTGGCTAACACCAACTTCGTGGGTGACTTTGAAGCAATCCTTTTGCTGACCAAGAACGGCGAATGGCGGCTTCGTGGATATAACGAGACGAATGATCGATATTTCATCAAATCGACCCTTACAACTCAAGGTATCGGACTAATCTACAAAAAAGACTTTGATAACTGGAGGGAATTGTTCAAAGTCTTTGCAAGAAAGAAGAGTAAGGAAAAGACACAACAAAAGATTCAAGAACCAGAAAACATACCGGCTGCCCAGCAAAAGCGAGAAGCATGGTTACATATAAACGAAAAGAAATGAATACACTATACTCTTTGCCAGCTGAATGGCATCGTCAAAGTTTAATTCAGATTGCCTGGCCACACGATTACACTGATTGGGCATATATGCTCGATGAGGTGGAGCGTTGTTATGTGCAGTTAGCAAGTGAGATTGCAAAACGTCAGCCGTTGCTGATCATCACTCCTGAGCCACAACGTGTGGAAAAACTCCTAAAGAGTAATCATGTCGATATCAGCAGAATCTACTTTTTTAATTGCTGCACTAATGATACATGGTCGCGCGACAATGGTTTCATTACATTACTGGATGAGCAAGGCAATGCTCAACTACTAGACTTTGGCTTCAACGGTTGGGGCTTGAAATTTGCAGCAAACCTTGATAATCAAATCAATGCACACTTATACCAACACCAAATATTGAATGGTGAATACCGAGATTGCAGGAATTTTATATTGGAAGGCGGTTCCATCGAAAGTGATGGTAAGGGAACCTTGCTGACCACAACCAAGTGCCTGCTCTCTGTCAACCGTAATGACACATTGAAACAAAAGGATATTGAGAACTACCTGAGATCTACTTTTGGTCTCAAACAAGTACTTTGGTTGAACAACGGTCATCTGGTTGGCGACGACACCGATAGTCATGTAGATACACTGGCCCGCTTATGTCCGAACGATACCATTGCTTATGTGCAATGTATGGATAAAGATGATATGCACTATGAAGATTTAAGGCTGATGGAATCGGAACTGAAAGCTTTTACGACTTTGGATGGCAAACCTTTCCGTCTGCTCCCCTTACCAATGGCACAACCAATCTTTGATGGTACCGGTGACAGATTACCTGCTACTTATGCCAACTTCCTCATCATGAACGATGCGGTGCTCTATCCCACTTACCAACAAACACAAAACGATTTGAAAGCAAAAGAAATACTCACCATCGCTTTCCCTGAGAAAGACATTGTAGGTGTCGACTGTCGTGCATTAATTCAACAGCACGGCTCGCTACATTGTGCTACAATGCAATTCCCTGAAGGCGTATTTAAACTATAATACCATGGAAAAGAAAATAAAAATCGGCTTGATTCAGCAATCCTGTACATCAGATATTAAAGCAAACAAGGAAAAACTCAAGAAGAATATTGCTGAAGTTGCACAAAACGGAGCCCAACTGGTGGTTCTGCAAGAACTGCACAACTCGCTCTATTTCTGTCAAGTGGAGAGTACAGATCATTTTGATCTGGCAGAACCAATCCCCGGACCATCAACCGACTATTTTGGAATGTTGGCATCCCAATATCAGATTGTTCTGGTTACCTCGCTCTTTGAGCGTCGTGCTCCAGGCGTCTACCATAATACAGCCGTTGTCTTTGATACAGATGGACACATTGCAGGCAAATATCGAAAGATGCACATACCCGACGATCCTGCTTATTATGAGAAGTTTTATTTCACACCAGGTGACTTAGGCTTCCACCCTATTCAGACTTCAATAGGGAAATTGGGTGTTCAGGTGTGTTGGGATCAATGGTATCCTGAGGGAGCTAGGCTGATGGCTTTGCGGGGAGCCGAAATCTTAATCTATCCAACAGCCATTGGCTTTGAGAGTTCTGATACAATCGAAGAGCAACAACGCCAACTAAATGCTTGGGTGACCGTACAGCGTGGCCATGCTGTGGCAAATGGCCTTCCTGTTGTGACAGTTAATCGCGTAGGACATGAAATTGATCCTTCTGGACAGACCCAAGGTATTCAGTTCTGGGGAAATAGCTTCGTGGCCGGTCCACAAGGTGAACTCCTTGCACAGACAAGTCAGACCGCAGAAGAGAATCTCGTCGTGGAGGTTGATATGGCACGAAGTGAAAATGTCCGCAGATGGTGGCCATTCTTGCGCGACCGCCGCATCGACGAATTCAAAGGATTATTGCAAAGATATATTGATGACTGACTAATAAAGGATGACAGTAACCTCGCGTGGGCCATGTGCACCAAAGACGAGGGCTTGCTCAATGTCTGCTGTCTTTGAGGGACCCGACATGAAGAGTCCAAAACCATAGTCGCCAGTATCAATGTGCTTATAACCATCGTGCATGTTGTCGACAAGCTTCTCTTTGTCGAGCAGGATAATCAGTCGCTCAGAAATAAAGTAAAGAGCCCGTTCTTTCATGTCTTGCGTAAGCCAAACAGCAGCGGTCTCAGCCACGCCGACTACCCCTTTCACAATGGCCAAGTCGGTTCCGTCGAGTTCGGCAGGAGTTTGTACTTCATCGGGGTTAAACGTTGCACAAGTAATCTCTTTAAGATTTGAAGCAACACGTTTCAAATCGGGATATAGCCTTCGAATCACCTCATTCACATCCTCTCCTTCCTTGAGAATAACCGTATTCCCTCCTGCAGCCTTCATCACATCGCAAAATTTCTGAACCTTGTCGGGGAACTTCTGAGATATGGACTCTAATTCAGTCAGATCGGGCATCTCGTACTGAACATGAATAGCCCGACGCACATTCTGTAATATTTCTTCTCTACTGCTCATTTTACTTTACCTTTCCTTTTTTCCACAATTCGTTAAAACTCTCCTTTGGGAACGATGGATAATCACGTCCTTTCCCCCATTGGAATCCAACCGACTTGAGGATTCCCATACCTAGAGGAGCCATCTTCAACGTTGAATTGAAGAGTTTCGGACGGTTCATGAGGTATTCCATTCCTCCACTCATCAACTTCTTTATAGGATTGGCAACACCCAGCTTGTTCAAGTCCTGCCGCCATAGATAAATCTGCTCGGCCAAGTCAACTTTCGCAGGACAAACATTCGAACAGGAATAACAGAGTGAGCAAGCCGATACATTATCATAATAATGTAAAGGAGCTTTCAACATACCTAAGTTGATACCAATAGGTCCTGGAATGAAATAAGTATAAGAATAACCACCACTGCGACGATACACTGGACAAGTATTCATACAAGCTCCACAACGAATGCAGTTCAATGTCTTACGATGTTCTTCGTTAGCTAATATTTTACTTCGACCATTGTCGACAATGATGATATGGAGTTCTCCACCTTCTCGAGGTTTACGATAATGTGAAGTATAGGTTGTAATAGGTTGTCCTGTACCTGATCGTGCTAACAAACGGGTAAAGACGCCCAGCGAACGACGGTCGGGAACAATCTTCTCCATGCCGAAGGCAGCAATCTGCAGCTTTGGCTGAGAAGTGCCCATGTCAGCATTCCCTTCATTGGTACATACCACGACTTCGCCGGTCTCTGCAACAGCAAAGTTGGCACCTGTCATAGCAGCATCGGCATGGATGAACCGTTGGCGAAGATTTTTTCTTGCAGCATGCGTCAAATAGGTCGGATCAGAGTTTCCCGGTTCCGTGCCCATTTCTTTTTCGAACAACTTACCTACTTTCTCACGCTTGATATGAATAGCCGGCATGACAATATGCGAAGGTTTGATCTTCATCAGTTGGAGAATCCGCTCACCAAGGTCGGTCTCTACCACCTCAATACCTTTTGACTCCAGGTATGGATCCAACTCACATTCTTCCGAGAGCATCGATTTGCTCTTCACGAAATGCTTGACATGGTGTTGCTGAAGGATACCATAGATAATCTTACAATATTCATCTGCATCCTTTGCCCAATATACCTTGGCCCCGTTGGCAACGGCATTCTTTTCAAACGTAGTGAGTAAAGTATCGAGGTGACTATTACTGTACATCTTGATGGCAGATGCAGCATCGCGCAATTTTTCCCACTCGGGTATTTCTTTTCCTAATCTATCTCTTTTGGCACGAACCATCCATAATGTCTGATCATGCCATGCAACCTGTTCCTTATCTTTCAGGAAACGAGCCGCATTCTTGGAATGTTTGGTACTCATAATCCTGCTGCTAATATTTCAACTATATGAATGGTTTTAATTGGAAGTTTTTCTCGGTTGATGAGGCCTTGCTGACTCATCAGGCAAGAACTGTCGGCACCGGTAATGTACTCGGCTCCTGTAGCGACATGCCGATGTACCTTATCATGAGCCATCTGAACAGACACCGCACTCTCTTCTACCGAAAACATACCACCAAATCCGCAACATTCGTCAGGACGTTCCGGTTCGACCACCTCTATGCCATCGACCATCGAGAGCAAGTCCCTCATCTTATTGAAATAAGGAATGTTCTGTTCGCTGCACGATGAGAGGTGAAGCAGTCGTACGCCATGACAGCTGTTCTGCAAGGAAACTCTGTGTGGGAAATGTGCTTTCAGCTTATCCGGTTTCACCACATCGTGAATAAATTCACATATTTCGTAAACTTTTCCTTCG
>CACZBX010000032.1 GCA_902779535.1 uncultured Bacteroidales bacterium
ATCTTCGATGAGTTCATGGATACGAACGACCTCTACCAGCTTGCTTTGAGTGATGCCAGTGATGAAACGATCCTGAAAGCTTTCCTTCGTGCCAAATTACCCGACCGTCTCGTAGCCGATTTCTTTGCTTTCTTTGAAGTGGTGAAGGGACCTATCGCCATCCGTTCATCCAGTTTGCTGGAAGATTCTCATTACCAACCATACGCCGGCGTTTATGCCACCTACATGATCCCTTATTTGGATGATAAGTATGAACGACTTCGGATGCTTAGTGATGCGATTAAAGGCGTTTATGCTTCGGTCTTCTACAAAGACAGCAAGGCATATATGCAGGCTACCAGTAATGTGATCGATGAAGAAAAGATGGCTGTGATCCTGCAGGAAGTAGCCGGCACACGTTATGGCGACCGTTTCTATCCGCCAATCTCCGGTGTGGCTCGTTCGCTGAACTACTATCCGATTGGTGACGAGCTGGCCGAGGAAGGAACGGTCAGCCTGGCATTGGGATTGGGGAAATATATCGTTGACGGCGGCATGACTTTGCGGCTCTGTCCCTACCACCCCAACCAAGTACTTCAAACCAGTGAATTAGAATTGGCTTTGCGAGAGACCCAGACCAGTTTTCTGGCCCTCGATCTCAAGAATAATGGACAAGCATTCTCCATCGATGATGGGTTTAATTTGTTGAAGTTACCTATTACTGAGGCCGAAAAAGACGGTTCTCTGACCTTTATCGCTTCGACCTACGATCCTTATGACATGGTGATCCGCGATGGCATCTATCCGGATGGGAGGAAACTGATTACGTTTGCCAACGTTCTTCACCACGATGTCCTTCCTTTGCCACGGATACTTCAGTTAGTCATGAAATATGGACAAGAAGAAATGCGAAGACCCGTCGAAATAGAATTTGCCGTTACCATCGATGTGAAAGAAAAAAGCGGTACGTTCTATATGCTTCAGATCCGTCCGATGGTGGATGTAAAAGCTAACTTGACGGAAGACCTGAACAAAATACCGGAAGACAAGCTCTTGTTGAAGAGTGATAACGCCCTTGGACATGGTATCGTCGACGATGTTTATGACATTATCTATGTCAAGACGGCCAATTACTCGGCAGCCAACAATCCGGCTATCGCCTACGAGGTAGAACGGCTGAACCGACAGTTTGCCGACAAACAGAAACATTACGTATTGGTCGGACCTGGCCGTTGGGGTAGCAGCGATTCATGGCTGGGCATTCCAGTGAAATGGTCGCATATCTCATCCGCCCGTGTCATTGTTGAATCTGGATTAAGCAACTATCGCGTAGATCCAAGCCAGGGAACGCATTTTTTCCAGAACTTGACATCCTTTGGCGTAGGTTATTTTACCATCAATACTTTCCGTCATGATGGGCTGTTCAATCAGGCATGGCTCGACGAACAACCCGCCGTTGAGGAAACCGAATTCCTGCGTCACATTCATTTCGAAAAACCAATTATTATTAAAATGGACGGTAAGAAAAAAATTGGTGTGGTTCTGATGCCTGAGTTTATCGAATAATGGTTTTCAATTGTCGAGTTTTTCACCCTCATCTGTCGAGTTTTTATGTCAAAAAACTGAGTTTTTGAAGCTAAAAATCGAGTTTTTGAGGGGGAATTTTCGTAGAGTGGTTTCACATACGCCGGCAAGTGCTTATCATCTTAAAACTTGTGTGCATGATTTTTTGTACGAACGAAACATAAAAGCAATATACGATGAAAAGAATTAGTTTATTAGTTTTGGCATGCCTCTGTTTCTTGATGGTTCAAGGACGAGAGAAGATACGAATCAACGGCGACTGGAAATATGCTGTCGGTGATGTCGCCGGAGCCTCCACTCCTACATTCGACGATACAAACTGGCAAACAGTTCAACTTCCACACGACGCTTCTATTTATGGAGCATTCATTCAAGAGGGCCAAGGGGCTAACAAGAATAATGGGTTTCGTCCACGCAACAAAGGATGGTATCGCAAGCATATTACCTTTAATCCGGCATGGAATAATAAACGAATAATCCTCGAGTTCGAAGGAGTTTACCGTATGGCAACCGTTTATATTAATGGGACAGTTTGTGGAGCACCCCACCCGAACGGATACATCGACTTTGAATTCGATATTACCGACAAACTACATGCAGGTGAAAACATTATTGCCGTAAGTTATGACAATACATATATGGGCAGTTCACGTTGGTACACTGGGGAAGGAATTAATCGTGATGTATATTTGCATATCGTGGACGACCTGCATGTCGACCGATATGGAACTTATATCACGACACCTGTCATCGACAAACAACGAGCATTGGTATCCATTCGTACCGATGTAAAGAATTGCAGCAACGATTCCCTGATGTGTAAACTGGTCACCGACATCTGTGACGAACAAGGAAAGGTGGTCGTATCACGTACATCAGTCGTTCCTTTCGACCGCCATGACACCTACTCCTTCAATCAAGAGATGAATATCATAAATCCTCACCGTTGGGAGGTGGGAAAGGCTTACCTCTATACAGCCATTAGCAAGGTGTACAAAAATGATGAGCTGGTAGATACCTACGAGACCCCATTTGGCGTTCGAAGCATCGAGTTCACTCCCGAAGAGGGATTATTGGTAAACGGACAAAAAGTATTCTTATATGGTGTATGCCTGCACACCGATCTTGGACCTCTAGGAACTGTCTCCCTTGAACGTGCATGGGAGAAACGACTGGAGGTTATCACCCGTGAGCTGGGGTGTAATGCCATTCGTACTACACATAATCCTTATCCGAAGTATGTCCTCGACTGGTGTGACCGCCATGGTATTCTGGTAATGGATGAGTTTTTCGACAAATGGATGGAGAGTTTTTATGGACAAGGAGCCACCTTCGGCGAACACTTGATTAACGACATCCATGTACAGATGCGACGCGACTGGAATCACCCGTCAGTTTTCCTCTGGAGTGTGGGTAATGAAGTGCAAGACCAATATCAGAAAACTCGCCTACTCGATGGCGGCGTTGCCAAGTTAAGGAAATTGGTCGAGGTAACCCATCAGTTCGATCCATCACGTAAAGTAACCGTCGGACAATATCCTGCACGTTACGATGCCATCAACTACCAAGACCCGAACTATTACAAAGGATCATTGCCCAATCAGTTTGCTTTCAACGCAGATATCATGAGCGTAAACTATATGGAAGGCTTCTTTGCACGTGACAAAGAAAAGTTTCCACAACTTATTTATATCGTCAGTGAAATGGCTACGGGAGAGTTAGGATATAATTTCTACAGCTACGACCACTCGTATGCTTGCGGACAGTTCTACTGGGGCGGCACGGAGTATATCGGTGAGTCGTTCGGATGGCCTTCAAAAGGATGGATCAACGGGTTAATTGACCTCAGCAATAATCTCAAGCCTATCGGATACAGCGTTAAAAGTTTCTATAATCCTGAGCCGATGGTGAAAATAGCGATCGCTGATGAATCAAAAAAAGGACAAAAAGACTGGAACGACCTGAAGATTACATGGAAGCCATTCAATATGCACTGGAATTTCAACGACGGGGAGCCGCTGAAGGTGCAGGTCTTTACGAACTGTGACGAGACGGAACTGTTTGTCAATGGGAAAAGTCAGGGCAAGAAAACCTTGCCAGCGAAAAGGCCGGAATTGGTATGGGACGTAAACTATGAAAGTGGTGAGATAAAGGCTATTGGCTATCGGAATGGGAAAGTCATTGCTGAAGATATTCTTAAGACAGCAGAGAAACCTGCCAAACTAATAGTCGAACCTGATGTAACTTCACTCAAAGCAAATGGCTTGGATGTGGTATACTTCAATGTAAGATTAGTGGACAAACATGGGACACTGGTTCCGAATGCGGATACACGAATCGACTTTAAAGTGACCGGTTCAGGTGTGAATGCAGGTGTGGACAATGGAAATATCCTGAGTGATGAGCCATGGCAAGCCGATTATCGTACCACTTACAACGGACGCTGTCAACTGGTCGTTCGATCGACAAGCCACCCAGGAGCCGTCAAGGTACAAGTCAAAGCAAAAGGTTTAAGGCCTGTCACGCTGACCCTACCGGTGAGATGAAAAATAGTGTGAATACAGGCCGACATCAATTAATCATTCTTCTTTTGTAGGGGCCTAGCCTGTCTAGACTCGTAAATATGCAATAGGGGCCGACACTAGGTCGGCCCCTATTGGAATCATGTTTTTACTTTTCAATCCATTTGACCCATTTTCCTTCATTGCTGTACCCTGACGCAACCATCGTTTCGATGAATTGAAGGCCACGCACTCCGTCATAGACGGTAGGAAAATCCAAATAATCCGGCAGAGGTATCTTATTCTCTGCTTTCGCGAGAACCGTTTTGGTAAAGTTACGGTAAATGTTCGAGAACGCTTCAATGTAACCTTCCGGATGTCCACCTGGAGTTCGTGTATTCCATTTGGCCAAAGGACCCATATAGCCATTACCCGTACGGACGATCTCTGCCGGACGGTCAGGCCATTTTACAAGGAGAGTATTTGGATCATGTTGGTGCCATTCGAAACCACCCTTCTCACCATAAATGCGAATATCCAAACGATTTTCCTCGCCTACTGCAATCTGAGTGGCATGAAGCACGCCGTGTACACCATTCGTATAGCGTAAGAGTGCTGCGATATCATCATCAATCGGTCGCCCGTCAACAAAGGTGTTCAGCTCGGCACAAAGTTCTACCACCTTCTCACCAGTGATATATTCCGACAGATGCCATGCATGAGTTCCGATGTCGCCCACACAGCCCCCTTTTCCCGACAACTGAGGGTCTGTACGCCAACCTGCATTGTTACCTCCTTCTAACTCGATACGTTTTGAGAGCCATCCCTGAGTGTACTCCACATAGATACGTCTCAGTTTACCAAGTTGACCTTCGGCAATGCGAGTCTTCATCTCTTTGACAGCCGGATAGGCTGAATATGTATGGGTAAGAGCCAGGGTACGACCTGTCTTCTCTACCTTTTCCTGAAGTTTCAAAGCCTCATCTAAAGAGAAGGTCATCGGTTTGTCCAGTACGACGTCAAATCCTTTGTCGAGAGCCATGGCAGCCGGTTCATAGTGAAACTTATTGGGGGTAACGATAGATACAAAATCCATGCGTTCTCCTTGAGGCAAGGAAGCTTCCTTCTCCAACATCTCCTTGTAGTCGCGATAGATACGATTCTCAGGGACATGCCACTTTTTCCCTGTAGTCAGAGATGTCTGATAATTACGGCTGAAACATCCGCATACAAGTTCAATATCATTCTCCATCAATGCTGCTCGCAGATGGATGGGACCAATCATGGCGTTGCCACCTCCGCCAATCATACCCATTCTGAGTTTCCTTTCTGTCATGATATAAATGTTTTTCGATGGTTTATGAGATACCTTAAGATTTAATAGCTGCATCAAATTTGATGTCAGATGGTTTGAAATCTATCTTACGTACAAATTCACACGCTTCCCGAGCACCATATTCCCGGTCCATACCTGAATCTTCCCACTCTACAGAAAGAGGACCCTCATAGTTATATGCATTCAGCACGCGAATAATCTCCTCGAAGTTGATATCTCCGTGGCCTAAAGACCTGAAATTCCAGCCTCGTCGCAAATCACCAAAATCGATGTGTGAGCAAAGCAATCCACTGCGACCGTTCAACGTTACGGCACAATCCTTCATGTGTACATGGTAAACACGATCGATAAAGTCTTCCAAGAACAAATGAGGCTTTATACCCTGCCAATAGAGATGACTCGGGTCAAAGTTCAAGCCAAATTCAGGCCAGTCTTTGAACTTTTCGAGCAGGCGCTTGGTTGAGTAATAGTCGAAGGCAATCTCAGCAGGATGAACTTCAAGACAATATTTGATTCCATTTTCGCGGAACACCTCTAGAATCGGACACCATAGGTCATAAATTTCCTGAAATCCATTCTCGATCATTTCTTCGGTTGTCTGAGGGAATGAATACATGTACTTCCAAATCGGTGATCCCACGAATCCCGTCACACAATAGGCACCCAACTTACGGGCAGCAATTGCCGATGCTTTCATCGTCTTGATAGCCCAGGCACGGATACCATCCGGATTATTAGCCAATTCAGCAGGGGCAAAATTGTTCAGACGAGGATCATTATAGTCGCCTACACATTGGCTTGGCACATGAGCACACAAAGCTTTCACCACAAGACCGTGTTTCTTGAAAATGGCCTTAATTTCCTCAACGTAAGCGTCATCTTCTGCCGCACGTAAAGGATCCAAGTGGTTGCCCCAGATGGCCAACTCGATACCATCGTATCCCATTTCAGCAGCCTTGCCACATAAGGTGTCTAAGTCCATGTCTGCCCATTGACAGCTCATCAGTGTTACTAATCTAGCGTTTCTCATAATTCTGATATTTTATTTAAGATTAAATATAATTCTTTGTAAAACAAGATTGTTAAATTAGAGAAACTAATATAGCAAATCTTCCAAGAAGTTAACACTTTTCGAAGAAAGCTTTAACATAGTTTAAAGGACTGAGGTAAGAGAAAGTAGAGTTCCTTACTTATTCTTCTTGAAGTCGGCAATAAGTCCTTCAGCAATCCACTTAGCGAGGGCTTCACGGTTATTGCTGAGTACCAGACGTTGTTGGTCACGATGATGTTGGATATTGCCCAATTCGAGGAAGACAGCCACAGGATTGGCATGACGCAACACGTAGAGATCGCGTTCGCTGACTGTTCCGCTAAAGCCACGCGTGGGCTGGTGCTGTTTGTACTTTGCGGTGAACGTGTTACGCAGTTGGGTTGCAGTCTTCTTCCCTTTTGGACTTCCGGGTGCATGATAGAAAAAAACATCGATCTGCTTCCCCTTGCTACGGCTGTCAACGTGGATAAAGACAGCCCGCTTATATTTGTTCTTGTCGTTTTTTGCCAAAGCATTAATCTTATCACAACGCTGCTGAAGTCGCGCTTTCTGATTCAGAGGAATTGGATCACCCATACATGTCTCGCGTTTACTATTGCTCAGCACTTTATCGTTTCGTATGCCATCATGGGCATCTTGGATGATAATCTCTACCCTTGCACCACGAGTCAATAGTTCCCGAGCCAGACGGAGAATGATATCATACGAATATTCATCTTCATGAATCGGTCGGCCCTGGTAGATGCCGATGGCTCCCGGATCCGGTCCTCCATGACCACTTACCAAATAGAATGTAGCTCCACTGAGCTGAGAAGAAGAGATGGTATATTTTTCCAAAGTCTTGCCGAAAAGCGGCTGTTTTCCCGTTCTCACTTTTTTCTGTCCCCAAGTAGGACAAGCCAAAAGCAATAAGAGTAAAAGAATTGGTAGATAGTTATTTCTCATGCCTCAGTTAGATTTGGAAGGATACAATGCCTCCCCTTTTCATGCATGCAAATATAGATAAATTCTATTGAATACGAGGAATTTTTAAAAATCTTTCGTAATTTTGCACCAAATTGCGAAATGTGGCCCAAACGAGCAAAATGGGCACATATGCAGCAACCATGTTGCATCATTAATGATAAAGTTTTCATAGCATGAACGTATTAGAACTTAGTGAACAAGAGATAATCAGGCGAAACAGTCTGAACGAATTGCGTGAGATGGGCATAAACCCTTACCCTGCAGATGAGTATGTAACAAATGCTTTTTCCACTGATATAAAGAATGAGTTTCAAGACGATGCAGCCGAATTGAGGCATGTATCTGTGGCAGGACGTATGATGAGTCGCCGCGTGATGGGCAAGGCTTCGTTCATCGAATTGCAAGACTCAAAGGGTCGTATTCAGGTATATGTAACCCGTGACGATATCTGTCCTGACGAGAACAAAGATCTTTATAATGTTGTTTTCAAGCGTTTGCTCGACTTGGGTGATTTTATCGGCATTGAAGGTTTCGTGTTCCGCACTCAAATGGGTGAAATTAGTATTCACGCTCAGAAACTGACTCTCCTTTCAAAATCATTGAAACCGCTTCCTATTGTAAAGTATAAGGATGGTGTTGCTTACGATAAGTTTGAAGATCCGGAACTCCGCTATCGCCAACGTTATGTCGACTTGGTCGTTAACGATGGTGTGAAGGACATCTTCCTGAAACGTGCAAAAGTCATCAAGACCATGCGCGATTATCTAGACAATGCCGGATACACCGAAGTGGAGACTCCTACCCTGCAGAATATCCCTGGAGGTGCATCTGCCCGTCCGTTCACGACCCATTTCAATGCACTCGACATGGAGTTCTATATGCGTATTGCTACTGAACTTTATCTGAAACGACTGATCGTAGGTGGTTTCGAAGGTGTTTACGAAATTGGGAAGAACTTCCGTAACGAAGGAATGGACCGTAACCATAATCCAGAATTCACTTGTATGGAACTATATGTTCAATATAAGGATTATAACTGGATGATGTCGTTCACCGAGAAATTACTCGAGACCATCTGCATCGCTGTCAACGGCAGTCCAGAGCGAGAGATCGACGGTAACATCGTCAGCTTTAAGGCTCCTTATCGCCGACTTCCTATCCTTGAGGCGATCAAGGAAAAGACCGGGTTCGACTGTGAAGGCAAGACCGAGGAGGAGATTCGTCAATTCTGCCTGTCAAAAGGGATGGAAGTAGATGAGACCATGGGTAAAGGAAAACTCATCGATGAACTCTTTGGTGAGTTCTGTGAGGGTACTTTCATTCAGCCCACTTTCATCATCGACTATCCGGTAGAGATGTCACCGCTGACAAAGATGCATCGCTCAAAGCCCGGGCTTACCGAACGTTTCGAGTTGATGGTTAATGGTAAGGAATTGGCAAACGCTTATTCCGAGTTGAACGATCCAATCGATCAGGAAGAACGTTTCAAAGAGCAGATGCGACTTTCTGAAAAGGGTGACGACGAAGCCATGATTATCGATCAAGACTTTCTCAGAGCATTACAATATGGCATGCCTCCGACCAGTGGTATCGGCATCGGCATTGACCGTCTCGTTATGCTGATGACTGGCAAGACTTTCATCCAGGAAGTATTGCTGTTCCCGCAGATGCGTCCAGAGAAAGTTGTCGGCAAGGATCCGGTAGCCAAGTTCACTGAGTTGGGAATTTCAGAAGATTGGGTTCCTGTCATTCAGAAGGCAGGATACAACCTGGTAAACGATATGAAAGGCGTTAATCCACAAAAAGTTCATATGGACATCTGTGGTGTCAATAAAAAATATAAATTAGGATTAAACAATCCTACTGTAGACGAAGTAGCAGGCTGGATCAATCAATTGGCATGAAACTTCCAGGTAAAATAGCAATCATTGGCGGAGGAAGCTGGGCTACTGCCATCGCAAAGCTCGTACTGCACAATGCCGACTCCATCAACTGGTTTTTACGAAGAGACGACCGGGTTGAAGAATTCAAACGTCTCGGACATAACCCAGCTTACCTGACAAGTGTGCAGTTCGATATGAACCGCATCTTCCTGACATCAGATGTGAATGCAGCGGTGAACAACGCTGACACCCTTATCTTTGTGACACCATCACCTTATCTGAAACTACACCTCAAGAAACTGAAGGTGAAGATAAAAGATAAGTTCATTGTTACTGCCATCAAAGGTATCGTTCCGGAAGAGAACATCATTGTCTCGGAATATTTCCATAAGAAGTACAAGGTTCCTTATGAGAACATCGCCGTAATCTCAGGACCTTGTCATGCCGAAGAAGTAGCACTCGAGCGTCTCTCCTATCTCACCATCGGTTGTTACGACATCGAGAAGGCTAAGGTCTTTGCTCACGCCCTTGCCGGCAGTTACATCAAGACTTCTATAAGTGAGGATGTAGCCGGTATCGAATATGCATCAGTCCTGAAAAATATCTACGCCATCGCTGCCGGTATATGTAGTGGGTTATCGTACGGAGACAATTTCCAGGCTGTATTAGTGTCAAATGCAGTAGAAGAGATGCAGCGTTTCCTGAATGCCGCCAATCCGACCCATCGTGATGTGGACGACTCCGTCTATCTAGGCGACCTGCTGGTAACAGCCTACTCCAATTTCAGTCGCAACCGGGTATTCGGAACCATGATTGGCAAAGGATACTCCGTTAAAAGTGCTCAAATAGAGATGGAAATGGTAGCCGAAGGATACTATGGTACGAAATGTATCAAGGAGATCAACCGACACATGCATGTAAATATGCCCATCGTTGATGCGGTCTACAATATCTTGTATGAGCATATCTCACCTATGATAGAAATCAAATTATTAACAGATTCTTTTAGATAAAAACAACTGACAATGAAGAAAATGGTATTAAACATCGATAAGGTAACGGGCTTCATTCCAAAAGAAACCATCGCTGCCTTCGAACCTCAGGTAAAAGCCTGTATGGAGACGTTAGAGAATGGTACAGGGAAAGGTAATGACTTCTTGGGATGGCTGCACTTGCCCACATCACTTACTGCAGAGCATCTGGCCGATATCAAGACAACAGCAAACACCCTTCGTGAGAACTGCGACATCGTGGTTGTAGCAGGTATCGGTGGTAGCTACCTCGGCGCACGCGCCGTCATCGAAGCACTCTCAAACAGTTTCGAATGGCTGAAGACTCAGAAGAACGGTCCGGTCATCGTCTATGCAGGACATAACCTCGGTGAAGATTACTTATACGAACTGACAACCTTCCTCAAGGACAAGAAATTTGGTGTAATCAACATATCAAAATCTGGAACAACGACTGAGACAGCCCTCTCATTCCGTCTGTTGAAGAAACAATGTGAAGAACAGCGCGGTAAAGAGATGGCAAAGAAGGTTATCGTTGCCATCACCGATGCCAAGAAAGGTGCAGCTCGCGTGACAGCCGACAAGGAAGGCTATAAGAGCTTCATCATTCCAGATAACGTAGGCGGACGCTTCTCTGTCCTTACTCCTGTAGGACTTCTTCCTATTGCTGTTGCAGGATTCGACATCGAGCAACTGGTAGCAGGTGCACAGGAGATGGAGAAAACGACAGGTACAGATGTTCCTTTCGCAAAAAATCCAGTAGCTGTTTATGCTGCTACACGTAATGCTCTTTACCAGAGCGGCAAGAAAATCGAAATCTTGGCAAACTTCAATCCGAAACTGCATTACATCAGTGAGTGGTGGAAACAGTTGTACGGTGAATCAGAAGGTAAGGAGAACAAAGGTATCTTCCCTGCATCAGTTGATTTGACGACCGACCTCCACTCCATGGGACAGTGGATTCAGGAAGGTGAACGTACCATTTACGAAACCGTTATCTCTGTTGAACAACCGAACTTCGAGTTGAAGGTTCCACATGATGAAGAGAACCTGGACGGACTGAACTACCTGGAAGGCAAGCGTGTTGACCAAGTAAACAAGATGGCCGAACTTGGAACACAGTTGGCTCACGTCGATGGAGGAGTACCTAATCTCCGTATCATCGTTCCTCAACTGAGCGAGTATTACCTTGGACAACTCATCTATTTCTTCGAGAAGGCATGTGGCGTCAGTGGATATATCCTTGGTGTGAACCCATTCAACCAACCAGGTGTTGAAGCCTATAAGAAGAATATGTTTGCCCTACTGAACAAGCCCGGTTATGAGGAGGCTTCAAAAGCAATTCAATCAAGATTATAAATCAATCAGGGCGGATTTGTTCCGCCCTTTTTCATCTATGTATTCAGAAGCAATCAATCACTATCTTTCGAAACATCATTACGAACACCTAAACCTCAAAGCAGTGCTGTTCGACATGGATGGTGTTCTATACAATTCGATGCCTATTCATGCAGAATCGTGGCATAGAGTCATGAAACGTTTCGGATTGCACTTAAGCCGAGAAGAGGCATATATGCATGAAGGACGGACGGGGGCTGGAACAATCAATATCGTCAGCCAACGCCAAAGAGGACGTGATGCCACTCCTGAGGAAATCGAAGCCATATATGCTGCAAAGGCTGCAGAGTTTAACGATCATCCACAGCCTCCTATTATGCCGGGTGCTTTGGAAGTACTGAATAAGATCAAGAATGATGGACTGAGCATTATCCTTGTTACCGGATCGGGACAGAAAACCTTACTTCAACGATTGGAGCATAGCTTTCCTGGGATTTTCCATGAAGAATTGATGGTAACTGCTTTTGATGTAAAGAAAGGGAAACCACATCCCGAACCTTATCTGATGGGATTAAAGAAAGGGAATCTCCAGCCCAATGAGGCTATCGTGGTGGAAAACGCCCCTCTGGGTGTACAAGCTGCGGCAGCGGCCAACATCTTCACAGTGGCTGTCAATACCGGTCCCCTACCCGACCAAGTGCTACGGGATGCCGGAGCCGACCTCCTCTTCCCATCCATGAATGCTTTTAATGAACACTGGGAAGAACTGAGAGTCCTCAACCATTAAACTCTATTAAAAGATGCAGGAATTACAATCATTTTCCTTATCTTTGAAGTTCTAATTAAAAACAACATAGAAATGAGAGTCATTATTGAACCGAATTACGAGAAACTATCACAATGGGCTGCCAACTATGTGGCTGCAAAGATTAATGCTGCCAAGCCGACAGCCGAGAAACCCTTTGTACTGGGTTGTCCGACAGGTTCTTCTCCCCTGGGCATGTACAAGGCCCTAATCGAGATGAATAAGGCAGGCAAAGTATCCTTTGCCAACGTCGTAACTTTTAACATGGATGAATATGTAGGTCTTCCCGAAGAACATCCCGAAAGTTATCACTCCTTTATGTGGAATAATTTTTTCAATCACATCGATATCAAAAAAGAAAATGTACATATCCTGAATGGCAATGCTGTCGATCTTGAAGCAGAATGTGCCAACTATGAAAAAGCCATTGAATCATTCGGCGGAATCGATCTGTTCATGGGTGGTATCGGTCCCGATGGTCATATCGCCTTCAATGAACCGGGCTCATCGCTCTCTTCCCGCACACGCGTAAAGACCTTGACCACCGACACCATCATCGCCAACTCACGTTTCTTCGACAACGACATCAACAAAGTTCCGAAGACAGCCTTGACCGTTGGTGTTGGGACCGTGCTGGCAGCCAAGGAAGTTATGATTGTATGCAACGGTCATAACAAAGCCCGCGCCTTGAAGCATGCTGTAGAAGGTGGCATCACCCAGATGTGGACTATCAGTGCCTTGCAGATGCATCCGCATGGAATCATCGTTTGCGACGAGGCTGCAACCGATGAGCTGAAAGTTGGGACATACCGCTACTTCAAAGACATTGAAAAAGAGAACCTATTATAAAGGATATCCACGATAACTCAAACTCAAGAATTATGAGAACAGATTTAAGTTCACAAATTACACTGAATCGCGTTTCGACTAAATATTACAAGCCGGAGAATGCGGTAGAACGCTCGGTGCTCACCCGCTTCGAGAAAGTACCAACATATATCTATGAGACAATCGATGAAGGCGTAAAGCAAATTGCTAACGAAGTCATCGAAAAGATACAGTCCCGCCAAAGGGAAGGTAAATTCTGCGTGATAGCTGCCGGAACGGGCCTTTCCCTCCGACCACTCTATGCCGAACTGGTTCGTCGCCATCGTGATGAAGGTATCAGTTTCCGCAATGTAGTCATCTTCAACCTGTACGAATACTACCCACTGCCTAATGCAGAGGCCAAAAGCAGTTTCAATCACCTTTGCGAACTGTTTCTCGACCAGGTGGATATCAATAAGAACAATATTTTTACCATTGACGGTACCATTCCCCAAGAGTCGGTTATCGACTACTGCCGTTTGTATGAGCAGCGTATCCAAACCTTCGGAGGGCTGGACATTGCATTGATGGGGATCGGCCGTGAAGGAAATATCGGTATGAATGAGCCTGGCTCTACGTTGAGTTCGGATACCCGTCTGATTTTGATCGACTCCACTTCACGTGCCGAGGCTGCTACCAACTTGGGTATCGACAATCTGCCTCCTTGTTCCATTACGATGGGTGTTTCGAACATTATGTCGGCCCGTAAGGTGTACCTGTTGGCATGGGGCGATGGTAAAGCAGACATCATCCGTAAGGCTGTTGAGGAAAAGCACACCGACTCACTTCCGGCTTCTTACCTACAGATTCACAACAATGCCAGCGTATGCATCGACCTGCCTGCTGCAGCTCACCTGACACGGATCCAACGTCCTTGGCTGGTAACCAACTGTGAGTGGAACGATAAGTTAATCCGTAGTGCGATTGTTTGGCTATGCCTGTTGACCAATAAACCTATCCTGAAACTGACTAATAAGGATTATAACGAGAACGGATTGAGCGAGCTGCTGGCTCTCTATGGTTCTGCATACAACGTGAACATCAAGATTTTTAATGATTTGCAGCATACCATTACAGGGTGGCCAGGAGGTAAACCCAATGCCGACGATACCTATCGTCCGGAACGTGCGAAGCCATTCCCCAAACGCGTTATCGTCTTCTCTCCACACCCTGATGACGATGTCATCTCCATGGGTGGAACCATCCGCCGATTGGTACAACAAGGCCATGAGGTACATGTTGCCTATGAAACATCGGGTAACATTGCGGTTGGTGACGAAGAGGTCGTTCGTTTCTTGCACTTCATTAACGGATTCAATCAGTTGTTCGACAACGACTCAAACGAAACCATTAAGAGCAAGTATGCAGAAATCCGTCAGTTCTTAGCCAACAAAAAAGAAGGCGATATTGACACGCGCGACATCCTGACTATCAAGGGCTTGATTCGTCGTGGCGAGGCACGTACGGCATGTACATACAATCAGATTCCGCTGAATCGTGTTCATTTCCTCGACTTACCGTTCTACGAGACTGGACGAATCGAAAAGAATCCTATCAGCGAGGCGGATATCGAGATTGTACTGAAACTCTTGCGCGAGGTGAAGCCTCACCAGATTTTTGTGGCAGGCGATTTAGCCGACCCGCACGGCACACACAAGGTTTGTACCGATGCTGTGCTTGCTGCCATCGACATCGAGAAAGAAGCAGGAGCTGAATGGCTAAAGGATTGCCGTACATGGATGTACCGTGGAGCATGGGCCGAATGGGAAATCGAGAATATCGAAATGGCCGTTCCGCTGAGTCCGGAAGAACTTCGTGCAAAACGTAATTCCATTCTGAAACATCAGTCACAGATGGAGAGTGCTCCTTTCCTCGGCAACGACGAACGTCTGTTCTGGCAACGCAGCGAAGACCGTAACCGTGGCACTGCTACGTTGTACGACAAACTCGGCTTGGCATGCTACGAGGCGATGGAGGCTTTTGTAGAATACATTCCACTGTAAGCATTCACACACGAAATAAGTATCCGCAGCTCGAAAGAGTTGCGGATATTTTTTAATCAGGAGTTTTTCGACGGAGATTTAGCCTTCTGCTCGTCCTTCTTACGCTTTTCCCACAGCTCGATGCTGTTGACGATATTCTGCCAAAGGATATAGCAGCCGGGACCTACCGATGAAAGCGGGTTCAGATAGGTGTAGGCAATCCAGATGGCAAATGCCGTGTTCTTCTGTCCCAGGGCCTGGCCGGCATCAATCACCGCATTATGCCGCGAGCCGATAGCACGGCCCACCACGAACTGGATGATACACAGCACTAAGCTCGATACGGCAATCAGCATCAGGAAGCCGACAGTCGTTCCGGCATGGCAGATATGCTTCACCGTAGTACCTGTCACGATGGTCAACGAACAAGCCCAGAGGTAATAAGAGAGGTCGGGCACGCTCAGTATAAACTGATGGAATCGCTTCATATAATGCTTCACGATATAAGCCAGAATCATAGGAAGAACCAAGATGCTACATACCTTATACAAGATAAGCAAGAACGATGCCCAGAATCCCATCGAGATGTCGGGATCGATCAAAGGGAAACAGATAGGCACCAATAAGGCCGTGACAAAATTAGAGATAAACGTAAAGGTAGTCATTGAGGTAAGGTTCCCACCCAACTTATCCGTTACGATGGCTGCAGCTGCTGCTCCGGGCCCTATCACACACGTCAAAAGGCTTTCGATAAAGATACGTGAGTTGCCTTCCATCCGATGATGCACGATGACCCAAACGAACAAGAAGGATACCACGATCTGAAACAAAGAGACCCACATGTGCCACTTCCGAGGACGCATCTTCCGGAAATCTATCTTGCAAAAGGTGACGAACAGGATGAGAAACATGAACCAGGGAAAGATGTAGTCGAGAATGTGGTCGAAGAATATAGCGGCCGACTCTAAAAAAGGGACGTATGCAAAGATCAAATACACCACCGTTCCCGTCACCATAGCAGCAGGAAGAGTCCAATTCTTCAGGAAATGGATGATATTCATAACTCGACTGTATTTATTCACAAAGGTAAGAGTTATTCCACAAAATACTTCCTATCCCACTAAAATAATCAATGAGCACCTCACCGTTTTTTACAGAGATTTACTTATATTTGTTGAATCAATCATTTTCAAAAACATCAAACATTGAATACGAACCATTCTACTGACGCATCCACCGTCATCTATTCCCTGGACGCATTCAAAGCGTTCATGCAAGAACAGGCCCAGGAAGCTCTGGGAGGTAAAGCCAAGTTGGCGCTTATCGGCACCGGCTCGCGGGGTATGTACCATGCCAACAATCTGCTGCAGATTCCCCAAGCCGAAGTCGTTGCCGTCTGCGATATCTTCCAGCCCCACCTCGATCAGGCCGTCAAGCTGTTTCCCAAGGCAAAGGCCTATACGAACTATCTCGATGCCATCCACGACCCGAATGTGGAGGGTGTCCTGATTTCCTCCTCCCTCGACACGCATGCCCCGATAACCTTGGCTGCGCTCCGTGCGGGGAAGCACGTGTTCTGCGAGAAAGCGATGGCTCGAACAATGGAAGAATGTAAGGAAATATATACTGCCTATCAGGAATCAGGGAAAGTGCTGTACATCGGCTTGCAACGCCTTTTCGACCCGAAATATCTGAAAGGTATCGAACTGATTCGTCAAGGTGTGCTGGGTGAGATTGTAGATATCCGTAACTACTGGTACCGCAACAATGACTGGCGCCGCCCCTTGCTCAAGCCATCCGATGAGAAAATCATCAATTGGCGCCTCTACAGAGCCACTTCCGGAGGACTGATGACGGAGTTGGCAGCCCATCAGTTGCAACTCGGCACGTGGGTGTATCAGGATCTGCCCGACTACGTCACGGGTTTCGGCGACATCATGTACTGGAAGGACGGCCGCGAGGTTTATGACAGTGTGAGCGTCATCTATCACTACCCGAACGGGAAACGGATGACTTTCGAGTCCATCATTTCCAACAAGCATTATGGCATGGACGAGGAAGTGTTAGGTAACAAGGGTACGCTGGAGATGGCTAAAGGGTTGCTTTATCTAGAAGAGCCTACTCCTGCCTCCAACATTCTTCAGTTTATTCAGGAATCAGAACAGAAGAATCCACAGTCGCTCAAGGTGGCAGGCTCCAGCTGGCGACCGGAAATTCTATACGAGACCAAGGGTATCCCTATCCTCGAGAACTTGCAGGTACACGACGGTTCGAACACGACAGGTGCAGCGGTAGATGACGGATCAAAGGGCTTGCTGGAGTCATTCTGCAACGCCATGATAACAGGGAAGAGCATGCCGATGTTGGTCGAGGAAGCCTATTATTCCTGCCTACTAGCCTTGCTTGGCAATCAGACCATGGACGAGCACCGCATCGTCCCCTTCCCCGACGAGTATAAGATACGATAAAAAGAGGGTAAGTAGGCGTATTTGTAATTCGGATGGACAAGAAGTTGTCGAAAATATCCGAATCCGCATGTGGATAAAGAGCGGACTTTTTGTCTGCTGCGGAGTACAACTCCACACCTTTTGTTCCTCGGGATTCGGAAATCCCGAGGAACAAAAGGATGTAATAAAATACATACAAGAATACGACCCTGAAAGGGTCGACCTTTTAGTAACCGGGGGTACAAGCGAAGCAAGCACCCCCGGTATAGCACACCACACAGAACAAACAAACGAAAACTATTTACCCGCTTAGCGGATGAACAATAGCTCACGGTATTTTGGAAGCGGCCAGAGGCTATCATCTATGATAAGCTCCAACTTATCTATCTGATACCGGATGGCATCAAATTTCGAAGCTACCGTATCATGATAAGCGATGGCCTTTTCATACGTATTCACAATTTTATTGGCCAGCTTGCGCGCATTGACGAGCTCCTCTACCTGATGTTCCAGCGTGGACGAGCGCTCTGCCAGCTCCTCGATGAGCTGGAGGTTCCTTGCCGAGAGCTGCCTTACCTTGTCGGCCGAAAACACAGTCGCCATGCGTTCCACGTTTTTCAGTAGGACACTCTGATATCGCGTTGCCACGGGAATCACATGATTGACGGTCAAGTCGCCCAGTACGCGAGCCTCAATCTGAATCTTCTTCGTATAAGTCTCCCACTTCACCTCGTTGCGAGCTTCGAGCTCCTTCTTCGTCATCACTCCCAGTTTTTCGAACATGCTGATGCTGTCGGCATCCAAGTATCGCTCGAAGATTCTCGGGCACGAGCGTTCCACATCCAGGCCCCGGCGTTCCGCCTCATGCACCCATTCCTCGCTATAGCCGTTTCCGTCGAAGCGAATCGGCTTGCACACCTTGATATCCTCGCGTAAGACATCGATGATGGCATGGAACATAGCACGATGGTCGGTTCCTTCGTATTGATTGCCAATCTCTTCCACCCGTGCGTCCACTCTCTTCTTGAAGTCGGTCAACGCCTCCGCCACGGCACTGTTCAAGGCAATCATGGCTGATGCACAGTTGGCCTCGCTGCCAACGGCGCGGAACTCGAACCGATTGCCGGTAAAGGCAAACGGAGAAGTACGGTTTCGGTCGGTATTATCAATCAGCAGTTCCGGTATTTCAGGGATATCCATCTTCATGCCCTGTTTGCCATCCATCACGAGGATATCCTCTTTGTCGGCCTTCTCGATATGGTCGAGCAGTTCCGATAGTTGTTTGCCCAGGAACGAAGAGATGATAGCCGGAGGAGCCTCGTTTGCGCCCAGTCGATGGGCGTTCGATGCGCTCATGATTGATGCTTTCAGCAAACCGTTATGGCGATATACCCCCATCAGCGTCTCGACGATGAACACAGCAAAGCGCAGGTTCTGCTCGGGTGTCTTGCCCGGTGCATGCAGCAGCACGCCGTTGTCAGTCGAGAGGCTCCAGTTGTTATGCTTTCCGCTACCGTTGATGCCGGCAAACGGCTTCTCGTGGAGCAACACGCGGAACCCGTGCTTGCGGGCAACCCGCTTCATCACCACCATTAGCAGCATGTTATGATCGACTGCCAGGTTGGTATCCTCATAGACCGGAGCCAGCTCGAACTGGTTCGGCGCCACCTCGTTATGTCGCGTCTTACATGGGATGCCAAGTTCCAGTGCCTGAATCTCCAAGTCGCGCATGAACGAAGCCACCCGCTCCGGGATACTCCCAAAGTAATGGTCCTCCATCTGCTGGTTCTTAGCCGATTCATGTCCCATCAGCGTGCGTCCCGTCAGCAGCAAGTCTGGGCGGGCAGCATACAAGCCTTCATCCACCAGGAAGTACTCCTGCTCCCATCCCAGATTAGATGTTACCTTCTTGACCGTCGGATCGAAATAGTGGCACACCTCGGTGGCTGCCACGCTGACGGCATGCAATGCCCTCAGAAGCGGTGCCTTATAGTCGAGCGATTCGCCGCTGTAGCTGATGAAGACGGTAGGAATGCACAACGTATCGTCCATGATAAATACCGGTGAGGTAGGATCCCATGCCGAGTAGCCTCTGGCCTCGAATGTGGAGCGGATGCCTCCCGATGGAAATGAACTGGCATCCGGTTCCTGCTGTACCAACAGCTTCCCGGTAAACTCCTCCACCATTCCGCCCTTCCCGTCGTGCTCGATGAACGAGTCATGCTTCTCGGCAGTTCCTTCGGTGAGCGGCTGGAACCAATGGGTGTAGTGCGTTACCCCGTTCTCGATAGCCCACTGCTTCATCCCTTCGGCCACCGCATCCGCGATGTCCCGCTCAAGGCGTGCGCCGTTATCCATCACCTCTACCATTTTCTCATAGACATCCTTTGGCAGATACTTGTACATCTTCTCACGGTTAAAAACCTTACTGCCAAAATACTTGGCCGGTCGTTCATCGGGTGCTTTCACCTCCAGCGGTTTCTTCTTGAAAGCCTCGCCAACGACTTGGAATCTTAAAGTTTCCATTGCTTATACGTTTTAAAAAGTTTGTTTCATCCATTTTTCTATTCGCCGCAACGCCTCTTCCGTGTTTTCATGCGTGCCAAAAGCCGTGAAGCGGACATATCCCTCACCACTGGGGCCGAAGCCGACGCCGGGCGTGCAGACTACGTTGGCACCATACAGCAGCTCTTCGAAAAACTGCCAGGAAGAGGTGCCTGAAGGTGTGCGCATCCATATATACGGAGCATTTATGCCACCATAAACCTCAAGCCCGAGCTTTTTCAGCCGTGCCACCATTTGATGTGCATTCTGCAAATAATAGTCAATGGTCTGCTGCACCTGTATCTTTCCTTCGGGCGTATAGATAGCCTCAGCCGCTCTTTGTGAGATATAGCTGGTTCCGTTGAACTTGGTGCATTGCCTGCGGTTCCATAACGGATTAAGTGGAATGCGTTCGCCGTCGAGCGTGGCGACAGTCAGCTCCTTGGGCACGATGGTGTAGCCGCACCGCAGTCCCGTAAACCCGGCTGTCTTCGAAAAAGAGTGGAATTCGACGGCACATCGTCTGGCTCCGCGAATCTCGTAGATGCTATGAGGGACTGACGGCTCGGTGATAAAGGCCTCGTACGCCGCATCGTAAAAGATAAGCGTATCATTCTTCAGGGCATAGTTCACCCACTTCCGTAACTCCTGCTTGGTGAGGACTGTCCCCGGTGGGCGTAAAGCCATTCTCGGCTGTACAAGGCAAGTAGATGACATTATCCCACTTGCCATCGGTCAGGGTGCCCGCCCGTCCGATCATCACGTTCGAATCAATATAGACAGGATAGATGGGGTCGGTCACCCCGATCGAGTTATCCCATCTTATCAGTTCCTGGAAGTTGCCCGTATCCGATTTCGCACCGTCATTGATGAATATCTCATCCATGTCGAGGTGAATGCCTCGGGCGAGGAAGTCATTTTTCAGGATAGCCTCACGCAAGAACTCGTACCCTTGTTCCGGCCCATATCCGTGGAAGCCGTCAGCAGTCGCCATCTCGTCGGTTGCCCGGTGCATCGCCTCGATGACGGCGGGACAAAGGGGTTGTGTTACATCCCCTATGCCGAGCGAGATAACCTGCGTCCTCGGGTGCAGTACTTTAAAGGCGTTCACCTTTTTTGCGATATCCGCAAAAAGGTAGTTGTTCGACAATTTTAAGAAATGCTCGTTTATTAAAGCCATATTTGTTTATTGTAGTAATTCTATTTCTCCGTCAAAGACAAACTCGGCAGGACCGCTCATATACACATGATTATCGGTCTCACGCCATTCTATTTCCAATTCTCCTCCATCCATGATGATACGGGAGGAACGTCCGGCCCGGCTCTCCATGAAAGCCGCCACAGCCGTGGCACAAGCTCCTGTTCCGCACGCCATGGTAATGCCGCTTCCCCGCTCCCAGACACGTACCCGGATCTGGCCCTTGTCCACGATTTGAGCAAACTCGATGTTGCAGCGGTGTGGGAAGGCAGGATGCCGTTCCAAGGCTTCTCCCAGCCGAAGCACATCGTCAACATCGTCCGTAAAGACGACATAGTGCGGATTTCCCATCGAGACAAACGTACCTCTGACCAAGTCGGCAGTCGGACGGAACCACTCCCCTCTCTCAAGCGTAGGCTCCAACATATCGACCGTCACTTGTTCCACCTTATCCTTTAGATTAACTTGTAAAAAAAGACTTTTCACGCCCGACAATGTCAAGAGTTTGATTTCGTCCTTCCGAGTCAGACCACGCTCGTACAAGTACTTCCCCACACACCGCGAGGCGTTTCCGCACATCATCGCCTCACTTCCGTCGGCATTGAAGATACGCATCATGAAATCAGCCTCCGGAACAGGTGAACGACTTATCAATACCAGGCCGTCGGAACCAATCCCTTTATGCCGGTCGCTCCACCTGATTGCTGCCTCAGACGGATCCGATAACTCATACCGCGTAGCATCGACATAGATGTAGTCGTTGCCAGCCCCATGCATCTTCGTAAAAGCTATCTTTCTCATCTTCATAAACATCAACAATCGAATAACACAACATAAAGCATAAAATCGATGGCAAATATAAAACAAATAGAAACCAAATACAAGATACCACTTACTTATTTCAAATTATTATCTTTATCAAGTTTTATTTTGAAATTTTATTCAACTTTTTAGTTACTTATTGATATTTGTTTGGTACTTTAAGCCGCCTTTTAGTTTCAAATTGAAACTTGATTTGATTTTTTAGATTCATTATTATAGTGAATAAAATAATAATATATCATAATGTTTTAATTTTGCATCAATAGAAGAACAAATAGAAAGAATAAATCACTAATGATAGTCAATGAGAAAAGAGGTATATCAAAAACAACATATCCATGGAAACAAAATATATTTTCATAACAGGGGGTGTCACCTCCTCCTTAGGGAAGGGAATCATATCGGCATCGTTGGGCAAACTGCTGCAGAGTCGTGGGTTTAAGATAACAATTCAAAAGTTCGACCCCTACATCAACATCGACCCCGGCACGCTGAACCCGTACGAGCATGGCGAGTGCTATGTCACGGCAGATGGCCAGGAGACCGACCTTGACCTGGGGCACTATGAGCGTTTTACCGGGATACGCACGACACGCGACAACAGTATAACCACCGGGCGCATCTACTTGAGCGTCATCGAACGGGAGCGAAAAGGAGATTACCTTGGGAAAACCATTCAAGTTGTCCCTCACATCACCGACGAGATTAAAAGAAGGATTCTGCTGAATGCCACCAAAGAGCATTTCGATTTCGTGATAACCGAAATCGGCGGAACAATCGGCGATATCGAGAGTCAGCCTTTCTTGGAAGCTATCCGCCAACTGAGATGGGAACTGGGAAGTCAAAGGGCACTGAACGTCCACCTGACCTATGTCCCTTATCTGGCGGCTGCCGGCGAGTTGAAGACCAAGCCGACGCAGACAAGCGTCAAACAACTGCAAGGTTTCGGAATACAGCCCGAAGTATTGGTGCTGAGAACAGAACATACCCTCAGCGATGAGATACGAGCAAAAGTGGCACATTTCTGCAATGTAGACGTAGATGCCGTCATCCAAAGCCAAGACTTGCCGAGCATCTACGAGGTTCCGGTAAACATGCAACGGCAAGGGTTGGATGCCATCTGCCTGAAAAAGATGGGAATGGAGCCGCTGGAGGCTCCCGAGCTTGGTCCTTGGCTCGATTTCCTGAAGCGAAGGCAGCAAGCCAAAGAAATCCTGCACATCGGCCTTGTGGGAAAATACAATCTGCAAGACGCTTACAAAAGCATCCTGGAGAGCTTAGCGCATGCAGGAACCTACAACGACAGGAAGGTAAAGGCAACTTTCATCAACAGCGAGGAAATCACGGAGGAAAACGTGGCAGGCAAACTGTCGGGCTTGGCAGGAATCGTCATCTGCCCCGGATTCGGACAAAGAGGCATTGAGGGAAAGATTATCGCTGCCAAACATACCCGTACCCATGATATACCGACGTTCGGCATCTGCCTGGGAATGCAGATGATGGTCGTCGAATTTGCACGGAACGTACTGGGGTATGCCGATGCAAACAGCAGTGAAATGAATGCACAGACAAAGCATAATGTCATCGACTTGATGGAGGACCAGAAAAGCATCACACAGATGGGGGGAACCATGCGACTGGGTGCATACGGCTGCCGGATAATACCTGGAAGCCGGACTTGGGATGCGTATGGCGAAAAGGAATTCATTGAGGAACGACATCGCCATCGCTACGAATTTAACAACAGTTTTCTGGAAGAGTTTGAGCAACACGGGATGAGAGGTGTAGGCATCAATCCAGACGCCCATCTGATCGAGATTGTCGAGATTCCTACCCTCAGTTGGTACATCGGGACACAGTTCCATCCGGAATACAGTTCGACAGTCCTCCGCCCACATCCGCTGTTTATGAGTTTTATTAAAGCATGTATCCATGGAAACAGTAAAGCATGAGTGTGGGGTGGCGATGATTCGCCTGCTGAAACCGCTGGAATACTATCAGCAGAAGTATGGCACTTGGCGTTACGGGCTGAACAAGCTCTATCTCCTGATGGAGAAGCAGCATAACCGCGGACAGGAGGGTGCCGGCATGGCTTGCGTCAACTTAGATGCGCCCGTGGGCACGGAGTACATGTTCCGCGAACGTGCCGAAGGTGCAAATGCGATTACCGAAATCTTCAAGAAGGTGGACCATTCCTTCGCCGGCCAGCTGTACATGGGACACCTGAGGTATTCCACCACCGGGAAAAGCGGATTGACGTACGTCCACCCTTTCCTGCGCCGTAACAACTGGCGCGCAAAAAATCTCTGTCTTTGCGGAAACTTCAACATGACTAACATCGACGAGGTGTTCCGCCACCTTACCCTCCAAGGACAGTCGCCTCGCATGTACGGCGACTCATATATCGCACTCGAGTTGATGGGGCATCGCCTCGACCGCGAGGTGGAACGGCTGTACGATAAGGCAAAGAAGCAGGGACTCACCCATCAGGACATCACCCAATACATTGAAGACGAGATATCCCTTGCCAACGTGTTGCGCACCACCATGCCTTTCTTCGACGGAGGCTATGTGATGTGCGGCTTGACCGGCTCGGGCGAGATGTTTGCCGTCAGAGACCCCTGGGGCATCCGTCCCGCATACTATTACCAGGACGAGGAAATCGTAGTCGTAGCCAGTGAACGCCCAGTCATACAGACGACCTTCGACCTCTCCGCCGACCAAATCCATGAGCTAAAGCCCGGCCAGGCACTTATCGTACGGAAACAAGGAGCCTGCCTGTTGGAACAGATTCTGGAACAGCAGAACTACAGTGCCTGCAGTTTCGAACGCATCTACTTCAGCCGCGGCTCCGACCGCGATATCTACCAAGAACGGAAACGCCTGGGCGAGCAGCTGATACCTGCTATCTTAAAGGCGATAGATGAAGATACAGCTCACACCGTGTTCTCATATATCCCCAACACCGCCGAGGTTGCCTTCTACGGACTTACCGACGGATTCCGACGACTGAGCCATGATGTCCGGATTGAGAAAGTCGTGTGGAAAGATATCAAGTTACGTACCTTCATCACGGAAGGAACCGAGCGGAACGACCTTGCCGCCCATGTCTATGACGTCAGCTACGACAGTCTGACACCTTATGAGGATAACCTCGTCATCATCGACGACAGCATCGTCAGGGGAACGACCTTGCGTGAGAGCATCTTCAAGATTCTCGACCGTCTGCATCCCAAAAAGATTGTCATGGTATCGAGCTCCCCTCAGATCCGATACCCCGACTACTATGGCATTGACATGCCGCGACTTGAGGAGTTGTGCGCGTTTAGGGCAGCCATTCAGCTCCTTCTGGAGCGAGGGATGCAAGAGTTGATAAGTGCTACGTATCATCTCTGCCGAACGGAGCCATTGACAGTAAATCATGTCCGCTCCATCTATGCCCCTTTCACCGTTGATGAAATCAATTGGAAGATCGTTGAGATGCTTCGACCGGAAGGCATGGAGACACCCGTGGAGCTGGTTTTCCAGAGCATCGACGGACTGCACAAGGCATGCCCGAACCACCCGGGCGACTGGTATTTCACGGGGCACTACCCTACGCCTGGCGGAATCCGCTTGGTAAACCAGGCATTTGTAAACTATGTAGATACGTTTTTATCGAAAAATAACTTATGAGGCAAGCAACATTACTATTAGATGATGGAAGCCGATTCATGGGATGGTCGTTCGGCGATGAACGGTCGGTGACTGGAGAAGT
>CACZBX010000033.1 GCA_902779535.1 uncultured Bacteroidales bacterium
CCTTTTGGATAGCTTGATAGAACTCGTTCATTTCCTTTTGTGCTGCCACAAAATCAGTGGTGAACTTCTGATAAACATCGTTGTTGGTTGTTCCACCTACGGTTGTCTCTTCACCCAGCTTGACGTTGATTTTGCCGTTCTCGAGGAACAAGTCGGCTACATATTGTTTGTCACCTTTGATATAGGTGATGTAGCGATAAACAGGAGTTGGCTGTTCGCCTGTAAACTTAAAAGTGCCGCCCTTAACGATGGCAGAGTCCTTCTTAATGAGTTGTCTGCCTTGAAAGTCTTGCAGATAGACCGTATCGCCGTCAGCGATGCCGTCAACAGTTCCGTTAATTGTATAGCCAGCTTTCTGTTGGCATGCTGTACATGACAAGCATAATACAGCCATTGCATAAATCATTTTTCTCATAATCTGTAATCTTGAAAATTTTGGGGCAAATTTAATGCTTTTCCTTGATATAATGCATTATTTCATAAAAAAAGAGTATCAAATCTCTTTGATACTCTTTCCTTTAGGACTATTTTGATTAAATAATGTATTGGTCGGAAATCGATTCGTTGTTCATCACGCGGGTGATGGTCTCGGCGAAGAGGCCGGCAATCGACAATTGTTTCACCTTCGGACAGCGTGCCGGGTCGAATGGAATACTGTCGGTGAAGACCATTTCTTCCAAATGAGAGTTCATGATACGTTCGCAAGCAGGACCCGACATGACTGCATGAGAGGCGATAGCCCGTACGGATATTGCACCTGCTTCCTTCATGACATCGGCTGCTTTGGTGATCGTACCGGCGGTATCGACCATATCGTCCAGCATGACTACGTTCTTTCCTTTCACGTCGCCGATAATCTGGATGGATGAAACGACGTTTGCTCTTTCACGGGTCTTGTTACAAAGTACCAGAGGCACACCTAAGTACTTCGAATAGGAGTTTGCACGCTTTGAACCTCCCACGTCAGGGGTTGCGATGACGAGGTTCTCCAAGTTCAGTGATTGGATGTAAGGAGCAAAGATGGCTGATGCGTACAAGTGATCGACTGGGATGTCGAAGAAACCTTGAATCTGGTCAGCATGCAAGTCCATCGTGATCAGACGGTCGATACCTGCAACCATTAACAAGTCGGCAACCAGCTTGGCACCAATGGAAACACGTGGCTTATCCTTGCGGTCCTGACGTGCCCATCCGAAATAAGGGATGACTGCGACAATACTCTTGGCTGATGCACGCTTGGCAGCATCAATCATCAGGAGCAACTCCATCAAGTTATCGGAGTTTGGAAAGGTTGATTGAACCAGAAAAACATGACAACCGCGGATAGATTCTTCAAAAGAAACGGCAAATTCACCGTCTGCAAAGTGAGTCGTGTTTAGTTTTCCTAATTCGACACCTAATTCCTTGCAGATGTTTTCGGCTAAATATCTCGTGTTAGTACCCGAGAATACCTTAAAAGGAGAGAACTTTTTCATATAAAAATGGTATAATACCTTTTAGTTTATTAGTGAGACAAAGGTACGATATATATTATAAAAAGGAAATAGAATCCAAAAAATAATTTCATGAGTAGACAATCACTCCTTGAGTTTCGGATTAATTCAATATTTATCGTTACCTTTGCTTTTGTTACTTTGGACGGGACCTATTCCTGTCGTATAAAATTCTTTACCATTATAGGAAAGAGTATGTCGAATTATTTAGATGAACTGAACGACAGCCAGCGAGAGGCTGTTTTATATAATGACGGTCCGTCGCTGGTTATTGCCGGTGCCGGTTCGGGCAAGACGCGGGTACTGACTTATAAAATTGCTTACCTGTTGGATCAAGGCTATGAGCCGAGTTCCATCCTAGCCTTGACGTTTACCAACAAGGCGGCCCGTGAGATGAAAGAACGTATTGCCCGCCAAGTGGGGGAAAAAGCCCGTTACCTGTGGATGGGAACGTTCCATTCTATCTTCGCGCGCATCCTGCGCACGGAGTCGCAGGCTTTGGGTTTCAATTCAAAATACACTATTTACGATGCTGCCGACTCCAAGAGCATGATCAAGACGATCATAAAGGATTTGCAGTTGGACGAGAAAGTGTATAAGCCGAGTACCATCCAATCGCGTATCAGCCTGGCCAAAAATTTCCTGATCTTCCCAAACGATTATGACATGGATCGGGAAATGCTGAAGGTTGACCAGGAGAACAACATCCCCTTGCTTCACCAGATTTATCGATTGTATGTCGAACGCTGCAAGCAAAGTAATGCCATGGACTTTGATGACTTGCTGGTAAACACCTACTTGCTCTTTAAGAACTTCCCGGAAATACGTCAGCACTATGCGGAACACTTCAAATATGTGTTGGTCGATGAGTACCAGGACACGAACTTTGCCCAACATCGGATCGTGCAATTGTTGACAGAAGAGCGTCAGCACGTGTGCGTGGTGGGCGATGATGCACAGAGTATCTATTCGTTTCGTGGTGCGAACATCGACAATATCCTGAAGTTTACGAAGATGTATCCGAATACGAAACTATTCAAGTTGGAGCAGAACTATCGGTCTACCCAGACGATCGTCGGGGCAGCGAACAGTTTGATTGCAAAGAATGCCCGACAGATTCATAAGGATGTTTACTCGCGGAAAGAAAAAGGAGAGGCCTTGCAGGTGTTCTCTGCGTACAGTGATACCGAGGAAGGCTCGATTGTCGTGAATCAGATCAAGCATCTGCATGTGCGGGAGGATTGTTCGTATGCCGACATCGCCGTCCTTTATCGTACAAATGCTCAAAGCCGTATCTTCGAGGAACTGCTTCGCAAACATAGCATACCTTATAAAATATATGGAGGTCTTTCGTTCTACCAACGGAAAGAGATCAAAGACATTATCTCATACTTCCGACTGGCTGTGAATCCTGATGATGAGGAGGCGTTCAAGCGAATCATCAACTATCCGGCGCGAGGCATCGGCGATACGACGCTCATGAAGTTGGTTGCAGCTTCTTCGGCTCATCATGTCAGCCTATGGGAAGTGTTAAGCAACCCGGAATCATACGACGTGTCTGCTCATAAAGGAACCTTGACCAAGCTGAAGGGGTTTTACGACTTGGTAGCCGTATTCCAGAAATTGGCTTTGGAGAAGGATGCCTACGAAGTCGGTGTGGAGATTGTCCGTTGTGCGCATATCATGGACGAACTGAATCAAAGCAGGGATCCGGAAGATATGAGCAGGAAGGAGAATATCGAGGAGTTGATGAACGGGTTAAACGATTTCGTTCAGGAACGGATGGAAGAAGGTAACCGTAACATCTTCCTGACAGATTACCTGGCTGAGATCTCCTTGCTGACGGATCAGGATAACGAGAAGGAGCAGGATGTGGAGAAGGTCACGTTGATGACAATCCATTCGGCCAAAGGCTTGGAGTTTCGCAACGTGTTTGTGGTCGGACTAGAGGAAAATCTCTTCCCAAGTGCCATGTCGATGAATACGGAGAAGGAGCTGGAAGAGGAGCGTCGCCTGTTTTATGTGGCCATTACTCGTGCGGAGGAGCATTGTTACCTGTCGTACGCCAAGATGCGCTACCGTTATGGGCAGATGGAGTTCAGTCGTCCGAGCCGTTTCCTGAAAGATATCGACCCATGCTACCTCGACATCCCTCAGGATGAGCCCATCCGGAAAGAAAGACGTGAAGAGGAAACGATGCGTTCACGAAGCGGACGGCCTGTGTTTGTGAGTGAGCGGCCTAAAGTCATACCCCGACCGGTTGTCACCCCTGTTCATCGTACGCTCAAAAAGGTCTCGTCGGTTGTCTCACGGCCATCGGCCGGTATTCATCCGCCCACATCGGTCCGTGTAGGCGATGTGATTGAGCACGAACGCTTTGGACTGGGTGAAGTGCTCAAGATAGAGGGTACGGGAGATAACTGCAAGGCTACCGTAAAATTCAGAAATGCCGGTGAGAAGCAGTTGTTATTGAAGTTTGCACGATTTAAAGTTGTATCATAAAGAATAGAAGATGTTAGATATCTACAGCGTACCGTCACCATGTTATGTGATGGAGGAAGATTTACTGAGAAAGAATTTGTCGCTGATCAAGCACGTAGCCGAAGAGGCAGGAGTGGAGATCATCCTTGCCTTCAAAGCCTTTGCGATGTGGAAGTCGTTCCCGATTTTCCGCGAGTATATTCAGCATACCACGGCCAGTTCGTTGTATGAGGCAAAGTTAGCGTTCCTGGAATTTGGCAGCAAGGCGCATACCTATTCGCCTGCTTATACCGAGATTGAGTTTGATGAGATCATGCATTGCAGCAGTCACATCACCTTTAACTCGTTAGGACAGTTCCATCGTTTCTATCCCATGGTGCAGGCTTCGAAAGAGCCGGTATCGTGCGGCCTGCGTGTCAATCCCGAATATTCCGAGGTGGAGGTTGAGTTATACAATCCCTGTGCTCCCGGTTCCCGTTTCGGCGTGACTGCCGACCAGTTGCCCGACCAACTGCCCGAGGGTATTGATGGATTCCATTGCCATTGCTTGTGCGAGTCTAGTTCATTCGAGTTCGAGCGAACCCTGGCACAGTTTGAAGAACGTTTCGGATACTGGCTTCCTCAGCTGAAGTGGGTGAATTTTGGCGGAGGGCATCTGATGACACGCAAGGATTATAATGTCGAACACCTTATTTATATATTGAAGTCGTTCAAATCGCTTTACCCTCATCTGAAGATCATCCTTGAGCCCGGCTCTGCCTTTGCCTGGCAAACGGGGCCGTTGGTTTCAACAATCGTCGATATTGTTGAGAATCACGGTATTCGGACTGCCATCCTCAATGTTAGCTTTACCTGTCACATGCCCGACTGTCTGGAAATGCCTTATCAACCTGCGGTGCGGGGCGCAGAAACAATGCCTGCCGAAGAAGTCAAGACCGCACCGAGGTCGGAACACGTATATCGGCTGGGCGGTAACAGTTGCCTGAGCGGTGACTATATGGGGAGTTGGAAGTTCGACCACGAACTACAGATCGGTGAGCGAATCGTCTTCGAGGACATGATCCATTACACCATGGTTAAGACAACCATGTTTAATGGGATTCACCATCCATCGATTGCTATTTGGCATTCTGACGGCCAACTTGAGGTATGCCGTACGTTTGGTTACGAAGACTACCGAGACCGAATGTCATAGAAAAAGAAAGAAGTCTAGAAAAAATATTTAAAATCTTTGCTCGTTTAGAAAAAAGTACTAATTTTGCATCCGCAATCTCAAAAAAAGCGTTCTTTATTTATTGAGATGCAAAGAAATATGCGGAAATAGCTCAGTTGGTAGAGCACGACCTTGCCAAGGTCGGGGTCGCGAGTTCGAGTCTCGTTTTCCGCTCTCTTTGCCCAGGTGGCGGAATGGTAGACGCGCACGTTTCAGGTGCGTGTGTCGAGAGGCATGCAGGTTCGAGTCCTGTTCTGGGCACCATGCGGAAATAGCTCAGTTGGTAGAGCACGACCTTGCCAAGGTCGGGGTCGCGAGTTCGAGTCTCGTTTTCCGCTCTCACTTGGAGGAATGGCGGAATTGGTAGACGCGCTACTTTGAGGGGGTAGTGACAGTATTGTCGTGTGAGTTCGAGTCTCATTTCCTTCACATATCTTTTTCTTTGCGGAAATAGCTCAGTTGGTAGAGCACGACCTTGCCAAGGTCGGGGTCGCGAGTTCGAGTCTCGTTTTCCGCTCTTTAAGAGGAGTTGTTCATCGACTCCTCTTTTTTCTTTCCTAAATACAATCTCCTCATTTTTCTTTTGGCTATTTAAGTTTTTCACTTGTGTGATAAACCTTTTTCACCTATGTGATAAACTCTTATCACCTGTGTGATAAACCTTTGTCACCTTCGTGAAAAGCATAAAAGAGGTGGAGTTGTGACAAATATCTCAGTGCGGGAGGTGAAAATAATTCCTTAAAAGTTATTGTAAAGCGTTTTTTTACTTATCTTTGCTTATATAAAACAAGAAAGATGTCACGTCCGAAAGTATCCGTAATCATTTCAGTCTACAATGTGGCCCCGTATGTGGAGTCGGCAGTGCGTTCTGTCATGTCGCAAACACTTGACGGACTAGAGATTGTATTGGTTGACGACGGCTCTACCGATGGGAGTGTGGAGATACTTCGCCGGTTGGCAGCGGAAGATTCCCGCATCTGCCTATTGGAGCAGTCGCATAAGGGACGGCCTATGGCACGGAATGCAGGGCTGGAGAAGTCGACGGGCGAATATGTTTACTTTATGAACAGTTTGGACGAGTTGAACGGTGACAACTTGGGATCGCTTTATCGGATGTGCAAGAAGCAGCACCTCAACTTTGTCTTCTTCGACGGAGACGTCTTTGGTGACGACCATGTGATAGTCGGCCATGAAAATGACTATCACCGTACAAGTCCGTATAACGAGATTGTGGTGTACAAAGGCTTGACACTTTTTGATGATATGTTGGACAATAAGACCTATCGTCCTGAGCCTTGGCTTTTGTTTATAAATCGTACCACTCTGAACGCGTCGGGTGTCCGTTTTTATCCGGGCATCGTTCACGACGATGAACTGTTCACCTCGCTTCTTTACATCCAGTCCGACCGTGTAGGTTGCGTGCGGAAAAGCATTGTCAAACATCGTTTACGTAAGGAAGATGTCGGTTCTAAGATTCAAACCTATCATAACTTGAAGTGTTACTTGACCGTTCTTGATGAATTGTTCGCCTATGCCGGTCGATTTCCCTATCTTTACCCCCACATTCGTAAATATGCTTCGCATACTTTGAACCCTGTTTTTAGTCGGGCAACGCTTTCGTTTATGGACAAATTGCGTGCGATGCGAGCATGTGCATCATCCCGTTATTTCCGTTATCTTCGCATTCCTTCTTTGTTAAAGTTTTGGTTCAAGAACTAGAATCGCCCAAGTCAAGAGTTTTCGTTTGTATAACTTTTTTCACGAAATTGTTTTAGTTTATTTTTTTTAATTGGAAATAGTTCCTATATTTGTGAAAACTAATACTCGAGGGATGAAAGCTGATAATTTGCATGTTTCCGTGAGCTGTGTAGTGATCGGATTTGATGGAACTCAGCTTTGTGTGCTGTTGGTTAAGGGTGAGGGAAAACAAAGCGACTATAAGATGCTTCCCACAAGTCTGATTAGTGAGGACGATGATCTTGACGAAGCTGCAAAGCGGATTTTGAAAGGGGAGACCGGACTGGGTACGATTCAGTTACTTCAGTTTAGAGCTTATGGCTTTAAGAATATGGTCAACTCTTGTGATGATGTGCGTGATTTGATGCGGAAGCATCAAATAGACCCTGAGCAAACCTCTTCTGTTTTGACAATTGCATATTGGAGAACAGTCGAGATAAGCAAACAAATGAAAGAAGGTATAGAAGGGACAAAAGCCCAATGGGTTCCCGTATCTGAGATCGGTAAACTGGTTTGTGGCCAGGAACAGATCGTGAAGGATGCTGTGGAATGTATTCGGACCTATTCCAAGAAAGTTCCTTCCTTGTTGTTTGATATGCTTCCGAAGGAATTTACCATTTCTTCGTTGCGAAAATTGTACTCTATGGTCTATGACAGAGAATACGATGTACGTAACTTCTACAAGAAAATGCAGCAGATGGAATACATTGTACCTCTTGAAAAGAAACAAGTAGGTGTGAGCCATCGGGCGGCACGGTATTTTCGATTTGTATCAGGCTCAAGAAGAGCACGTAAAGAATAAAAGAGGCTGCAACTGCGGCCTCTTTTCTGTTTATTCAGGTTCTTTTTCAAACGTGAAAGGTGAATCAAAGTCTTTTAGCCAAGGATGTAACTCGTCCTTGGCTGAAAGGATGATTTGGTCGGCAGGTATGCCCCAGTCAATGTTTAGGTCGGGATCATTCCAACGGATGCCTCCTTCGGCACTTGGCTCGTAAAATGCATCACATTTGTACTGAAACAAAGCTTCATCGCTCAAGACGGCAAAACCATGGGCAAATCCTTTGGGAATAAAGAATTGCAGTTTGTTCTCTTCACTCAGCACCGCTTTCACATACTTCCCGTAAGTAGGCGAACCCTTGCGAATGTCAACAGCTACATCAAGTACTACACCTTTGATGACACGGACAAGCTTGGCCTGACTGTAAGGAGGACGCTGGAAGTGTAGTCCGCGGACAACACCCCTTGTCGAGAAACTCTCATTGTCTTGAACGAAAGAGATGGGAGCAACTTCACGGTCGTAAACATTTTTGTTGTAACTCTCGAAAAAATAGCCTCTGGTATCTTTGAATAGACGAGGCTCTATCATATACACGCCGGGTATAGCGGTTTCAATTTTTTTCATAAATACCTTATAATATTGTGGTAAAGGTAGTAAATTGTTTGCTAAATAAGGCGTTTTTTGAGAAATTATTCTGTAACTTTGCGTATCATCGCTAAAAACGTATTAAATATGATTTCAAGTAAGAATCATTTGGTGATTATGGCGGGTGGAGTAGGCAGTCGGTTCTGGCCAATGAGTACTCCTGATTTTCCAAAACAGTTCATTGATATCTTGGGTTGCGGTAAAACCTTGATCCAACTCACAGCTGAACGGTTCAAGGAAATCTGTCTTCCAGAGAATATGTGGGTGGTGACCTCGGTTAAATACAAAGAGGTGGTAAAGGAACAGCTGCCTTGGTTGGACGAGCACCATATCCTATGCGAACCTTGCCGCAGGAATACGGCACCTTGCATCGCGTACGCAAGTTGGAAGATTAAGCAGATCAACCCGAATGCGAACATGATTGTTACGCCGAGCGATCACATCGTCATGAATGTTCAAGAATTTCAACGCGTCATCCAGTCGGCCCTGAAATTTACCAACGGACTCGACTCTATTGTGACGCTGGGCATGAAACCAACTCGTCCGGAAACAGGTTACGGATACATTGAAGCCGACCTCTCGTATCCTTCACCCGTGAATAAGGAAGTGTATCGTGTGTTCTCGTTCAAGGAAAAACCCGACCTCAAGACAGCCGAACGCTATCTCAAGAACAAGAGCTATTTCTGGAACTCAGGCATCTTTATCTGGAACGTACACACCGTTGTTAATGCGTTACGAGTCTATCAGCCAGCTATGGCCGAAGTCTTTGAGAGTCTGACTCCATACTATTTCAAAGAAAACGAGCAGGAAAAGGTGAACGAACTGTTCCCGACTTGTGAAAATATCTCTATCGACTATGCTGTCATGGAGAATGCCGATGAGATCTTTGTCCTGCCGGCCGACTTTGGGTGGAGTGACCTCGGTACATGGAAGTCTTTGCGTGAGAATGTCGGATCGACAGATATCTGGGGTAATATGATCCTGGGCAAGAACGTGAATATGTTTGAGTCGAAAAACTGTATCGTGCATGCACTGGACGAACGGAAAGTTATCATCCAAGGTTTGGAGGATTACATTGTTGTCGAGAAGGATCATCAACTCTTGATCTGTAAGATCAGCGATGAACAGCGGATTAAAGAGTTTTCGGCCGAATAGGCAGGAACACATCATATTAATAAGGCGGACTTTCTGAGTCCGCCTTATTAATTTCTCTATCCTCCGTTTATTTTACGGCATTCAAAGCAGCTTCGTAGTTCGGCTCCTTTACAATGTCGTCAACAAGTTCGGTATAAACGACCTTTCCTTCAGGATTGATGACAACGACAGAACGAGCCAAAAGACCTTTCAGCGGTCCGGTAAGCATTAAAAGCCCATATTTGGCAGCAAAGTCAGAATCGAACAGGAAGTCGGAGAGTGGTACGACATTCTGGATTCCTTCGGTCGTACAGAAACGACTCTGAGCAAATGGCAGGTCTTTAGAGATACAAAGCACCAGGGTGTTTGGAAGACTGGCTGCTGCCTTGTTGAACTTACGGACGGAAGTAGCACATACAGCCGTATCCATACTTGGGAAAATGTTCAAAATGAGATTCTTTCCCTTACCGTCGGCTAAGGTGAAGCGACTTAAGTCACCTTTCACCAGCGAGAACTCAGGAGCTTTTGCTCCGGCCTGGATAAATTCACCTTGAATATCCACAGGCATTCCTTGAAAAGTTGTTTTTGACATGATACTTTATTTAAGTGGTTATTTCCTTCCTTTATAGATCAAATACAAGACAATTGCTACACCGATGGCGATAAAACCATATCCTATCTCGTGACTGTACTTGGTGACGGTTCCCATCAGTTGGTCTTCGGGTACTACCGATTCCAGATAATAGCCGATGGCAGCAAGGATAGAGTTCCAAATACCTGCACCTAAAGTGGTGTAGAGAATAAACGTCGACAGTTTCATCTTGGATAGTCCGGCAGGAATAGATATTAACTGTCGAATTGCAGGAATCAATCGTCCGACAAAGGTGGATAAGGCTCCATGTTCGTCAAAATACCGTTCGGCTTTCTGTACTTTCTCGGCATCGATGAGGCACATGTGCCCGATACGGCTGTTGGCAAAGCTGTAAACGATGGGGCGTCCGACAAAGTAGGATAGCCCATAGTTGATGAGTGCCCCGATATTTGCTCCGATCGTCGCAAAGAAAACAATCAGAAAAACATTTAACTCGCCTCCGGAAGCAGCCTTGTAGGCAGCGGGCGGTACGACCACCTCGGAGGGAAAGGGGATGAACGAACTCTCAATAGCCATCAGGATGGTGATGGTCCAGTAGTTTAAATTGTTTAAACACCATTGTATAAACTCGACAGATTCCATATTAATATTTAGTAAGATAATCTGATAAATTCAGTTTTTTATTTGCAATATCTCTTTTCATGATATCGATGGACTCGTTAAAGACAGGGTCATCCATCAGTTTGTTACCACTGCCTAGTTGCTCATAAATATCCGGCGAATACTTCTGAATCATAGCCAGGTAGTGAAGAAAACGTGGAATGTCTTTCTTTTGATACCAGCAATAAGCTAAAAATAGATTACATCCGGGGTTCTGGTCTCCATATTTTGTTTGAACCTTCGTGAAGTAATGAATCGCTTCGGAGTAGTCGTGCGCATCGAAACAATAGGTGGCGATGAGCATTAGGCAGTTGAGTTCCTTGTCGGTATTGATCTTCACCATGTTTTCTGCCCTGATAAAGTTCTCTTTTGCCTTGTCTTTGTCGTTCAACTTTAGATATAGAAAACCTCTGACAGCACGGAAATCCGGTTCGAGGGGACGTAACTTAATTGCTTTCGATGCATATTCGATCCCCTCATCTGCCTTTTCCTCATAGGCGAGGGCAAGCGCCATGTCAGAGTAGGCAACAGCCTTGAACTCTTTGCTGGCGTTGGGAGACTGAATGATGAGGTTACTATATGCGATTGTTTCCTCGAAGCGATCCAGTTGCAGGGAAACATGTTTCAGATAATTCCATGCATTAACCTTGTTGGCCGTGTAGCGCTCGAAGCGTTTGAAATAATCGTATGCAGCCTCTAAGTCGCCTTGCTCCATCCTGAATCCGCCCTTCAATTCCAAGACAATGGGATTCTCATCATTGATGGCCAAGGCATAATCAATGGACTCTTCGGCTTGTGGAAGCATATCCAGATGGGCATAACACTGCGCCTGACTAACCCAATAATCCACCGAATAAGGATGTTTGTCGATGAGCTTTTTGAAAAAAGCCAGCGACTTTTCCGGCTCGTTGAATACGTAGTAGTAGTTGCTTAAGGTCTCCAACATTCGGTCGTCCTCACGGCAGACCTCACCGTAACGGTTCTTGAGTTCGTTCAACCACTTCTTAGCATACTCCTTTTTGTTCTGGTCGCAATAGGCATCGACAAGGTCAATCAAGGTCTCAAACGCATATTCTTCTCGCTCGGCTATCTCATTGGCTACTTCATTGGCTTCTTTCCACCGTTTTTTGTATGCGAACAAGTCGAACCTTAGGAAATAAACCTCGCGGTCCGATTGATCGGCAATGCGATGCAGGTATTCGTATGCCTTGTCGATCTGGCCCTTCATGGCATACGACCTCGAGATAAAGATTAAGATATCTGTATCGTTCGGATGTTGTTTATAGGCAATGTCAATGACTTGCTCAGCTGCTTCCATACAATCTTGCTCATTGTAGAAATCAGCTATATCGATAAATTCATCGGCATCCAGATATACCGATGAATTTGATTTGATACTGTTTTCATATGTTTTCAGTATCTCTTTGAATCGTTTATTGTCAAATCGAGAAGATGTGTCGTAGTTCATGTATTATTTATTGATTTTACTCCAAGTATCTTTCAAAGAGCAAGTACGGTTGAAGATCAGATGATCGGCCGTAGAATCTTTATCTACATTGAAATAACCGATTCGTTGGAACTGCAGGTAGTCGAGTGGCTTCGCTGTTTCCAGGAACTGTTCAACGTAACAGTTATTGAGTATCTTCAATGACTCAGGATTAATCATCTGTTTCATTGCTGTCAAGGCGTCACAGTTCTGAGCCTCACGGATAGCAGCCAGTTCATCACGTGGGTTCTCCACTTTCCACAAGCGGTCGTACAGGCGTACTTCAGCAGGCAGGCAGTGTGCGCAGCTAACCCAATGAAGTGTTCCTTTCACCTTACGGTTACTACCAGGCATACCTGTCTTTGTGTCCGGATCATATTCAGCATAAACCTCCACGATGTTTCCGTCCTCGTCTTTCTTGCAGCCTGTGCACTTCACGATGTACGCATTCTTGAGGCGCACTTCCTGTCCCGGTGTCATGCGGAAATACTTCTTGGGAGCAACTTCCATGAAGTCTTCACGTTCCATCCACAGTTCGCGGCTGAACGTGATGATGTGCGAGCCTGCACTTGGATCTTCCGGGTTATTGATGGCTTCCATCTCCTCGGTTTGTCCTTCCGGATAGTTGGTGATAACCAGTTTTACCGGGTTGATGACTGCCGACACACGGGTTGCCCGAGCATTGAGGTCCTCACGAACAGCACTCTCCAAGAGGGCAAAGTCGTTCAGTGCGTCGTAAGTTGTGTATCCGATCTTATCGACAAACTTGCGGATTGACTCAGGAGAATAGCCACGACGGCGGAAAGCACAGATCGTCGGCATTCGGGGATCATCCCATCCGTTTACCAGATGTTCCTTTACTAGTATCAGCAAGTTACGCTTACTCATCAGGGTATAGTTCAGGTTCAGTTTGTTGAACTCATACTGATGCGGACGATTGTCGTCCAGTTCTTTCCCGTCTTTCACCCAGTCGACAAATAAGTCGTAGAGTGGGCGGTGAGGAACGAATTCCAACGTACAGAGTGAGTGTGTCACTCCTTCAAAGAAATCGCTCTGTCCGTGTGCAAAGTCATACATCGGATAAGCTTTCCAGGTGTCTCCCGTACGGTGGTGTGGCGTCTTTACTACGCGATAGATGATGGGGTCACGGAAATGCATGTTCGGACTGGCCATATCAATCTTGGCGCGAAGTACCATCTTTCCTTCCTCAATCTCTCCGGAGTTCATCTTGTTGAAAAGATCCAGGCTCTCTTCAATCGGACGATTGCGATAAGGGCTCTCAGTACCCGGTTGCGTAGGCGTACCTTTCTGAGCAGCTATCTGTTCAGATGACTGCTCGTCGATGTAGGCTTTCCCTTGCTTGATCAAGCGGATAGCAAAGTCCCACAGTTGTTGAAAATAGTCAGAAGCATAGTATTCGTGCTCCCAATGGAAGCCCAGCCATTGAATATCTTCCTTGATGGCATCCACATATTCCATGTCCTCCTTGGTAGGATTCGTATCGTCGAACCGAAGGTTACATACGCCTCCGTATTGTTCTGCGATACCGAAGTCAAGGCAAATGGCTTTGGCGTGACCGATATGAAGATAGCCGTTTGGCTCAGGCGGGAAGCGTGTCTGCACTCTGCCGCCGTTCTTACCTTCTTGCAAATCTTTTTCTACTGCCTGTTCTATAAAGTTCAGACTTTTCTTCTCTAAAGCTTCTGTATTTTCAATTTCGTTCATATCACTCTGTTTTAGGTTCTTATTAAGGTGTGTGACGGGTTGGGCGATTATTTCTTCAGCCACTTGTCGAGCCATTCAAAGAATGTGCGCTGCCACAAGATACCGTTCTGTGGTTTCAATACCCAGTGGTTCTCATCCGGGTAGAGCAAGAGTTCGGCCGGAATACCTCGGAGGATAGCTGCTGCAAAAGCCGACTGACCTTGTGAAGAGAGGATGCGATAGTCCTTTTCCCCATGGATGCAGAGGATAGGAGTGTCCCACTTCTCGATATACTTATGAGGAGATGTAGCAACTGATTTCTGTGCGATTGGGTTCTTATCCCAGTATGGGCCACCGAGATCCCACTTTGTAAACCACAGTTCCTCTGTCTCGAGGTATTGTTGCTCTACGTTGAAGATGCCATCGTGTGAGATAAACGCCTTGAAGCGTTTGTCGTGATTACCGGCTAGCCAATAAACCGAGTAGCCGCCGAAGCTTGCGCCGACGCATCCCAGACGCTCTTCATCAACGTACGGTTCTTTTTTGACATCATCAATTGCCGAGAGATAATCTTTCATGCATTGTCCTGCATAGTCGCCGCTGATTTGTTCCAACCATTCCATGCCAAAGCCAGGAAGGCCACGACGGTTAGGAGCAACGATGATATAGTCGTTTGCTGCCATGATCTGGAAGTTCCAGCGGTAGCTCCAGAACTGACTGACTGGGCTCTGTGGACCGCCTTCGCAGAAAAGGAGAGCTGGATATTTCTTGTTCGGGTCGAAGTTTGAAGGGAAGATCACCCAAACGAGCATGTCCTTACCGTCGGTTGTCTTCACCCAGCGTTCTTCCACCTTGCCTAAAGCCAACTGACTGAAGATATGATCGTTCTCATGTGTGAGTTGGTCAATCTTACCATCCGACAAGGACAGGGTATAGATCTCGTCGGCCGCACTCATCGAATGACGCTTCGTAATCAGCTTGTCGCCTAGCATGGCTACCGATCCGTAATCGTAAACGCCGTCGGTCAACTTCTTCACTTCACCTTGCAGATTCGTCTGATATAGCATCGTCGTACCGTGCCATACACCTACGAAATAGAAACTCTTTGAGTCATTGCCCCAGCAATAGTCGTCGACATTGCTTTCGAATGCTTCGGTGACGTATGTCTTCTGCTTGCTGTTCAAGTCGTACACGCATAAGCGGTTGCGATCACTTTCATAGCCGTCACGTTCCATGCTTTGCCAAGCAATATATTTTCCGTCGGCACTGAACTTTGGATTGGTATCATAACCCATGTTCTGGTCAGGATCGTTCGCTTGTTTGCAGAGGTTTGTCGTTTCCTTGCTCTCTATATTATATAGGTATATGTCTGAGTCGGTCGACATCGCATATTCCTTACCCACCTTCTTACGAGAAGTGTAGGCGATTGTCTTTGAGTCAGGACTCCAAGCAAGCTGTTCAATACCACCGAATGGCTTCATCGGGCTCTCGTAAGGTTCGCCAGCCATGATGTCGATTTCCTTTCCCATGTGCTTTCCGTCAAAGTCGGCGAGGAAAGGATGAGGGATTGTCATTACATATTCATCCCAATGTTTGAACATCAGGTCGGTAATCACCATACCTGATGCTTTTGGAAGGTCTGGATACTTCTCGACGGTGCTCTTTCCGTTGCTTATCTGAGCGATGAAGAGCACTTTCGTCTCGTCGGGTGAGAACGCAAATCCTTCGATGTCTCCTTCATACGATGATACTTGGCGTCGGTTCGTACCGTCGGCATTCATGATCCAGAGTTGGTTGCTTCCACCTTCACTGCTCAGGAACGCAATTTCTTTTCCACCGTTGATCCATTGAGGATCGCCTTCGCTGTATGAAGAGGTCGTCAACATCTTGTTGTCTGATCCGTCCGCATTCATCAGGTAGATGACGCGATGACTTTTATTCTCAGGAACGCTGTAATAAGCTACTGTATATGCCACTTTCTGTGCATCAGGAGATACACTCAGGCTACCGATTCTTCCCATTGCCCACAATGCTTCGGGAGTCATTCTACCATCTTTTACCGTAATCTCTTGTTTGCCGATAAAGGAGGCTGGTGCTTCTTGTTTTGTCTCTTGCTTGCAAGAAGCCATCAAAAGAGTTGCTGCCATCAGAGCTAGACCTGTTTTATTCATAATGTATGGTTTGTTTGTATATTATTTCTTCAATTTCTTTTGGCGTTCTTGTTCGATACGTTCTTGTTCTTTCTGGAGCGCTTCCAGCTTAGCCATCAGGCCACCGCGTGAACCTTTGGCTGAACGTTCTTGCTGAATCTTCACCTTATTGGCTTCCAACTTGGCAAGAAGGGCTTTCTCGTCGGTCGTCTTTCTCAATACCCACATGATGATGATGGTGATCAAGCTTGAGATAAAGTAGTAATAGTTCAAGCCTGAAGAGTAATCATTGAAGATAAAGAAGAACATGATCGGCATCAGATACATCATCCATTTCATAGCCGGCATCTGTTGTTGCTGGTTCATCGGGTCCTGCATCTTCGTGGTGATAACCGTACTCAACAAACTACTTACAGAGAAGAGAATACAGAAAATGCTCAAGTGGTTGCCGATCAGAGGAAGGTTTGTGCTCCAACTCAGCACATCATCGTATGCCGAGAGGTCGTTTGCCCACAAGAAACTCTGTTGACGTAACTCGATAGCGTTCGGCACGAAGAAGAACAATGCCATGTAAACCGGCATCTGGATGATGGCTGGCAAACATCCGCCCATCGGACTTACACCATATTGACTGTAAAGTCCCATGGTCTCTTGCTGTTTCTTCAGGGCATCTTCCTGTTTCGGATACTTTGCATTGATCTGGTCGATATAAGGTTTCAACACCCGCATCTTAGCAGAAGAGATGAATGACTTGTAGGTAGCCGGATAAACCAAAACCTTGACGATCAGGGTCATCAGCAATAAAACCAAGCCCATGCTCAAGCCCCAGCCCGACAACCAGTCGAACAAAGGAATGGTAAACCAGCGGTTGATCAAGCGGACGATAGGCCATCCCAGATAAACCATCTTGTGCAGTTGCAATTTCTTGCCGGATGTAGCCAGCTCGTTTGTCGCTTTCAAGGTCTTGAAGTGGTTCGGACCCATGAAGATCTGCATCTCGGTAGGCTGTGCTCCCGTCGGATCGAAGAAAGCCGTCATGTTGGCCGTGTAACTCTTCATATAGTTACTTTCTTTCTCTTCCATCTTTGAGACGAGTGATGTGTTGTTGAACTCCTGGTTCGCAATCCAAACCGTTGAGAAGAACTGTCCTTTAAATGCAATCCAATCCAATGCATCGCTTACTTCTTTATTGGCGTCGCGCGTCTCACTCAGGTTCTTCGAATCATTATCCTGCGTACGTTTGTATGTCAGAGCGGTATATCGTTGTTCAAAGCTGTAACCTTTCTCAAGATGACGGAAACGTTGCCGCCAGTCCATGTTGATCGACTTTTGTGAAGAAGGGAAGAAGTTGGCCATGCCATTTGCTTGGATGGTCAGGTTCACCACGTAGGCATCTTTCAACAAATGGTAGTTGAAGTCGATGTATCCGTTTCCTCCAGTCTGTAAGCGCATGGTAAGGGTGGAGTCGGTCTGATTGAGCGGAGTGAAGAACAGGTTTTCCGTATGGATGTTCTCGTTCTTTCCGTCCAGGGCGAAGGTCACGCTCATGTCGTCTTGGTCGAACAGCTCGAGAGGTTGTCCTTGCTGGTCATTGTACTCTTTCAGTACAGCTTCACAGATTTGACCGCCTTTGTTTGATAACTTAACACGTAACACGCTGTTCTCAAGCGTGTAGAATTCCTCCGTTCCTTGGGAAGCGTTGTAGAAGACCGATGTGGAGTCAGATTGCTGAGCCGTTAATACCAGAGAGTCTTTCTTGGCCTCTGCTTGCAGCAAATCTTCCTTTTGCTGTTGTGCAACGGCTTGAATCGAATCTTGGTACCTTTGTGCTTTCTCTATTTCTTCCTTACTCGGCCGGTTGTAGATAGAAAAACCGACCAGGACTGCTCCAATCAGGATAAAACCGATCAATGTATTTTTGTCCATTTCTTAATAATGATACTGTTTAGCGTTTAAAATAATATAGACAAAACGTCTATTTCTCATAAACCGCAAAATTACAAAATCTTTTTAGTTATAAGGATGCAAATCCTAAAAAATCTCGGTAAAACGAGAAAAAAGCAAAGTTATAAGATATAAATGGAAAAAATGAGTTATTTTTGTATGAGTAAATAAATAGAAAACGTGCTTATGAGAAAGAGTCTAATATTATTCGCAGCAGCTATCCTGTCGTTCGGACAAGCCCATGCACAAAACAATTCGACTTCTCAGTTGCCGGGCAATGCCTTGAAGTCATATTCTGAACAATTAAATAACTTATCTGCATCTTATCGTGCTTATTATCGTTTGTGGAATGATGCCAGTGTACCTGCTCCGCGAATTAAATCTAATCCGGACTATTACAAACTATTTGTTCCGCCTACCTATTACTCTGGTGCCGTTGGTCAGGCGCTCAACATTGATTGGCAGCCAGGCAATATCTATACGACAAACGCAGTGGCCGACAGCCTTTATGGTACAGCAAAGGATATCGCATCCCTGCCTCTTCTCTCCAATATCGAAACGAAAAAACAAGCTGATAGGTGGGCAAACTCCATTCTTCTGAACTATTACATGGAACATATGAACGATGTGAGAGGTAACGAACTCTATCTTGCTGATGTTAAACCGATGAATGAAGATAATGAGGTTAAAGCACCTAGGAAAGAACAAGTTATAGATTATGTTGGTCCGGCAGAAACCGTTAAAAACGTGGATGCTGACGAACTCCTTGTCGTGAAACCGAACTTCTGGAAATACAAAGGAAATGGCTTTGCTCAGTTTTCACAGAACTACATTTCGGATAACTGGTACAAAGGTGGTGAAAGTACAGTATCTCTGTTGTCAGGACTTACCCTCGAAGCCAACTATGATGACCAGCAACGTGTGCAATGGGATAACAAGTTTGAGGCAAAACTAGGTTTTATCACTGCACCATCAGATACCGTTCACGACTATAAGACCAACACCGACTTGATCCGTTTGTCGAGTAAGTTAGGTGTGAAGGCCCGTAAGTATTGGTACTACACCATCGGCGCTGAATTCAAAACCCAGTTCTTCGCTAATTATAAGACGAATACCAACGACATGATCTCGAATTTCCTTTCTCCGTTCCAGTTCGATTTGAACCTTGGTATGGACTACAAGCGAGCTGACCACGACCACGCTGATCCTCGGCGGGATCTGCGCTGCGTTTACCGTTGTGTTCATCATCACGCTGTTCATGCGGGATATGATGTTCTCTAACGTGCTTGCGCTGCCCCTGACAGGCTTGAACGTGACGTATACGTTCAAGTCCGCGCTGATGCCGCTGCTGAAGGTCCTTCTGTATCTCGTCCCGTTCGCGGCGATCTTTTTCGGCGCGGCGCTGATCGTCACGGACAAGCTGGGGCAGCATTACGGCAAAAAGATGCTGGTGGTGATCGTTATTCTGCTGCTGATCGCGGTCGGCTGCACGGCGTTCGATATGTCCTATTCGCATCTTTTGTTCTGA
>CACZBX010000034.1 GCA_902779535.1 uncultured Bacteroidales bacterium
CTTAGGCGCAGGTATATGGTGGCAGTCGATTCCGTGTCATAACGCTTTGCTGACTTCTTGATAATGAACGTAACTTTCATACTTCTTTTTTGATGGTGGGGAAATCTGGGGACAAAGGTAATACTTTTTCTGGGTACCACCAAAGATTTTCCCCACATTTTCCCCACATCTGCTAAATATCTTGCAAACCGACTAAATGCAATTAAAATTGAGAATATGACATAAAACGCTTATAACCAATATATATTAAGTTAGTTTGAATGATTTTCATTTTCATCCCATTTAATCGATTTTAGTATTTTCAAATGCGGGTCTGGGTACAGAGTCGGAGTTTTTAAAATAAAACTCCAATTTTTTCTTTCCGCGTCCTCGTAACTTACTCGTTTCTTGAAAGATAAGGTCAAGTACTTTGTTGTATGAATTGGTTCGATAACTTTTCCCGTCAAATTCGATTTTGTATAATACTTTTTGCTATCCCAATTCTTTTCCTTACCTTTCGAAACAAATAACTCTAAAAAGACATTACCATGAAAAGATTTGCCTTTAAGATGTTTCTTAAGCCAGGGTGCAAAAAGGAATATGAAAGACGGCATGCTGCTATTTGGCCAGAGCTGAAAAAGATGATTAAAGATGCTGGAGTAAGCGATTACAGTATTTACTGGGATAAAGATACGAATATCCTATTTGCTGTTCAGAAATGTGATCAGGATACGAATAGTCAAGACACATCAAATGTCGACCCGATTACTCAACGGTGGTGGGACATGATGTCGGATATCATGGAGGTAAATCCTGATAATTCCCCCGTAAGCATTCCACTCAAGGAATTATTTCACATGGATTGATCAATAAGAAAAGAGAGCCTGCAACTATATTATTGCAGGCTCTCTTCTTATTGTCACTGATTAGAAGCGAATATCTAACTCAACATCTATCAAGTTATAGTTATGCTTGTCGTTATTTCCAATCATTCGGTCATTGACAAGTGCATATTCTATATTTAGCTGAAGGTTTTTGGAGAACACATAGTCGGCACCTATCTCATAGAATGTCTTGCTCGATGACCAAGACTTGCGGTCACGATAAAGGTCGTACCGTGCTTTCAGGTGCATCTTCTGCTTGATAACAGGGGCGATACAAAGTGCATAGAAACCGTCAGCCTTGTCGCCTGCAGCCATATTAGACCCATAACCCTGATTGTGTATATACTCCGAGCGAAGAGTCCAGTCACTAAACACATACTCTGCCGAAAGAGCATACCGATTCTTTGGAGTGCTTACGCCATCGATCACGTGACTACCTGTCCAGCCAAACGCACCAATTCGCAACCCTTTCACGGGCATTACCCAAAGCCCCCCAATAATATCTTTCCGATTGTCAGCATCTTTCTTATTAATACCTTCGCCATTAAAGATTCCGATCTGATAATGAAGTAGGCTTCGACCATTTGCGTTTTCAAGGAAATCACCTTGCACTTGTACACCTATGTCACGCCCGTTACTGGACTGTTCCCCAGAGCGGTCGGAGAATCCAACAAGTTTTACAATGTTTTGCGAGTACGACATGAAGCCCTGCGTGATTGGATGCATCGGGTTCTCAAACGAGAATGGACGTTTGAATTGTCCCGCCTTCACCATAAAGAACTTATATTTCTGCCACTCACCAAAGAGATCGACCAGTCGAGGTGAAGAACCAACAGATGATGTGTTACCTGAAATCTGTATCTGAGTTTTCCAATAAAAATCCTTACCAATACGTCCTTCCAAAGCCATACGAGCAATACGAAGGTTGAACGTATTATCGTGAGCCTCATACTTATCTTGCGCCTGATACTGCAGCATACCGTATCCGCTCAACTTCAGGTTGTTGATCCATTGAGGAATCTCAGTCTTCGTTTCCTGTGCAAAAGCGATGAATGTTACCCCCAGGAAAAGGGTCGTCAGGATCGTTTTTTTCATAATTGTTCAATAACAGGATTAATAAATAATCATTGAAAGCGTGTATGCTACAATAGTAGATACAAATACACAGATGAGACCCGGCATCATGAACGAGTGGTTCAACAAGTACTTACCAATCACCGTAGTGCCAGAGCGGTCGAAATTGACCGTTGCAATATCAGATGGGTAGTTAGGGATGAAGAAATAGCCATAGACGGATGGCAGAACACCCAGCAATACCGGACCTGCAATACCTAACTTATATGCCAATGGCAACATAGCTACCACAACAGCACCCTGTGAGTTGATCAGCACAGATACGAGGAAGAAGACAATCGCAATACTCCAAGGATATTGCGAAACAACACCCTCAAGTATAGACTGAATCTCAGACATGTAATTTGAGAAGTATGTATCAGCCATCCAAGCAATACCATAGATAGCAACGACTGCCACCATACCAGACTGCCATACAGGACCAGCAACAGCCTTCTTCGGGTGTGCCTTACAGAAGATAATCATCAACGCAGCTGCCGATATCATGACAATCTGAATGACGATGTTCATCTTCAACGCCTTGCCGTCCCACGAAGGAAGCAATGCCGGGAAGATAGCGAAGATAACGATTACCAAGAGAGCTGCCAAGAAGATATATACCGCATGCTTAGCATTCTTAGATATTTTCTTGTTCAATGTGGTTGCTGAGTTACCATAGATATAGTTATATTGTTCAGGATCCTGCAATTTTGCTTGGAACTGCGGATCTTTATCCAAATCCAAACCGCGATGGTAAGAAGCTGCTGCAGCAGCCAACAAGCCAATGATACATGCAGGAATAGAAACCATCAATACACCAGGGATATTGACATCAAAGCCATTCTCATTACTGATTGTTACAAAAGCCACAACGGCGGCTGCAATCGGTGAGCAGGTAATACCCACCTGAGATGCAATAGAAGCAACTCCACATGGTCGTTCCGGACGAATCCCTTTCTTCAATGCAATATCACAGATAATCGGCATAAGGGTGTAAACCACATGTCCTGTACCAACCAAAACGGTCAAGAAGAAAGTACATAACGGAGCAAGGAAAGTAATTCGGTCAGGATGCTTTCGTAACATCTTTTCAGCAATCTGAATCATCCAATCCATTCCCCCTGATGCCTGCATGATACCAGCACAAGTCACGGCAGCAATAATAATATAAATAACATCGGTCGGGGGAGTTCCAGGCTTTAAACCGAATCCAAATACAAGAAGGGCTAAGCCTATACCTGAGATGGCACCAAGTGCCAAGGAACCATAGCGGGAACCAACCCAGAGTGCACCAAGCACGATACACAACTGGATAATCATGGTGAAAGTAATCATAAAAAGTGTTTTTAGATGAGTATCCGCAAATATAACAATTATTTTAGACCATGCACATTAAAAAAAATTATTTATCTAATAAATCCTTCGAACTTCACACCATTGTAACACAGGAAGACTATTAAGTTCTGAAACTGATTTATCATAAAAAACTGAAAAATCTTGCACAAAATGTTTCACTTTCATACTTTTATATCCTGTTAAAACTATCAATACTAATCGAGATGAAAAAGCAATTATTAATGGCATCAGTAGCCATGCTTCTCCTGGTAGGATGTTCTCAGGAGAAGTCAAATGACAATCCGTTTTTTGCGGAGAAATACAACACTCCGTACGAGATTCCTCCTTTCAGCAAAATCACCATTGCCCACATCCGTGAGGCCATGCTGAAAGGTATAGAGGAGAAAAAGGCAACGATTCAGCAAATCGCAGAGAACACAGAGGCACCGACTTTCGAGAATACCATCCTGGCCCTCGACAATGCCGGTGAACTCTTAAACAAAGTCGAAAGTGTATTTGGATCGCTCTCGAGCAGCAACTCTAACCAAGAATTCCGTGATTTACAAAAGGAAGTTTCGCCTCTAAGTTCTGAACTTACCAACACCACCTACATGAACGATAAACTTTTCCAACGGGTGAAGGCAGTATATGAGAATCAGGGACAAGCAAACTACGACAAAGAACAGAAGAAGCTTATTGAAAACTACTACAAACGCTTTGTGCGAAATGGGGCTAACCTAAATGATGCCGACAAAGAAAAACTGGCCAAGTTAAACAACGAGATATCGATGCTGCAACTGCAATTCGATCAAAACCTATTACACGAAACAAATAATACCTTTGTCACCGTTGACAAGCTGGAAGACCTCGACGGACTACCTCAATCAAATATTGACGCTGCAGCAAAAATGGCAAAGGACAATGGGCAAGAAGGCAAATGGATGTTCAATATGCAACGTGCCAGCTGCAACCCTGTGCTCCAGTTCTGTACCAATCGTGATTTGCGTAAGAAAGTGTATGATGCCTATTATAACCGAGGCAACCAAGGCAACGAGTGGGATAATAAAGAAATCAGTGCCAAACTGGTCGAGCTTCGTCTGAAAAAGGCTAACCTAATGGGATTTAAGGACTATGCATCTTTCTCTTTGGATAATCAGATGGCAAAGAACAGCGAGAACGTATACAACCTGCTCAACCAAATCTGGGAACCAGCCGTGAAGAAAGCCAAGGAGGAACTGGATGATATCCGCGCAGAAATCAGAAAAGAAGGGAAAACGTTCGAACCCGAAGGATGGGATTATATGTATTATCTGGACAAGGCGAAAAATGCTAAATTCAATATCGACGACAATGCTATCCGACCTTATCTGGAAGTCTATAGCGTTCAGCAAGGCATGTTCTACGTAGCTAACAAACTCTATGGCCTGACTTTTAAAGAGCGTACCGACCTCCCCAAATATCATGAAGACACCAAAGTCTTCGAGGTGTACGACAAGGATGGTTCGTTGTTAGCCTTATTCTACACCGACTACTTCCCACGCGACGGCAAGGGTGCCGGTGCTTGGTGTGGTGGTTTCCGCGACCAATATTATAAAGATGGCCAACGAGTTGTTCCTATCGTAACAAATGTGGCCAGTCTCACTCCACCGAATGGAGACACTCCTGCCCTCCAGAACATCACCAATATCACGACTGAGTTCCATGAGTTCGGCCATGCCTTACACTCGTTCATGAACGATGTGAAATATCATGGGACAGGCAGCGTTGAGCGCGACTTCGTAGAGGTACCATCCCAAATTGATGAACATTGGGCCTTGGAACCTGAGATACTGAACGTCTATGCCAAACATTACCAGACAGGAGAAGTCATCCCTATGGAATTGGTAAAGAAAATTCAAGAGAGTGAGAAGTATGGACAAGGCTTCGCTACGGTAGAGCTGATCGCCGCCTCACTGGTCGACATGGATTTGCATACCCTCACTGAGATTCCGGCCAACTTCAATGTGATGGATTTTGAACAGCAGAAGCTCAACGAACGAGGAATTCCTCGTCAGATTTTCCCTCGTTATCGGGTAACCAACTTCGAACACATCATGGGCGGTGGGTATACCGCTGGTTATTATAGTTACCTATGGGCAGAGGTTTACGAATGCGATGCCTACCAGGCTTATAAAGAAGCAGGAAATATCCTTGACAGTAGCATTGCACAACGCTTCCGTGAAACAATTTTCGCTCCTGGAGGTATCGATGACGGTATGACTATGTACCGCAACTTCCGTGGTCGTGACCCAAAAATCGACGGACTGTTAGAGAATCGCGGATTGAAATAAGACAGCCATTAAACTATATGACAAGAAAGGGATGCATCGGTGATGCATCCCTTTCTGTTACTTATTTCTTATATAACCATTCATCCCCGTTGATCGAGAACACATCGACATTGCTCGACTTATATGACAGGAACACTGCAATAATCAGGCCTATTGCGATGATAATAAGTATAGCCGTGGATACCTTTGAAGGAACTTTCCTCCTTATAAGCCGTATCAAACGAAGAATCAGATTGTTCGCATATCTGATCATGAGGGCTGCAAGTGCACCCACAATACCAGCAATCACGAAGATTCTTAAGGCCTGTACATTCTCTAAATTTGGGAAGGACACATACGTTCTCAATCCTTCTGCTCCAATCCATTCAATCTTGGCTGGGTCCGTATATCTGATAGAATGCATCGTTACTTCATCCGGTTCTGGCAGAAACTTACTAGGGAGTGCAATAGGAGTCCTATAATCAAGTGTCAGATTACGGACATATCGTGATGTCGATCCGCCCAGTTCTATCACCTCCACCGTCTTACTGATATCTTCCGCCGATGTAAACACATTCGGCCTCTCATAATTCGAGGAAGAGCCAAAGAATACGATTGGACAAATGGTATCTGATTGTGATGCTGTTGCAAAATACTCTCGCTTGAACCCATTTCTTCCAACCGGCCCTGTAATTGTATAATTCAGATATTTGTGAACTCTTGCCGAATCACCCTTCCCTTTCGTACCATCATAAGATACGTATCTGACATCTGCATCTTTCTTGTAATCCAACAAAGGGTGATGAATCCAATTCGTATAATAGAAGCTCTGACGATAATTTCCATAGACTGACAAATAGGCCATCGCATTCATTGAATCAACAGGAAATTCACGAACAGTATTCTTCTCTGCCAAAAACTGGCTAAGTCGTACTGCTGCCTCCTCGGAAATATTGGAACTATTACTTATTCTTACAGAATCACGCTTTAAAAGTCCTGTGACTATCAGTGCTCCGTTACCTCGCTTTTTCTCTCTGTTCTTCGATGTAATGACGATGTTGCTGGGAATAAGTTCACCCCCATCTGAACCTAAAGGATTCCTACTCAACAAATCATAGTTCCGTATAAGTGAGATGTCTATCTTATTCGAGTCCGGAATCCAACTGGAATATGCATAGTTTACTTTCGTGTACGAGATAGGAACTTGATAAATCTTCAAGAGCACATAACAAGAGATTAAGAAAGCAAGCAGGGACAAGGCAAACTTGAGTAGTACCACCTTGCCACTGTCATTATTGGCCTTGAATACTTTATATCCTATCCCTAACGAGGTAAGGATAATAATGGGGAGAAGATAGGTATTCATCTCATCAACGTTTATTATCTTATTTCATCTTTAACACTAATGTCGGGTCGAGTGGGTATCGACCAAAGTCCTTCCCATAGATAGCAAGACCTCCGTTCTTCATTTCTTCTGGAACGACGAAACGGATCACCGCCGTCTTTCCTTTCTTGAGGGTCTCCAATGGAATATCAACATGGATCAGTTCTCCATATGATCCACCTTCCGACATACGGTTAACATGGGGCTGTGATCCCCATGAGAGGATACCACGATGATCGGCAGGGTCATCAGCCAGTTCTTTCACACCAACCGAATCTCCATTAACCAGCACTTCCAACTTCGATTTCCATGGATCCGTATCAGTCATGGCATACGAGTTTGGCGACTTGCAATGGTCGAATGTACCTCCACCCAACATATAGTTATCTTCTATTTCGGTATCGTCTAAATCTTTTCCGAACGGCTCCTTGGCAGAAGCTTCGAATACCAATTCGGCAGATGCCAACTTATCTAAATCTATTTGATCAGGAATAGCTACCTTATACTCAAAATACCCATTGCCAAAACCATTCACCTTTAATCCATCATAGATGGAGGTCTGCTTAATCGACCATTTCTTATCCGTAAACGATACTGGAGCAAATGTCAACAGACAGGTCTTATCGATATTCAAGTCCTTACCATTCTTTACACGGAACGTCAAGAAGTTATGATGCAGTACCTTGCCATCACCTTTCAGTACCAATCTGAGCAAGTACAAGCCTTTTGCTTCAGGCATCGTAACAGTTACAGAACCGGCCCTACGACTCATGAACGGTTCGAAAGCCACAGGAGTCTGCCCTTTCTCATACGACTTAAACTCGCCAAGTTGATTCCAGCCCACCAACTCCGTCTCCAGGCTAAGTGTTCCAGGATTCTTGTCAGTCATGAACGAAGCATAGAATGGGATATCCAATTTCTCACCTGCCTTTGGCTCAGTGTAAAGGTAACGTTCCGGAGAGATATAGTACAAACTTTGGAAATCAGCCATCGTCATGCCCGGGACCAAATCACCCAGTCCATCAATCTTCGGTGAACGATCGTATTGGACATAGCCATTCCATTCATTGATCACGTCGTGATGCTCGGTATACAGCCAGCCTGCACATTTCGGATAACGACGGAATGCATCGATCATGATATGATAGTCCCACGTAAAGTCACAATCGCCTGCACTTCCTTCATATCCCCACACATTACCACATTCACTATTGATCATCGGGGCGTCAGTTTGTTTGTTCTCGCCAATAAAGTTGAACGAACTGCCCGGGTAGGTGTTATCAACATACATCTTGATTTCCTTTTCCCAAACATGTCCGGGACGATAAGCATGCCATGAATTGATATCCGTTTCCACATGGTCTCGATTACAAGCCGACTGATCTTCAACGAGTCGAGAAGGGTCGAGGCTCTTAGTCAGATGGTACATCGAACGTACCCACTCCTGCGTTTCAGGAAGATATGTTTTGTCCTTCTCCATCAACCCCCATGTCTCGTTGAAGTTCACCCACGCAAAGATAGAGGGGTGATTATAATCACGTTCCACTTGTCCACGCAAGCAACGTTCCCAGTCCTCACGTGCTTCCGGAACAGGCTGCCCCCAGAAGTTTGGCGTATCGGCCATGATGAGCAATCCAAGTTTATCTGCCCAGTAAAGTTTACGAGGGACCTCCACCTTGATATGAATACGATTACCATTCAGCCCTAAGTTTTTGGAGATAAGAATTTCGTTCTTCATAAATTCATCACTCGGGAAGGTATAATAACCATCCGGATGGTAGCTCTGATCCAAACATAGTTGAAGATAGATAGGCTTATTGTTCAAAGCCACATAGTTATAGTCGGCACCAGGGAACGGGGTTACGCTGATCTTCCGCTGCCCGAAGTAGCTGCTTACCTCATCCTGATTACCAAGTGAAGCGATCACTTCATATAGGAACGGATCGTCAAGGTCCCACAGATGTTGATCTTTTATCGGAATAACAAAGTGAGCTTGATCCTTCCCTTCAAACTCTCCGGTGAAAGTATCTTGGTTGCCTGTCTTGAAAGCGAGTTTGAATTCCTCACCAGCTGCAGCAGGGGCAGCAAGGGCCACATCTACCTTTACGGTGCTGTTATCAATATCAGGAGTGAAGTGTAAAGAGCGGATATAGTTCTCTCCACGAGCCTCCAAGTAGACTGTCTGCCAGATTCCACGGGCATTTCCATATCCTTGCTTGCCGTAGAGATGAGCATCGCTGGATGTATCATCAACCTTGATCATCAGTTGCTGTTTCTGACCAAGCTGTACATCCTTCAACTCACATTCAAACGGGATGTAACCTCCTTGATGCCGTCCAACCTCTTTACCGTTTAACCAAACTTGCGTATCCCAATCGGACGCACCGACTACAAGAAAGATACGTTTGCCTGCCCATGACTTCGGGATGGTGATCTCTCGGCCATACCATCCGATATCGCCTTTATCCTCCACTTCGGAAAGCTTAGAGCCCCAAGGGAAAGGGACCAGAATCTGTTGGTCAAGGGATGTACTTTTATTTTCGGTCAAAGCCTTGGAGGCGATGGCCTCATCGAAAGTGAACGACCAATGCCCATTAAGATTCATCCATAAGGTACGTTCGAAATCCGGACGCGGATGTTCCGGCAGAGGGATTGACTCAGTAACTGCTGTTTTTGTACAAGCACTGAGAAGAGAAACGACTAACACACAGAGCGAGAATACATACTTTTTCATACGGCGATGATTATTAAATCTGTAATATATAAATCAATTAACGATGCTTTTACCCCTCATTCTTCAAGAAGAAGAACCAACTTATTGTGCAAATTTAATAAAATATATGGTAAAAACAAGGAAAGAGTTGATTGATAATTCTTCAACTCCGAAGGATGGATTAAAGAGCAACGCATCATCCTTTATCTTTTGAACGATTCTTCTCGAATGGTTTCTTACCAAAATAATTCTTTCGCTTTCGGAACTCATCTTTTGCAAAAAAGCAGAAGGCCCACAAGATGAACCTTCTGCTTAATAATGCTGATTATCCAATAAAAGCACTAATCATCCATTCTGAGGAGATTACCTCTCTTGTTGAATTTCAGTTCCAGGTCATTTGACAATTCGATCTCGTAACCGTAACGTTCCTTATCAACCTTGGTAATCACATTGTCCGGGAAGTTAGCCTTCACATACGCTGCAATAGTTTCTGGAACGAGGGCTTGCGGAACAGCGTTGATATTACAATCCACCTTATCCCATCTTCCTTTGCGGTCGAACTCTATCTTTGTACCATCGCTGAGGCGAATTTCATAGGTATTACCACTGAAGTCATTATCCTTTTCGGCATAGATAATCTTCAAGTCGGGGAAATATTGCTGAGCAAATGCCTTCACATTTGCAGGCAACTGATCTACAGGAATTGGATAATCGTCAGCAAAAGACATTGCCGGATACAATACCATGCACAAAAGTGCCAACACGAATAACTTAATCTTTTTCATAAAAACTGCATTAAATAAATTAAAAGAGAACACACACAAAGTGTATACTAACTTATTGAATATACAAATAATATTCTATTTATTTTGCTGATAGACACGTACATAGTCAACATAATAGCGCAACGGGAACTGGCTGTCGTCGGGCATTCCGCCGTTACTGCCGATGGCCAGATTCAAAAGGATGTAGTCGCCGAATCCCTCTGCTGAAGTATTGAATGGATTTTCTGTATTTCCTTTCCATCCACCATTGTAGGTTTTCGACAATTCAATCTCGTTCAACAGTTCATCATCCAGGTACAAACGGATGAAGTCCTTGTCCCAATCCATTCGCCAGAGGTGATACTTGTTTGCCCAATCAGGATCTTTCTCCGTGAAATGGGTGAACGGGATCGTTGCTCCATCCCAAACAGCATGTGAAGGTCGGTCACCACCCCACGCTGCATTGGCCAGAATAGAAGGTTGTCCATCGCGAATATAGTATTCCATCATGTCGATTTCGCCATTCTCCGGCCATCCCCACTGATTTCCCAGCAACCAGATTGCGGGCCATGAGCCTGAAGCAACAGGGATTTTAGCGCGAACCTCCACGCGTCCGTACATAAATTGGAAACTCTTCCGTGTCGTCACACAGGTGGACGTGTACTCCGCATATTCGCGGTTCTTCCGCCAGTCCTTGCTATCAGCCTCGTAGTTCGGGTTCTTCAGCCGTTCCTTGCGGCCCTCTATCAACAGGCTACCTCCATTCACGGAAGCATTATCCTCCTGGTACCATTGCAACTCGTTATTGCGGACAAAGCCTTTCTCATAAATCCAGTCACTTGATGGCCGTCCATCCTCGTTAAACTCATCATTCCAAATCAGATGATACCCTTCGTAGGCCGTTACCTCCGCATTCTTCGGGGTTGGCAGGTATTCAGCCGATTGTTCACTCTTGCTGCATCCTCCCAACAGGAGCAATGCCAGCGTCATCATGGTCAATTCTTTCTTCATACGTCTGAGTTTTATCAAAGTTCTTTCAATTAGCCGAATACAAATATAATAAAGAATACGAAAAAATAAGACAAAAGAAGAAAAAGATTGCTTAATCCCTCTTGAACAGATCCCGGGTATATACTTTTTCCTTGACATCATCAAGGTCGTGATTGTAACGGTTGGCGATGATGATTTTGCTTTCCTTCTTGAACTGTTCCAAATCGTTCACCACCCTGCTATTAAAGAAGGTTGAACCATCGGGCAATGTCGGCTCATAGATAATCAGTTGTGCGCCCTTTGCCTTGATACGTTTCATAACTCCCTGGATGCTGCTCTGCCGGAAATTGTCGCTGCTCGTCTTCATCGTCAGACGATATACCCCGATACAACATGGTCCTTCCTGGGAATTACTATATTGTCCATGTTCCCGATAATCATAATACCCGGCTTTTCTCAGCACTTGGTCGGCAATAAAATCCTTGCGGGTGCGGTTACTCTCGACAATAGCCCGTATCAGGTTCTCCGGTACATTCTTATAATTCGCCAGCAACTGCTTCGTATCTTTGGGCAGGCAATAGCCGCCATAGCCAAAGCTTGGATTATTATAGTCAGGACCGATTCGAGGATCCAGACAGATACCATCAATGATGGACTTTGTATCCAGATGCTTCAGTTCGGAATAGGTATCCAGTTCATTGAAGTAGCTCACGCGGAGAGCCAGATAGGTATTGGCAAAGAGTTTCACGGCTTCGGCCTCTTCAATCCCTATGAGCAGCGAAGGAATATTCTTCTTGACAGCTCCTTCCTTCAGCAGGTGCACAAATTCGTTAGCGCGTGAGCATAATCTGCGATAGCACGCCTTTCGAAATTCCTTGTTCTGGCCTTCAGGCTCCTTATCCATCTTGGGGATTCCCATGATGATCCGGCTCGGAAAGAGATTATCATACAAGGCCATCCCTTCACGAAGGAATTCCGGCGAGAAAAGCAAGTTCAGATTCTCCACGCCCTTGGCCGCATACTTTTCATATAGGCCGTTGCAATATCCTACAGGGACAGTGCTCTTGATCACCATCACCGCTCTGGGATTGACGCTCAAGACTAAGTCGATGACCTCCTCGACATGGCTGGTGTCGAAGAAATCCTGCTGAGGGTCGTAGTTGGTCGGAACAGCAATGACGACATATTCCGCATTCTGATAGGCAGTCTTCCCATCCGTCGTGGCCGTAAGATTCAGATTAGCGTTCTTCAGATAGTCTTCAATGAACTCATCACGGACAGGAGACAGATGCTGATTGATCAGGTCCACCTTATTACTATCCACATCCACCGCGATGACTTGGTTGTGTTGTGCCAACAAAGTGGCAATACTCATGCCCACATAGCCCATCCCCGCCACGGCAATCTTTATATATGGCCGAGAGTATGTTTTTTTCCACTCGGTAAAAGGCATCATTTGAATAAGTTCTTCCATAAGATTGATTTTACAGTATTCATCAATCCTATACGCAGAAAGGCAGGAATACGTTTATCCGCATCCCTGCCTTTTATTATCTTTTAACGAAATATCGAAAATCGTTACCCGATTTCAGTAGGCTGTCTTGTTGCTGTTCTCCGTCCACAGACGAAAAGATTCCTTGGCCTCCTCGGGCAGCAACTGCACGATGGGAATTTTCCTCTCCGGCAAGGACGTCATCAGTTCTTCGTAGATAAAGTCATCGGCGAAGCCAATCTCGGCAGCATCCTTGCGTGTGTTTCCATAGATGATGCGATCGATTTTCGCCCAGTAGATAGCACCCAGGCACATCGGACAAGGCTCACAGGATGTATAGAGGGTACAGCCACTCAGATCGAACGTATCCAGTGTCTTGCAGGCCATCCGGATGGCGTTCACCTCCGCATGGGCGGTTGCGTCCTTATCGATGGTCACACTGTTGGAAGCTTTTGCCACGATCTGGCCGTCCTTGACAATGACTGCGCCAAAAGGGCCGCCACCCTGTTCCGCACTCGTGCTGGCCAGTTCGATGGCTATCCGCATAAACTCCCTGTCCTGATCAATATGTGGAGCATGCTGATTATCTGCCTGAAGAGTTTTCTTTCTCATGTCGTCACCTCGTTACTATTGATAGTTGCGGATTCTCAGGTCCACCTTCACATCCTTCAGCAATGCCTTGACCTCTTCCATGTTCGTATCTGAATAGTGATAGGGGAAGACCACCTTCGGCTGAATCATCTGTACGGCGTGAGCCAGCTGTGTCGGCAACATTGTATAAGGCTGATTGCACGGGAGGAAGGCGACGTCAATATCCTTGATGTTCTCCATCTCCGGGATATCCTCGGTATCGCCCGCAATGTAAACGCGGAAGCCATCCAGCGTAAGGATAAAGCCGTTGTCGCGACCTTTCGGGTGGAACTTCTCACGCCCCGGAGTATTGTTGTATGCCGGGACAGCCTCCACCTTGATATTTTCTGCCAGGTCCAACATATCGCCATTGGCCATCACGGTGCCATATCCAAGTTGCTCGGCGCAACGATTGTTGGTCACCAGTTTGGTCGATGTCTGCCACAAATCCTCGATTGCTTGCTTGTCGAAATGATCGCCATGCTCGTGCGTCACGAAGATATAATCAGCCTTGGGGAAGGTCTTGTAGTCGGTCACAACAGGGATTTTCGTCACTGGGTCCACCTCAATCTCTTTTCCGTCAAATGTAATCCGTATGCTCCCATGCTTGATGCAAGTGAACACCACTTTCTTGCCCGACTTTGTCTTGAATGTATCCACACCTTCAGGGTCGGTCACGCTCTTTGAATTACAAGCCACCATCATCATCATGAATGTCATCAATAAATAAATCTTTTTCATACTATCTCATCTAAATTACCAGTTACCGAATCAATAATGAACCCGCGCACTGTCATGTCCATCGGGATCAGCGGATGCTTCTTCACCGTCTCCACGGTCTTTCTGACTGAATCGACCGTGTCCTTGAATCCTTCGAGCCACGTGTCGAGGTCGATGCCGCACCGACGGATGGTATCCAGTGTCTCGTCGGTGATGCCCCGTTCGTTCATCAGTTCATGGAAGTGTGCGAAGCTCATGTGGCAGGCACCGCAGCCCGAGTGTGCCACAACCATGATTTCTTCAACGCCAAGTTCGTAAATGGCCACGATCAAACTACGCATGGCCGAGTCGAATGGTGAGATGATCAGTCCTCCTGCATTCTTGATGATCTTGGCATCGCCGTTCTTCAGCCCCAACGCTGCAGGGAGGAGTTCGGTCAGTCGGGTATCCATGCAGCTCAGTACGGCCAGCTTCTTGTTCGGATACTTATCGGTGACATACTTTTCATAGCCTTTCGAGGCCACAAATTGTTTGTTGAACGCTAAAATTTCATCGATCATACTCATATCATTTATTATCAGTAAGACAAAAATAACAATAAAACGGCGAACTTAAAATTATTTTATTATCTTTGTTCAGAATCATTCATCAAAATGAAACGTAGGGCCTTTCTAAAACAAATCTCTGGAGGTATTCTTTTAGCATCTGTCTTGCCGTCTTTCTCCTGTTCCCGACCCACTTTGAGGTTTGGATTAGTCACCGATTTGCACTATGCGCAGAAGGAACCCGCCATGAACCGCTACTATAAGGATTCCATCTTGAAGCTCAGAAAAGCCATCGATACATTCAACTCATCGCATCTGGACTTCATCATCGAGCTGGGCGACTTGAAAGATATGGGGACCACGCCGAATGAGACAGAAACCCTTCATTTTCTCGATGAAATCGAAGAAACCTTTCAATCATTCAGCGGACCGGTCTATCATGTTCTTGGGAATCATGACATGGATTGCATCGCCAAAGCCGACTTTCTGAAGCACACTGCCAACCCCGGCGGCGCGAAGGGCAAGGCTTTCTATTCGTTTGAAAAGAAAGGCATCCGCTTCATCGTTCTTGACGCGAACTACAATGAGGATCGTTCTTCCTATAATAAAGGGAACTTTGACTGGCGCAAGGCCTTTGTCCCTCAGGAGCAGTTGGACTGGCTGGAAGGAGAACTGCATAAGGATTCCCGCCCAACCATCATTTTCCTGCACCAGATGCTGGACAGTTTCTCCGATATATCTAAAGATTTATGCGTCGGTAATGCCAAGGAGGTCGTGGCCATTCTGGAACGCCATCCGCAAGTTCTCGCCATTTTTCAAGGACATCATCACGACGGCTTCTACAGTCAACGGAACGGCATTCACTATTTCACGATGAAGGGTATGATTGAGTCAACCTTCCCCGAGCATAACAGCTACGCCATCGTCGAAATTCGACCGAACGGGGACATCTTCCTGGAGGGCTTCGATGACTGCGTCAATAAGGAAATGAAACATATTTATTAACTTTAAACAATAGAAAAACATGAAAGTAAGTAGAAGAACATTTTTGAAGACTGGTTTGGCCGGGACCGCCCTGCTGGCTACGGGTAATGTAGCTCAAGCTGAGGTGCTCGCCACGGAGGCGAAGAAAGCCCCGAAGGCCAATCCGTTCCATATCAGCTGTGCGGGCTACACCTTTGCGCGCTTCGATCTGGAGACTGCGTTGAAGACATTGAAGCGTTGTGATGTTCACTATCTGTGCATTAAGGATTTCCATTTGCCACTGGATGCCACGGATGCTCAGATTGCTGCCTTCCACAAGAAATGTGCCGAGTACGATGTAACGGGCTACGGCGTAGGTCCGATCTACATGAAGACCGAGGCTGAGGTTGACCGTGCCTTCGCATACGCTCGCCGCGTCGGCGTAAAGGTATTGGTAGGCGTTCCGAACTACGAGATCTTGCCCTACGTCGATAAGGTGATCAAGAACTACCCGGAGATTTACTACGCCATCCACCTGCACGGGCCTGACCTGCCTATCTTCCAGGACGCATCGGTGATCTGGGAGAAGATCAAGGACCTTGATCCGCGCTTCGGCATGTGCCTGGACATCGGTCACGACTTCCGCAACGGTGCCGATCCGGTGGCCGACATGAAGAAGTATCACAGCCGTATCTTCGACATGCACATCAAGGATGAGACAGCTCCCGACAAGAGCGGCAGATGTATGGAGATCGGTCGCGGCAAGATCGACTTCCCGGGACTGGTCAAGATGATGCGTAAGGTGAACTACACCGGTATGTGCAGCCTCGAGTTCGAGAAGGACATGAAGGATCCGTTCATGGGTATTGCTGAATCCTACGGTTACCTGAGGGCTGTTTGCGATTTGGTTTAAAGGTTTTCTTTAAATATGTGTGTTTGATGAAGGGGGCGAGCTCGACTGAGCACGCCCCCTTTCCCTATCTTTCTGTATTTATTTCAGATTCTCCTTGAAGAATGCCTCCATCTTGTCGTAAGGGATCACGCCGGCCACATCGTCGTAGAGGTCGACATGCGAAGCTCCCGGGATGATCATCAGCTCCTTGTTGCCTACGACAGCACTTTGTCCCTCAACAGTCTTGCCGGTCATGCGGGCAAAAGCATATTCGCTGAAGTAGCGGCTGTGAGCCCTCTCGCCATGGATGAGCAGCACAGGGTTCTCGATCTCGTGAGCCCAGGCCAGCAGAGGCTGGTTCATGAACGACTGACAGCCGATGACGTTCCAGCCATCGTTCGAGTTGCCGCTGCGTGGATGGTAGCCGCGCTCGGTCTTATAATAGGCATGATAATCCTTTACAAACCACGGAGCATCGTCGGGCAATGGGTCGATGACGCCGCCTGCACGCTGGTAGGTGCCGGCCTTGTAGTCGGCCGTGCGCTGTGCCGCCAATGCCTTGCGTTTCTCCATGCGTTGCGCAGGAGTGTCCTCACTCTTGAAGTAGCCTTCCACGTTCACCTTGCTCATGTCGTACATCGTCGAAGCTACGGTAGCCTTGATGCGTGGGTCGAGGGCAGCAGCGTTGACGGCCATGCCACCGAATCCGCAGATGCCAATGATACCGATGCGCTCCGGATCGACGTTCTCCTGCACGGAGAGGAAATCGACGGCTGCGAGGAAGTCCTCGGTGTTGATGTCGGGTGAAGCCATGCGGCGAGGTTCACCACCGCTCTCCCCGGTGAACGAAGGGTCGAAGGCAAGGGTCAGGAAGCCACGCTCAGCCATGTGCTGGGCATAGAGTCCGCTCGATTGCTCTTTCACGGCACCAAAAGGTCCGCTCACGGCGATGGCAGCCAGCTTGCCTGCAGCATTTTTAGGGGTGTACAGATCGGCAGCGAGTTCGATGCCGTAGCGGTTATGGAAGGTGACCTTCCGATGGTCAACCTTGTCACTCTTCGGGAACGTCTTGTCCCACTCCTGGGTCAGTGTCAACGTAGTACTCATACTCGGATTGTTTTCTTGATGGTTAGTGTTCTTGATGGTGCAAGCCGTGAGCGCTGCGGCCACGGTCATTGCGATGAATATTACTTTTCTCATATAACACGACAAAGATACGAAAATCTCCCGATTCGTTTCTTACCTAAAGGACATGATTTGTTACCTTTTTTACGGATTCCGAACGAACGGTCGACTCTCCTCGATGTGCATGTGCAGGGGCTCTTCGACTTAGAAGATGGACTCCTTGGTCTCGGTGGTGAGCAACTCGAGGGCCTTCATGCCCATGACGGAGTTGCCCTTCGAGTTGAGGCGCGGACTCCACACGGCAACGGAATAGCGCGAGGGGTAGATGGCCACGATGCCTCCTCCCACGCCGCTCTTTCCCGGCAGGCCGACCAGATAGGAGAACTCGCCGGCCTCATCGTAGAAGCCGCAGGTCTGCATGATGGCGTTCATCCGCTTCACCTGCGAGGAAGTCAGCTGGATGCCGGCATAGTCGAACGGCTGTTTGTGATTGGCAAAGGCCAGGAAGGCCTTCGACAGCTCATGGCAGCTCATCTCGACCGAGCACATCTGGAAATAGAAGTGCAGCACCTCCTCAATATCGTTGTCGATGTTGTGGTGATACTTCAGCATGTTCGCGATGGCCGCATTCAGATAGCCCTGGCTACGCTCGGAAGCTGCCACCTCCTCGTTGTAATTGACGGTCTTGCTGCCGCAGAGGGTACGGATGAAGGTAATGAACTCTTTCCTCGGATATTGCAGCCGGGTAAGTAGGATGTCGGCCATGACGATGGCGCCCGCATTGATGAACGGGTTGCGAGGGATGCCGTGTTCCTCCTCGAGCTGTATCAGCGAGTTGAAGGCCGTGCCCGAGGGCTCCTTGCCCATACGCTTCCAGAGTTCGTCGCCTTCGAGACCGAGGCACATCGCCAGGGCAAAGACTTTCGAGATACTCTGGATGGAGAAGCGGGTCTCTGCTTTTTGGAGAGCGAACGTTTCGCCGTCGATGGTGTGGATGCAAATGCCGAACTGGTCGGGATCTACCTTTGCCAGGGCCGGAATATAATCGGCCTGCTTCCCTTCCTTGGCGAAGGGCTGAATTTCTTCATAGATATGTGTGAGAATTTCCTGATAATTCATGGTCAACGTGTTTTTATGCGAAGGTAATGCAAATAAATGGAATAACACTCATCCTCGGTTATTTTTGTTCGATTCTTCTTTCATGAAGCTGTACCCACTGCCGAAGTTCTCCCTGCGCAAGAGTGAGGGTGAACACCCCTGTCCTTGTGGTTCTCCGGATCCACAAAGGAGAATGATTGCGGGTCTCCCGACCCGCGCGGATAGCATATCCGCAGTTACAGCCTGGGGGATTGCAAATCCCCCAGGACAAAGGGATTGATTCCAATAACAAAAAAGTTGATTTCCAAACTTGTCCTTGTGGATCTCCGGATCCACATGGGAGGAATGATTGCGGGTCTCCCGACCCGCGCGGATAGCATATCCGCAATGACTACCTCGGGGATTGCAAATCCCCAAGGACAAAGGGCTAAGTGATTTTCCATGATTTTCCCGTTAATATTCTTCCGGCCTTTAGCAAAAAAGCGTGAAGAAAATTGAAGATGTTTTCCGTGAAGAACGAGCCTCGTCCAAGCGAGCGGAGCGAGGGCGTT
>CACZBX010000035.1:0-11676 GCA_902779535.1 uncultured Bacteroidales bacterium
CTCCATCTCGAAGAGTTGATCGTACGGAACATCCGCCTCAGCCAACAATACATTCATGTGGCCAGGCATACGCCCTGCCACCGGATGGATGGCAAAGCGGACGGTCGCACCATTCGCCTCCAACTTATCTGCCAACTGCTTCACCTGATGCTGAGCTTGTGCCAAAGCCATACCATAACCCGGAACGATGATCACGTTCTTGGCTGATACTAACACTTCACCCGGAGTCTTTTCTACCTTTGGCTGCGCAATTACTACTTTTTGTGTTTCTTCTTTAACGCCTACTTCATTCTTTATCTGCACAGGAGCCGCTTTTATACCGCCTAGAAGAATACTCATTAGGCTACGGTTCATTGCTTTACACATAATTTGTGTCAACAACAAGCCCGAGGCACCAACGATACCACCGACTGCTACTAAGAAGATATCACTGATAGCCATACCCGCGATGGCACCTGCCACACCAGAAAGAGAGTTCAGGAGTGAAATCGTGATGGGCATGTCAGCCCCGCCGACACGTACGGAGAAGTATAGGCCAAACAGAGAAGAGGTAAGAACAGTTCCAAAGACACACCATCCTATGCCTGTGCCGGCTGTCGTCCCAATACAGATAAAGAAGACAGTAGCCACCAACAGGACCAGAGTAATGACTGAATGAGAAGGCCAAATAATTGGCTTCTGAGGCAGTATGCGATGTAACTTCCCGGCAGCCACCAAACTACCGACCAACGTAATCATACCAACAGCCACGGCCAGCAACGAAGTAAACCGCACGAAATGAACATAGCCATTCATGACAATCTCCATAATTTGCTCACCGCTGAAGGCAACGAATGTGGCCGACAAGATACCAACCAGTGCAGAAGCTCCTCCACCGAGTCCATTAAAGAGGGCAACGGTCTGTGGCATCTGAATCATCTGCACCTTGCGCGCGATAAAGCTACCAATCAACGCACCGATAATCAGAGCCGGATAGATGGTCCACGCATTAATTACACCTGAGAAAAGCAGTGTCATGACGATGCCAATCAGCATGGCCAATGCAGAAATCATGTTTCCACGCACAGCCGTCTTTACCTTGCTCATCAAGGAGATGCCTATCAAGACGGCAATGGAGAGCAAAACGCTTAATACAATCTGTACCATCTTTTACTCCTCCTTGTTTTTCTTGTTGAACATCTTCAGCATACGATCGGTCACACCGAAACCACCGACCACATTGATTGTGGCCAAGATTATAGCCAAGCAACCTGCAAGTTGCGAGCAAAAGCCACCTGTCAGAAGAGAAAAGCCTGTTGCGGTAATCGCTCCAACAACGGTAACACCCGACAAGGCATTCATGCCCGACATCAGAGGAGTGTGCAGCAAGCTTGGAACAGTCTTAATAATGAAATAACCTGCTATGGTACAAACAATGAATACCATTAACAGCACATACGGACTAATCATGTTACTAAGAATTAAAAAAGGGGTGTCCCTCAAGCTTCCGCCTGACGACCGCCCCTATAAAAGTTAATCTACTTACTTAAAGACCCATTGCCTCACGTGCACCGGCATGAACCAATTCACCATCAATACATACAAGACTCTTTGCAATAACCTCATCTGAACGGTCGAGCTTAATCTGACCATCCTTAACCAGGTATTTCACCAGATTGTACATATTGTTCGAGAACATCCATGTAGAGCTGGTCGGGAGTTCACCCGGGATATTCTTCACACCCATCAACGTAACACCATGTTTTACGGCGATGTCACCAGCCGGAGTCAATTCGCAGTTACCGCCTTGATCGATAGAGATATCAACAATAACAGAACCACGTTTCATCCCCTTCACCATTTCTTCAGTAATGATGACCGGAGCCAGACGACCCGGAATCAAAGCCGAGCAGAATACGATATCCATCTGTTGGATTGTTTCCTTCAATGATTCACGTTCTTTAGCCAAGACATCGTCAGGCAAACGGTTGGCATAACCACCTTCTGCAATAGCCAACTCTGCCGGAACGTTTGTGGGAACGATTTTAGCGCCCAAACTCATCGCATTCTCGGCTGCTGCCGGACGGATATCAGCTGCATAAGTGATAGCCCCCAAACGTTTTGCTGTTGCCAACGCTTGCAGACCTGCCACGCCCACACCGATAACCATTACCTTGGCCGGTTCAATCTTACCGACAGCGGTAAACATCTGAGGCATGAACTTCGTCAAGCGGTCGGCTGCCATCAAGATACCTTTATAGCCGGCACACGTACTCATGGAAGTCAGAGCATCCATGTTCTGTGCACGGGAGATACGAGGAATACCATCCAAAGTGATGGCAATGACACCCTGTGCAGCCAGTTTCTTTACCATCTCATGGTTTACCGGAGCAGCCGGGTGGATAAATGTAATCAGGTATTGCCCCTTATGCATCATCTCAACCTCATGTTTGCCAACTTTCTCGTTGAAGAGTGGTTCTTTCACCTTCAAGATCAACTCTGCTTTTTGATAAATCTCTACCGGGTCATCGACCATCTTTGCACCAGCCTTAATATAATCTTCATCACTGTGCAAAGCGCCCTCGCCAGCTGATTTTTCCACAAGGACTTCAAATCCGTCGTTTACGAACTTACCCACTGTCTCAGGAGTACAAGCCACACGAGCCTCGTCGTGCATAATTTCTTTTGGAATACCAATAATCATGATACTATTTATTTAAGGTTAATTGTTTATGGTTCAAATTTAATGTCTTTTTTGACATCTTGTCATTTCTCGCAAAACAATTAACATAAATTTAAAGATATGGTGACTTTTTGGAAATAAAAAAGGCGCCTTATTAGGGATAAGGCGCCTTCATTTATATCATTATGAAATGTTCAATCTACGAATCTAGCCTTACTGTCATCACGAGGGCGAGCAGCCGGTGCCTCTGCCGGATAGCCGAATCCGATAGTCAAAAGAAGCTCATAGTTTTCGCTGAAGCCCAACTTCTTCATAATCTCAGCAGCAGCGTCTGATTTAAGGAATGGTACAGGACCACCCATGCAAACAGAGCCAATACCCATTGACCAAGCCGACAGCATCATGTTCTCAGCCAACAAAGCACAGTCAACCGGTGCATAACTAAACGTCGTATCGTATGCAATAAATGCAACGGTCGGAGCATCACGGAACATGTTGCGTGCATCCTTCTCACGTTCTGCCATCTCTGGGTTCTGTTTCTTATAGATCTCGGTCAATCCATTCAGGATTTCAGGGTTGTCGACTACACGTACTTCCCATGCCTGACGGTTGATTGCATTCGGTGCATTGATACCGCACTTCATCACCAAGCTCATCGTATCACGGTTCACAGCCTGTGGTTGATACTTACGAACACTCCTTCGTGTCAAGATATTCTCGATCACCGGATTCACTTCATTGTTCACTTCTTCCTGAACAGTCTGTGGTTGTGGCTGACAGGCCATCATCATCATTGCCAATACGGCGAAACATAATTTCTTCATCGTTTTCCTATTTTTAAGACAAAACGAGGGAAGCAACATTAGATTGCTTCCCTCATTATAGTCAAGTGATTATTTACAATTAGAGCTGTGGACCAGCAGCAACCAAAGCCTTACCAGCTTCGTTAGTAGTATACTTGCCGAAGTTCTTGATGAAACGAGCAGCCAAATCCTTAGCTTTCTCTTCCCATTCACAATCGCAAGCATAAGTATCGCGTGGATCCAAGATACGACGGTCAACACCTTCCAATGTTACAGGTACTTCGAAGTTGAAATAAGGGATATGCTTTGTCTCAACCTTGTTGATAGCACCGTTCAAGATAGCGTCGATGATACCACGAGTGTCGCGGATAGAGATACGCTTGCCAGTACCGTTCCAACCAGTGTTTACCAAGTAAGCCTTAGCACCGCTCTTTTCCATCTTCTTAACCAATTCCTCAGCATACTTTGTCGGGTGCAATTCCAAGAATGCCTGACCGAAGCAAGCAGAGAAAGTAGGAGTCGGTTCAGTAATACCACGCTCTGTACCTGCCAACTTAGCTGTGAAACCAGAGAGGAAGTAGTACTTCGTCTGATCTGGAGTCAAGATAGATACTGGAGGCAATACGCCGAATGCGTCGGCCGACAAGAATATAACGTTCTTAGCATCAGGACCTGCACTCTTTCCGTTTACCTTAGAAGCAATCTTCTCGATATGATTGATAGGATAAGAAACACGAGTGTTCTCAGTTACGCTCTTATCTGCAAAGTCAATCTTACCATTTGCATCAACTGTAACATTCTCGAGCAAAGCATTACGCTTGATAGCGTTATAGATATCAGGTTCACTTTCCTTATCCAAATTGATCACCTTAGCATAGCAACCACCTTCAAGGTTGAATACGCCTTCGTCATCCCATCCGTGCTCATCGTCACCAATCAACAAACGCTTTGGATCGGTTGACAAGGTAGTCTTACCTGTACCAGAAAGACCGAAGAAGATCGCCGTGTTCTTACCTTCCATATCGGTGTTAGCAGAGCAGTGCATAGAAGCGATGCCTTGCAATGGGAGGTAGTAGTTCTGCATTGAGAACATACCCTTCTTCATTTCACCACCATACCATGTGTTGATGATACATTGCTCACGGGTTGTCGTGTTGAAAGCAACACAAGTCTCAGAGTTCAGACCTAATTCCTTATAGTTCTCAACCTTAGCCTTAGAAGCATTATAGATTACAAAGTTCGGTTCGAAGTTTGCAAGTTCTTCCTCTGTCGGTTGGATAAACATATTCTTTACGAAGTGAGCCTGCCAAGCAACCTCAACGATGAAACGAACAGCCAAGCGAGTAGATTCGTTTGCGCCGCAGTATGCATCCATTACATAAAGATTCTTATTACAAAGTTCTTTGATGGCGATTTCTTTCACCTTACCCCAAACTTCTTCACTCATCGGATGATTGTCATTCTTATAACCCTCAGTTGTCCACCATACCTTATCATGGCTCTGAGCATCATCAACGATGTATTTATCCTTAGGTGAACGACCTGTATAAATACCGGTCATCACGTTTACTGCATCCAACTCCGTGTTCTGACCTTTATCATAACCAGTCAGACCTGCCTTTGTTTCCTCTTCGAAAAGATACTCATAAGATGGGTTGTGTGCAATGACGGTTGAACCAACAATACCGTACTTCGTCAAATCTAAATTTGCCATTTTAATCTATATTAAAGTTATTTTTTGTTATAAATTAATCCTGTTTTAATTAGAACTTGTAAGCCCCTTTTAAATTGCGGTACAAAATTAATGCTTTCTTCCCAAAAAAAGAAACTATTAGCAAAATAATTCCCTCGGCAAGATTTATTTAGGTTTGTATAACATTTATGCTATTTCTACTTTACAAATTCAAATAAAATTCGTTCCTTTGTATAATCTTTAAGTATTAATACAATGAAAATATTCAATTTAGGCGAGGATAACACTATCCTCAATCAATATGTAGCTGAACTTCGCGACGTGAATATTCAAAAAGACCGCATGCGTTTCAGAAGAAACATCGAACGAATCGGAGAACTCATGGCTTATGAGATTAGTAAAACGCTCACTTATTCCAAGAAAGAAGTACAAACGCCATTAGGCATTGCCAGCGTAAATACACCTGATGACGAATTAGTCATTGCCACGGTTTTCCGTGCCGGTCTGCCCCTACAAAGTGGCTTCCTTCAAGTGCTCGACCACGCCGATTGTGCTTTTGTGTCTGCATTCCGTTATTACAAAGATCAAGACCATCGAGCTGTCGATGTAAAGATCGAATACATTGCTGCTCCCTTGTTGAGCAATAAAACCTTGCTTCTGGTTGACCCTATGTTGGCTACAGGCGAGAGTATGGAATTAGCTTGGAAAGCATTCCTAACAAAAGGTGCCCCAAAGAAAATGCATATCGCCTGTGTCATCGCAAGCGTTGATGGTGTAAAACATCTACAAAAGCTCTTTGCTGATGATGTGAACGATAATATCACACTTTGGTGCGCAACGATTGATCCGGGAATGAACGAACATAAATACATCGTTCCAGGATTGGGTGACGCCGGTGACTTATCGTACGGAGACAAGATTTAAACATTACCTAAAAATACAAGAAGTGCACATGGAGGGATATCCTTGATGTGCACTTCTGTTTTTATACGGTTAAAGAATTATACTTAATAACCTAAGTCTTTCAGCCACTTCTCCACTTTTGCCTTTCCAGTACGAGCCTCATGCCCATAAAGAGAGAAACCTTTCAGCACCGTTGCTTTAGGATAGGCTTTCTTCACATCTTCAGCACAACGACCAAGTCCGGAGCCTTCATGAGTTGTGAAAGGGATGAGGGTCTTACCACTTAGGTCGTATTTTTTGAAGAACGAAAACATCACCTGAGGATAAGTCCCCCACCATACCGGGCCGCCAATAAAGATGGTATCATATTTCGTGACATCCACTTCACCCTCAAATTCAGGAAGTTCACCATCTTCCTGCTCTTTTTTCGCCAGTTCGGTCAATGGCTTATATGCCATATCATCATATTTATGAGTCACTATCTCAAACAGATCAGCACCAGCTATCTCGTGGATATAACCAGCAACTATCTTCGTGTTCCCTACCGCATTTTTACCCACATTATAGTTATCACCAGCATGCGAAAAGAATACAACAAGTGCTTTCTTTGTTGTATCTACCGTCGCCTCCATCGTGCCATCTTCCATCGATACGGAAGCGACCCTCCTTCCACTGCAGGCCATTGACATTAATAATGCAACAGCAGCAATTAAATATTTTCCAACTCTCATATTTTCTACCATTTTTATATTTTTATTTCCATCATGTTAATAGGTTGACGCCTTTGCGTCAGTCAACAGCCAGTTCCCGTCCAGTCGGACAAGATGGAAAACCAATTGTAACTTCCAAGTATACCGCCCACCGCCAAATACAGCAGCAAGAACCCGACTTCGTCCTACCAATGTAGCTTGGTCATCTTTTATCTTTGCCTCAACAAACTCATGCTCCACTTTATAGTAGTTCAATGTTCCATCGGCTATTGCTGTGAGATACTCTTTCTTTGTTTGGTGCATCCCTGTCATATGTATCAGCACAAACTCATCCGCATGAATACGGTCAAGCGTAACTATATCTTTCTCAATCATCGCCTGGCACATTTGACGATACAATGTTTCTATTTGTTCCTTATCATTTTGCATCCTGACAAAAGCAACGGGTTGAAGAATGAACGGGCAGAACAGGAAAAGCCATAAGACTTTGTTCATCCGTATGTTTCTATTAAATATTTAACGAATTGTATATTATTGAAATTGATAGTTCCGTTATCATGTTCATTCATCTCAGCAATCTTCGACATTTCTTCTTCAGTCAACGTAAAATCAAAGATATTGAAGTTCTGTTCCATACGTTCCTTGTGAGTGCTCTTAGGGATCGCAACGATTCCGCGTTGAATAAGCCAACGAAGAGCCACTTGTGCGGCAGTTTTCCCATAATGATTCCCAATGCCTGTGAGCAATTCACTTTTGACAACTCCGTCAACACCTTGACCGCCCAATGGGCCCCATGCCATCATGCGTGCACCAAAATCATTCAACACTGGTTCGATACTTCGTTGCTGGATGAGAACATTACACTGCAGTTGGTTTATCATTGGCTTCACATCGACATAATGAGCAAAATCAAAGAAACGGGCTTCTTGGAAGTTTGACACGCCGATAGCACGCACCTTTCCATCACGATAGGCTTTTTCCATTGCACGCCATGAACCAAACACATCTCCGTATGCTTGGTGAATCAGCAACAAATCAATATAGTCCATACCCAATTTCTTCAAACTCTGGTCAATTGAGCGAGACGCCTTTTCTTCTCCGGCGTTGCTGATCCATACTTTAGTCGTCAAGAAAATATCATTTCGAGGAATACCCGATTTCTTGATGGCCGCTCCAACTCCCTCTTCATTATAATATGCCTGTGCCGTATCTATTAAACGATATCCTGCGCTAAGAGCATCCGACACGCATCGTTCACATTCTTGTGGGGTTACTTGAAAGGCACCATATCCCAACAACGGCATCTCAACTCCGTTACTCAACTTTATTTTATCCATATCATATATTGTTAATGCGTTTTCTTCAAATATTGTAAATCTCCATACCAGTAAGAAGCGGTCGTTCCTCCATCGATTAAGATATCCGCTCCAGAGATGAAACGTCCTCGAGAGGACAAAAGGAATTCTGCAAGGTCGCCTACTTCATCGGGCGTTCCTGCTCTCCTTGCCGGTGACGATTGAATCATCTTCAGATATCCATCCTTCCGAGGTCCATGCAATTCATCATTGGCCAGCGGTGTCATGATAATGCCAGGAGAAATGCTGTTGATTGTTGCGCCACGTCGTCCCCAACGAGTAGCCTCGTACATAACCCGAAGTACATTGCAACGCTTAGAATATTGGTAAGCTTTCAACGTGTCGGTAATTTCTCTTAAAAATGGAAGTTCAAGCAGTTCTTCAACAGGTGTCATTGCTAAAGCGTCATTCTGTTCCTGCGAAAGAGCCGGTAGGCGATGTCCACTCTGGGATGAGATAATAACGCCACTACCACCATCTTCGATAACTTTTCCGAATTCCTCTAAAAGAACACTTGTACCATACAAGTCAACCTGAAGGATACGCTCCACAGGTGCTTGTGAAGGTGAGACACCAGCAGCATTAACAAGATGTTTCACCTGCCCTTGAGTTTGTGCAAAATCGACTAAGCGTATAATATCATCCTTACGCCCTAAGTCACACTGGATGACAGAACATTCAAAACCAGCACTTTCCAAAGTCTTAGCCGCAGTCTCAGCATAATCAATGCTATAGTCTGCAAGAACTAAATGATTCCCCGCAGACACACGTCGAGCGATTGCTAAGCCTATACTACCTGTTCCAACTAAAACAACAACTTCTTTTTTCATTTCATACTTCTTTAGCCGTCTTTGCTATCATACGTGCTTCATAGTCAGCATTCGCAGCCTCAGCCCCATGAATTGAAGTACCATTCAAGACAATAGCGCCAGGACACAACTTCTTAATGAACCGCTCAGACGAGCCCATTCCACTACCTTCGTTTGTGCAGAAAGGAATGATGCGCTTTCCTGTAAAATCGTATGACTCAAGGAACGTATAACATACCATCGGCATGGTTCCCCACCAGTTCGGATAACCCAGAATAATCGTATCATATTCATCAATGCTGTCCAAACGTTCCTTCATCTCCGGGCGGGCCTGTTCACGCAGTTCCTGCTTTGCCTCTTCGATGCAAGTCATATACGAATCCGAATAATTATGAACCGTATCAATGTGGAACAAATCTGCATTAGGCAACAACTCCTTAATCTTTGCGGCTACCACTTCGGTATTTCCAAGTTTCAGGTTACGGATACTTCCGTTCACATAATTCTCCCCGCGGCGAGAATAATAAGCTATTAAAATCTTTCCCATATTCTTATTTTTTATTACGACAAAGATACGTTGATTCAGCCTTAATCATCTTACACTTTTTACGGTAAAAATTACCAAAAACGAAGAATTCAAATCAAAGATCCACAGTTGTTGCGTATCCCGAAAAACAAATGGAGATTATCTCTCCCGATAATCTCCATTTGCCTTAATCAACTCGATTAACCTATCCACCGCTTCTTCTTCCGGAATATTCTTTTCTAAACATTCTTTCCTTCGATAGAGACTGACCTTCCCACGGGCAGCACCCACATAGCCATAATCAGCATCGGCCATTTCACCTGGTCCATTTACGATACAGCCCATAATTCCAATTTTGAGTCCTTTAAGATGTGATGTTGCTGCTTGGATACGTGCGATTGTTTCCTCCAAATTGTACAAAGTACGGCCACAACCCGGACAAGAGATATATTCTGTCTTCGATGTACGCAATCGTCCGCCCTGCAAGATGCTAAAAGCGGTCTCATCTACTTTCTCATGCGGAATGTTTCCCTGATTTAACAGGAAGATCCCATCGCACAGTCCATCAATCATAAGTGCGCCCATATCGGCAGACGATTTGATTTGTAAGTTTTCCAGTTCATCCTCTTGGTAATGTTGGAAGAATACAATCGGGTTCTTCAGGCCCTCGTTCATCATTTCATGAACTAAAGCTCTCATCTCACCCAGCCTGTTCTCATGATTACTCTGTGCTATGACAACAACCTCCGGGTGTAGTTTCAATCCTGCAATTACTTCTTCATTCAGACCAATATAAGGAACAAACAAAAATTTGAGTGATGCCGGACAATAATGCAGCTCCAACATTCGGTTATAGGTGAAAGCCGGATATACTTGCTTCATGTTTACCGACCAAGCATCCACATCTACAATTGCTGGAACAGAACAATTACGATTGACTGGCAGTTTTGAACCGTAATAAATATAGTCGGGTACAAAAGCTGAATTGATATTGGATGTTGCATCCAACCGTTCAGAGATAACGACCGGCACTTGATCGCCACCAATGTTCATCACAGGTTTGGTGATCCTACGTGAAGGATGGATATAATCAAAATCTGCCGATTCCTTTCCCGGTATGAACAGATGTTTCTCCCGACGTATGATGTAATCACGTAACTTTTTCGCAACCGGAATTTCTGCCTCCGGAGCCTCGCTTAATGAAACACGGATGGTATCTCCAAGTCCGTCAGCTAATAAGGCACCGATTCCGATGGCCGACTTGATACGACCATCCTCACCACCTCCAGCTTCTGTCACACCCAGATGCAGTGGGAAATTCATTCCTTCTTGATCCATCTGAGCAACCAACAAGCGAACCGTTCGCACCATTATGACGGTATTCGATGCCTTGATTGAAATAACAACATCCATGAAATGTTCTTCTACACAGATACGAAGAAACTCCATGCATGATTCCACCATACCTTCCGGAGTATCTCCATAACGCGACATGATGCGGTCGGATAACGAGCCATGGTTCACTCCGATTCGGATGGCCGTATGATGTTCCTTACAGATGTTCAAAAAAGGGATAAACCGATTCTTTATCTTCTCGATCTCCTTCGCATATTCCTCATCCGTATATTCCAAGTGTTTGAACGTACGACCAGGATCCACATAGTTTCCCGGATTAATACGAACCGCCTCTGCATAATGAGCTGCTACATCTGCCACATTCGGATTAAAATGTACATCTGCTACCAAAGGTGTATTGTATCCTTGCGTGCGTAATCTACTATTTATCCACTGTAGATTTTCTGCTTCGCGTGATCCTTGAGTTGTCAGGCGGACATATTCACCTCCAGCCTCGATAATCCGCTTGGCTTGTTCCACGCAGCCATCGGTATCCATTGTCGATGTATTCGTCATGCTTTGCAAGCGAATCGGATGAATGGCACCCAAAGGAGTAGCACCTACATGAACTTCTGAAGATTCACGTCGGGAATAATTGAAAAGATCGATCATTTAAGGTTCAATTCGTTTTATATTCGTATTTGATTTCTTTTAATTCAGCGTTAGCCTTTTCGATTTTCTTCTTCAGCCCTTCTTTATATTCTGCAAACTTCTGAGCCAATTCAGCATCTGACAGAGCCAACATTTGGACAGCCAGAATGGCTGCATTCATGGCACCATTAATTGCAACCGTTGCCACGGGAATTCCTGGAGGCATTTG
>CACZBX010000035.1:11687-31018 GCA_902779535.1 uncultured Bacteroidales bacterium
TGTTGGCTGCAATGACACCCGGAAGGGCTGCTGCCATTCCTGCACCTGCAATGATTACTTTCAAGCCACGACTGGCCGCGCTCTTTGCGAAAGACTCCACAGCATCCGGCGTACGGTGAGCCGATAGTGCATTTATCTCAAAAGGGATGTGCATCTCATCCAACAATTTTGCAGCCTTCTCCATGACAGGAAGGTCGGAGGTGCTTCCCATAATAATACTTACAAGTGGTTTCATATCCTCTGTTTTTATAAGAATCGTGTGAGCAGACCACATACTGCGTCCACTCACACGACACCTTTATTCATTTCTTTTCATTATTCGCTAATCAAAGCCTTATAAGCCTCAGCATCCAACAGCTCGTCCAATTCGGCCAAATTAGATGGTTGAATCTTAATAATCCAACCTTCTCCATAAGGATCTGAGTTTACCAACTCTGGTTGGTCTGCCAATGTTTCATTCTGCTCTAATACCTCGCCACCTATCGGGAGGAACAAATCAGATACCGTCTTTACAACCTCAATCGTACCAAAAGTTTCACCTTTCTCTAACGTTTCTCCGACTGTTGGGATATCAACGAAAACGATATCGCCCAATTGGTCTTGAGCATAATCTGTGATACCTACATAAGCAACCTCACCTTCAACACGAATCCATTCATGTTCGCTGGTGTACTTTACATTGTTAGGAAAATTCATAATGTTTTAATTTAAAAATAAGGTTAATATCAAAAATTTCTTCAAATAAACAAAATTCCGATGACTCCACAAAACAAACCGACCAGAAATCCGATTAAAACCTCTAAAAGGGTATGCCGGCATAGAATCATCCTTGCTGTTCCCAAGACACCGGAAAGAAGTATAAACCATCCTAACCAATATATGGGATTAAAACTGAATAATACACCATACGATATCAAGCCACCGACCATCAGGCCACCACTCGCTACATGAACACTAATCTTCCACTTATAATTAATGAGCGTACAGATGATCATACATAACAAAGAAGCCATGATGATGCCCGTCATATATCGAGGCAAACGTAAGCGATACATTGTGATGAGACAAGTAACATAACTAAGTATGGTCAAGAAATAGAGGAATGGACGATATTCTCGCTTGCCAAAATCCTTGAAAGTCCATCCTTTTACCATTTGCAAGATGTATATGGCCAAGAAAGGTATCGTAATCGTGAAACACACCACCAAACTCAACACTTGGATACGTGCCAAAAAGGGAATAATCTTTAGATAAGTACAAAAGAACAACAGGCAAAAAGCGAGCAATGGAACGAGGAATGGGTTGAAGATGACCGACACCAAGCGGGCACACCAGATCAACCATCTGTTTATTGGTTGTTCAACTATTTTCTGTTCTTCAATCTGTTCCATCATATTCTTCTTAATCGGGCCACCGGTATATTCAATGTCTTACGATATTTGGCCACCGTACGTCGGGCTATCGGATAGCCTTTTTCCTTCAAGACATCCACCAACTGGTCATCCGTCAAAGGCTGTTGCTTATCTTCATGATCGACCAATTCCTGGAGGATGCGTCTTATTTCACGTGCCGACATCTGTTCTCCACTCTCCGATGACTTATAACCGGTGCTGAAGAAAAAGCGCAACGGGAAGATGCCAAAATCAGTCTGTACATACTTGCTGTTGCTAACTCTGGAAATGGTTGATATATCCAGTTTTGTTATCTCTGCTACATCTCTTAGGATCATTGGCTTTAACTGAGCTTCATCTCCCTCTTCGAAGAAAGCCATTTGTAACTTAACGATGGCTTCCATCGTCACCATCAACGTGTGCTGACGTTGCTTCACTGCATTGATAAATCCCTGAGCAGCATCTACCTTTTGCTTATAATAAGAGAAGGCCACTTTGTTCTCCCGGCTCTGATTCTCTTTATTCTTGGTATATTCCTCCAAAAGTACCTTATAGTCGTTACTTAGCCGTAGGACAGGAACATCCCAGTTATTCAAACTCACCTGGACATTTCCTTCCTCATCTTTTTCAACAATGAAGTCGGGTATTATCTGCTGAAAATTTTTTCCTATCGCCTCACCCAGAGCACTTCCCGGACGAGGGTTCAGTTTAACCAGTTCGGCAAGGGCTTGTGCGTAGATTTCTTCCGAAATACCAAGTCGTTGCATGATACGTTCTTTGTTCTTTCGGGTAAAATCATCCATGTTGTTTTCGATGATCTCCTGTTCTATCTTCTTTAACGGAGAATCAGGCTTTCGCCTTATCTGTAACAACAAGCACTCCTGCAAAGAACGTGCTCCAATGCCAGCCGGATCGAACTCCTGTATCGCATTCAAGATTTTCTCCAATTCAACCTCATCCGTATCAACTCCATAGTTGATATACAGATCATCAATCATAGGAAGAAAATCCCTTCGTAAGAATCCGTCGCTGTCTAACGATAAGATCAGATACTCTGCTATCTCCCGCTCCTTTTCAGAGAACGGTTGCATAGCCAGCTGCTCCTTGAGGACATCATAGAAAGAGTCTGTATCCGAGAATGGGATCTCTTCTACCCGTTCACCTCGACTTCGGTTATGTTCCTGCAATTTATAATCAGGTATGTCATCTTCATTCGCATAATCCCCCAAGGACATATCATCTACGTCCGACCCTCCCTCATTATCTTCCGGGAAATCATCTTTCTCTTCTGCCTCTGTTGGGTTCGGTTCAGTCTCCAGGGCCGGATTGTCCAGTACTTCCGCATGGATTCGTTCCTCCAGTTCCTGTTTCGACAATTCCAGTAGCTTCACAACCAAAATCTGCTGAGGAGATAGTGTTTGTATCTGCTGCTGATCCTGTATCTGAATTTGTCCTGACCTTTGTGACATATTGTATTCTTTTTGCCGCAAAATTAGTGATTTATCGTGAATAAGTCACCTTTTCAATTATTATTTGCGTTAATATTTAAAACTGCTCCCCCCCAAGAACTCACGCAACAAAGAAGTTGGTGGAATCTCCCTGCTTGGCACTGAAGTGATGTAGTCCAAGAACTTTAACAACCGGTAGGCTTCTGAAAAAACTGGGCTATCTTCGGGGACACGTCTCAAGAGTGGTTCCGCAACATCTTTTATTACCGCCAATTCGAAAAGCAAAGCTGAGTTGAACATGGCATCCGCATTCTCCTGATATGGTATAATCCACTTATCCTCTCCCGCTCTTACACTTGGCCATCGGCTAATTGTCTCTTCTGCTGAGTAATTCCGATATTTATAATCACGGATTATTCTTCTGAGAAGTCGGTTATCCGTTGTCGGGATATAGTTATGATCATCCAGCAGGATCGTCGTCATGGCAGAAACGAAGATCTTGAACTTACATTCGTCAGGAATATTTGGTGTCAAGTCAGGGTTCAACGCATGGATTCCTTCCAATATCAAGATGGTATTCGGCGCCAACTTAAATTTCTCGCCAGCCTCTCTTTTCCCGGTCGTAAAGTTGAAGCGAGGCAACACGACCTCCTTCCCTTCCAGCAACTCATTCAACTGCTTGTTGAAGTATTCCAAGTCAAGTGCATATAAAGATTCAAAATCATACTCTCCGTTTTCATCCTTTGGTGTATGAGTACGGTCAACAAAATAGTTATCCAAAGAGATAGGAAAAGGCTTCAATCCATTCGCGATAATCTGAACCGACAGACGTTTACTGAAAGTCGTTTTTCCTGAAGAAGAAGGTCCGGCGATAAGCACCATTCTGACATGGTTCTCACCCTTATAACGTTTATATATTTCATCCGCAATATTCGAGATCTTTTTCTCTTGCAGAGCTTCTGACACTTGAATCATGCCCGAGGCCCTTTTCTTACGGCATGCTACATTGAATTCGCCCACGGTACCAAGCCCCACGATTTGGTTTAATTGACGGAATTCTTTAAGCACATCGAACATTTTCTCTTGCTTAACCACATCTTCCAGTTCATTCGGATTCGATGTTTTCGGGATCTGAAGAAGTAGCCCGTCATAGTATTTCACCAAGTCGAACTTCTTCAGATAACCGGTGCTAGGGACCAAGGAGCCATAATAATAATCTACGCAATCATCCAACGTATAGTAATAAGACCACAGTTTTCCTGAAGTTTCCAACAGGTTTACCTTATCATCACGTCCTTTCTCATTGAAGATCTTCACTACATCCTTGGTGTGTTCATGATGACGCTTGAACGGAATATCCTGTGCAATAATCTCCTGCATCCGATTCTTAAGGCGGATAGCATCGTCTAATCCGACTTCCCTACCTATAAGGAGCCGACAGTAATAACCTTTTGAAATGGGATGTTCTAAGACAAAATCACCTCCAGGGTACAAATCCTCAACAGCCTTACATAAGACAAAGCAGAGCGAACGCACATATGTTCGCATACCTGATGCACAGGTTATATCGAGGAACTCTACATCTTTATTATTATATACACGGTATGACAAGCCTTGAACTACATTATTGACTTTTGCACTGACTACGCCATAGGGCATAGACAAGCCAAATCCATCATAAATATCCAAGAGTGTACTTCCTATCGGAAAATCTTTAAAACTATTACTGTTTTTGCAATAAACCTTTAACGTCTCTTTCATTGTTGTTGAATAAAAGTGTTCAATAATCTGTTTAAAGATAGGTAAATTCTTTAAAACAGCACGGAAAAGCACCTCATAATTTAGATAAAATATGTCGATTTGGTTTTTTTTAATCTTATCGGTTCCCTTATGCCCTTAATATATAGGTACAAAAAGGATATAACCTCAAAAAAGTTGGACATTCTTGTTCTTACAACTATCTGATATATCTAGTAATAATCATTTAACGCGAATAATTCATCGTACTAATGGGCATTTAAGAATGGTATGTTTTCACTTTTCGTTTTAATTATTTGCAAATATTGAGTTTTTTATGCAATATTGTAATTTCATACTAAGAGAATCTCAAGAATTATTAAAAGCAACCCGATATGAAAAGTTTTATGAAAGTGAAGACACTCTTATGGACAGCATGGATTGGATTATGTTGTTCATGTACTCAGACAGGCAATCAGAACGTTTTTTCAGGCTTCAAGGACATTGTAAGTGTGGAAGCCATCAGCGTAGAAGCACCAGTAGGGACAGCCCCTCGCCTACCGTTCCAAGTATGGGTCACCTACTCGGATGGTAGCCAGGAGTTCCGACAAGCCAAATGGTCCAATTCTTCTCCGGTTACCGAAGAAGCTGAAGCAAATCCCCAGATCAATCCAACGGGAACGACCTACAGTGTAAAAGGATATATCCTCGGCGATAACACAACGCCTAACGGCTATCCTATTTCTGCCTCCATAAAAGTAGTGGATCAACCTTATGCCACACCATCAAACACGCCAGTGGCTGAAACCCTTCCACTCGACAAGGTAAGCGTGACGGGAGATAATCGGTTAACGTGGAACCGTGACTTGGACATTGATGAGATCCTGAAATGGGATGTCAGCCAACAACTCTATAACTATCGTGACACATACGGCCTCAGCACCGAAGGTTATAAAGAATCCGATGGATGGGACTCTCCCACAACGAAGTTAAAAGGACATGGTACAGGACATTACATGTCGGCATTAGCCTTTGCTTTTGCCTGTTGTCAAGATCCCGCCAAGAGAGAACAACTCAAACAGAATATCACCCGTATGGTGAACGAGTTACGCGAATGTCAGGAAAGGACTTTTGTATGGGATGAAAAACTTGGGCGTTATTGGGAAGCTCGCGACTTGGCTCCGGAAGCAGAACTCCGCCAGCTGAACGGTACTTGGGCCGATTTCGACAACTATAAAAAGGAGTATCAAAAATATGGATACGGCTATCTCAATGCCATTCCGGCACAACACCCTGCACTGATTGAGATGTATCGGGCATATAATAATGACAACTGGGTATGGGCTCCTTATTATTCCATCCACAAGCAGTTGGCCGGACTTATCGACATAGCAACATACATCGATGACCAAGCTATTGCCGACAAGGCTTTGCTGATTGCCAAAGACATGGGATTATGGGTATGGAATCGCCTACACTACCGTACCTATGTGAAGAGTGACGGCACACAGGAAGAGCGTCGGGCAAAACCAGGTAACCGCTATGAAATGTGGAACATGTATATTGCCGGTGAGGTAGGTGGCATGAGTGAGTCACTGGCCCGTCTGTCAGCGATGGTAAAGGATGCAACTGAGAAGGAACGTCTGCTCGAAGCATCCAACTTCTTCGACAGTCCGGCATTCTTCCAGCCGTTATCCATCAATGTTGATGCGATACGTACGCGTCATGCCAACCAGCACATCCCAATGATTATCGGTGCTCTGCGTAGTTTCCGCCTTAACAATAATCCCTATTACTATCATATCGCACAGAATTTCTGGTCGTTCATCCAAGGTCGCTACCGTTATGCCATGGGTGGTGTAGGCAATGGTGAAATGTTCCGTCAACCATATACCCAGATACTCAACATGGCCACCAACGCTTCGTCATGGGGAGGCCAAGGGTTGATGCCAGAGCCAACCATTAACGAGACCTGTTGTGCGTACAATCTCGCGAAGTTGACAAAAGATCTGAACTGTTTCAACCCAGATGATGCATCGTATATGGATTACTATGAACGCATCCTCTACAACCAGATTGTTGGTTCGGTCAATCCTCACAAGTATGAAACTACCTATCAGTATGCCGTCGGACTGAATGCTTCGAAGCCTTGGGGAAATGCGACTCCGCAAGAGAGTTGCTGTGGAGGTACAGGATCTGAAAACCACGTAAAATACCAGGAGGCTGTATACTTTGTAGGCGCCAACACTATTTGGATTGGACTCTATATGCCGACCACTGCAGAGTGGGAAGCCAAGGGCGTTACCTTGCAACAGGAATGTGCATGGCCTGCTGAACGTTCAGTGATTCGAATCACCAAGGGTTCAGGCACCTTTGCCATGAAACTGCGTGTCCCGTATTGGGCTACCAATGGATTTGACGTGAAACTGAACGGCAAATCGATTGCAGAGAAATACCAACCCAGTTCGTACGTCACTATACCGGAACGCGAATGGACAAGTAACGATAAAGTAGAGATTATCATGCCTTTTACGAAGCATATCGACTTTGCCCCCGACAAGATGGAAACTGCTGTCACCGCCAATGGTGGAGGCAGGACCAGCTTTGAGCCGATGTGGGCGGGAGCCTTCATGTACGGTCCACTGGTCATGGCAAGTACCGGCTATGAAACGTGGGAAGATGCAACCATTGACGTCAAGTCCGACCTCAGCGACGTGAAGTTGAACAAGGCAAAAAGTGGTAAAGGCCTCGATGCAAATGTCTACACCATGACTTTCAACGGAAAAACCTTTATTCCTGATTATTATGGTGATGAGAATATCACTCACTATTTCCGCATGAATATCTTAGGTGATCCGAATGCTACATTCAGGGCAGCCCTTCAGCCAAAAATACAGCGAGCAAAAATCTTCAAGGAAGAGAACTATGAACCTGCTTCGTTCACCACGTTAAAGAGTGCAGTGGCTGCAGCAGATAAACTGTATGAGTCGACTGCTATCACACAGGCCGACACCCAGAAAGTTATTTCGGCTATCCAACAAGCCATCCAGGGGTTGAAACAAAAAGGATTGGATAAAGCATTCCTCGAAGAAATGATTTTGAAGGCTGATGCCTTGGATGCAAAACTGTACACATCCGACAGCTGGACGAAACTCCAGGCCATTGCGAAGGAAGCTAAGACATTAATAGGAGAAGGAAAGGTACAAAGTGCCATTGACCTGAAGACCTATGAGTTGGGCAATGCCATTGCCGACCTCGTTCCTGCTAACAGCGTTGATAAAAGTGGCTTGGAAGAGGTGATGCAGATCGCCAAGAGTTGTCGGGATGCACAACAAGCATGGAACAAGATGACGGTGAAAGTTCCGGAATACGCACCATGGGCACCTCATGGATTCGCACGATTAATGGAAGAGTACGATCATGCAAACGACATCCTGAACAATCCTTCCGAGAACTACAGTCAAGATGAGGTAGATAAGGCGGCGGCTTCCCTAAACGCAGCGATCAATGCGATGCGTCCGGGCAACTTGCCGGAACTGGAAGACCTGACCGACCTTCTTCCACTGATTGAGAAGGCAAAGGCTACGGCCGACACGAATAATGATGCTGTGAAACAGGCGATCGGATATGCCGAAATGGTTGTCAGATATGTCAGCGACGGTAGTGGTACTCACGATATGATTCAACGGGCAACCGACCGTATGAAACGGATTCTGAAGTAATCAGCATACAAAAAAACAAGAGGGGGAGATTCTAAAACGAAGAATCTCCCCCTCTCTTATAAAATCCGAAATTTATTTCTTTGCACCGGCATCCAATAATTCAACCTCGAACACTAAAGTAGAGAACGGATTGATCTTTGCACCAGCACCTTCAGCACCATATCCTAAATCCTGAGGGATGTAAATCATCCATTTTGAACCTTCCGGCATCATCTTCAGAGCCTCTGTCCAACCAGGGATTACATTATTTACATTGAAAGAGGTCGGCTCCTGACGGCTATAAGAGCTATCAAACTCAGTGCCATCGATCAATGTACCTCTGTAGTGTACCTTTACAGTTGCGTTATCAGCAGGAACAGGGCCGTTACCCATCTTCAGCACCTTGTACTGCAAGCCACTCGGAGTAGTCTTTACACTATCATTCTTTGCATTCTCAGCCAAGAACTTCTCACCAGCAGCCTTGTTGTCGGCATATTTCACTGAATTGATTCTTGCCTTGATAGCCTTGCTCTTTGTTTCATAATAGATATTGGCACTATCAGCAGATACTTTTACACGATGCTTAACAGCGTCAACGAAACCTGCGAGCAGATTCGTCTTATTCAACTTGTTAACAGAGTCATTACCGAAAAGACGATCATTCATCATCTCAAACATACGGCTACCAACCGACTGTCCTACCTGAAGACCTGTCATATAAGCCTCGTCCTTCTTGGTAGTCTTTGACAAGCCAGCCTCAATACCACGAACGAAATCGGCATATACCGTTGAGTCCATACCCAACTGTTGCTCGTAATACATGTCCAAACCCTGTGTATTAGCAATACCAGCCATATAAGAAAGGCTGTCAATCTCATTACTAAAACTTGCTTTAGGGGCATTACCACAAGAGGAAAGCCCAGCTGTTGCAAGAACAACTACAATAAAAGCTAATTTTTTCATCTTTACTATTATTTTATTTAAACGATTTGTAACAATTCTACATCAAAGATCAACGTACTGTGAGGTGGAATCAGTTCACCTGCCTGCTGATCTCCGTACGCCAGTTCGGATGGAATGTATAAACGCCACTTAGAACCTTCGTTCATCAACTGAAGAGCCTCGACCCATCCTTGAATGACTTGGCTGACGCCAAATACTGCCGGCACACCACGTTTCACGGAACTATCGAAAACGGTACCGTCGATCAGTGTTCCTTCATAATGGCACTTCACCCTATCGTTAGCGGTCGGTTTCTTGCCGTTACCTTCTTTCAAAACTTCATATTGCAAGCCGCTCGGCAAAGTAACCACTCCTTCGCGCTTCTTGTTTTCTTCAAGGAAAGCCTTTCCTTTTGCGATATTTTCAGCATTCATCTTCGCTTCCATCTCCGAAAAATACTTATTCACTAAGTCGCGTGCCTCTACAAAGGTCATCTGTGTCTTTTCTTTTCCAAATACATCTTTCAAGGCTTGAGCAAAAACATCCACATCAATATTCTGTGAAGCTCCCATACTGACAAGGTTTTGAGCGATGCCCATTCCTATTGCATAACTGAATTTGTCCATATTTACTATCTATCAATTCATAAAAACGCACAAAGTTACGAATAAACGAGAGAAAAGACAAAATTTATTTTGACTTTTCAGAGTTTCAGTAACTTCGGCGAAGCCAAAGTTCCTAATAAAATCTAAATCTATCGACACATACAATTATTTTTATTACATTTGTAATAATACAATCACCAATAAACAAATCGTTATGAAAAAGAATCTAGTCATACTGACAGGCGCTGGTATTAGTGCAGAAAGCGGATTTAGTACATTCCGTGATTCCGGCGGACTGTGGGAGCAATACAACGTAGAAGACGTGGCTACTCCAGAGGGTTACAACCGCAATCCTCAGTTGGTAACCGATTTTTATAATATCCGACGTAAACAATTAATAGATGCTAAGCCAAACCGTGGGCATGAAATTATCGCTGAATTGGAAAGCCAATTCAATGTAACAGTAATTACTCAGAACGTCGATAACCTCCACGAAGTTGCCGGAAGCAGTCATGTGATTCACCTTCATGGTGAACTGATGAAAGTCACCTCATCGTTCAGCCCGAACGACCCGAGGTATATTCGAACGCTGAAACCAGAGGAATGGGAAGTCAAGATTGGTGATACGGCAGCCGACGGGAGCCAACTTCGCCCCTTCATCGTATGGTTCGGTGAGGCTGTTCCAAAGATTGAAGAAGCCATCACATATGTTGAGAAGGCAGATATCTTTTTGATTATCGGTACCTCGTTGAACGTTTATCCCGCTGCCGGCTTGCTCAACTATGCACCGGCCGACATACCCGTATACCTGATCGACCCAAAGGAAGTGCATATCCCATCGTACCGCAAGGTATATGTCATTCAGAAGGTAGCATCCGAAGGGATGGAAGAGTTCAAAAAGTTGATGGAGGAATAGGAAATCTACTATAAATCTACTATATTTGCTCAATCAATATTATTAATCATTTAAAATAACTATTATGAAGAAGTATGTATGCTCCGTGTGTGGTTGGGAATATGATCCAGAAGTAGGTGATCCTGAAAACGGCATTGCTCCGGGAACTGCTTTTGAGGACCTTCCAGAAGATTTTGTTTGTCCGCTTTGTGGCGTTGGCAAAGAAGACTTTGAAGAACAATAAGCGATTTCATCCCATAAAGGAATGAAAGGGCATACTCGTTTAAGTATGCCCTTTCTTGTTAGGCTTCCGACTTTCATTTATCGTATAATCTTTTTCATTTATCGAGTTTTTCAGTCTCATTTATCGAGATTTTTCGTTTAAATACTTAGTTTTTTTGTTCAGAAATACAGTTGTCTCTGAGTACTCAGAGTCTTCTGAATATCCTAATTACCCTCATACCCCTTTTTGTGGATTTTCAGTCTGGTGAACCTTCATGGTTCACATTTTTAAAAAATCACACATTACAAATAGTTGTAAATAAACGAATTACAAAATCGGTGAATGTGAAGGTTATTTTTTTAATTCAGTGCATGGGGAGATACGTAGACTAGTCCGATCTCGTCGTGGATCTTATTATGTTGTTGGGGATCTCTGGTTCCCTTGTTCTCGGAGATTTGCAATCTCCGAGGCAATAACTGCGGATATTCTATCCGCGCGGGTTAAAAACCCGCAATTAACTCCCTGTGGATTCGGAAATTCACAGGGACAAAACGGTTTCATTTCCTGTAGGGAACGACATTTTTAGGCCAATACAAACTCAAGATCAAAACATACCTTCACACCTTCACAAAACTGAAGACGCTATGAATCAAGCATTTAAATGTTAATAATTGTGCAAATGTGAAGGTATTACCTTCACAAGACTCATTTTCATAGGAAGAAATACAAAATAAGAGGATGTTGCAATAGGTCAAAACAGACAGTTGAAAATTCAAAATCAACATGTCGTTGGAAGAATGATTGATTCTTGATGTTGTTGGGACAAAGACCAATAATAATGAAAAGCGGGTGTGCTTGAACACACCCGCTTTATATTTATCCTACGAAGTTCCCAAAGACAGTTTACTTCAACAACTTCTTCAAACGAAGTAATGCTTCGATATAATAGTAGTCGGCATAAGTCAATGGAACATCCACCTCTGAATGACCAGGCTTGCTACCAACAGAATGTTTCAAAATGAAGTTGCAGTTAGTACCAACCTCAGCCAAGTATTCATCCGACGTCAAAGTCTTCAGAATTTGGCAAGCCAAGTCGCAATAAGCCTTCGACTCATCGCCTTCTACAAACTGGCACAACTCAATCAAAGCAGAAGCAATGATCGAACCGGCAGATGCATCACGTTCCTCATTTGGAATATTAGGCGCATTGAAGTCCCAGTAAGGCACTTTGTCGGCTGGAAGATTCGGATGATTCATGATAAACTGTGCAATATGTCTTGCCTGCTCCAGATATTCAGCCTTCTTTGTCTCACGATACATCATGGTATATCCATAGAGTCCCCAAGCCTGACCTCTTGCCCAAGATGATTCATCAGCATATCCTTGAGCAGTCTGACGTGCCAACACTTCCGTACTCAATGTATCATAGTTCACAACGTGGAATGTACTGAAATCATCGCGGAAATGATTCTTAATAGTCACATGTGCATGACTGTTGGCAATCTCATCATATTTCGGATCTTTTGTTATTTTCGATACTTCCTCCAAAAACTCCAGATTCATCATATTGTCGATGATCACCGGGCATTGCCATTTCTTGCTTGAGCCCCAAGACTGGATGATGCCGATGTTCGGACGGAAGCGAGTGCAAAGAGAGTTTGCACCCTGGATCAGCACATTCTTATAATATTCGTCACCTGTCAGGCGGTATGCGTGTCCATAACTGCAGTACAGCATAAAACCAAGGTCGTGAGTACCGGTATTGAACTGCTCTTTCTCTACCCGACGCGTATAGTTGTCGGCATAAGTCTTCAATGCCTCATCACCCGTATATTCGTAAAGCATCCACAACTCACCTGGGAAGAAGCCACTGCACCACCAACTTGAATTGGAAGTCGCAAAAGAGCCATCCTTGCCAATGGTACGTGGTAATTTATCAGGCTGGCTCATCAAGTCGGCAGCCATCAACTTTACTTGTGCCAAACTACGGTCAAGTCCTTTATCAATCATACCCTGCAAAGAATCCTGTGAGGATTCGCTTTTGCAAGAAAAACCTACGGCAATTAACAATGCCAAACTAAGATAAATCAGTTTTTTCATGATACGTTTTTTTTATGACAAATACTTACTAAAGAGTCTACCTTACAAAAATACAAAAAAAACTTAAATACCAAGGACAAACCTTAAATTCAATCGAAATAATCTGCTGACATTTAGCATGAAAGAGAGGAGGCGTACAAAATCTGCACGCCTCCTCTTCTTTAACTATGAATAATATTATTCTTCATTACCACTATTACGTTGCTCCTGATGATGTGGCCGGTTTGGACGACGGTCCTTGCGGTCACCATTCTGAGGACGACGCTCTCTGTTTTGCGGACGTTCCGGGCGTTCGCCACGCTCAGGGCGCTCCGGACGTTCCTGATAACCTTCTGGTTTCGGGAGCAAAGCACGGCGTGACAGTTTAAACTTACCCGTCTTCGGGTCAATGTCGACCAACTTCACGCTAATCGTGTCACCTTCTTTCAAACCAGACTCCTCGATGGTCTCCAAACGTTTCCAATCAATTTCAGAAATGTGCAGCAAGCCATCCTTTCCAGGCAAGAATTCAACGAACACACCGTAAGGCATTACTGACTGCACCTTACCTTCGTAAACCTCACCAACCTCCGGAACAGCTACAATCGCCTTGATCATCTTCATCGCAGCATCAATGCTATCCTTGTTAGCTGCAGCCACTTCCACGTGACCACCATCAGCCTGCTCTTCAATTGTAATGGTTGCACCGGTTACTTCCTGCATGTTCTGAATAATCTTTCCGCCCGGGCCAATAACAGCACCGATAAACTCCTTCGGAATCACGAGTGACTCGATACGCGGAGCATGAGGCTTCAAATCAGCACGAGGCTCAGCGATACACTCAGTAAGTTTACCCAAGATGAACTCACGACCTTCCTTTGCCTGAAGCAAAGCTTTCTCAAGGATGTCGTAAGAAAGACCATCTACCTTGATATCCATCTGAGTAGCTGTGATACCATCACGTGTACCAGTCACCTTGAAGTCCATATCGCCCAAGTGGTCCTCATCACCCAAGATATCTGAGAGGACTGCATATTTATCGCTCTTATCGTCTTTGATCAATCCCATTGCAATACCTGAAACCGGTTTCTTGATAGGTACACCGGCATCCATCAATGCCAATGTTCCGGCACAAACCGTAGCCATTGAAGAAGAACCGTTTGACTCCAGGATATCTGAAACCAGACGGATGCAATATGGATAGTTTGCAGGAATCTGACCCTTCAACGCACGCCATGCCAAATGGCCATGACCAATTTCCCGACGGCCTACACCACGCTGAGCCTTTGCCTCACCGGTAGCATAAGGAGGAAAATTGTAGTGCAACAAGAAACGCATCTTGCTCTGGTCGAGTACATCGTCAACAATCTTCTCATCCAACTTCGTACCGAGTGTACAAGTCGACAAAGACTGGGTCTCACCACGAGTGAAGATAGAAGATCCGTGAGGGCCAGGCAGCGGACTAACCTCGCACCAAATCGGACGAATCTCAGTCGTCTTACGGCCATCCAAACGCTTACCTTCATCGAGGACACAACGACGCATAGCATTACGCATCACATCGTGATAGTAACGGTCCATCATAGCTTCCTTCTCTGCCAGTTCATCCTCAGAGAGTTCTGGATGAGCAGCAGTATATTTCTCCTTGAAATCAGCAAGAATCTGATCGAACGCATCAGCACGAGCATGCTTGTCAAGTGCTTTCTCCGTAATATCATAAGCTGGCTGATACAACTCGTTCTCCATCTGAGCACGAAGTTCCTCATCGTTCACCTCATGATTGTATTCGCGCTTAACCGTCGAACCAACCTCTTCAGCCAGTTCCATCTGAGCCTTACATTGTACCTTGATCGCTTCGTGAGCAGCCTTCAGTGCGTTGAGCAAATCTTGCTCGCCTACTTCGTTCATCTCACCTTCCACCATCATGATATTCTCGTATGTTGCGCCAACCATCAAATCCATATCTGCCTTCTCAAGTTGGTCAAATGTAGGATTAATCACAAATTCACCATCGATTCTTGCAACTCTCACCTCTGAGATCGGACCACCGAAAGGAATATCGGAAACAGCCAAAGCAGCAGAAGCAGCCAAGCCAGCCAATGCATCAGGCATATCTACGCCGTCAGCCGAGAAAAGAACGATGTTTACATAAACTTCTGCATGGTAATTGTCCGGGAATAAAGGACGAAGAGCACGGTCGACCAAACGACTCGTCAAAATCTCATAATCAGAAGCTTTACCTTCACGTTTCGTGAAACCGCCAGGGAAGCGACCAAAAGCAGAAAATTTTTCTTTATAGTCTACCTGCAACGGCATAAAATCTGTACCGGGAACTGCATCTTTTGCTGCACAAACAGTAGCTAACAGCATGGTGTTTCCCATGCGGAGCATAACAGAACCGTCTGCCTGTTTTGCCAGCTTTCCCGTCTCGAGTGTGATGGTTCTACCATCAGGAAGCTCGATAGTCTTCACAATTGGGTTAATCATAACAACGTTTTTGTTTATCTTTATACATCTAAAATTCGTGCAAAGATAACCAAATATTTATATACGAAACGTGTTCTTGCATAAAATCTTACACATTTTATCGTTTTTTTTAAATTCGTCAACTAAAAAACGAAAGTTTGCACTATATTTGCACGATGAAATTAAAAACACATTATATGAAAAAGAACGTATATTTAATCATGGCTTTAACTCTTGGCCTTGCTGCCTGCGACAGCGAGCCTAAGTTCCTTGTCGAAGGTGAAGTAAGCGATGCCGAAAGCCAGACTCTATATTTTGAGGAATCAAGCCTGGAAGGAATCGTCACGTTGGATTCGATAAAACTGAAGGACAATGGTACATTCCGGTTCACACAAAAGAGCCCGGACGCTCCGGAGTACTACCGCATTCGTCTGAACAACAATGTCATCAACTTTGCAGTGGACTCAACCGAGACGGTAAAAATTCAGGCAAATGCTAAAGATTTCCCCACCGGATATACAATTGAGGGTTCAACCAGCAACCAGAAGATCAAGGAACTGGTTCTGCTGCAGTCTGACCTACAAGCCAAGGTAAACAAACTTTCACAGAACCGTGATATTCCAGCCGGTATCCTTCAGGATAGTCTTAACAGTTTGGTAAGCCAATATAAGAACCAAGTCAAGAAGAACTATATCTTCGCTGAGCCAAACGAACCGTATGCATACTTTGCCTTGTTCCAGACCTTGAACGGTTATCTTATTTATAACCCGCTGTCCGACAAGGAAGATATCAAGTGCTTTGCTGCTGTGGCAACAAGTTTGAACAACGCTTATCCTCATTCTGACCGTTCCAAGAACTTGTACAACATGGTTATCAAAGGAATGAAGAACACTCGCCCGCCAAAAGTTGAGGAGATTACCCTTCCGGAGGACAAGATCAGCGAGACAAGCCTCATCAACATCGAACTGAAAGGATTGAACAATCAAGTTCACCGCCTAACAGATTTGAAGGGAAAAGTTGTCTTGCTCGATTTCACCGTATACAACAATGCGATGTCGCCTGCTCACAACCTGGCATTACGCGAACTATATAATAAGTATGCATCAAAAGGTCTTGAAATCTTCCAGATCTCTCTGGATGGTGATGAGCACTTCTGGAAAACGCAGGCCGATAACCTGCCGTGGATTTGCGTACGCGACCCAAATGGTGTCTACTCCACAAATATCTCACTCTATGGAGTGACAAACCTGCCTGCCCTGTTCCTTATCAACAAAGCGAACGAACTGAGCAAACGATATGAGGCTAATAGTCAGGCCGACATTGAAAAAGATATCCAATCTATGCTGTAAGGAGTCTAGTTTCGTTGTTATAATAAAAAATGTTTTAAAGCAGCGTTAAAATTTTGATATATCATATTTAAATAGTATATTTGCACAACATTATAGCAAAGGGGTTCCGACATGTGGTGTGTCGGAATTCTTTTTGTTTTTGTCTCATTTGGGAATAATAAATAAAAAAATAAAGGAGGAATAATTATGGCATACATGTCAGAAGAAGGTTACCAGCAACTGGTAAAAGAGTTACGGCACTTGGAAGCCGTAGAGCGTCCTAAGATAAAGGAAGCGATTGCTGAGGCACGTGACAAAGGTGACTTGTCGGAGAATGCAGAGTATGATGCCGCCAAAGAGGCGCAAGCTATTCTGGAGGCTAGAATTAATAAGCTGAAGAGTGATATTAGCGACGCTAAGATTATTGACACATCAAAGTTGAAGAACGACACGATCCAGATTCTTAGCAAAGTAGAGTTGAAGAATGTCAAGAATAAGATGAAGATGGCATATACCATCGTTCCGGAGCAGGAAGCCAACCTGAAGTTGGGTAAGATTTCTGTGAACACGCCGATTGCACAAGGTCTGATTGGTAAGAAGGTTGGTGATGTTGTCGAAATTCAGATTCCGAAGGGAACGATCACATTAGAAGTACTGAACATTTCGTTTTAACACAAAGGCAAACCTGCTTTCTGCGGGCTTGCCTTTTTAATACAATACCATTATGGCTACCATATTTAGTAAGATTGCCGCTGGAGAAATACCCAGCTATAAGATTGCAGAAGATGACCGCTTTTACGCTTTTCTGGATATCAATCCCTTGGTAAAAGGTCATACACTCGTCATTCCCAAGAAGGAAGTAGACTACCTTTTTGATCTGGACGATGACACATTAGCCGCCATGCAAGTTTTTGCCAAAGGCGTAGCTGCTGCTATCAAAAAAGTATGTCCATGTATCAAGGTGGGCCAGGCTGTTCTTGGCTTGGAAGTTCCTCATGCTCACATTCACCTGATTCCAATCAACAAAGAATCGGATATGCTGTTTTCAAACCCCAAGCTGAAACTTAGCACTGAAGAATTTCAAGAGATTGCCGCAGCCATCCGTGGTGCATGGGAAAGTAACCGATAATTCCTCTTCCTCATATAAATAAAAAGCCGCTTGTGAATACAAGCGGCTTCATTTTTTCTTTCTATATAAACTCATCTCCGTGCTTCATCTGCAAGTCATTGAAATATTTGCGGAGTTGAGAGGTATTCTCTTTTTTACAGATCAATAGCACGCCTTTGTTCACAGCCACCAGGTATCCGTCTAGTCCTTGAATGATGGCTACTGAATCTTTTGGCAAGGCAACCATATTGTTCCGACTATCGTACATCAAAGCCTCTCCGTTCATGACAGCGTTCTCTTCTTCATCCTTCACTGATTGTTCATAGAGAGAATCCCACGTTCCCAAATCAGCCCAGCCAAAATCACACAACTGCACGTAAACATTGTTGGCTTTTTCCATGATAGCATAATCAATTGAAATGTTTGGACAAGAAGAAAAGCCTCCCTCTTCACGACCTCCCAGTTTTGCACAGATATCTGGAGTCAGTTCCCTAAACGATTCGAGAATGCTCTGCACATTCCAAAGGAAAATGCCCGAGTTCCAATAGAATTCACCACTTTCAACAAACATCTTGGCGAACTCAAGCTCCGGCTTTTCAATGAAAGTCTTCACCCTAAAGAAACCATCAATCGTCTCATCGGTCACCTGGATGTATCCATAGTCCGTGACAGGTCTGTTGGGACGGATACCCAAAGTGAGCAAATATGGGTAAGTTCTAACAAAATCCAACCCACGATTAATAGCCTCCAGAAATTCCGTTTCCTTGATAATTAGGTGATCGGTCGGGGCCACGACAATGTTCGCATCTCTGTCACGTTTAGCGATGTGATATGAAGCCAAAGCAATACTTGGAGCCGTATTACGGGTTGCAGGTTCCAAGATGATTTGCGACTCATCCAGTTCGGGCAACTGCTCGTGCACCAGATTCTTATAGATTTGATTGGTTGTAACAAAAATATTCTCTAATGGTATTATCTTTCTATACCGGTCGAAAATTTGTTGAATAAGTGTGCGTCCAGTTCCAAAGAAGTCCATAAACTGTTTAGGTAGTGTGTTTCTACTGATGGGCCAAAATCTACGCCCTACGCCACCTCCCATAATAATACAATAATTCTTATTATCCATGAGCGAACGATTTATATATGCCGTAAATATAAGGGTATTTTTTTATAATGCAACAAAAAGAAAGTTTAAAAAGGTGAAACCTCTACTTTTTACAAAAAAAATCATATAAAATTTGCAGATATAAAAAATTAGCGTACCTTTGCAACCGCAATCAATAAGATTTGCCCAGATGGCGGAATCGGTAGACGCGCTGGTCTCAAACACCAGTGGATTCACTTCCATCCCGGTTCGACCCCGGGTCTGGGTACAAGGTTAACCTGAACAGAATTGCTAAATCCTTTA
>CACZBX010000036.1 GCA_902779535.1 uncultured Bacteroidales bacterium
CCGTGGTGCGGACAATGGTTATCTGTTGACCGACCGTGCTTTTGCTGGAGCCGACACGTTGGCTACTTCTTATGCGTTGGCTACGGCCATCCGTAAGATCGGTGATTGTGACATTATTATCGGTGGTCGTCAGGCCATTGATGGTGATACCGCTCAGGTAGGACCGCAGGTTGCTCAGAAGTTGGGCTTGACACAGATTACTTATACGGAGGAAATCCTGAATGTAGACGAGGAGAAGCGTCGCATCACTTGTCGTCGCCATATTGACGGTGGCATTGAGGTGGTAGAAGGTCCTCTGCCCATCGTCTTGACGGTCAACGGAAGTGCTGCTCCTTGTCGTCCGAGAAATGCCAAATTAGTGATGAAATACAAACGTGCATTAGGTGGTCAGGAAAAGGCTGCCATCACGAAAGATGGTGCTGAATTGCCATACGCTGACCTTTATGAGAAGCGTCCGTACCTGAACTTGGTAGAATGGACAACTGCCGATGTCAATGCAGACCTCAACCAATGTGGTCTTTCAGGCTCTCCAACGAAGGTAAAAGCCGTACAGAACATCAGCTTCCAGGCAAAAGAAAGCAAGACGCTTACTGCTAGCGATGCGGATATTGAAGGTTTGATAACAGAACTGATTGCTAACCACGAAATAGGATAAGATTATGAATAATGTATTTGTATATTGCGAGATAGAAGGCACTACCGTTGCCGATGTGAGTCTCGAGCTGTTAACGAAAGGTCGTAAGTTAGCAAATCAACTGGGATGCCAATTAGAGGCTGTCGTTGCCGGCACAGGATTGGACGGAGTTGAGAAGCAAGTGTTGAAGTACGGAGTTGACCGCCTGCATGTGTTTGATGCACCGGGACTCTTCCCTTATACCTCACTTCCTCATACCTCTATCTTGGTGAATCTCTTTAAGGAAGAAAAACCTCAGATCTGTCTGATGGGTGCTACCGTTATTGGTCGCGACCTGGGGCCTCGTGTCTCTTCTTCACTGACCAGCGGACTGACAGCCGACTGCACGCAGTTGGAAATTGGCAGTCATGAGGATAAGAAGTTAGGTAAGACCTACGATAATCTATTGTATCAGATCCGTCCGGCCTTTGGTGGTAACATCATTGCTACCATCGTCAATCCTGAACATCGCCCACAGATGGCGACCGTTCGTCCGGGTGTGATGAAGATGGAGATTCTGGACGAGAACTATATGGGACAGGTCTTTCGTCATGAGGTGGCAAAGTATGTTCCTGAGACAGATTATGTAGTGAAGGTGATAGACCGTCAGGTACAAAAGTCGAAAAATAACCTGAAGGGTGCATCCATCGTCGTAGCCGGTGGTTATGGCATGGGTTCGAAGGAAGGTTTCGACCAGTTGTTTACCTTGGCGAAGGAACTGCATGCAGAGGTAGGAGCGAGCCGTGCTGCTGTTGACGCCGGCTTCTGTGAGGCAGACCGTCAGATCGGACAGACAGGTATTACCGTTCATCCGAAGATGTATATCGCTTGTGGTATCAGTGGACAAATCCAGCATATTGCGGGAATGCAGGACTCTGGTATCATCATCTCTATCAACAATGATCCGAATGCACCGATCAATGCCATCGCTGATTATGTAATCAACGGAACCGTCGAGGAGGTCATTCCAAAACTTATTAAGTACTACAAAAAGAATAGCAAATAATGGAAAACTTTTATACAGAAGTACCGGAACTCAAGTATCACTTGAATAATCCGATGATGGAGCGCATTTGTCAGCTGAAAGAGCGCGACTATAGTGATAAGGATCAGTTTGCTGATGCACCACAGGACTTGGCTGATGCCTTGGACTCATACGATAAGGTGCTCGAGATTACAGGCGAGATTACGGCCTCGGTAATTGCTCCGAATGCTGAAGGCGTGGATCAAGAAGGTCCGCACCTCCAGGACGGACGCGTGACTTACGCTGCTGGTACCCAACAGAATTTGGATGCTATGGTACGTGCCGGACTGAATGGTATGACCATGCCGCGTCGTTTTGGTGGCTTGAACTTCCCTATTACTCCTTATACGATGTGTGCTGAGATCGTAGCTGCTGCTGATGCCGGGTTCGGTAATATCTGGTCTTTGCAGGATTGTATCGAGACCTTGTACGAGTTTGGTAACGAAGATCAACACTCTCGTTTCATCCCACGTATCTGTGCAGGTGAAACCATGTCGATGGACTTGACAGAGCCTGACGCAGGTTCCGACCTTCAGAGCGTGATGCTGAAAGCTTCATACGATGAGGAGAACAACTGCTGGCGTCTAAATGGTGTGAAACGTTTCATCACCAACGGTGATTCGGACATCCACTTGGTATTGGCCCGTAGTGAGGAAGGTACACGCGACGGTCGCGGCTTGTCCATGTTTATCTACGACAAACGCGATGGTGGTGTGGATGTACGCCGTATCGAAAATAAGTTGGGTATTCACGGATCTCCAACTTGTGAGCTGGTTTACAAGAACGCAAAGTGCGAGCTTTGCGGTGACCGTAAGTTAGGTTTGATCAAGTATGTCATGGCTTTGATGAACGGTGCTCGTCTGGGTATTGCGGCACAGTCGGTCGGACTATCACAGGCTGCCTACAATGAAGGTCTGGCATATGCTAAGGACCGTAAGCAGTTTGGAAAGGCAATCATCGAGTTCCCCGCCGTTTACGATATGCTTGCCTTGATGAAGGCGAAGTTGGATGCTGGTCGCTCCCTGCTGTACCAGACCTCCCGCTATGTCGATATCTACAAGGCTTTGGATGACATCGCACGCGAACGTAAGCTGACTCCGGAAGAGCGTAGGGAAGAAAAGGAATATTCGAAACTGGCTGATGCGTTCACTCCGCTTGCAAAGGGTATGAACTCGGAATATGCCAACCAGAATGCTTACGACTGTATCCAAATTCATGGTGGTTCTGGATTTATGCTGGAGTATGCTTGTCAGCGCATCTACCGGGATGCCCGCATCACTAGTATCTACGAAGGTACGACTCAGTTGCAGACGGTGGCTGCAATCCGTTATGTGACGAACGGTGCTTATCTGGCTACTCTCCGTAAGTTTGAGGAGAATGAAGTGAACACTTCCTTACAGCCTTTGATGGCGAAGGTGAAAGCGATGACCGACCAGTTTGAGGCATGTGCTACAGCTGTTAAGGAAGCACAAGATCAGGAACTGCTCGACTTTATGGCTCGTCGTTTGTACGAGATGGCGGCAGTATGTGTGATGTCACACCTGATCATTCAGGATGCAAACCGAGCACCAGAGTTGTTTGATCGTTCTGCTCATATCTATGTAAACTATGCTGAGGCAGAAGTAGCAAAGCATGCTACATTTATCCAGCATTATGATAAGGAGGATCTAGTGAACTATCGTCACTAAATTCCTGATTCTGTCAGTTATTATGAAGGGGCGCACCAAACGGTGCGCCCCTTTGTTATCTGATAACTCCGATTATTCCTTGTAAGTCAGTACCAAAATGTGTGAGAGCTTTTCCTTCTGGATGGAGAGTTGAACCGAAAGGATGAAGGATTCCAGTTTGTTTGCTCTTTCCAAGATAAAGTTTGTTAAGAATGGTACATAGCGGGATGTCTTCTGCTTAACCTGATCCATGTCGGTTACCATGATATAAGAGGCTTCTGGTGAAAGGGAAGAGACACATTGTTGGAACAATGGATAGTTATTCTGTTCGCTCACTTCCTCGTTGATATAAGTTGCAATGGAGTCGTGCTGTGCTGATAGAACCAGACTGTCTTCCTTGATGCTAGGCAGTTCTGTCAACTTCTCGGATAGTATTCCTATCGAATTGTTTGGATTCGAAAAGTATGTTTCTCCTGTGAGATAGAGTACGTCGCTATTGATGTGAAGATCGTATTCGTGCCATGTTTGCTCTTCATCTAGCATGGGCATAAACGAATGGCGGGAGTATAGAGTCAGGTAGTTATGCGATTTCTTGTTTTCAAGGGCTTGCTTTAGGACTTCATCTTTGTCGATGCCATCCATGTCCAGATAGGTGTCAATCACTTGTTCAATTAGTTTTTTTTGGAAACTCATCACGAAGAAGCCGTTATCCTTGAAGGTGGCCAGGAACTGGCCGTTCAGCAGCGGGTAAATAAGAATATTCTTCTTACGGTATTTTTCTTTCTTCGGCGAAAGACGTTTGTTACTGTCGTTCTCCAGAATGTATTCAATGAACCGCTTACCCTCATTATTGGTGCGGATATACATCACCTCTCCATCCTCGTTTATCGTAGGACTGTAACTGATTTGGATTTTACTGATCAGATTGCTGATGCCATGTGTATCTTCCGTCGCTGAATCCATGATGCGATGAAAGAAGAAGTGTGATATACTAGATGTCTGGAAGTTGTGCAACTCCTTTATAAAGTTTATCTCCTGATAATCGGCAATAAAGAAGTTCAGGTTGTCGCTTTCCATCAATGCAATACATTCTTGAGGAACCAATGAGCATAAGTCAAATTCGTGGCTCTTATCGGTATCTGTTAAACGGATAAATTCGAACGAACCTACCGCTATGCAGAATAGGAGGATCGAAACAATCACTCCGATTTTAGCAACTTCCTTTAACTTCATACCATAATTCTTAGCGTTCGTTTGCAAATATAGGTATTATTTTAAGAAAAAGAAACAATTAAAGTGCTTTTTTAAAAAATAATAAGAATTTAGTGCTTTGTATGTTTTTTTCTTCCGAGTAAAAGTTTCTTATCTTCCTCGAAAGCTTGAAGCGTAGCTTCATCGAAAACATATTTCCAGTTATCAACCGTAGAAATTTCGACGGGTGAAGTTGATGAGGTAAAGTAATTGATGATGCACGACCGAATATCTGTCTGTGATATCGTGACGATGCGTTTTGATAGTTCTTGCATGTTGAGCCCGGCACCATCGGTCAAGATTCCGCCGCCTCCACTTCCAATATAGGAGTTGACAGCTACCAGGTACGTCTTGTCGTAATCGAAGGGTTGTCCGTTGGCGTCGGTCAGAATACTTACTTTCTCGCCCATAGGCTTGGTAAGGTCGACCTCGTACTGAATTCCGGCACCAGTGATGAGGAAGGGGCTGAAAGCACCGATGTAATGTCGGTTTCGTGACATGATGATGCAGAGCACTTTCCCGCTCGAGCCTTCCATTTCAGTGTTCGTAAGCAAGTCATACGAACGTTCCAATGCTCCTCGTACTTCCTTGCCTGTGAGACGGAACACTTCGATAAGATTCTCATAGCGATAGAGTTTGAAGATATCCTTGATGTGGATGTCACCTGCATGAATCACTTCGTTGTAAGTCAGTGGGGCAGAGAGGGAGATATCGACATTTACATGTTTGAACTGTACGGTATGGAGGAGAGTGCCGAGAGGAGAGGGGCCGAAGAAGTAGTCGATGGTACGTATCGTTGTCTTCAGTTCTCCAATCTTTTGTGATACGAACGCCTTTACCTGACTCTTGTAGTTGGCGTATCGTTGCGAGAATGCCAGATCTGTGGGATATTCTTTGATCAAGACCAATTGTCCGCTGACTTGTTCGATATATACGCCGTCATCGTTGACGATACATGTGACGACAGCCTCGGCAACCTGGGTTGTTGCCCCACCGGCATTCAGTGCCCAGATCGTTTTGCCATCAATCTGGTTGGTCACTTCAACGGCACAGGCCTGATGGTCGTGTCCGAAGAAGATCAGGTCGAAGCCTGGAACTTGTGAGGCGATTTCCTCGGCTGCATTTTCATTGAATCCGTTCAGACCTTCTTCTTTCAGTCCGGTATGGAACAAGCCTACCACTAAGTCGGGGTGCTCGTCCTGTCGAATGAACTGAACCCATTTACGTGCCGACTCCACGATATCGTCAAAGTAAATGCCCGACCATAGCTGTTCGGGAAGCCACATCGGGATAGCGGGAGTAATCAGTCCAAGAACAGCGATCCGTATCCCGTCCTTCTCGATGATCGTATAAGGCTTGGCATAAGGCTGATGGTTGTTTGTGCGGAGGATATTGGCACCAAGGACAGGAAAACGGCAATCGTGAACCCATTTATCGTAAACTTCATGGCCGACCTCGAAATCATGGTTACCAAAGGTCGCTACATCATATTCCATAAAGTTCATGATATCGGCGGCTAGATGAACCTCATTCTTCGCAATGAAATTGGCGTAATAGGCACAAGGCTGTCCTTCGAGGATATCTCCGCAGTCGAGCAGGATGCAATGATCCTCCCCCCAGAGGTTACGTTGCCGGCGAACGTATGACTCCACCTTGCTCAGGCCGCCATGGTAAGCACGGTCATTAATAAAGTCATAGCTTAGGAAATTGCCATGCACATCCGTGGTCTCGATAAACTTCAAGACTACCTGACGATCATTATCTGCATGCCCAACTCCCATATAAACCGACGCTTCATGAATGGCAGTTCAAAGATAACACTTTTTTCTCAAAAAATGAATTATCTTTTTGTATTCTTGCAAAGAAAAAGCGTGTGGTTTAATGAATGGTTACCATAGTTGCTCCAAAACCATATTCACGGAACGATGCATCTTGGTATTTGTATGTCTTATATTTATAGTTCAGTTCCTGGATGATTGCTTTCCGAAGTACTCCGTCTCCTTTCCCGTGGATGAATACAATTCGCTGACCTTTGTGTAGTTTATGCTCTTCCAATGTCTTGCGGAACACATCCAGTTGATAGTTCAGGATATCACCGTTGCTCATTCCTGCCGTCGTTTCCAGCAGTTCGTTGGCGTGCAGGTCCACTTCGATGATGTCATTATGTGTTTTCTGTGGTTGTTTCTTCAGGATCGTTTTTTCTGGTGCTTTCTTGGGTATGAGGGCTTCTTTGATGGCTTCGGCATTCAAAACCATTTGCTTCGAAGGTACATCATCCTTCACGATATCATACAATAAAGCGGGATCTTCAAAGTAGATATTGTCGACGAAGGAATGTAGCTTGTAAAACTTCACCGTGTTGATACGCAGCTCTACTGAAATGGCTGGTTTCAGTGTGAACCCTTTTGTGTCCTTGTATGCGATGACTTGCACGGCGATATGTTCCAGTTCATTGAGATTGCTGGTGGCAAACTCTTCCAGAAAGCTCTTCGTGTTCGGCTCAATCAGTCCGTGATTGCGGATCTTCCAGCTATTGCCTTCGGCCGACATATAGGTATAATAGATAAAATAGTTACTGTCGTTCACGAGGTAAGCCTCGAAGTTGGTTGTCGTCATCATCCGCGAGTCTTCCGGAAGGAAAGCCAGTACCACGTTCAGCAGGTCGCCACCTTTGCGTTCAGCAGGTCGATAGGTGATGGGGCGTTCTTCCTCGTCTGTCTTCTGTGCTACAGGCTTTGCCCCTTTTTCTGTTGTGGAGTGAGGCATATTCGTCTTTGGATTTACCTGATAGTCTTCACTTCCTACCACTACCACTTCGTTGATGAGGGTCGGTATCTCGAATCCATCCTCATCCTCAACCAATACGATGTTTTTTCCCTTAAAACCAGTGACCTTACCGCCACCTACCTCACTTAAAAAGCGTACTTTATCTCCTACTTTCATTTTACTTCCTTTCATATTTTCGGCAAATATCGCTAAATTTGTGCATTCAACGAAATAATTCATTATGGAAGATACGAAACATATCAAAATAAGTGATTTCAATTACCCTTTACCTGACGAGCGGATTGCTAAGTTCCCACTGGCTGAACGTGATCATTCCAAACTTCTGATATACAAACATGGAACGGTAAGCGAGGATATCTTTACCTCTTTGCCTGATTATCTGGAAAGAGGTGAGATGATGGTGTTCAACAATACGAAAGTGATTCAGGCTCGCCTGCACTTTCAGAAAGAGACCGGAGCATTGATCGAGGTGTTTTGCCTAGAGCCGGCTGCACCGAACGATTACGCCTTGAACTTCCAACAAACCGGACACTGCAGTTGGCTGTGCATGATCGGCAATCTGAAGAAGTGGAAGGAAGGAACCCTTTCGAGAACCGTTGAGGCAGGAGGACGACAAGTTGTCTTTACGGCTACCCGGAAGGAGGCGTGTGGTACCAGTCACTGGGTTGACTTTACGTGGAATGATGCCGAGCTGACTTTTGCAGACCTGCTCGAGGCGGTTGGAGAACTGCCTATTCCTCCCTATCTGAACCGTAAGTCGGAAGAGAGCGATAAGCAGACTTACCAGACGGTGTACTCGAAGATCAAGGGCTCGGTAGCAGCCCCGACCGCTGGCTTGCACTTTACCGAACGTGTACTGAAAGCCTTAGACGAGAAAGGTGTCGACCGTGAGGAACTGACACTGCATGTTGGAGCAGGCACATTTAAGCCGGTAAAGAGTACCGAGATAGAGGGACATGAGATGCACACAGAGTATGTATCGGTGAAACGAAGTACCTTGGTAAAACTGCTGGCTCACCAATGTCAGGCCATTGCTGTGGGGACTACCTCTGTCCGTACGTTGGAAAGTCTGTATTATCTGGCAGAAATCGTTTGTGCAAACCCTGATGCGGAGCAGACCGACCTGCATGTCTCCCAGTGGATACCCTACGAAAAAGAACACTTGATGACCACCGAAGAGGGTATACGGGCTTTGTTGGACTACATGGACCGACATGGCTTGGAGACGTTGCATGCCAGCACGCAGATTATCATTGCTCCAGGGTATGATTATCGTATCGTCAAGAAGATGGTGACCAACTTCCATCAACCTCAAAGCACGTTGCTGTTGCTTGTCTCCGCCTTTGTGCATGGCGACTGGAAGGCTATTTATGATTATGCGTTGGCACACGACTTCCGTTTCCTCAGTTATGGTGATAGCTCTTTATTGATTCCATAAAATCATATCCATGAAAAAATATCTGTTCTCTTTGCTTGGCTTGCTGATGATGGTCAACTCATCGGCCCAACTGATTTTCCCACCGGCTTTTGGTGGTGACACGATCAATATCCGTCAGGATAAGCTCACAAGGGCCTATATCACTCCGCTAAAAGTGGTATGGTCGCAACATGTAAAGGATGTCGACCTGCTCTTGAGGCCGAATACTGGGCAGTCGGATATCTTCAGCTCGGGGATGTGCAAGATGGAGAATGGTCATGACGACCGTGCTAGTATAATCCTCGATTTTGGACGTGAACTGCATGGAGGACTAAAGTTGGTTATCAGCAGTTGTACGCCGCTGAAGACGCCTACGTTCCGCATCCGCTTCGGGGAATCCTTGTCAGAGACCTGTAGTGAACTGAACTCTGGTAAATCGATAGCCGAGACTGGTAGTGTGGCTGAGGTTGACCTGCAGAATAATTCCGCAACGAATGATCATGCTATCCGTGACATGGTGATGACTGTTCCATTCTATGGGCAGATAGAGCTGGGTAGCTCGGGCTTCCGTTTTGTCCGTCTCGACCTTCTCGACCCTGACATGGTGGTAAACCTGAAGGAGGCCACGGCTGTCTTCCGCTATCGCAATATCCCTTACTTGGGCTCGTTCCAATGTTCGGACGATCGGCTGAATAAGATCTGGATGACGGGGGCCTACACCGTGCATCTCAATATGCAGGAGTATATTTGGGATGGTATCAAGCGCGACCGTCTGGTCTGGCTGGGTGATATGCATCCCGAGACAAGCACGATCAGCACCGTCTTCGGTGACGAGGAGAGTTTCTATGCAAGCATGGACTTGGCTTGTCAGCAGTGGCCTCTTCCACAATGGATGAACGGGATGAGTGCTTATTCGATGTGGTACCTGATTATTCAGTACGATTGGTATCAGCACTTTGGAAACTTGGACTTCCTTCAGAGGCATGGAGATTATATCAAAGGATTGATTGACTTACTCGACACAAAGATAGCAGAGGACGGTACGGAGACCTTATCTCCGAGTCGTTTCCTCGACTGGCCATCCAGCCCGAACCAGAAAGGAGTAGAGGCCGGTTATCGGGCTTTACTATGCTGGGCTTTGCAAGATGGTAAACAGCTCTGCCAGTTGCTGGGTGATGAGGCCCGTGCAACGAAATGTGTGCAGATGGAGCAGCGCTTACGCAAGAAGGTTCTACCTCCGAATGACCTGAAACAGGCTGCTGCCCTCATGGCCATCGCAGGCCTGATGGATGCTGAGAAAGCATCACAGGACTATCTTTTGGTGGGAGGACCAAAGGGGTTCTCTACGTTTTACGGATATTATATGTTGGAGGCCTTGGCAAAGGCCGGCCATTACGAAGAAGCCATGGATATTATTTCACAATACTGGGGAGGTATGCTTGATCTGGGAGCAACCTCGTTCTGGGAGGACTTCAACCTGGATTGGACAAAAGATGTGGGGCGGATAGATGAGTTCGTTCCGAAAGGAAAGAAAGACATCCATGGTGATTTCGGAGCATATTGTTATCCGGGTTTCCGTCATAGCCTTTGTCACGGTTGGGCAAGCGGTCCGACAGCGTGGATGAGCCGACATATCCTGGGTGTAGAGATACTGGAGCCGGGATGCAAGACGGTTCGTGTCACCCCACACCTTGGTAAACTCCAATGGGCAGAAGGTACTTTTCCCACACCGAAAGGTGTTATAACGATTCGCCATGAGAAGCAATCGGATGGCACCGTGAAATCTACGGTTAAAGTTCCCCAAGGGATAAAGCTAATCCCTTCCAGGTAATTTGGAAACCCTAGTGAAAAGACGAATTATGGCCAATTAATTCTTCGGATCTTTGTCCTCGGGGATTTGTAATCCCTGAGGATTTGCATTGTTTGCTTAGTTTGTCCTCTTTTGTTTTATTGCTGTTCCAACCGCTTTAGGTGGCAGAAGAGGAGCTTCCCTTTCTCGTCGCGGAGGTGCATGCCGTTGCCACGGCAATAGCGGAAGTATTTGCAGTCGGCACATTCATCTTTCTTCATCCATGAATGGTCGCGGTAAGGAAGGAACTGATGTTCCCATACATCCAAGAAATTGTCTTGATAGATGTTGCCTTGATGATAGTCGGCCCTGATACTGGGGCAGGCTGAAATGGAACCGTCGGCCAGCACAGAGGCAACGGTGACACCGGCATGGCAACTGAAGAAGTAATCGCGAACATCGCCCTCGTAGTTGCCGAGGAACCCTTCGCATCCGTAGCTTGCATGGATTTGGCCTTCCTTGCGGGTCTGCTTAATAAACTCGAATGTACCTTTGAACTCTTCGTTCGTAAGTTGCAGCATAGGGTCGTTGGCAGCCCGTCCCATCGGGAAGACGGTAAACAGTCGCCATTGTTTCAGTCCGATGCTGATGAGAAAATCGCGGATAGCCGGGAGCTCATGGTAGTTTTTCCGGTTCACACAAGTTACTACATCAAAGGCAATTGCATTCGAGCGACAAACCATCTCAATAGCCTTTGAAGCATTCTGGAAACTATGATCGTTTCCTCGCATCCAGTTGTGTGATTCTTCCAACCCATCCAGGCTGATGGTCATGGAATGTAGCCCGGCACGGAGCAATCCTTCATATCGCTGTGGTGTCAAGGCCAAGCCGTTCGTCACCATTCCCCACGGGAACTCGCGTGCATAAATCTCTCGCCCACATGCTTCGATGTCGGGGCGCATCAGCGGTTCTCCGCCTGTAAGGATGACGAAGACTTTGTGTGGATCCATCTTTTCCTTCACCATATCCAGTACCTTCAGGAAATCTTCCTTCGGCATGTCGGGAGTGGATGCGATGTTCTTGCAGTCGCTTCCACAATGGCGGCAATGAAGATTGCAGCGAAGCGTACATTCCCAGAACAACTGCCGCAGAGGATGCGTCTTGATCTTGTTATTCTGTATCTTCCGTGCAATCTCTAAGGCCAGTTTGCGGCGTAACGATAGATCCATACCTCTCAATCTAGTTTATTCCCTTTTAATATCCGAATCCTTTACTTCGAAAGTAACGGGAGGGGCACCATACATTAACTTGATGTTGTCGTCAGGCCGTTCAATCCTTTTCTTTTGATTATCTTGGTCAATAGCCTTTTGTGAGGTCTTGCAAGAAAAACCTAAGATGCCAATGACAGCTGTCAACGCGTACTTGATAAATTTGTTCATCTCTTATTTAATTTTTTTCAATATTTGCTTTATCGTCAAGGTAAACTCACCGGAAAAGAAACCTTTTCCCTCCTTTGTCTGGACGAAGTCGGATTTTGTCTTCTCCTGAATCTCGCTCTTAAACGAACCGCCATTCTGTTCTCCATCCATATCCGTAAACTCTGTCTCGATCTCATTGGGAACAGACGGGAAGTATTGTTTTACATTCTCAAATTGGCCTTTTTCGTTGGTATACAACGTGTCGGTAAAAGCGTTTTCATTGTATTGATGCCGATAGTTCGTAATAACGCGAATACCTTTAATGGGTTTTCCACTTTCGTCGGTTACTGCCCCTTTGATGATGAAATGAGTGACAGGAGTGCCGTACATATCAGGTGTTTCTCCGAACTGGTCCGAACAGGAAAAGCCCAGAAAACCAAGAACTCCGGATAGGAGCAACATCTCGACACGATAAATTCGTTTTCTCATCGTTCTATTTTTTACAAAGATAGTGATTAATTGAATATGGTATTCTTTTCGGGACAAAAAAGTGAAACACTATTGATCCCTATATTATATAAAGCATGGAATGGTCGAAATACTGCTTTTAAAAACTGAGTTTTTTTCAGAAAAACCTCAGATATTTTCTAAAAAACCTCAGATTTTTAGAAAAAAACTCAGCGTATTCAGTGTACTCAGCGTATTCTGATACGATGATCTGGAGTTTTTCGCAAAAGGGTTGACCTGTTTAGCGGTGTGTCGTGGATAAGTCTCATCAATAAGAAATTGCGGGATGAGTATGATTCCATGGTAAAATTGTGTGAGACTTTGAATATTGATCAGGAAGCGCTGGTGTCAACTCTTCGGAAGACAGGCTTCGGATACGCCTTGTAACAGAATAAATTTTGGTAACTATTTTGTCAATAGATTTCATAGAAGATATACACAAATCTTTGTCGAAAATGTCGACTTCGACACTCAAAATCTCCCCAAAACCAAACATTAACGTCAAAAAAAGGAAGATTTACGTTTTTTTTTGCGTTTTAATTTTTCTTTTATGTTTATTTCGTTAAATTTGAAACGTGTAGGAATGCTTTCTTCTACTAATAATTGAATGTATAATATCTTAATATAATAGCTATGAGTTATTTGCAATTTGACAAGACTCTGATGACAAACCTCGAAGCCACCTTACCCAAGGAGGTTTTGAGGACAAATCGTTCGGGAGCCTACCATTGTTCTACGATTGTAGACTGCAATACTCGGAAGTACCATGGCTTATTAGTGATTCCAATCCCTGAATTGGATGATGAAAACCATGTGATGCTTTCATCTTTGGATGAAACGGTGATTCAACATGGTGCTGAGTTTAACCTCGGCCTTCATAAGTACCAGGGAAATAACTTTAGTCCTAAAGGCCATAAGTATATTCGGGAGTATGAGTGTGATAAATTGCCGACAACCCTCTACAGGGTGGGTGGAGTAATCCTGAAAAAGGAAAAACTGTTCGTTCATCACGAGAACCGAATCTTGATACGGTATACGCTCGTGGACGCTCACTCGGCAACGAAAATCAGATTACGTCCGTTCCTGGCCTTCAGAAGCGTTCGACAATACACGCACGAGAATGCACAGGCGAGTCGTGAGTACACCGTCGTTGACAATGGTATTAAGACGTGTATGTATCACGGCTATCCCGACCTGTATATGCAGTTGAACAAAAAGAATGAGTTCCATTTTGAGCCCGACTGGTACCGTGGCATGGAATATCCGAAAGAACAGGAGCGGGGATACGACTTCAATGAGGACCTGTATGTCCCGGGATACTTCGAGTTCGACATCAAGAAAGGGGAGACCGTCGTCTTCTCGGCCGGTATCAGCGAAGCCCACACGCGGAGGCTGAAACGTATCTTCGAAGAGGAAGAGGCTGAACGTACGCCTCGCGACAATTTCCATCATTGCCTCGTCAACGCTGCCCACCAGTTCTTGAATAAACAAGGCGATAATTACTATATCCTTGCAGGCTATCCTTGGTTCAAATGCCGTGCAAGGGATATGTTCATTGCCTTGCCGGGCCTGACACTCGCCAACCAGGAAATTACCAAATATGAACAGGTGATGGAAACGGCGCGGAAAGCCCTGGAAGACTTTATGAACGATCGTCCGACCACGTTGAAGATCTACGAGATGCAACATCCGGATGTCTTGCTTTGGGCCGTCTGGTGTATGCAACAATATGCGAAGATGGTATCAAGAAGCAAGTGCCGTGAGAAATATGGTGACTTGCTGGAGGAGATCATCGAGTTTATCCGTACCGGAAAGCATGAGAATCTGTTCGTTCACGAAAACGGACTGGTATATGCCGACGGAAAAGACAAGGCGATTACCTGGATGAACTCAACGGCCAATGGACGACCGGTGGTACCTCGTACAGGCTATATCGTGGAATTCAATGCACTTTGGTATAATGCACTGCGCTTCGTAGCCGACTTGTTGATGGAAGGCGGAGACAAGAGCGTAGAGGAATATAACGACCTGGCTAAGAAATGTGGAGAATCGTTTGTCAATACATTCCTGAACGAATATGGATACCTTCTCGACTATGTAGATGGTAACATGATGGATTGGAGCGTCCGACCGAACATGATTTTCACTTGTGCCTTCGACTATTCACCGCTGGATGCAAAACAACGGAAAGGGGTGGTCGATATCGTAACCAAGGAACTCCTAACTCCGAAGGGGTTGCGCTCGTTGAGCCCGAAGAGTGGCGGATACAATCCGAATTATGTCGGGCCGCAGTTACAGCGTGATTACGCATATCATCAAGGTACGGCATGGCCTTGGCTGGAAGGTTTCTACTTTGAAGCATATTTCAAGATCCATAAAATGAGTTCGCTAAACTTCATCCAGCGACAACTAATCAGCTATGAGGATGAAATGACAAGCCATTGCATTGGGTCTATTCCGGAGTTGTTTGATGGAAACCCGCCGTTCCGTGGAAGAGGAGCTGTATCCTTCGCATTGAACGTAGCCGAGATTTTACGGAGTCTTTATATGCTAAGTAAGTATAACTTATAAATAAGGAGGAAGTAACATGAAAGTATTAATGTTTGGATGGGAGTTTCCTCCTCATATTCTAGGTGGTTTGGGTACTGCCAGCTATGGTTTGACACAAGGATTGGCTGCCCAAGACGATATGGACATCACGTTTTGTATCCCGAAACCTTGGGGAGACGAGGATCAACGCTTTGCCAAGATCATTGGCATGAACAGCGTGCCTATCGGTTGGCGTGATGTAGATTGGAATTATGTACAAAACAGAATAGGCCATGTGATGAATCCGCAACTATACTATGATATGCGCGATCATATCTATGCGGATTTCAACTATATGAACCTGAATGACCTGGGTTGCCTCGAGTTCTCTGGAAGATATCCGGACAACCTCCAGGAAGAGATCAATAACTATTCCATCGTGGCAGGAGTTGTGGCACGAACAGAAACGTACGACATTATCCATGCTCACGACTGGCTGACTTACCCGGCGGGTATTCATGCTAAGCAGATCAGTGGAAAACCCTTAGTGATACATGTCCATGCAACCGACTTCGATCGTAGCCGTGGCAATGTGAACCCAACCGTCTACAGTATCGAAAAGAATGGTATGGATTATGCCGATTGTATCCTCTGTGTCAGTGAACTGACGCGTCAGACGGTCATCAATCAGTATCATCAGGACCCACGTAAGGTGTTTGCCATGCATAACGCGGTAGAACCTCTTCCACAGGAGATTCAGGATATTCAGCCCATACCGCATCCGAATGAGAAGATCGTCACCTTTATGGGACGTATCACCATGCAAAAAGGACCGGAGTATTTCGTTGAGGCCGCTAACCTTGTACTGCATCGTACCCGTAACATCCGCTTCGTAATGGCAGGAAGTGGTGATATGATGGAAGCCATGATCGATTTGGCTGCCGAACGGGGCATTGCCGACAGATTCCACTTCCCGGGATTTATGAAAGGGAAGCAGGTATACGAACTGTTGAAGTCGAGCGATGTATATATCATGCCTTCTGTATCGGAACCTTTTGGAATATCGCCGCTTGAGGCAATGCAATGTATGTGTCCTTCGATCATCTCATACCAGTCGGGGTGTGCTGAAATCCTGACTAAGTGTATCAAGACCGACTATTGGGATATTCATGCAATGGCTGACGCAATCTATGCGATTTGTACTTATCCGGCTCTCTACAATTATCTCAGAGAAGAAGGTAAGAAAGAAGTCGATGGTATTACTTGGGAAAAAGTTGGATTAAAGATTCGTCAGCATTACGACAGGCTGATCGGTAAATAAAAAGGTTAATAATAAAAATCAAATAGGATATGAAAACAATTTGTCTTTATTTTGAAATACATCATAATGTCCATCTGAAGAGATATCGTTTCTTTGATATTGGTCGCGACCATTACTATTATGATGACTATGCAAACGAACAGACGATTAATGATGTAGCTGAACGGTCATACATCCCGGCACTGAACACGCTGATTGAAATGGTGCGGACAAGCAACGGATTCTTTAAGTGTGGTCTCTCTATCTCGGGCGTAGCCATGGAGATGTTGGAAGTGCATGCACCAAAGGTAATCGAACTGATTCACGAACTGGTAGATACCGGCGGATGCGAAATCATTTGCGAACCTTATTCGCACGGATTGTCTTCTCTTGCCAATGAAGATAGTTTCCGCGAGGAAGTGAAGCGGATGCAGGTGATGATCAAGAATGTATTCGGGAAAACCCCGAAGGTGTTCCGCAACTCCAGCCTTCTGTATGATAACGAAATCGGTGCTATCGTTGCAGATATGGGCTTTAAGGGTATGCTGACCGAAGGTGCTGAGCATATTTTGGGATGGAAGAGCCCTCACTACCTCTACCATTGCCAATATGCGCCAAAGCTTAAACTGCTGTTGCGCGACTTCAAGCTGTCGGATGATATCAGTTTGAGATTCTCAAACTCGGAATGGAACGAGTTCCCGTTGTTTGCTGATAAATATATGGACTGGATCGCAGAGTTGCCAGAAGAAGAACAGGTCATCAACTTGTTTATGCGTCTGTCTGCCTTAGGCATCGCTCAACCTCTGTCGTCAAATATTCTCGAATTCTTGAAAGCATTCCCTGCGTGTGCCAAGGAGCGGGGCATTACCTTCTCAACTCCAACCGAAATCGTCACTAAACTGAAATCAGTGGATGCCATCGACTGTCCTTATCCGATGTCTTGGACCGATGAGGAACGCGATATCAGCCCTTGGCTGGGTAACTTGTTGCAACGCGAGGCATTCGACAAACTGTATAGCGTCAGCGAAAGAGTCCGCTTGTGTACCGATAACCGTATCAAGCAAGATTTCGATTATCTTCAAGCAACCAATAACTTCCGTTATATGACAACAAAGGATAACGGAATAGGTATGGACCGTGGTATCTATGCTTCTCCTTATGATGCGTTTGCCAACTATATGAATATCCTCGGTGATTTCATCAGCCGTGTCAACTCTCTCTATCCTGTCGATATGGATAATGAAGAATTGAACTCATTATTGACCACCATCAAGAATCAAGATGAGGAAATGACTTCGATGAATAAGGAATTGGCCAAACTTCAGGAGAAGTTGGCCAAGGCAGAAGCCGAACTGAAGAAATTTGGTGGTGAGGAGAAGACAAAGGCAAAGCCTAAGAAGAAGCCAGCGGTAAAGAAGGATTAAGCTTCTGGATTAAGGAATAAAGAGAGCGACTGTTCAATACAAAGAATAGGTCGCTCTTTTTTTATCGAAAAGTTTGAAAAAAAAGAAGTTGATTGCTAATCTTTTTGTAATTTTGCACGCAATTTCAAATAAAAGCTATAATAATGGATTCTGTATTTGTAACGTCTCGCAAGCAACGTCTCTTCAGAGAGGTTCGTGACTATCTGATGATTGCATTGGGCATGCTGGTGTACAGTATTGGGTGGACTGTCTTTTTACTGCCTAACCAGATTACGACCGGCGGTGTTCCGGGTATCTCATCAATTATCTTCTGGGGAACAGGATTAAACGTTCAGTATTCTTATTTTGCTATTAACGGTTTACTGCTGATTGCTGCCTTTGTCATCTTAGGCTGGAAGTTTGTGGTCAAGACTGTCTTTGCTGTTGTGTTTATGACCCTCATCCTTCCCGTTATTCAGGGGATGACTGAAGGTATGCACATGTTGCACGACCAACCTTTCATGGCATGTGTGATCGGTGCAGCCTTTTGTGGTAGCGGTGTAGGTATCGCTCTTTCTAACAACGGCAGCTCCGGTGGAACGGATATTATTGCCGCTATTGTTAATAAATACCGCGACATTACGTTGGGTCGAGTAATTATGCTTACTGATGTCGTCATTATTTCATCCAGTTATTTGGTTCTTCATGATTGGGAAAAACTGGTTTATGGCTTTGCTACCTTATTTATATGTAGCTTTATGGTCGACCAGGTGGTCAATAGCGCCCGCCAGTCCGTACAGTTCTTCATCATATCAAAGAAGCATGAGGAAATAGGACACCGTATCAACATGGATCTTCATCGTGGGGTAACTTATCTTGATGGAGTAGGTGCATATACGGGAGCAGGAGTGAAGATGATGTTCGTTTTGGCTAAAAAACGCGAATCAACGACGATCTTTAGGTTGATTAAAGACATCGATCCGAATGCATTCGTATCCCAGAGTGCTGTCATTGGTGTCTTTGGCGAAGGATTCGATAAGATTAAAGTGAAGTAAATACTTGATCTCATAGTAGGGATCCTGCTCATAGCATGAGCAGGATCCTTTGTTTTTAGTCGCAACGTAGAAGAATTTCCTTTTTGCTTTAGATGTTATTCGATGAGAAATGCAATAGAAGGGCTTTTTCCCCCGTAAAAACCTATAAAAATTATTGTGCTGTCAATCAGACTTATAGATTTTATTTGAATTTTTAAGTCGAAAAAAGTCTTGAAATATTTTGTTGGGAATGAAATAGTGCTTAAATTTGCATCCGCTTTCGCCCCCGAACGGGGCTTAGCGATAAGATCTTTGAAC
>CACZBX010000037.1 GCA_902779535.1 uncultured Bacteroidales bacterium
CGTAACAACAAAGCATTGAGGTTTTACGAACACATGGGAATGCGAAAAGTAGATGAAGGTGACTTCCCTATTGGGAACGGTTATTACATGAACGATTACATTATGGGGTTAGACATCTAGTCTTTTCCAATGTCAAAAGTTTTTCCTTCACGTCGAGTCCACCTCCATATCCGACAAGTTGCCCGTTTGCCCCTATCACGCGATGACAAGGAATCACAATCATAAGAGGATTACGGTGATTGGCCATTCCAACAGCCCGCATGGCGTTGGGTTGTCCAATTGCAATTGCAATTTCCTTGTATGTACGAGTTTCACCATATGGAATTTGCTTTAATGCATTCCAAACTTTCTCTTGGAAATCAGTACCTTGTGCATACAATGGTAAATCGAAAAACCGACGTTTCCCTGAAAAGTATTCATTTAGTTGACGATTAGTCTCTTTTGTCAACGGTGTTTCCTTGAACATTCCCTCCCAACCCATGTTTCGATTGGATATACCAACAATCGAACCGTTGTTTTCGAGGATAAATAACGGTCCGATAATGGTTTCATATTTATAAAAATATTTCATGCCTGATGTTGAAGACGCAACAAATCATTTACTGTCTTCACTGGATTGAATGTGGACAGGGGCACTTCGACAAAGAACGTATTCCAGTCGCTCATCGCACCATTCCACAAGCCTGGACGTTCTAATGCTTTCAGTTCGCGTCCATCTTTCGATTTCGATGAGATAAACCCAGTAGTGACGTCAACGAAATCGGGTAAGTTGAAGTGCTCACCCTTATAATTCTTAATACCACAGACGAGGTCAACAGGATTGAAATGAGTACCTTTCTCGAACATGGCCTTCTTCACGGGATCATTCATGTCGATCTGCGTGCTTTCCAGAATCTGCAACGAAACAGTGCCATCTTGGTTATAGGCCAAGAAAGGGCCACCACCCGGCTCGCCGACATTCTTTACCATTCCGCAAACACGAATAGGCCGATTCAGTTTCTTCTTTAGGTAAATAGCCAGTTCTGTATCCTCTAACTGGGAAATATCCTGCTTTCTGCAGCAGATAACATGTTGTACAAAGTGGGCAATCTCCTGCAGTTGACTATGCTCATATTTCCCTGTTTCCAACAAGTTGAGATAATTAAAGATCTTTGCCTGCATACTGACCAACACCCCAGCAATCAGATTCTTATAATCGACAGTATCACCTTTCAGGCGGTCGGGCACTACATTGTCAATATTTTTAATGAAAACCACGTCAGCATCCAAGTCGTTCAAGTTCTCGATCAGTGAGCCATGACCTCCCGGACGGAAAAGCAGTTTACCGTCTGTGCGGAACGGTTCGTTATTCATGTCGGCCGCAATGGTATCAGTGCTAGGTTTTTGAATGGAGAAAGTAATATCGTATGTCACATGATACTCCTTGGCATAGACTGGTGCCTTCTCCTTCACCAAATTCATAAACAATTCTTTGTGTTCAGGAGATACCGTAAAGTGAACATGCACACAATTGTCATTCCCCTTAGCATAGAGCGCACCTTCTACCAGATGCTCTTCCAAAGGGGTACGGCTATTCTCATCATATTGGTGGAATTTCAATAAGCCTTTAGGCAGAGAACCATAGTTCAATCCTTTCTTCTCCAACATGTTCGCTACTACCTCCTTGTACTGACCATCCTGTATCAATGTATCAATATCCTTTTGGTCATTCTTCAGGCACGCTTCATTCAAATCCTTGAAAAAAGCAAAATAATGGATATGTGCAAAGAAATCCTTCTCAAAGTCGGTCTGTGGTGTGTCGTAGCTCGCATTAAAAAAAGCAAACATATTCTTGAACATACGGCTGGCAGCACCCGAAGCCGGAACAAACTTCACAATCTTGCGGTTTGTCTGCTTATATGCCTCCCACGCACTGAGGAATGCCTCTGACTCTTTCTCGTTGGGAGTCATGATGCCTCGACCTACCGAAGCAGCTGCTTCCAACTGCAAATAAGGGAATCCTTGACGGAAATGTTCGAGTTGCTCATGAATCTGTTTTTCTGTAATCCCCTTTGACTGAAGGAGATTCTTATCATCTGGTGTAAACATAATATATAACGGGTTGATTTTATAATTCTGAATAAAAATGTGAACGAATCTATTTAATCGTTCAAAAATACGAATTATTTTTCGAACTCGCATCGTAAGCAGAAAGAAATAACTATCTTTATCCCTGAAAACAGGACGAAATTTATGCAAGAGCAAACATTTTTTACGATAGATGAGTCAAAACAACTGGTCGGATTATACCGCAACTTAATACGTCTGACCGGTGATACCTTATTAATAAACGATTTCCGTCAGGTGAAGTCGTTCTATCTCACACATGCCACGGAAAAGAACCTGCCAAGAAACGTCTTTGGCATGAATCCGATCATTCGTGACTTACAAACGGCCTTAATTGGCGTCGAAGAGATCGGGATGAAACGTGCTTCCATCCTGAGTATCATGCTACATCATGCCGTACAGTACAACTTATATTCGATTGAAGACATCGAAAAAGACTTCGGTGAGGATGTTGCCAAGATTATTCGTGGGTTGGTCCGCATCAACGAACTATATACAAAGACACCGACCATCGAATCAGAGAACTTCCGAAACCTTCTGATTTCCTTTGCCGAGGATATGCGGGTTATCCTCATTATGATTGCCGACCGTCTAAACCTCATGCGTCAGGTGAAAGACACCGAACAACAGGAAGCAAAGCTACGCTTATCGAACGAGGCCGCTTTTCTGTATGCTCCCATTGCCCATAAACTGGGTCTCTACAAGCTGAAGTCGGAACTGGAAGACCTCTCACTAAAATATACAGAAACAGATATCTACTATCATATAAAAGAGAAGCTGAATGCTACCAAGGCGGCACGTGACAAATATATTGCAGCTTTCATCGAACCGATTCAAAAGAAGCTGACCGAAGCAGGACTACGCTTCCACATGAAAGGAAGGACAAAGTCGATTCATTCCATCTACCAGAAGATGAAGAAGCAAAACTGTCCGTTCGAATCGGTATACGACCTCTTCGCCATCCGCATCATCCTGGATACTCCATTGGAAAAGGAAAAGCAGGTATGCTGGCAGGTCTATTCCATCATCACCGACATGTATAAGCCGAACCCGAAACGTTTGCGCGACTGGCTCTCCGTGCCTAAGAGCAATGGGTATGAGTCTTTGCATACGACCGTGATGGGGCCGGAAGGTAAATGGGTGGAAGTGCAGATACGCACCGAGCGAATGGATGATATTGCAGAGCGAGGCTTGGCTGCACACTGGCGATACAAGGGTGTGAAAAGCGAAGGAAACATCGATGAGTGGCTGAAGACTATCAGGGAATCCCTGGAGAATGCTTCCTCCGACGTGGAAGCAATGGATCAGTTCAAGTTGGAACTTTACGAAGACGAGGTTTTCGTCTTCACACCAAAGGGCGACCTCTTCAAGCTACCTAAAGGTGCGACGGTCCTCGACTTTGCTTTCTCTATCCATACCCAATTAGGTTGTCATTGCATCGGTGCAAGGGTAAACGGCAAGAATGTGCAGTTACGTCAGAAACTGGTGAGCGGTGATCAAGTGGAGATAGCCACTTCCAACTCGCAACATCCGAAACGCGACTGGCTGAAGTTCGTTACGACCTCAAAAGCACGCACCAAGATTAAACAAGCATTGAAAGAGATGGAGGCTCATCAAGTTGCCTTTGCCAAGGAAACCATCGAACGACGTTTCAAGAACAGGAAGATTGAGTTTGATGAGACCACGATGATGCGACTGATCAAAAAGATGGGTTATAAGACGGCTACTGAGTTCTATCAAGACATTGCCGACTACAAGCTTGATGCGAACACGGTATGCGACCGTTTTATCGACTTGAAGCAAGAGAAGGCCGAAACGGTAGAGAACTACACCATCCGAAGTGCAGAGGAATACAGCCTCCTGCCTACCGAGGACATGAAGCATTTCAAGGATGATGTACTGGTCATCGACCAAGACCTGAAGGGTATCGAATTCCAATTGGCAAAGTGTTGCAACCCAATCTATGGAGACGATGTGTTTGGCTTTATCACGGTCAGCGGTGGTATCAAGATACACCGAAAAGACTGTCCGAACGCACCGGAACTCAAGGCACGCTTCCCCTATCGGGTCGTCAAGGCACGCTGGGCAGGAAAAAGTATCGGTAGGAAATACCCGATAACCTTGCATATTGTCGGGCAGGATGACATCGGTATCGTGACAAACATCACCTCTATCATCAATAAGGAAGAAAACATCACCTTACGTTCCATCAGCATCGACTCGAACGACGGCCTCTTTGCCGGTACGCTTACCGTCATGGTCGATGACATGACGAATCTGATGGCTTTAATTAAAAAAATTAAGACAGTGCGCGGCGTAAAGCAAGTAAACCGGTGATAAATAGTTAAAATAACTTTAATCTTATCGAAAGCATAAAAGATTTATTACCTTCGCATTGGTTTATAAATAAATGTAGTAATGAAAAAGATCTTATTATCAACATTCATGATGCTGTTAGCCTTCGTTGCTTACTCAGCTGTCAACGATGGAACTCCGGAGATTACATTTGAGAACGTAGAACATGACTTTGGAACATTCTCTTCTGCGAATCCGAAAGTATCGTGTGAATTTGTATTTAAGAATACCGGAGATGCTCCTCTGGTGATACATCGTGCCATTGCAAGTTGTGGATGTACGGTTCCAGAGTATTCAAAAGTCCCCATCAAACCAGGTGAGACAGGCAAGATTGTTGTCGTATACAATGGTGCCGGCCGTCGTGAAGGATACTTCGAGAAACATATCACGGTATGGACGAATGCCAAGAACACCAAGGGTACGGATACGGCAGGTACGCTGGTTCTGTTGATTAAAGGAAACATGACTTCGGGAGAAAGTGAATCAAAATGAAATAAAAAGCACTCAGGAATAGCGAATATCAAAAAGATATTCGCTATTTTTATGGCTGTTTGTGAAATACAATTTATCAAAGATTATTATGGATAAGGAAGAACAAAAACAAATCGGATTACCCGAGAACGCGTTCCGACCTCTCAAAGAAGGTGAATCGTACGAGCCATTGCTCTCGCCAGAAAAACAATATTCGGAGGTAAATGCCTGGTCGGTGTCTTGGGGTATCATCATGGCAGTCATCTTCTCTGCAGCGGCTGCTTACTTAGGATTAAAGGTAGGTCAAGTGTTTGAAGCGGCCATCCCGATCACAATCATTGCAATCGGATTGTCGAGTGCCACCAAGCGAAAGAATGCCTTGGGCGAGAACGTCATCATCCAGTCTATCGGTGCATGTTCCGGTGTGATCGTAGCCGGTGCCATCTTTACCCTGCCCGCCCTGTACATCCTTCAGGCAAAATACCCGGAGATGACGGTCAACTTCATGCAGATGTTTATCAGTTCGCTCTTAGGTGGAGTTTTAGGTATCCTCTTCTTGATTCCTTTCCGGAAATACTTCGTCAAGGAAAAACATGGCGAGTATCCATTTCCGGAAGCCACTGCTGGCACACAAGTCCTCGTCTCAGGTGAGAAGACAGGCAGTCAGGCTAAGCCCCTGCTCATCGCCGGTTTGATTGGTGGACTATATGATTTCATCGTTGCATCCTTTGGCTGGTGGAACGAGAACTTCACAACACGGGTTGTCGACTGGGGAGCCACCATTGCTGAAAAGGCAAAGATTGTCCTGAAAATCAATACGGGTGCAGCCCTGCTCGGTTTGGGATATATCATTGGCTTGAAATATGCAGCAATCATCTGTGCGGGTTCTTTGTTGGTTTGGTTGGTCATTGTCCCGGGGCTGTCATTGTTCTTCGGCGACCAAGTATTGAATATGTGGAACCCTGACATCACGATGACCGTTGGTGAGATGTCGCCCGAGATGATCTTCACTGAATATGCCAAGAGCATTGGTATTGGAGGTATCGCCATGGCCGGAATCATCGGTATCGTCAAGTCGTGGGGAATCATCAAGAGTGCAGCCGGATTAGCTGTCCGCGAGATTGGCGGAAAAAAAGAGAAAGAAGCCATTGAACGAACACAGAAAGACTTGCCGATGAAGTTCATCCTGTTCGCTTCCATCTTCACCTTACTGCTCATCTTCGTGTTCTTCTACTTGGATGTGATGCAAGGAAACCTGCTTTATAGTATCGTCGCCTTGTTGTTAGTGGCAGTGATCTCTTTCTTATTTACTACAGTAGCAGCCAACGCCATTGCTATCGTCGGTACCAATCCGGTATCAGGCATGACGTTGATGACCTTGATTCTGGCTTCGGTTGTCATGGTTGCCGTAGGACTGAAAGGTCAAAGCGGTATGGTTGCCGCATTGGTCATGGGAGGTGTTGTCTGTACAGCCTTGTCGATGGCGGGAGGATTTGTTACCGATCTGAAGATTGGTTACTGGATTGGCTCGACACCTGCGAAGCAAGAGACATGGAAATTCCTCGGTACGTTGGTATCTGCTGCAACGGTTGGTGGAGTCATCATGATCTTGAATAAGACCTATGGTTTTTCTTCCGGAGCATTGGTCGCACCTCAAGCCAATGCGATGGCAGCTGTAATCGACCCATTGATGAATGGTGTCGGAGCACCTTGGCTTCTCTACGGTATCGGTGCACTGATAGCAATCGTACTAACCGTTTGCAAAGTCCCTGCCCTCGCCTTTGCCTTGGGTATGTTCATTCCGTTGAACTTAAATCTCCCCCTATTGGTCGGAGGAGCTGTCCAATGGTATGTGTCAACGCGCAGCAAAGACAAAGAAGTGAACCAGGCACGCACGGAGAAAGGCACCCTGCTGGCCAGCGGACTGATTGCCGGTGGTGCATTGTTAGGTGTAGTGAGTACAGGACTGAAATTTATCGACATCGATATGTTCAATGCAGCATGGCAACAGAATCCTTGGAGCGAAGTTTTATCGTTAGTTGCTTACCTATTATTGATTGGATGGCTGATTCGCAGCAGCATGAAAGCAAAAAAATAAGGAGAAACTTTGTCGATATCAGAAATTTGTATAATTTTGCAGCCGCTAATACGAGATATTAGCATAAAATTCAAATCAATCATTTAAAAAGTTAAACAATGGCAACAAAAATCAGATTGCAAAGAAGAGGACGTAAAGGTTATGCGTTCTATTCAATCGTTATTGCTGACTCAAGAGCACCACGTGATGGTAAATTTACTGAGAAAATTGGTACTTACAACCCAAATACCAATCCTGCCACAGTAGATTTGAATTTTGATCGTGCTTATCATTGGGTTATGCTTGGTGCACAACCAACAGACACAGTTCGTAGCATCCTTTCAAGAGAAGGTGTTTACATGAAGAAGCACTTGATGACAGGTGTAGCTAAAGGTGCATTCAGCGAAGCTGAGGCTGAGATGAAGTTGAATGCTTGGAAGAATGACAAGCAGAATGGCTTGAATGCTTTGAAGGCTAAGATGGATGCTGAGAAGAGAGAGGCTGCAAAGGTTCGTTTGGAAGCCGAGAAGAAGGTGAACGAACAAATCGCTGCTAAGGTAGCTGAGAAGAAGGCTGCTGAAGAGGCTGCAAAGGTAGAAGCTGAAGCCGAGGCTGCTGCTCCTGCTGAAGAAGCTGCTCCTGCTGAAGCTTAATCGAATCGTCAGAAAACGTAAACTCCTTTGGATTATTCCAAGGGAGTTTTTTTATGCCTACACTTCCCAACATCTTCATCTGACAAATGGATCAACAGGACAAATTTTTCGCGAATTATTCAAACGTTTTTGGAAAAAGATTTGACGCTTTGGAGAATAGTCAAACGGCTTCTGCAAAAAAATTTGATGTAATAAAGTTATGATGAATATTGTCTTTATCATTGAAAAAATCATACCTTTGTAAATAGGTGGTTGACAAATAATGACAGAGAAGCAGAACGCCTTTATCAAATTACATCTTTCCGTATTGCTTGCCGGCTTTACAGGATTGTTTGGAAAACTTATCACACTAAATGAGGTAAATATCGTGTGGTATCGCATGTTCTTTGCTTCGGTTTTCTTACTGTTACTGAAAGGCCTGCCAAAAGTCACTTCACGAAAGTTGCTTCACCTCTCGTTGGCTGGTGCCCTACTCGGTTTCCATTGGGTTTTATTTTATAGCTCCATCAAACTATCCAACATCAGTATCGGTGTGATCTGTTATTCACTGGTCGGCTTTTTTACGGCACTCATCGAGCCTGCTGTTTTCCACAAGAGAGTTTCTTTCTTAGAAATTCTATTCTCACTAATCACCGTCTTAGGACTTCTATGCATCTTCTCGTTCGATTCCCGCTACCGTTTGGGAATCAGCGTCGGCGTAGTATCTTCGTTTGTTGCTGCCCTGTACGGCACGCTGAACAAGAAAATTTCGGCAGATGTGTCGAGTAGCACAACACTCCTTTACTCGATGATGGGCGGTCTGGTTTTCCTTTCGTGTATCATTCCGTTCTATTTATTGGTCTTCCCCTCCTCACAGCCTGTGATCGTATTCCCGCAGGGGAACAATCTGTACTGGCTTCTTTGTCTGTCGCTCGTCTGTACCGTCGGGTTATACCTCTTGCAGATACAATCACTCAAGCACCTTTCTGCCTTTACAGTGAACTTGACCTATAACTTGGAGCCGTGTTACACCATCCTCATTGCTTTTCTCTTCTTTAATGAAGCGCGCGAGCTGAACTTCTCGTTTTACATCGGCGTGTCGCTCATCATCATCAGTGTGATGCTCCAGACATGGAGGGCATCACGTAAGTGATCTAAACAGTTCTGATAAGAACGTTACAATCCGGTTAAATATTGTCACTGTAATGATATCTTAATACCGTTTGCTTGATTGGGGATCTCCGTAGTCATACTTTTGCAGCGAAAAACTATCGAAACATATATGGACAACTATTTTATGATCGGATTGAGACTGCTTGGCGCACTTGGACTATTGATCTACGGAATGCGCATGATGAGTGAAGCTTTACAAAAGATGGCAGGACCTCAACTCCGACACATCTTAGCAAAGATGACTACAAACCGGCTGACCGGCATGCTGACAGGTACCTTTGTCACTTGCACCGTTCAGTCGTCCTCCGCAACTACTGTCATGACTGTTTCATTTGTCAGTGCCGGATTGCTGACGCTTTCACAAGCTATCTCGATAATCATGGGAGCAAACATCGGCACGACACTGACCGCTTGGATCATGTCTTTAGGATATTCTGTCGACTTAACCAGCATTGTGTTCCCTGCATTCTTCATCGGCATGGTTCTGATCTATCGCAAGAAACACCGTTATCTCGGCGACTTCCTTTTTGGTACGGCTTTCCTTTTCCTTTCACTCGTTATGCTGAGTGCAGCAGGCAAAGACATGGATTTGGAGCATAATGAGGCAGCTATCCGATTCTTCAGTTCGTTCGACACTTCCAGTTACCTGACGGTATTTGCTTTTCTTGCCATAGGAACCATTATCACGTGCATCGTACAATCATCGGCAGCCGTGATGGCTATCACCATCTTACTTGTTTCCACGGGAGTATTACCCATCTATTTGGGTATTGCCCTGGTAATGGGCGAAAACATCGGTACCACAGCGACAGCCAACCTCGCAGCCATGGGAGCAGGTACTCAGGCACGAAGAGCAGCGCTGGCCCATCTGTTGTTTAATGTCTTTGGTGTAATCTGGGTACTCATCGTATTTTATCCATTTGTCAACTTCGTATGTTCCCTGGTAGGTTATGATGCTTCCGTTGGCGGTCAACCTGAACGACTTCCCGTCGTACTGGCCATGTTCCACACCTTATTTAATGTGACAAACACGCTTATCCTCATCAGCTTCATTCCACAGATAGAGCGAATCGTATGCTGGATATTACCGGAAAAACAGCAAAAGCCAAAAGAAGAGTTCTCACTTCAGTACATTCAAGCCAACTTGGTACAGACCCCTGAAATATCAATCCTTCAGGCACAAAAAGAAACCATCCGATTTGCTGATTACGTCCATGAGATGTTCAACGTAGTGCGACTGGCTGTCAAGGAAACGGATGATAAACGGTTTGAAGAATACTTTTCACAAATCAGCGACAAGGAAGAGTTTGCCGACCGAATGGAAATAGAGATTGCAAACTACTTAGGGAAAGTGAGCGACGACCATTTGAGCGACGACACCAAAAAGAAAATCCGTCAAATGATCCGAGTTATCGGTGAATTGGAATCAATTGCTGATACATGTTATAGTCAAGCAAGGATACTTGAGCGTTATCACACTTTAGGACAACATTTTACATCGGAACAAATCATACAACTAAACTCAATGATGGACCTATGCGATAACTCACTCAACCTCATGTCGAACGTGATTCACGGACATCGGAACGAGTTTACCGCCAAAAACGTGTATCGCCTTGAAAATGAAATCAACAACTTGCGCGATTCCTTAAAGACAAAGAACATTGAGAACGTCAACAACCAGTTGTACGACTATAAGTTAGGAATGACATTCGGTGATATGGTCAACTCACTGGAAAGATTAAATGACTATATCGTAAATGTAATTCAGACAAAGTTTGGGAAATAAGTTGTATCTTTGCAGCCCAAACCTAAAAAGGATGTCTGAAAAAGATCTACGGAGATACTTACGAGAGATGAAAAATGATTCTGAAGAAGCCTTCAGGTCATTTTATAACCTTACCTACGACCGACTGTTTCGTATTGCATATTATTATGTGAAAAAAGAAAGTCTGGCACAGGAAGTGGTGATAGATGCTTTCATGAATCTATGGAATAAGCGAAGTACTCTTTCAGACATCGAGAATCTGGAGAACTATTTGTTTACCGTCACCAAGAACGTAGCCTTAAATACGTTGGAGAAAGAGAGTCACCATCAGGCTCTCTCCGTAGAAGATACGACTTTCGATGAGGCAGCCTTCTCCGATTCACCCGAAGAGGTACTGATATCCGAAGAATTATTTGCAAGATATGTCAAGGCATTGGACCGTTTACCGGAACGATGCCGACAAGTCTTTATTGCCATTCGTGAAGAACGGAAATCGTACAAGCAAGTCGCCTCGGAAATGAACATTACCGAAAAGACCGTAGATGCACAGTTACAGAAGGCTTTACAACTGCTTAGGGAGGCATTAACATAATTTAATTATAAAAAAGATACTTACGAATAGGGAATTTATTGAAATCACCTGTTTATCGTATAAAAGACAGAAATGAACGATAATTTCGACAAGGTACTCGACAGTCTGGTTCAATCCACCCGCTCTCCTAAAGGAGCGTACTCGAAGGAACGAACCTGGATGAAGCTGGAAGCCAGAAGGAAGGCTGAAGTTCGCCGACACAGATTCGTGATTTGGCGAAGAGTCAGCTCAGTGGCTGCCGTCTTCTTCATCTGTCTGTTGGGCTGGGCTACTTATCATCAGCTGATTGTAGAGCCCCGTTCATCCCAACCTTCAGTGGAAATTCCTGCTCATGAGAAACAGCCAAGCACGATGGTTTTTAAACAAGAGACTCTACAAAATATTGTGGATGTCTTGACGCAAACCTATCATAGGCCAATCATCATTGAGGATGAGATACTGAAGAACTATCGGATTACCGCCACTTTCCGTTCTGATGAGTCGTTGGATGAGATCCTGAACCTGCTGCAGAAGGCTTCAGCTTTCACATATACCAACGCGAACGATACGATTATCATTAAAACAGGTAGAATCTATGAAACAAACTAACGGTTCAATCATCCATCGAACCATCCTATTTCTTTTCCTCTGCTGCTTCATCCAGACATCGATGGCACAGAATCAGCAGACCTATACCTTACACTTTGAAAAGGTTTCGTTAAAAGAATTTATTCAAGAGGTCGAGAAACATACTCCTTACACCTTTATCTATGGCGAGAACGTACGTCTCTCCCATCCGATTACCCTCCATGCTACTCAGTATCCCATTCAGAAAATACTGTCGGAAGCCTTGGATGATCAGCTTCTCCACTATGAGATAAAGGCATATCACGTGATATTGACTCCTTCTGAAAAGAAAGAATCTGCCAAGCAAAGGCGGAATCACACCATTAGTGGCTTTATCAAAGACAAACGGTCGGGTGAAACTCTGCTGGGGGCCAACGTGTACGACACAAACAGCCTGAAAGGTACCGCCACCAATCAATTTGGATTTTATACCTTAACTATACCCGAGGGTGCTGTGGCGATTAATGTTTCGTATTTGGGTTACCAAACACAGCATCCTCATTTTTATCTGAGCAAAGATACTGTCGTCAACATACTGATGGTGCCTTCAGAAAACCAGTTGGAGGAAGTAGTCGTCACATCTACATACAAAGAAGCAGGATTACACTCGATGAATCCCGGATCGGTCGAGATCCCGATGACACAGATTAAGAACACGCCTACTTTTTTAGGAGAGCCCGACTTGCTGAAGACCATCCAACTGATGCCTGGCGTACAAGCCGGGACGGAAGGATTCTCAGGACTGTTCGTCCGGGGAGGAAGTAGTGACCAAAACTTAGTAATGCTTGATGGTGTCCCCATCTATAACGCTGACCACCTGCTGGGGGTGTTCTCGATATTTCAATCTGAAGCTGTAAAAAATGTTTCGTTATACAAAGGAGCCTTTCCCGCACGATATGGAGGTCGTGTGTCCAGCGTAGTCGATGTACGTACAAACGATGGAAACCTGAAAAAGGCTGGTGGAATGTTCAGCGTCGGTATCATCTCAGACAAACTACACCTGGAGGGCCCTATCATAAAGGATAAGACATCGTATTCCATCAGTGCAAGAACGGTTCACTCCCTGCTATTCACTCCTTTTGTCAAGGAACTGAAAGACAATAACTACTATTTCGCCGATCTGAATGCGAAAGTCAGCCATCAGTTCAATGACCGAAACCGTGCGTTTGTCAATGTCTATTGGGGAGGAGACCATCTCAGTACTTATGAACATTACCATTCATCCCTTCACGAGCCAGAGAATGATACCCCATATGCGACATCCACTTATCGGGATAAAACGAAGTTGAACTGGGGAAACCTGATTGTTGCGGGAAGATGGAACCATGTGGTCAACCAGAAACTCTTTGGAAACTTGACGATTGCATACAACCGCTACCGAATGAGGATGGATGTAAGCAGCCGACAGATTAACGTAAACGAGGCTGGAACATTCAACTACCTGTATCATTCCGACTATCGATCAGGTATTCAGGATTGGAGTGGAAGGTTGGATTTTGATTATACGCCCGTTCATAACCATCAGGTTAAGTTTGGTGGGGAATTCATCTTCCATACTTTCCGGCCTGAAGTCATGAACTCGCAACTGAAGGAAGGAAGGAATGACGAAGTACTGACAGATACGATCTATAAGAATGCAAACAGTAGTCAACTTATCGGAAGAGAATACACGCTATATGCTGAAGACCATATCAACCTGTCGGAGAAAGTATCAATCAACATAGGTGTACACCTCAACGGTTTCTATACCCAAAAGAAAAACTACATCGTGCCGCAACCACGGCTTGCTGCCAGATACGTGTTCTCGGACGATTGGAGTGTCAAGGCCGGATATTCCAAAATGGCCCAGTATGTGCATCTACTCTCCTCTACACAAATTACCATGCCAACCGACCTTTGGGTGCCTATCACCAAGAACATCAAGCCCATGACTGCCGACCAGTATTCTGCCGGCTTGTACTACAGCGGATTAAAAGGATGGGAATTTAGTGTGGAGGGATATTATAAACGACTTCATCATGTCCTGGAATATCAAGACGGAATGTCGTTCATGGGTAGCAGCGCCAATTGGGAAAACAAGGTGGAGATGGGCGAAGGTCGCTCCTTTGGCGCAGAACTGTTGATTCAGAAAACGACAGGTAAGACAACGGGATGGCTGGCCTATACCTTATCGAAAACAGATAGACAGTTTAAGAATGGATTCATCAACAACGGTGAACGGTTCCCCTACAAATACGACCGCAGACATAACCTGAGTGCCGTCTTGAACCATCGCTTTAATTATAAATGGGATGTAGGCGTTTCGTGGATTTTCAATTCAGGCGGATACATGACGGTTCCTGAACGATTGACATATTCGATCACCCCTGACGGCAATGGATATTACGACCTTTATGTGCCGCGTCGCAATAACTATCACCTTCCTGCAAGCCATCGCTTGAATGTCAGTATCAACCTGCACCGCAAACTGAAAAAGCAAAGAGAAAGTATCTGGAATTTGAGCTTCTATAATATCTATAATGCCATGAATCCAAACTTAGTCTTTGTAGAGACGAGGACTCCTGACTATTGGGCTACGCCCCAAAAGGAAGATGGACTGACTGTCGAAACAATAGATGTCAAGGTTAAGAAGCTAACAATCCTCCCCATCGTACCATCATTCAGTTATACTCTAAAATTTTAAACAATGAAAAGAAAGTTACTATATATTCTGATATGCTTATCGACTCTCACATCGTGTGAGAAAGAACTGTCATATGACCCACAAGACGGGCAAGGGAAACTGGTTATGAATGCCTTGCTACAAACAGAAGAGAAATGTCATTATGTCTATCTCACTTCCAGCTATTCGAAGAAGATGAAAGAGCTGGAGAATGCCAAGCTCAGTTGTTACGTCAACGATGCATATGTAGCCGAAGCACAAATAGATACTTCGTATTGGACGGATGCTTTTTACTTCGACGACGGTGATATCACTCACAAATACATTAAGAAACCGGTTACTCGGTATAAGTTCAATGCAACATTTCATCCCGGCGATAAGATCGTGCTTCAAGCCGAAGCCAACCGCGGCACGTTACATGCCACTGCCGAAGTGATTGCTCCCGAACAGCCTACGATGATACAACAAGTCGACACGAGCAGTGTATCGAGAAGAATATATGAGGATCGATACGAGCCGTATTTAAAGATGATGGTCCACATCCGGGAAAACAACCTGGACAATCAGTATTACAGATTGGCTGTACAGGTCGACAAAAAGAGGTTCATGCATGCCGACAAGAGCTATAGGGTTCCCGAGAGGGATATTATCCGTGAAGAATCTAAAGTCCTGATGATTGACTCGATGGATGACCCGATCATCTCGGAAGGAAACGTCATCACCAACGAGGAAGATGATATTTGGGGAACATATGTACTCAATATGTACACCGTATTTACCAATGTTCAGTTCAAAGGGAAAGACTGTACACTTAGGATCTATGCCCCAAAGAACGATATGACCAGTTTAGAAAACATCAGCAATGAATATTATACCGAGCCGGATGAACAGCACCGAAGAGAAATAATCTATTTCGACAATGAGCGGGTGGAACGAAAACTGAAGGTATCCCTGCAAAACATTTCCAAGGATCACTACATGTACCTGAAGGCCATGAACTATCTGAGATACGACAACTACGAGCCAGCGTTGACTGAACCTATCACGATTCCTAACAATGTAAAGGAAGGCTTGGGCTTTGTCGGAATCAGCACGTCCTCAACGGTTTATCTTGACCTACCGGATCTCTTCATCGACTACATGTTTTACTAAATCACGCAAGTTGGGTGGATGATATACAATATCCTCCGGACGATTGAAGACGAATTCTGATTTTCTTCTTATCTTTGCACGATAAAAACAGAATCGGATGAAGGTAGATTTTTTCTGCTTGGCAAGTGGAAGTAGCGGTAATTGTTATTATTTGGGAACAGACGGCTATGGAATCCTGATTGATGCAGGCTTAGGCATTCGAACCATTAAGAAACGCTTGCAAGACCATGGTATTGGACTCGACATGCTTCGTGCAGTCTTTGTGACGCACGACCATGCCGACCATATCAAGGCTGTCGGTACACTGGGCGAGAAATGTTTTCTTCCTATCTATTCCACTCCCGAAGTACACAAAGGTATCAACAAAAGTTATTGTGTGACAGAAAAGTTGTCGGCTGCGAATATTCATTATATCTATAAGGAGCAACCTCTTTACATCAAGGACTTTATGATCACGGCCTTTTCCGTCCCTCACGACAGTACGGATAATGTAGGTTATTCCATTCAGATAGAAGATAAGAACTTTTGCTTCGTCACCGATGTCGGACATATCACTCCGACCATCCGTCAATACGTCAAAAAGGCGAACTACCTGATCCTGGAAGCCAACTACGATGCTGAAATGCTCGCACACGGACGATATCCTGCTCTTCTGAAACAACGTATCGCCGGTGAGAACGGACATCTCTGCAATGACGATACAGCATCTTTCTTGGCCGAGATCTATCATCCCGAACTCCGATATGTATGGCTTTGCCACCTCAGTCGGGATAACAACCGGCCGGAACTGGCATACGACACCGTTGAGGCGAAACTAAAGGAGAAAGGAATTATTGTGGGGAACGATTTACAACTCGTAGCCCTTCGACGCTCTCTTCCTTCTGACTTTCATACGTTTCCCTGACGGCACCGGAATGATTCGATGAAATGGCGGAAAAAAGGCAGAAAAAAGCAAGAAAAACATTTGGTAGTTTAAAACAAATCTTCTACCTTTGCATCCGCAATTAAGAAATATGCACCCTTAGCTCAGTTGGTAGAGCAACTGACTCTTAATCAGTGGGTCCAGGGTTCGAATCCCTGAGGGTGTACATTTCATGTTTTCATAATAAGTTGGTTGAGCTGCACCCTTAGCTCAGTTGGTAGAGCAACTGACTCTTAATCAGTGGGTCCAGGGTTCGAATCCCTGAGGGTGTACAAAAGAGTAGAATGAAAATTCTACTCTTTTTGTTTTATATGTCTGAAACAATACCGTCATGTTGTCGTGTCGTTTGAATTCCCTGTCGACTATGTCCTCGGGAATTTGTAATCCCCGACTTTATAATTCGTTCGTCTTCGGGGATTTGCAATCCCCGAGTCACTAACTGCGGATTTTCAATCCACACGGGTCGCAGATTTTGTCCTCGGGGATTTGTAATCCCCGAGATAGTAACTGCGGATTTTCAATCCGCGCGGGTCACAGATTTTGTCCTCGGGGATTTGTAATCCCCGAGATAGTAACTGCGGATTTTCAATCCGCGCGGGTCACAGACCCGCAATCACTCCCCTGTGGATTACAAATCCACAGGGACAATAGACAATACAAGTTCGATTTACCGTATAAATAATTTCTTTTATCGAGATTTTGAACTTCATTCGTCGAGTTTTTTTGCTCAAAAACTGAGTTAAAAAAAAGATTTATAGAGTTTTTAAGAGGGTAATCTAACAGATTTTGCCCTCGGGGATTGCAAATCCCCAGGGACAAATGTTTGTATTATTGTTTATATTATCGTAAAATATGTTCCGGCCTTTAGCAAAAAAGCGTGTAGAAAATTGAAGATGTTTTCCGTGAAGAACGAGCCCCGTTCAAGTGAGCGAAGCGAGGGCGTTTGGCGAGTTTAGGAAAACATGCTTCGATTTTTAGTTTTTTTGCGATCAGCCGGCGAGTTTCTTCTTTGGTTCGGTTTCTTCTTTGCTCGTGCAAAGAAGAAATGAACAAGATTCCGCACGGGTCACAGACCCGCTATTAATCCCCTGTGGATTGCAAATCCACAGGGACAAGCAGACAAGCCGACAAACTAAGTCCTATTACAATTAATGAAATGACGAAACAAAGATTAGCCTTTTTGTAAATTCGCCTTGATCTGATCCAAGATATAAAAACAACCTTGCATTTTGGGATTGTCATAACAGGTATTAGCCTGCTCCAGAAGATTATTGATCGTTAATCGCAAATCATCGGTATAGGCCGACGAATTGATTTGCATAGTCTGAGGCAAATCTTGCTTATCAAACCATTCACGATAGTTGGAAACATCCTCCAAAGTATGTACTTCTACTTTTTTCATATAACATTCATGTTTAGTTCAGAACGGATAACCTACTGCAAAGTGGAAGGCAAAATCACGGCTCAGCTTGGGATGAGCAATCGGATACTTATCTCTTCCAGAATACATTGGGTTCACAGCCTTCATACCTCCATCGAAACGGAGAATCAAATAATCCAGGTCGAAACGGATTCCTAAGCCGTATGCCACAGCTATCTGCTTATAGAACCGGTTAAACTTGAACAAACCATCCTCCTGCTCCACATCGCTTCGGATCGTCCAGATATTACCGGCATCAACAAAGGCAGCTCCATTGAGCTTCCAGAAGAGATGGGTACGATACTCTAAGTTCATATCCAACTTGATATCGCCCGATTGCTTGATAAAGTCCATCTTTCCCTCTTCATTCCCCT
>CACZBX010000038.1 GCA_902779535.1 uncultured Bacteroidales bacterium
CGAGGGCGTTTGGCGAGTTTAGGAAAACATGCTTTGATTTTTAGCTTTTTTGCGAGCAGCCGGCGAGTTTCTTCTTTGGTTCGGTTTCTTCTTTGCTCGTGCAAAGAAGAAATGAACAATCAGGCAAAAGAGAAATGAACAAGACTCCGCGCGGGTCAAAGACCCGCAGTTATTCCTCCTGTGGATTGCAAATCCACAGGGACGAGAAATCCATAGGGACAAGAGACTCCTAGAAACAAAAAGTATTTCTTCTGTGCACGCCGAAGGTGTGCCCCGTCATTGAGTAGGACAATCCTCATGGGGCGCCTAGCGGACTAATGAGGCTGTATTTAGGCCTTTAAGGAATAAAAAATCATAATTTTGAATGGTGTATTTGGTAGTTGTGAGATTAAACACTAATTTTGCAAACCTTTTAGAATTAATTGAAAATAATAATTTAATAAATAGAGTAGAATGAATATTTCATTTGAGAAGGTTGATAATGTGAACGCATTGCTCACAGTCAATATTGACAAGGCAGATTGTCAGGAGAACGTTGATAAGATGTTGAAAAACTATCGCAAGAATGCGAATGTACCGGGGTTCCGTAAGGGTATGGTACCAATGAGCCTGATTAAGCGTCAGTACGAAAAGGCCATCCTGGCAGAAGAGGTTGACAAGTTGATGCAGGATAAAGTCAACGAGTATATCCGTGAGAACAAGGTGAATATGCTTGGTATGCCTCTGCCCAATGAAGAAAAGATGAAACCGGTAGACTTCGACACACAGGATTCGTTTGAATTTGTCTTTGACATCGCTTTGGCGCCTGAATTCAAGATCGAATTGGATGAGAAAGACTCAATCCCTTACTATCATGTAGAGGTTTCAGAAGACATGATTAACCGTCAGGTTGACATGTATAGAGACCGTGCAGGCAAGTACGAGAAGTTTGAGCAATACCAAGATAACGACATGCTGAAGGGTCTGTTGGTTGAGCTGGATGAAAACGGTAATGCAAAAGAAGGCGGACTTCAGGTCGAGAGCGCTGTGATGATGCCTACCTATATGAAGAACGAAGAGCAGAAGGCTATCTTCGCCAATGCAAAGCTGAATGACGTTTTGACATTCAACCCGGCTGCCGCTTATGACAACAATGAAGCAGAATTGGCTTCCTTGCTGAAAATCAAGAAAGAAGAAGTGGAAGCTCATAAGGGCAACTATACTTATCAGGTTGAAGAAATTCAACGCCACGTACCGGCAGAACTGAACCAGACATTGTTTGACGTCGTATTCGGTGAGGGGGCTGTCAAGAGTGAGGAAGAGTTCCGCAACCGCATTAAGGAGAACATGGAAAATCAGCTCCGTGAGGACAGCGATTTCCGCTTTATCGTTGACGTTCGCGACTATGCCATGAAGAAAGTAGGTGAACTGACCTATCCTGAAGCTACCTTGAAACGTGTCATGATGGCAAATAACCGTGATAAGGGCGCCGACTATGTTGAGAAGAACTTTGAGGGTAGCCTGAAGGAACTGACATGGCACCTGATCAAGGAACAGTTGGTTGAGGCTAACGGCATCAAGGTGAACGATGATGACGTGAAGGCAATGGCTCGTCAGACCACATTGGCTCAATTCGCTCAATACGGTATGGGTAGCGTTCCAGAGGATCTGTTAGACAAATATGTAAAGCAGACTCTGGAGAAACCGGAAAACGTGGAGAATATGATCAGCCGCGTTATCGAGAACAAGTTGGGTGAGACATTGAAAGGTAAAGTCAGCCTCGATAACAAGACGATCTCTTTGGACGAATTCAATAAATTGTTCCAATAATAAGCTGTAAGTCGGGCAATTCACATTGCCAGAACTTGCAAAGAGGGGGAATTCTAAACTTTTTTCTTCACTTTGGAACGAAAGTTGTAGTGTATGTGCTGTACATTTCGTACTTTTGTTTGAAGAAGAAAAGGTTTAGCCCCTTTTTTATTATTAACATTTAAATAACCAGATTGATTATGGTAAACGATTTTAGAAAGTTTGCGACTCAGAAACTAGGCATGAGCGGAATGGTCTTGGATGACGTGGTAAAAGCTCAGAACGGATACTTGAATCCTTATATTCTGGAAGAGCGTCAACTGAACGTAACTCAACTCGACGTGTTCTCACGTCTGATGATGGACCGAATCATTTTCCTTGGAACAGAGATCAATGATTATACAGCCAACACACTACAGGCGCAATTATTATACCTGGACAATGCAGAGCCGGGAAAGGATATCTCCATCTATATCAATTCTCCGGGAGGATCGGTCTATGCAGGCTTGGGCATCTACGATACCCTCCAGTTTATCTCCAGCGATGTACAGACAATTTGTACGGGAATGGCAGCTTCAATGGCTGCAGTCCTGTTGGTAGCCGGTACGGAAGGGAAACGCTATGCGCTGACTCACTCACGGGTGATGATTCATCAGCCGATGGGAGGCGTACAGGGACAAGCTTCCGATATCGAGATTACGGCACGTCAGATTCAGTTGCTGAAGGAAGAATTGTATCATATCATCGCCAACCACTCGCATAATCCGTACGAGAAAGTTTGGGCCGATTCCGACAGAGACTATTGGATGACTGCTGCTGAAGCCAAAGACTATGGCATGATTGACGAGATCTTGGTGAGCAAGAACAAGAAGTAAAACTTTTTAACTGTAAAGAGTTGGAAGATAAGAAAAAACGAAGCAAACGAACGTGTAGTTTCTGTGGGCGTACTGAAGATGAAGTAGGATTCCTGATCACCGGCTTGAACGGTAATATCTGCGATTCCTGCGTAGAGCAGGCGAGCGAAATCGTGAAGGAGTTTGCCAACAAACGCAGCAAGGATGCCAGCGAACTCCATCTGAAGGAAATACCTAAACCGGCCGAGATCAAGAGTTTCCTTGATCAGTATGTCATCGGACAAGATGATGCCAAGCGATATCTGTCAGTAGCGGTATATAACCATTACAAGCGTTTGATGCAAACGACTGACGATAATGATGTAGAGATAGAGAAGTCGAACATCATTATGGTAGGTGGTACGGGTACGGGAAAAACATTGTTGGCCAGAACCATTGCCAAGATGCTTCACGTTCCCTTCACCATTGTCGATGCAACCGTCCTCACGGAGGCCGGTTATGTGGGCGAGGATATCGAGAGTATCCTGACACGCCTGTTGCAAGTTGCCGATTATAATGTGGCGGAGGCAGAACGTGGTATCGTCTTTATCGACGAAATAGATAAGATAGCCCGTAAGGGAGATAATCCTTCGATTACGCGTGATGTAAGTGGAGAAGGTGTGCAGCAGGGCCTGTTGAAACTGTTGGAAGGATCGATCGTGAACGTTCCGCCTCAGGGTGGTCGGAAGCATCCTGAGCAGAAATTGATCCCTGTCAACACCAAGAATATCCTGTTTATCTGCGGTGGAGCATTCGATGGTATTGAACGGAAGATTGCACAGCGACTGAACACACACGTAGTCGGTTTCGTGACGGCGCAGATGAATACACAGATCGACCGGAATAACCTGATGCAGTATATTGCCCCGCAAGACCTGAAGGCGTTCGGCCTGATACCCGAGATTATCGGGCGCTTGCCAATCCTGACTTATCTCAATCCGCTAGACCGGCCGGCCTTGTTGCGTATCTTGACAGAGCCGAAGAACTCCATCATCAAACAATATATCAAGTTGTTTAAGATGGATGGAACGGAACTGAGCTTTGAACCGGAGGTATACGACTATATCGTGGATAAGGCGATTGAGTTTAAATTGGGAGCCAGGGGATTGCGCTCCATCGTCGAGACCATCATGATGGATGTCATGTTCGACCTGCCTTCAAAGCATCTGGATACCTACCTTGTCACATTGGAATTTGCCAAGGAGCAATTGGAAAAAGCCAATGTCTCACGGCTGAAAAATGGCTGAAAAAGCAGAATAAAAAAGGTTATTGAAAAAAACTGCAAAAAACATTAGGAAATTAGAAACTTGTTTATAACTTTGTTGAAATCGCAATTGACATGTAATATTGCAGGATAAACCTTAAAATTTGATACGATGGCTGAAAAAAATGAATTAAACAAGGCGCTGAAGAAGTATTTCGGATTCGACACTTTCAAAGGAAATCAAGAGGCTATAATTAGAAACTTACTTGACGGCAAAGACACCTTTGTACTGATGCCTACCGGTGGAGGAAAATCTCTATGCTATCAGTTGCCTTCTCTCTTGATGGATGGAACAGCCATCGTCATCTCTCCCCTGATTGCCTTAATGAAGAATCAAGTCGACGCCATGCGTGATTTCAGTGATGAGGAAGGTGTGGCGCACTTCATCAATTCGTCCCTGAATAAGGCTGCCATCGATCAGGTAAAGCAAGATATCATCAGCGGAAAGACCAAACTGCTGTATGTCGCCCCTGAGTCGCTGACAAAGGAGGAGAATGTAGATTTCCTGAAGAATGTGAAGATTTCTTTCTATGCAATCGATGAAGCTCATTGTATCTCGGAATGGGGACATGATTTCCGTCCCGAATATAGGAGGATTCGTCCGATCATCAATCAGATAGGTAACGCCCCCGTTATTGCTCTGACTGCTACGGCAACACCCAAGGTTCGGTCGGATATCAAGAAGAACCTGGCCATCAACGATGCTGTCGAGTTCAAATCTTCTTTCAATCGTCCCAACCTGTACTACGAGGTACGGCCGAAGACCAATGACGTGGACAAGGAGATTATCAAGTACATCAAAGCTAATCCCGGGAAATCCGGCATCGTATACTGCCTGAGCCGTAAGAAGGTGGAGGAACTGGCCGCCATCCTTCAGGCTAATGGCATCAATGCACAACCGTATCACGCCGGCATGGAATCGGCCGTTCGTACCGCCAACCAGGATGCGTTCCTGAAGGAGGATATCGACGTGATCGTTGCGACGATTGCCTTTGGTATGGGTATTGATAAACCGGATGTGCGCTTCGTAATCCATTACGACATACCGAAGAGCCTTGAAGGATATTATCAAGAAACCGGACGGGCCGGACGAGATGGAGGAGAAGGCTCTTGTATCACGTTCTATTCCAGCAAGGACTTGCTGAAATTGGAGAAGTTCATGCAGGGGAAGCCGATTGCAGAACAGGAAATAGGACGACAGTTGCTGGCTGAGACCGCAGCATACGCTGAGTCGTCGATCTGTCGTAGAAAGACACTCTTACATTATTTTGGTGAAGATTATCCTGAGGAAAACTGTGGCAATTGTGACAATTGTTTAAATCCGAAGAAAAAAGTGGAAGCTAAAGAACAGTTATGTACGGTTCTCGAGACCATCTTGGATGTCAAAGAGAACTTTAAAGCTGATTATATTATAGATATCTTATTAGGAAAGGAAACATCAGAAGTACTAGCCCATGAGCATGAAGATCTGGAAGAGTTCGGCACCGGTATCGGTGAGGATGAACGGTTCTGGAATGCCGTGATTCGACAAGCCCTGATAGCTGGCTATCTGACTAAGGATGTGGAGAACTATGGTCTGCTGAAGGTTACTGCCGACGGACATAAATTCTTGAAGGATCCGCAGTCGTTCACGATCGTCGAGGACACGGACTTTGACGATGAAGAAGAAGATGCTCCGGTACGGGGCGGCGCCTCTGCTGCCGTCGACCCAGCCTTGTATATGATGCTGAAAGACTTACGTAAGAAGATGTCGAAGAAACTGGATGTTCCTCCCTATGTCATCTTCCAGGATCCTTCTCTGGAGGCTATGGCAACGATTTATCCAGTGACAATTGAAGAACTTCAGAACATCCCGGGCGTGGGAGCCGGTAAGGCAAAACGCTATGGGAAAGAGTTCTGCGAACTGATCCATAAGCACTGCGAGGAGAACGAAATCGAGCGTCCGGAGGACCTTCGTGTCAGGACGGTAGCCAACAAGTCGAAGATGAAGGTGGCCATCATTCAAGCCATCGATCGGAAAGTCGACTTTGAGGATATAGCCGTATCGAAAGGACTGGAGTTTGACGAATTGTTGGAGGAAATTGAAGCGATTGTTTATTCGGGTACCAAGTTGAACATCGACTACTTCCTCAATGAAATCATGGATGAGGACCACATGCAGGATATCTATGACTATTTCAAGGAATCTACTACCGACAGCATTGATGAGGCATTAGAGGAACTTGGAGATGACTATACCGAGGATGAGATCCGGTTGGTTCGAATCAAGTTTATTTCAGAAATGGCTAACTAATCATACGAAAGGAGCTGCTCATCAGGGCAGCTCCTTTCATTTACTTAATACCGATATGTCGTTCGGCATGATAGGATGATCGTACCAGTGGAGCACTCTCCACGGCCTTGAATCCTTTTGCCATGCCTATCTCATGGTATTTCTTGAACTGTTCGGGCGTAACGTATTCTTTCACTGGATAGTGCTTTCGTGTTGGCTGAAGGTATTGCCCGATGGTCAGTACCCGACATCCTATTTGAAGAAGATCATCCATCAGTCCTTCCACTTCTTCGGGGGTTTCTCCCAGTCCGACCATGATGCCTGACTTAGCCGTCATCCCATTGTCGGCTATCTGTTTGAGGACTTTCATGCTGGTGTCATAGGTGGCAACACTACGGACAAGGGGTGTCAATCTCCTGACTGTTTCCATGTTATGTGAAATGATATCCGGCTTTGCATCAATCACCGACTGCACCAAGTCCTCATGGCCACGGAAGTCGGGTATGAGAACCTCGATCGTGGTCTGCGGATTCAAACGTTTGATCTCTTGGATCGTGCATACCCAATGGGCAGCACCGTAGTCGGGTAGGTCATCCCGATCGACGGAGGTGACGACAGCATGCTTCAACTTCATTAGTTGGATGGACTCAGCTACGTGGAGAGGCTCGTGCTTATCCAATGGAAGAGGTCGTCCGGTGGGCGTGTTGCAGAACTTACAGCATCGTGTACAGATGTTTCCACCGATCATAAAGGTGGCAGTTCCGTTCTTCCAACATTCCCCACGGTTAGGGCATAGTCCGCTGCTGCAGATGGTATGTAGATGATGCGACTCAATAATCTGTTTTGTCGCAGCATAACGGGGATTGGCTCCGATATCGATTTTTAGCCAAGAAGGTTTTCTTAAATGTTCTTCCATTATTTAAGGTTTTGGATAAAGTACTCTGTTACTTTCGTCATCAGGTGACGGCGTGTGTTCCCACCGCGGATACCATGATCACGGTTGGTGTAAATGTGCATGTCGAACTGTTTATCGGCTTGTACCAATGCCTCAGCATACTCCGTATGGTTGCGGTAGTGCACATTGTCGTCGGCAGAGCCATGGACGAGCAAGAGCTTTCCATGCAACTTGTTTACTCGTGTAATGCAGGAGGAAGCATCGTATCCACCAATGTTCTCCTGAGGTGTACGCATGAATCGTTCGGTGTACACCGAGTCGTAGAATCGCCAATCGGTAGGAGCAGCGATGGCTACACCTGCCTTAAAGACCGGCGTCCCTTCACTCATTGACATCAACGTGTTGTAACCACCGTAACTCCATCCCCAGATACCGATATTGTTACCGTCGATATAGGGTAGTCCTTGCAGATATTTTGCAGCTTCAACCTGATCCTGTGCTTCCTTCACGCCAATCGACATATAGGTACATTTCTCAAAGTCGGCACCACGACCACCAGTTCCTCGACCATCTACACATACTGAGATAAATCCTCTCTCAGCCATGTATGCTTCGAAGATACCTCCGTTGCCTTGTGCACCGATGCCCCATTGGTCGAGAACCTGTTGTGAGCCCGGACCACTGTATTGGTGCATCACGACTGGATATTTCTTTGAAGGATTGAAGTCGGCCGGCTTCATCATCCATCCGTTCAGTTCGGTACCTTGTGAGGTGGTGAACTTAAAGAATTCTTTTGTTGGCATCGGTAACTGAGCCAACTTGGCTTTCAGCGCTTTGTTGTCGACCAAGGTTGCAAGTACCTTACCCGTATTGTCGTTGGTCGTGATGATTGGTGGGGTAGTAGCATTCGAAAACGTATTAATATAATACTTCATATTCTTGCTGAAGATGGCATTGTTCGTACCTTCTGCAGTCGACAGCTTTGTCTTCTTGCCTTTGGCATCAATCTTCCATACGGCAGTGCGGAGCGGGTTGCCCTCATTGCTGGTGTAGTAAAACTCATTCTTTGTCTGATCCCATCCTAAAAAGCTTTTCACTTCCCAAGGACCATTGGTGATCTGGCGTACCAGGTTGCCGGCAATCGTGTACAGGTAGAGGTGGTTATAACCGTCACGCTCACTCATCATGACGAAGTGAGTGGGGTAGAACTGGATATCGGCATATGGTGCTTCCTTGATATAGCATTTGTCTTCATCACGTACGGCAAGTTTGCAAAGTGTGCTGCGTGGATTGGCGAAATAGATGTCGTAGCGGTTCTGCTGGCGGTTGAGTGTCATCACGGCAAGCTTGTCGGCATCGTCGGTGAATTTGATGCGAGGTATATACCCATCAGCATCTAAAGGCAGATCCAGAATGCGGTCTACCTTGCTTTTGATATCAAAGGTATGAACGGTGACTTTCGAATTGTTAACACCCGGAACCGGATACTTATAGGAGTAGAATCCCGGATAGGTCTTATAAGCATCCAACTCGGGAGCCAACCCTTTGTACATGGGGATGGAATACATAGGAACCTGACTTTCATCGAAACGGATATAGGCAATCATCTGACTGTCAGCACTGAAATCGAATGCCCGGTTAAAACCAAACTCTTCTTCATATACCCAGTCAGGAATACCGTTGATCACTTCGTTGAACTTGCCATCCTTCGTCACCTGAGACTCGGCATTGCCGAAGAGCAACTTTACCAGCCAGATATTATTGTCGCGGACAAAAGCAATCTGCGTACCATCGGGTGAGAACAACGGAACTTGTTGAGGACCACCTTCCGACAGAGGCTCCAACTTGTTGTTACGTACATTATAAATGTAATAAACAGCGGTGAACGAATGGCGGTAGATCGATTTTGTTTCGGTTTGTATCAATATGAGACTTTCATCGGGCGACATGATGTAATCGTCAAAAGATCGGAAGTTGCAATCACGGGCTGTGGTCACATCGAAAACGGTTCCTACTTCCTTACCCGTCTTGAACGAGAACTTGACGATACGCTTGTAGTCACTACTCATCTGAGTATAGGTCTCTCCATCCAAGCATGGCTTGATACCGCGGATCCCCTCGGCACGATAGGTAATGTTAGCCACATCATTCATCGTAAACATCTGTGCTTTTACTGAGAATAAGCAGCAAAGCAGGAATGCGAAAACGGTAATTCTTTTCATGTGTATATTTTTTTTAATGATTAATCAATTTTGTCCTTACAAAGTTACCATATCTTTTGAGATATGAACGATAAAAATGAGTTTTTGTTTCGTGGATTATGCATCGATCGTACACATGTGAAAGAAAAGTTACTAATAATATGATGGATTAGTGTTTTTTTCTTATTTTTGCAAGTATAATGCAGTGATATGAAGAAAGTATTGGTTTTTGGATTGTTGTTGATGACACTTGGCATCAAGGCCCAATCATTAAAGACAGACGAGATTGTCCTTACCCCTTCATGGCAAGCTCAAGCTGAATATGCCGGCATTTATGTAGCGGATGTCAAGGGTTTTTATAAAGATGTGGGATTGAATGTCCGCATACAACATCCTGCTTTGTCTACATCTCCTATTAAATATTTGAAAGACGGTACGGCACAGGTGATTGTTAACCACTTGTTGGGTGCACTTCGTGAGACTGGTAACGGTTTCCGTATGATAAACGTATTGCAGATGTCGCAAAACAGTACGCAGGTCATCGTAGCGCATACTCCGATTTCCCAGCCAAAAGATTTGAAAGGAAAACGGATTGGCGTGTGGAATTCTGGCTTTGTGGAACTGGTATATCTCATGAACGAGGAACATCATCTCGACATGGAGTTTATTCCGATGGTCAATAATATCAACCTGTTTATCTCGGGGGCGATTGATGCTACCATCGCGATGAGTTATAATGAGTACTACCAGTTGTTGATGGCCGGGCTCCGGTTGGGGGAGGATCAGGTGATATCGTTGGCCAATGTAGGATATAATATTCCAGAGGATGGACTTTATGTGACCGCTGATTATTTCCGCACTCATCGGGACGAAGTGGAACGCATAGCCAATGCCACTCGTAAAGGTTGGGAGTGGGCTGCAGAACATCCAGAGGAAACGCTTGATATCGTGATGGAAGCGACAAAAAAATATGGTGTGAAAACAAATCGTCCGGCACAAAAATGGATGCTGGAAAAGTTTCTGGCTTCGATGATTGAAAACCAGGAAGGGAAACGCACGTACGTGTTGGATCCTTCTGCCTTGGATGAGGCCAACCAGATGTTGCTGACCATGAAGGCGATTCAGAAAAGAATAACATACAAACAAATTACTGAGCCATGAAACTCCCCAGATTGTTGACACCATCACGCTCGTTTTCTGCAAGAATAACTTGGATGGTCATGTTGACCGTCTTCATCATATTTTCCGTCATTACATACGCTGTGTACCGCTCGTCTCGTGCCGGAATACTTTTCGAGGCGATGGAACGCTATCATGGCTTGGTTGAGAGAACCAATGATCAGGTCTCAAATTCATTAGGTGCCGTTGAGGTGGCCGTTACCAATAACATCTCGAACGTAGAGGAAAACTTGAACGATCCTGATGGCATGTTCGAAGTGGTGAAGCGTATTCTGGAAAGAAACCCCAATATTATAGGATCGGCTGTTGCCTTCGAACCGAATTACTATCCGCAAAAAGGCAAGCAGTTCTCACCATACGCTTACCGGGATGGTGATTCAATCCTCGTCAAGCAGTTGGGTACCGACGAATATGAATACCATTATATGGACTGGTATCAGATTCCGAAGTTACTGGACAAACCTTATTGGACTGAACCGTATTATGATGCCGGTGGTGGTGAAATGACGATGTCGACCTATTCCTATCCGCTTCATGACAAAGAAGGTAAGATTTATGGTATTCTTACTGCCGACGTCTCGTTGGAGTGGTTGACTGAGAACCTTCATCAACTGGATAGTATCAACATGAACAGAGGTATTCAGGTTAACAAGAACAGTACGTATTTCGCCGATAGTCCGTATAGTTTTATTATAGGAAGGGGGGCTACCTATATCGTTCATCCTCAACATGAACGAATAATGAATGAAACGTATTTCTCATATTCTCAGACGACACCCGATACCATCGATGATCATGTTGGATATGAAATGTTGGCAGGGAAAGAGGGCTTCGTTCGATTTATTAATAAAGATGTAGATTCCTATATTTTCTACTCACCATTGCATAAGACAGGCTGGTCGATGGGAATTATCGTACCGGCAAACGACTTGTTTCTGGTCGCTCACCTTATCGGTGCCATTATTATTGCGTTGATGGTACTGGGATTGCTCATCGTATTCGGTGTATGTCAGAAAGTGCTTAATCGCGTAACAAAACCTTTGGAACGCTTTGCAGAATCTGTCAATGAAATCTCAATCGGCCACTTTGATGTCGACTTACCGGAGATTAAGACAAAGGATGAGATGCGCAAGTTGCATGACTCGTTCAAATTAATGCAGTCATCCCTCGTGTCGCGGATCGAAGAACTGAAATCGGTAAATGAGGAGAAAGGTCGTATTGAAGGAGAGTTACGTGTGGCAAGAGCAATCCAAATGGCTATGCTTCCGAAAGTATTCCCACCTTATCCCGATCGTGACGATATTGATATCTTTGCATCGTTGACACCGGCTAAAGAGGTTGGAGGAGATCTCTATGATTTTTATATTCGGGATGAGAAACTCTTCTTCTGTGTAGGTGATGTTAGTGGAAAGGGTGTTCCAGCTTCCCTGATTATGGCCATATCACGGGCATTGTTCCGAACGGTATCGGCCCATGAGAGCAATCCCGCGAAGATCATGTCGACGATCAACGATGTTGTTTCGGGAGATAATGCATCGAATATGTTCGCTACCTTCTTCTTAGGTGTCCTAGACTTGCCGACAGGACGACTGCGCTATTGTAATGCAGGACATAATGCTCCGGTGGCCATCATAGGTGACGATATTCATTTCCTGAATGTACAGTCCAACATACCGTTGGGCATTATGACTGGATACAGCTATGAAACTCAGACTGCAGAGATGCCATATTTGTCGAGCATATTCTTATATACCGATGGTTTGACCGAGGCTGAGGATGCCGACCACCATCTGTTTGGTGAAGACCAAATGATAGAGACCATTCAGCAAATGGAGAATACTTCGGCGAAGGAATTGATTATACGGATGGAACAAGCCGTAGCAAATCATGTATTGGGAGCTGAACAGAGTGATGATTTGACGATGCTTGATATCCAGTATTTGCGGAAACAAGATGAGGTGATCATGCATCGGCATCTGGTTATCGTTAATAAACTGGATGAGATCACCCGTTTGTCTGAGTTCGTTGAGTCGGTCTGTGACGAGGTGGCTGTTGATCCTTCCTTGACGATGAATTTGAACTTGGCTATTGAAGAAGCCGTTACAAATGTTATCCTCTATGCATATCCTGAGGGAATGGAGGACAGAATCTATATTGAAGCTGTTTGTAATCCGAATCCACGGCGCTTGAAGTTTATTATCAGTGACTGGGGTAAAGCATTTGACCCGACAACAAAGGATGATGTGGACATCTCGTTGGGTGTTGAAGACCGTCCGATCGGTGGATTAGGCATCCATCTGATTCGACAAATCATGGACTCGGTGAATTATGAACGAGTAGACGGCAAGAATATATTGACATTGCGTAAAAAACTATAATGTAGTCGTAATTTTAAGATGGAGAGTATTTTCTTTTTAGGACTAGGCCTGAAAGCATGGATCACAATCGTTTCATTGATTGGACTGATTGTGGTGATGATACGTTCACGTTTGCCTTTGGAAGTTGCATTTTTGAGTGTTGTAACCATCTTGTTGGTATTTGACATTGTGAACGAAGAAGAGGTGATGGCGGGTTTCGGAAGTGAACCGGTAGTTGTACATGGTGCTTTCTTCGTTGTCTTGGCCGGTTTGATGCACACGGGTGTGCTCTATTGGCTGACAAATAACCTGATGGGTACCCCAAAAACTTATCGAAGAGCATTGTTCAAGTTGATGGTTCCTGTCTCTGTCTTGGCTGCAATGTTGAACAGTGTCAACGTGGTTGCATTGTTTATCGACATGGTGAAGCTGTGGGCACATCGTCTTGGTACGCAGCCGTCGCGACTTCTGTTGCCACTTAGCTATGCTGCCTCGTTGGGTGGTATGTGTACGTTGATTGGTAACTCCTCCAACCTGATGATCGCTGGTCTTTATGCTGATCAGACGGGGCAGTCGATGAACCTCTTTGCTCCGTTGTTGCCGGCTATGTTCTGTGCGGCAGTCGGTATTGGACTCACCATCCTCTTTTCTTACATGATTCCTCGTAGAGAATCCCCAGAATCTTCGTTCGAGTCGACAAGCGACTACACTGTTGAACTTTTAGTACCTACGGACAATCCTGCTGTCGGAATGAACGTTGATGAGGCCGGACTGCGAAATGTACGTGGTGGATCCCTGGTCGAGATCGTACGTTTTGACAAGGAGACTATCTCACCTGTAGGGAGTGACGAGTTCATATTAGGCGGTGACCGTTTGATTTATGCAGGTCAGATTAACGAGATCTTGGAATTGAAGAAGACTCATGGGTTAGTTGCAGCCGATCATCATGTGTTTAGTATTGATGAGATTGACAGCAACCGTAAGTTACGCACAGCATTTGTGCGGTTCAGCAGTGACCTCATTGGTACACGGATGAGCGACAATGATTTTGAGAAACGTACAGAGATGGTGCTGGTGGCCGTAGCACGTCAGGGACGACGTGTGGAAGGACAACCTCGTGAAATCGTCCTGCAGGCAGGCGATACACTCTTGCTGGAATGTCCTCCGAAAGAAGATTCGGTTATTGAGGAAAGCAATAAGCGGAGTCTGACCTTCTTTGACTCTCATTTTGTGCCAGAGATTGGTAAGAAGACCATTGTTTCATCGGTCATCCTTCTGGCCATGTTCTTGCTTTCATCTTTTCATATCCTCCCATTGGTAGCTTGTGTGATGGTGGCTGCTGGCTTGATGTTGGTTTTCAAATGTTGTCGTATGAACAACGTTATTAAATATATTGAATGGGAGTTATTGCTAATACTTGGTAGTACAGTCGTGTTTAGTACGGCTATTGCCAATACCGGAATTGCAGATCTCATCTCTGAGCACGTCATTGATGTTTTCGGTGAAAATCCGTATGTCGTTATGGCGGTGATGTGCTTGTTGGCTTCCTTGCTCAGTGAGTTCGTCAATGACTTGGGTGCAGTGGCTGTGTTCTTCCCGGTCGTTTATCAAGAGGCCATTGCTTTGGGATGCGACCCAATGCCATTTGTTATTTCTTTGATGTTATCAGTGACCACAAGCTTTGCTTCACCGATAGGGTCGAGCACCCATATGTTGATCTATGGCCCGGGTGGTTTCAAGTTCTACGACTTTATTCGGATCGGAGTCTGGATGCATATTTTATTGCTGATAGCCAATTTATTTATTGTGAATATTATATATCCAATACATTAATCATAAAATTATGACAACAACAATTCATGAAAAAAACGGTATATATGTAGCTGTCTTTGAAGGACGTCTGGACACACCAGCGTCTTTGCAAACCCAGAAAGATGTACAGCCGTTGTTGGAGAATGCGGACAAAGAGATTGTACTCGATTGTAAAGACTTGGAGTACATCAGTAGCTCCGGATTACGTATCTTTTTAACTATGAGGAAAGAAGCAGCTTCGAAGGGTGGTAAGGTAATTATCGAAAATATCCGTCCGGATATTAAGAAGGTATTTGAAATGACTGGTTTTTACAAGTTGTTTGAGATACGTGAATAAGCAGAAAAAAAGAGGATGTACCTGAAGGCACATCCTCATATGTTTGTTCGTATTTGTTTAGCGGTCGGCTTTCAATCGGTCGGCCATTGCTTTTGCCAGTTCCCGACATTGCTCCTCGGTCGTAGCATTCATCGATTGCTTCATCTCGACAGGTGTTCCAACCTGTTCATATTTCAGTTTTTCGTTGTATTCACCAATCTTCTTGACGGCAGCACCGGCCCAACTGAAGGATCCGAACCATCCTAAGTAACGGTTCTTGATATCCCTTGATGCCAACTCACCAAGCAAAGTCTCCATCTCCGGATAGATATTGGTGTTATAGGTAGGGCATCCAAGGATCAGTCCCTTATAATTGAATACTTCCTGGATGATGTATGAGTGGTGTTTGCGTGACACATTCTCAATGATGATATTCTTGATTCCTTGCTTGTTAAGTTCCTCGGCAATCACCTCCGCCATCATCTCCGTGTTGCCATACATGGTACCGAATACGATGACTACACCTTCCTGTGCTTCGTACTTGCTCAAACGGTCATAGATGCTGATGACCTTTGGTAATTGCTCTGTCCATACGGGACCGTGAGTAGGGCAAACCATCTGTACAGGCAGGGTCTTTACTTTTGCCAATGCTCGTTGAACAGGCGTGCCATACTTTCCTACAATGTTTGAGTAATATCGTTCCATCTCACTCCAGTAGATGTCGGTATTGATTTGTGCATCAATCACACCTCCGTTCAGGGCACCGAACGTACCCATGGCATCTCCCGAGAAAAGAATTCCTTCGGTTGTATCAAAGGTTACCATGGTCTCGGGCCAGTGCACCATCGGGATGAGGGCAAACTGTAGTTTATGATGACCCAAGTCGAGGGTGTCACCTTCCTTGACTACCAACTGCTTACAGTCGACGCCATAAAAACCTTCAATCATGCCAAAGGTCTTGGCATTGCCTACAATGGTTATCTCAGGATAATATTTTTTGATTAAGCTGATAGAGCCGGAGTGGTCGGGCTCCATGTGGTCGATGATCAAGTAATCGATGGCTTTCTCGCCGATTACATTCTTGATCTTCTTAATGAATACTTCAAAATAGCGGACATCCACTGTCTCGACCAGAGCGATTTTCTCATCTACGATGAGGTATGAGTTATAAGATACGCCATAAGGCAGAGGCCATAAATTCTCGAACAGATATTTCTGTCGATCGTTCACGCCTACATAGTGTACATTAGCTTTAAGTTCCATAATCGTATATATTTTCTTGCTTTCGCAAAGATAGCGTTTTTTTCGTCTGTTTTTATCAATTGATTTTAAAAGTTATAACATTT
>CACZBX010000039.1 GCA_902779535.1 uncultured Bacteroidales bacterium
ACCACTCAACGGAACGACACCGATCGCATCATTCTCTTGCCAGACGAACTTCAATTCCGTCCCGTCATCAATAAGTTTCGAACGGGTCGTCGCATCGTCCACCTCAATATCGGGAACGACCATGCTGATTAAATCAACTGAACCGTCTTCTGCAATAGGAATCACCTCGCTTTGAGGGGCAAGCGCATCCTCCGAACACGCCGCCAGTGCAACAAGAGCACATAGAAGCAATAATTGTATGAATGTTTTCATGGTATGATGTGTTTTATTGATTTGTCGCATAATACTTTGGTTTGCAAGATAGTGAAAAATCCTTGCTTTACCCTCCCGTTTTGTTAAAGTATCTTAATAAGTAGTCAGAATACTCTGAATAATGAGTTACTCTGACAACTCCAAGTTATTGTAGGGGCTTAGCTTGTCTAAGCCCGTGTGCACAAACACGGGCCGACACAAGGTCGACCCCTACAGAAAATGCGGGTCTGTGACCCGCGCGGATAGCATATCAACATGCATTGCCTCGGAGATTACAAATCCCCGAGGACAAAAGCAAAAACACTGAGTATTCGAACAAAAAAACTCGATAAATGGGAATGAAAAACTCGATGAATGAAATTTTTCATACGATAACTGAAACGTATCATACGACAATTTGAATCCGATTCAAACTCGCCGACAAAATACGTCCGTATCTTTGTGTTTCTATATACGGAAAACGGAAGTCAAACTCCCGTATGTTTGAAGTCAGATATACGGACATTGAAAGTCGAATGTCCGTATGTAAACTGCTTTTTCTCTTATAAACTCGAACTTTGTGAAGGTATTACCTTCACACTTATACAATTATTAACATTTAAACAGTTGATTCATAGCGCCTTCGTTTTTGTGAAGGTGTGAAGGTATGTTTAGAACTCTTTCCCTTCGAATAATGAACTATTGTTGGTCGGATGGCTGCTCTTACTGCTTGAGTTAAAGTTATAGCTGAGTGAGAACATGATGTTCGGATATTTCGGACGAACCCATGTTTCCGAACGAAGTGATTCCGTCATACGGCGATTGTAATATTTTGCTGTATGGAAGACATCATTGGCAACTGCTGAAAGGCTCAACTTACCTTTACACAGTTGTTGACGGAAAGCAAGGTTAAAATAGCAATACCCATGTTCCTTTCCTTGTGTCAATGTTTTCGGCCCTATCAAATGTCCGTCGAATTGCACCTTCGTATTGGCAGCCAAACTAAAGACATTGAGCCATCCTACCTGATAGGAAAAACCATCGGCATCGGTACAACCCGGGTGCTTTGCCTTGAAATCGTAGTTGAACGCACTACCATTGAGAGTCAGCGTCCATTTATCCACAGGCTTAAACACTCCGCTGAGTTCGAATCCTCGATCAATCTGACGCCCGGCATTTACCACACGGTCGAGGGTTACTCCCGGCTCGTATGCTTCGCGCACCCAATCCACTACATCTTTTCGATTCCGATAGAAAGCTGCCAACGTAAAGCTATTCCCACTCTCATATGCCTTATGATAACTCAGTTCAAGGGAATGAGTAAATTCAGGACGGATATCCGTATTACCGATCTTTCGTGTATAGTAATCCTCATAAGTAATATAAGGCTCCGTCTGCCAGATTCCCGGACGGTTCGTTCTGCGGGTATATCCCAAGGTGAACGTACCCACCCGCGGTGAATTATACGCGATGTGCGCCGAAGGGAAGAAATCCAAGCGTTTATGGTCAAGGTTTCCTCCTGGTATAGTAATGTCAACGTAATCGATGACTCTTTCTGCACGAAGCCCGGCATCGAACTCAAAATTACCGATCTCATCATTCCACATTCCATACAGTGCATGTACTTGACGACGATAGTAGAAAGGAGCATGCTGGTCGTCTTGCCAGTCGAACTGTTGTTTCGTACGGTCCCAAATCTTCATATTATATTCGCCATGCTCGCTATAGGTAGTATAAAGATATCCCGATTCAAAGCTTCCGGTCTTGCTATATTTGTTCTTGTATGTCAGCGAGCCGTCACAATCCCAGTGATGTTCTTCCTCATAGCCACGTGTTCCCTCATAGCGATTCCCTTTTAGGTCGAACATGTTACTCTCTGTATATTCCTGCGAGTACCAATCGTAGCGAAAACGATTGACAAGATTCAGTGTCTGATGTTCGTCTATCTTGAAGATATAGTCGAGTGCCGCTTGGAAGAGATCTTTTTTCAGCTGATAACGATCATGGCTGTTGTAAGTGTTATCGTTTATCACCTCATCCGATTGCTTCCGCAGTTCGTCGTACTCCATATCACCGCCGCGCGTAAACCGTGTCTGTCCGCTTTGTAGATCCAATGAGATGCTATGCCGGGTTCCATCATCATATTGGTATCCGGCTTTCACGATATTTGAGCGATTACTGCTGAATCGGGTACCATCCGACTCAGATGTAGTGATGAAATCATCGACAATGGTCTTTTTCTTTTGCTGGAACTCACTCTTACCAAAGATGCGTGAAGATGTCTCTGCGACATACCATGTATGATTTCCCTTGCGATAGTTCAATTGTGAGTCCAAGATCCAAGAGCCGAGCGTACCTCCCGATAAGTTAACTACGCCACTCCATCCATCGCGTGTGGTCCGTTTGGTCTTAATGTTGATGATTCCCACATCACCATCCGCACGATAGCGAGCAGAAGGTGTCGTTATTAATTCGATGTCCTCGACCGTTGCAGCCGGTATCTGCTGAAGCGCCTGCGTTCCTTCCAGCGGACTCAGCTTTCCGTCCACATAAACTAGGAAATTCGAGCTGCCACGGAATGTCAAGCCACCTTCAGCATCAATCTGGACCGAAGGAGTGTTCGCCAATATATCGATAGCTGTGCCACCCGATGCCGTAATTGACGAGGAAGCATTGATGCGCTGACGATCCAACTTGTACACGATTTGCTGTTTCTCACCTACGACAGTCACTTCTTCCAAACCGACAGCCTGTTCACGGAGTGAAATCTCTCCCAAATCGACAACTTGCCCAGCCTGTAAGGAGATTTTTTCACTGACAAAAGGTTCATACCCAATGATACGCACCAAGACGATTACTTCGCCTGTCGGAATATTCTTTACTAGGAAACTACCGTTGTTCACCATGCCCGAGGCAATCACCTTATCTTGAAGGTTGGTCACAATCACATCGGCATAATCAACTGATTTACCCGTAGAGGCATCTACCACTTTCCCCTTAATCGTTGCATCAGAAGCTGCCCATGCGATCTGAGTCAACATCACTAAAATCATCAAACAACAAAACTTTTTCATCTTTGCTCAAATTTCCCCTTTATGTATAAGACAAAGGTAACTACCAAACCCGAAAATTTATAAAAGTAAAAGGTCAATTATTATCAATTATGCACCAAAGTCGCCTTTCAACGTCCGCTGAATACGGCGGATAGCCTTTGCCCAAAACGAATTTGTTCGCGCATAATAACGTGAATAAGCCATTCGGGCCTGCTCGTTCTCGATGATTGGAGCAATCTTCTCGACCTTGATCGGTCGCATATGCAGTACGGAAGAGTACAATCCACCACCTCCAGCGTTCGTACCCGTTCCGTCAAAGCCTAAGTTCTTGACGAGTGACCGTCCGACATTCAGCGAAAGGATATCGTTCAGAAACAAAGACGCGTTCCAACGTATAGCCCACGAGTTGTTCTTGCCTGCAATCTGGCGGCGAAGCATGCGTGTATAACCATATTTCCCGTTGAAATCGAACCGATAAGTCAGCTTTTGTCTCTCCAGCTCCGCTAGTAAGGCTTGTCCGTCAGGATTAAAGTATTTCCATGCCCTGTCCCAGGTAGCCCAGCCCCAACTTCCTGTCCATTTAATCAGGAACGTCTCAGGAAGGGTCGGGTCTTGGATATAATCGCAAGCCTGGATATGTCCGACCTTCGGCTCATCTTTATAGACTTCCAAAGCATCGTTCATGAACTGCAGGAAATAAGGAGCCAACACCAAGTCGTCTTCTACGACAATCACTCTCCCATATTCGTTTACCTTTGTCGTAACCGCATCAATAATGTTACGTGCCAGTCCCCAGTTCTGTTCTCGCTCAACAATCGTTATTGATTTGAATCCTTGCACGCTGTGAACGTACTTCCTTACCTCATTGACCTGTTCGGCATGTAGAGAGTTCTTGGCTCCATCCGCATAGATAAAAAGGTCGCTTTCCTTAGCCAAGGTATTTTGGCAAAGAGAGTTCACACACGCCTGCGTATGTTTCAAGCGATTGTATACGAATAGTAGAATAGGGGCGTAGTTCATCTCATTTAAATTTATTGAATAAAAGATTTTGATTTCTGCTTCACCATGTTTCGTACCCGAAGAATTTGCGGAATCTTTACCAAGAGACCAAGCGTATACTTCAGATAGACCCAAATACCCTTCCAGTCATGCATCCTAATGGAGTTCACAATCTGTTCACATCCACCGCCTATCGCTTTTACAAAACAATAGCTAAAAGAATGATTCGGGTTGGCAAAAGCCGTCATCAGATAGACCGTCTTTGCACGATATTCCATCGGCTTGGTGACTATTCTTCGCTCACGATCATGATAACCAAAGACAGGGGCGTACACGATCTTATAATGATGGTAATGCATTCGGTTAACAAAGTCGACATCTTCTCCATAATGGTAGAAGAGCGGGGAGAAACCGCCTACTTCACACAGTATGCGAACCGGAATCATCCAGAAGGCGGCATTGACAAAGTTCACTTCCGTAAATTCAGCAGAAGGAAGGAGGTCCTTAGTCGTCAGGTGTGTATAATCGGCAAAACCAAAGTCTAGCTCATCTCCCTTACCAGTCAGATGAACAGGAGAGATAATACCAAATTCCGGATGGTTCTCTCCAAGTTTCACCAATGTCTCGATGGTATTCTCATCAACCCAGGCATCTTGGTTCAGCAGAAAAACATAATCGAACTGCTTTTGGATGGCCTCAGCCATTCCTTGATTATTAGCCGCTCCAAATCCCTTATTCGAAGTATTCTGTATGATGTTTACTTCTGGATAGTTGGCACGGATAAGCGAGACCGTTTGGTCGGTCGAGGCATTATCCACTACCCAGACGGTTACCGGCAGCGTGCTTTCCCTCAGACTTCCTAAACATCGATCCATCCAAGGTTCAAAATTATATGATACGATGATTACGGCTACCTTCATACTTCCTTCTTCATAAATTGACATTCGATTTGGCCGATCTGTGCTGCCGTTTCCGAATACGAACTCTTCACGGAGCCCAAAATCATTTTTGTCTTCGACAATGCATACAATTCAACCAAAGCATCCTGTATACCCTGCACACTGTTGCGTGACAGATCAGTGACAGATGTCAGGATCCGTTCCCCAAAAGTTGCTTTCATCTTGCTTTTTTCCTCTGGAGAATCCGAAGCCAGGTAAAAACAGGTATCCTTATCGGATTGTATCATCATCTGCATTCGATCGACAAACAATTTCGTAGGACTCTCGTTGATGGAAGAGAGATTATCTGTCCGCCGGATATGAACGCCCACACATCGGTTACCAAACGTACGACTCACTTCATCAATACGTTGTTGCAATGCAGGGACTGGATGAAAAAATTGAAACAGGCGAGTATCTGGGGCAGGAGGAAAAAAGTACACACAGCTGGCTAAATACGTACGCTTATTGATAGCCCACGAGCGGAAATCAAAATGTTGATACATCCGTTGAGTTGCCTCAGCCTCATAAACACAATCATCGAAATAGAACGACTGGAAAAAACGAGGTATATACAGGTTTCGTTTTCGCGGACGGTCATAGGAAAAGGAATCGAATGAAGTCGCTTCAATCAGGGAAACCTGAGGTAAATCGAGAGGTTGGAAGAGCTGATCGAACCGACAATTCAGTCCTTTATCCCGAAACCAATAGATTTTTAATGCAAGGTCTGTTCCAGATATCAATTGAATGGCCGCATCAATGGCTTTCATCCGATTAGCCAGTCCACCTACCGGCACCAATGTCAAGGAAGAGCCTTTTTTCATAAGGTTTTCCTCCTAAAGATAAAGTCCATACATTCTTTCAGCACCACCACGTTTGCAGCACGCATCAAGATATAATACAACAAAGCAGCCACAACGACCCGAACCAACAAAAGTAAGTACGGATTGACGATCATCATGGTACAAGCATAGGTGATACACATCACGCCCAGGGCAGTCAGTGCAAAAGGAAGAATATCCAATAAGAAATGTGTCATACGGTATCCTGTATATTTTTTCACGAAGAAATGATTGACGAAAACCCACAACACATTAATCAAGGTATATGCCACGATCATGGTGAGGATGCCGTATGGGAACAATAAAAGCATGATCAATATCTGAGACAAACAGAGTCCTAAAGTAATAAGCAAATACGTACCCGACTTACCCTTACTAATGATCAAGTTTGAAAAGACCGTATATAAAGGGATGAATGCTCCGCCAAGGCAGAGAATCTGCAGATAGTCGGCACTGACCAACCATTTTTCGCCAATGGTAATCAGGATAAACTCGTGTGAGACCAACGACAAACCGAGTAGCATCGGGAAAGAAAGGAAGGCAGTGAAACGGACCAGTTTACGCAGGATATGTAATTGCCGTTCATGCTCATCCGTGACAACCGTAAAGAGAGGCTGTGCCACCTGGTCCACCATCCCTTGAAGCAGATAATAACACTTTGAACTCCAGATATTTGCCTGACTATAGTTACCCACTTCCCTTGGTGTATAGAATCGTCCCAGTAAAATGTTCAGTATGCTCGTGTTTACATGGGTAAGAATGGTCGTTGCCAGAATCTTACAACTGAACTTAAACATCTCCTTCAACGGCGTAAAGTCGATCTGCAACGACGGCCTCCATGGAGAATAGTACCAAAGCAATAAAGAGTTCAGCAAAATGTAAGTTAGTGTTTGCGTAGCCAAGGCCCAATACGAGAATCCTTTCCATGCCATGGTCACACCCACGATATTCGAGATGATGACTGCTATCATACCAGCCTTCGCCTGTTCTTTTACGCGCAGGTTTCGGAATAGATAAGCAGACTGTGCCGTTCCCAGAGACGAGAACACGATGCTCAGGAATGCATAGCGGCATAATGGGACCAGTTCTTTATGATGGAAGAAGTGGGCGATGAGCGGAGCACAGAAGAAGAGGATGACATAAATAGAACAACCGGCGATGATATTAAACCAGAATACGGCATTATAATCATTGTGTGTAGGCTGTTTAAGGTTTGCAATCGCATTTCTGAACCCACTGTTCTGCAAGGCTGTCCCAATCAGCGAGAAAATGCTGATCATCCCAATCATTCCATATTCCGAAGGCGACAACAATCGGCCGAGGATAATACCGAAGATCAGTCCCAACAACTGTTGGAAACCATTATTCAGCCCTCCCCAAAAGAGACCTTTCGCCGTCCGTTCCTTCAATGATTGTTCCGACATACTTGCTTGATATGACAGAATAAGGGCGGAGAATGTCCGCCCTTGTCCTTTTTATCTAAATTATTTTACTTCACTACCCGGCTTCACTTCGCTCAACGTCGTCACGACAGACAATCCGCCATCGAAATTCTCGGCACTGAGAATCATTCCCTGACTTTCAATGCCCCTCAATTTGCGTGGAGCGAGGTTAGCTATAAAGCAAACTTGCTTGTCAATCAGTTCCTCCGGTTGATAGTACTTAGCGATACCGCTGACAATCGTGCGGTTTTCCAGTCCATCGGCAATGGTGAACTGCAACAGCTTATCAGCTTTCGGTACTTTCTTGCAATCCAATACGGTACCTACACGGATATCCAACTTCTCAAAGTCCTCGTAATTGATGGTTTGACGGATTGGCTTAGCCTTATAGTTGGCAGCAGCGTTTGCTTTCTTCTTATCTTCAAGTTTCTGAACCTGTGCCTCGATTGCAGCATCCTCGATCTTCTCGAACAACAATTCAACCTTATTCAACTGATGTCCAGCCTCCAACAGGTCGGTACGGCCCAACTGTTCCCAGTCAAACTCAGACATATTCAACATGTTGCGCAGTTTCTGGCTGCTGAAAGGCAAGAACGGTTCAAAAGCGATGGCCAGATTAGCTGCCAACTGCAATGAGATATTCAAGATAGTAGCCACGCGAGCCATATCTGTCTTGGCAACCTTCCAAGGTTCAGTGTCAGCCAAGTACTTATTACCGATACGAGCCAGGTTCATAGCTTCTTTCTGTGCATCTCGGAACTTGAATACATCCAGCAGTTTCTCTACTTCTGCTTTGACATCAGAGAATTCTTTCAGGGCAACTTGGTCAATTTCCTGCAACTCCCCACACTCAGGCACTTTTCCACCGAAATATTTCTGAGTTAAAACGAGAGCACGATTCACAAAGTTACCATAGATAGCCACCAACTCATTGTTGTTGCGTGCCTGGAAGTCGCTCCATGTAAAGTCGTTATCCTTTGTCTCCGGGGCATTAGCCGTCAAGACATAACGCAATACATCCTGTTTTCCAGGGAAATCCACCAAGTATTCGTCCAACCAAACGGCCCAGTTCTTTGAGGTAGAGATCTTATCACCCTCCAAGTTCAGGAATTCGTTGGCAGGAACATTCTCCGGCATGATATATTCTCCATGAGCCTTCATCATGACCGGGAAGATGATGCAGTGGAATACGATATTATCCTTTCCAATAAAGTGAATCAGACGAGTCTCAGGGTCTTTCCACCATTTCTCCCAACTGTCAGGAAGCAGTTCCTTGGTGTTGCTGATATAACCGATTGGAGCATCGAACCACACATAAAGCACTTTCCCTTCAGCTCCTTCTACCGGAACAGGGATTCCCCAGTCCAAGTCGCGTGTCATGGCACGAGGCTGCAAGTCCATGCTCAGCCAGCTCTTGCACTGTCCGTAAACGTTCGGGCGCCATTCTGTATGACCTTCCAGAATCCATTGCTTCAACCAATCCTGATATTCGTTCAATGGGAGGTACCAGTTTGTCGTTTTCTTCATGACAGGAACCGAACCGCTGATCGTTGATTTCGGATTGATCAGTTCAGTAGGAGAGAGGTCGTGACCACATTTCTCACACTGGTCTCCGTAAGCATTCAAGTTATGGCAATAAGGACATTCGCCAATGATATAACGGTCGGCAAGGAACTGATGAGCCTCCTCGTCGTATAGTTGTTCGTTCTCTTTCTCAACTAGCTTACCTTCGTCATACAATTTCTTAAAGAAATCCGAAGCCACCTCTTCGTGGATCTTAGAAGTTGTACGTGAATAGATATCGAAAGAGATGCCGAAACCCTCAAAAGAATCCTTTATCAGTTTGTGATAACGGTCAACGACAGCCTGCGGAGTGATTCCTTCCTTACGTGCACGAATCGTGATAGGTACTCCATGTTCGTCGGATCCGCAAATGAACTTCACATCCTGCTTCTTCAACCGAAGGTAACGAACATAAATATCTGCCGGTACATAGACACCGGCTAAATGACCGATATGAACGCCACCATTCGCGTAGGGCAAGGCGGCTGTCACCGTCGTTCTCTTATACTTTTTCTCCATAGATAATTTACTTTAGTGATGTGCAAAGTTAATGAATTAATCCTAATAACTCATTAACTCTTAGGCTTTTTTCGAGTACAATGCTTGTAAGACCGAAAAAAGGGGATATGCTCAAGGCACATCCCCTTTTCGTATAGAGATAAAAACTTACTTATTTCAGTTTTGTATAGCCGTAAACAGCGGTGCAACCCAACTCTTCCTCGATGCGGATCAATTGGTTGTACTTAGCCATACGGTCGGTGCGGCTCATAGAACCAGTCTTAATCTGACCAGAGTTTGTAGCAACAGCGATGTCAGCGATCGTTGCATCCTCTGTTTCACCTGAACGGTGAGAAGTAACTGTAGTATAACCGTGACGGTGAGCCATTTCGATAGCCTCCAAAGTCTCAGTCAAAGAACCGATTTGGTTAACCTTGATCAAGATTGAGTTAGCAGCACCCATCTGGATACCCTTCTGCAAGAACTTCGTATTTGTAACGAACAAGTCATCACCAACGAGTTGGCACTTGTTACCAACCTTTGCGGTCAGCTTAACCCAGTTCTCCCAGTCGTTCTCATCCAAACCGTCTTCGATAGAGTCGATAGGATAAGTGTCGATCAGGTGTTCCAAGAAAGCAATCTGCTCTTCAGCACTTAACTTCTTGCCGTTAGGATCTTTCTTCTTACCGTTCTTCAACTGACGATAGTCATAGTACCACTTACCATCTTCGATTACAGCGAACTCAGAAGCAGCGCAGTCCATAGCGATCTTCACGTCCTTGCCCGGAACATAGCCGGCAGCCTTGATCGCATCGCAGATAATGGTCAATGCATCCTCGATACCGTTCAATGCAGGAGCGAAACCACCTTCGTCACCAACAGCTGTAGAAAGACCACGAGCCTTCAACAACTTAGCCAAGTTGTGGAATACTTCAGCACCCATGCGGATAGCTTCCTTAATGCTTGGAGCACTTACCGGACGAATCATGAATTCTTGGAAAGCGATAGGAGCGTCAGAGTGAGCACCACCGTTGATAATGTTCATCATAGGAACAGGCAACGTATAAGTGTTGCAACCACCAATATAACGATACAAAGGCAAATGCAATGCGTTAGCAGCAGCCTTAGCAGCAGCCAAAGAAACACCAAGGATAGCGTTTGCACCCAACTTTGACTTAGTAGGAGTTCCATCCAAAGCCAACATCTTATAGTCAAGAGCACGTTGATCGAATACGCAGTCACCCTTCAAAGCCGGAGCGATAACCTTATTAACGTTTTCAACAGCTTTCAAGACACCCTTACCAAGGTAACGGTTCTTATCACCATCGCGGAGTTCCAATGCTTCGTTCTCACCAGTTGATGCACCAGAAGGAACAGCTGCACGACCTAAAACACCATTTTCCAATACAACGTCAACCTCTACTGTAGGGTTGCCACGAGAATCCAAAATCTCACGAGCTACAATTTTTTCTATTTTCATAATTGAAAGAATTAAATTATGTTTATGAACTTGATTTTCAACTTTTTTATCAGAAAAGCATCCCCTTTTCAAATCGACTGCAAATTTCGCGTTTTTTTTCTTTAAATGCAATAGCTACAACAACGTTTTTAAATTCAACGTGTTAACTTTACTAAAAAACGGGGAAATGAAACATCGACTTATCAAAATATGATGCTTTACAAATCTTCAACGCCGTATCGCTGCTTCACGCTCGGCATCCCAATAGTTGCAGTCCAACTCAAAAAAGGTGGAAGTATAGGGAATGGTGAGGTTGGTCTTAATGATGATAACCTGATAGAGCTTGCTAATCTCATCAAGTTTCAAGATCAGTTCCTCATGTGGCAAGTAAGTCACTTCTTTCTGATCAAGCACCTTCCCCAGTTGTTCCTTATAAGCGTCCCATCCCTTGGCCAATTTCTCCGAAAGGGCCAACTGTTCCTTATCCTGATACACATGAGCAAACACATGCGGTGCTTTTTTTATCATGCCGTTCACCTTGGCGATGACCTGCTCGTAAGGTTCAGGAGCAAACAAGGTGATAATACCCGGATTGGTCTGCAAAGGATAAGCCATATCCGTTACGACAATCCAGTTACGATGTCCTATCAAAGGCATCTTCTCTTCTAATACCGTTTTCCAACTATCCATATTTTCATTTCCTATTTGTGATTGAATATTCAATGACTGATTTCCACAAGCCATCATCACCAGGCTCAGTAGGATTATACCAAAACAAACGATCTTCTTCATGCTATTACAAATGAATGGTCCATATATCTTTTTCTACTATTTGTTTATTCTTCACCTTGATGTGCTTATCCCCAATGACAAGTTCGTTCAGGTTCAACGAACCCTTCAACACAGAAAGAACAACTTGTCCGTCGTTCTCTATCTTGCATGTTCCCCACGCATAGCCATTACTCCAGAAATAAGTTCCCGGTTCAGAAGTGAACGACATCCGTTTGTCCACCCCCGAGTAATGGAAGTCGCTTAACGCGAGAACAGCAGCCCAACTTGCCATTGAACGAGCATAATGATGGCCACATTCCGGCTCGTTGAACGGGTTACGTTTGGCCCCGTCAAAGCGTGCACGGATAGCAGAGATACATTTCAATGCATCTTCCTTTTGGCCTTCGTACAACATATCCACCGCTGCACAGTATTCAAACCCCGTCATAGCCTCAGCAAAATAAGGAAAAGGAACTTCCAGACGCCCCTTCGGCCAAGATGCCATCAACAAGCCCGATTCTTTTCCAAGTACGTACGAACGCATATTATTGAAGTGACGACTGAAATCGGACAAGTAATTATACTTCATAATGCTCTTCAATGTTGTTTGAATATGTTCCTTTTTGCTCAAATATCCCAATCCGCAGATGTGTGCCATGTATTGCCCGACCAGTTGATCGACCAGGCAACCCTTACCCAACTGAAAGTCGGGAATCTTGGTTTGAGGATTCTCCATATCGATGAACTCAAAGGTATTTGGATCGGTGATTTTATGTTCGTAGTATTCTCCATTGAAGAGATGTTCATCCATCCAAGCACTTCCCTTCTTGAACAATGCCGCACATTTCTTTTCGAACGCCTTGTCTTTCATGGCGGAAGCCATCTTTTCGGCTGCTTTCAGTGCACCGAGATACCAGAATCCCATTTGAGGATTAGGTCCGAAGTAATCGACATCCATCGTATTATGTTGTCGTCCTTCCATCACCCCGTCTTGGTTACCATCCCATCCCTTTTCTATCCAGGCATAGGAAAGTACTTTCTTTACTTGTTCCCAATTATTCGCAAGATATTGATGGTCGCCCAAGAGTTGCCAGTCGCGATAGAACTTCATGACGCAGCCCATCTGTCCATCGGCTGCGGCAGCATTTCCTTTATTAGCCTCCGACAAGGGGAGGGCTGCACGGAAACACATCAAGCCGTTCTCTTTCGTAGCATAATTAAACTCCACATCTCGCATGGTCCGCGCCAGCCCACCAAAGAGGAACGGCGTTGCTACTTCGTAGTTCCACACGTGCGTGCAACTACCTTGGCACGAGCCAAAGCGGTCCATCACACCTTCCCATCCCATCAGATGCCCGCTTGGGATACGGAAAACGGTTTGAGATCGTAACACGGAAAGATTGAACAAGGCTGCCTCTTTCACCACATCAGGGAAGGAACTATCCAGAAAAGACTGAACAAAGAGCAAGGATTCTTCCTCTAGTCGTGGAATTTGTGGCAGAATCATCCTTGCTGCATCCCAGGCGTCCTTGTATAATGTGCTGTAATAATTGCCCACCACAGTTTCCGACCATGCCTTTCGATTGGGGAAATCCCATGTCAAGAAAAAGACAAACGTATCTGTTTTATGAGGAGCTATCTGCTTCTTGATGGCCAGAGAAGCCATTGGATCATCTTCCAATGGTTGGGACTTTTCTACCATCACGCCATCATCGCTAAAGTCGTCCCAGAAGTTCAAAAGTGCATTCGACCAGTTGTCCGGCTTCGACGTCGTACGATAAGACACGACACCCTCACTATCGGTTACCAAGGCCATCGTTCCCCATGCCGGGTCATCACGATCAACATCTTCGGAATAGAAATAAATGCCTTTCATTCCTTTCTCTTCACAATACACGTTTCGGTTCTTCTTGGCACCGACAGGAATATAATCGCCTTTCCAGTCAGTCCTGAACTGACTTCCATCCTTCCCAATGAAGTTACGGATCGACCCGCATACGGAAACATCGAGTGGCTCGTCGCCACAATTGGTCACCTCATAGCAGAGCACGGCCACAGGCAGACTGCTTGCATCAATATCGCAGGGAACAAGTGGGTTGAAACCTTTGATACGAACCTTGACAGGGAGGGAGGCATCCGACAAATTTACCTGCCCAAACGGATAAGCAGCATCGAAAGAAGCCTGTTCGAACCGAGGTAATCCATGATGATTGACGGGCCGTCCTTCATAATGCAGGTATTCCTGTGTATAAAGTGGTCCTTCCAACAACGTGGCGACAGCCTTCTGTTCAGGTTGTTTCACATAGATGGCGAAGAACGGAGCATTGTTCCCCTTCGTCACTGTGCTATATTGTTTGCCGGGAATATTCATGATCTCCCAGTCGCGCAATTCTCCTCTTCCGCCTAAGGAAACAGTACCCGTTCCGATCCCACCCAAAGGTAGTGCAACCTGATAAAGATGATTTGCATCATAGTGCCGGAACATCGGCCACTCTTTGGGTATCCACCCCTCGGCGAAAATACATAGTGAGGCAAACCAACTAAAAAAGACAACGAACACGATGACTCTACAACTTTTCATGGCATTTATTATTAGGTTGAAGTGATGTAAAGTTACGAAAAAGAACAGCAATTAAGGAAACAACTATCTACTTTTTGCACTCTTATACTAAAGAAATCATATATAGAGAAAATAAAATAGCATTGTCATGTAACAAAACAACGCCAAAGAGTGTCTAACAAGTAGAGAACCGAAACTACACTACATAATTTCAACAGTATGATGTGATATCATAACTATTTTCTCTTAAAGTTAAGTTTATGCGAAGGGGGCAATGCGATGTCCCCTTCTTTGATTCGTACAACCTGATTGCTCCGAATGCCCGGTTTCAATTCTCCTCCTACCAGATATAACACGCCATGATAGTTTACCAACGCAGCACCGGCCCTGGCAGTAAGACCTTGAGAATCGGTTAAGACCTCCCATTGCTGGCCATCATACTGCACAATATACGGATTAAAACGATACCAAGAAATGGGATGTCGCATATAAAGTGAGTCAGACTGCAGCATGCCGGTCATGAAAACATCCTTATGCACACCACCCACAATGAGAACGTGAAGACTGTCAGAAGATACCGCGACGCCACCTCCGGTAAAAAGAGGTTCACCGTGTGTATCCGTCGGTCCGCTTACGGGTTTCCACTGACGATGTTCCTCGTCAAAACGGAAACCATCCACATCCAAAGTCTTTGTTTTCAGATCAAAGCCTCCCCACAAGTAGAAACCACTGCCAATCCCTCCACATACAGGCTGTATACGCGCCTGTCCAGGAAAAGAAGGGAGCATCTCCCAGCCCTTATCCATCTCTTGAAGAGATAAGCGAAGCACTTCATTGCACGGGACTCCGTCTTTGTTGCCACCAGCAATGTACACATTCGAGCCTATCAGGCATCCTGCCATGTTATCCAAGGGATAAGGGAGGTCGATAAAGTCATCAATACGGACTGTTGTATGCGAATGATCCGCCCAAGTCAAGGAATAGACTGACGAAAATGACTCACTTGTATTATTACCTCCAATTATCAGAAGTTTATCTGTTGCGGAAATAGTCGCACCATAGGCAACCTCGTAAGGAAGTTCTCCAACTTTCGTCCAATCCAAAGTTCGACTCTGCGTTAGTCTTGCAGCATAGATACCCTTATAATACCGTTTCGGCCCTCCATCGGCTGCAGGAACTTCCGGAAAGTTACAACCTCCGGCCATCACTAAATAACCGTCGAGGATACCGGCAAAGCAAGCGGATACACCTTGCTCGATGCCAGACTCCGCATTGGGGAATCCAGTCATTTCCTCAAAAATAATTTGCTGCCTTGATTGACAGGAAAACAGAAAAGAGGCCAACAAGATGATGTATAAACTTGAACGCATTTGAGTATTAATCCATAACAAAGGTAAAGAAATTCGATGACTTTTTCATCGGCACGGCGACAAATCTACTATTTATGTTATGAAATGAAATCGTAATTTCACCATACGGATCTCCATTTTCGCGAATACATTTCAATTATCGTATAAAATTTTTTTTTTTTGAGTTTTTCAACCTCATTCATCGAGATTTTTCGTTTAAAAACTGAGTTTTCTTTGAATACTCCGAGTACTCTGAGTATTCTGAGTACTCTGATAATCCTCACACCCTTTTGAGCGGATTTTCGCCCTTGTGAACCTTGATGGTTCACATTTTCAAAAAACTACTCGTTGCAAATAGTTGTAAATAAACAAATTACAGAATCGGTGAATGTGAAGGATGTTTTTCAACTTTAGTGCATTGGGATATATTTTTCTTCTTTGCAGAAGCTACATGGTCGTCGTGGATCTCCAAATCCACAGGGACTGAGAACTTTGTCGTTGGGAATTTTCTGTAGGGGTCGACCTTGTGTCGGCCCGTGTTTGTGCACACGGGCTTAGACAAGCTAAGCCCATATTCAGAGTATTCTAATTGCTTATTAAGATACTTTAACAAAATGTGAAAAATAAAGCAAGAATTTTCACTAACTTGCAAGTCAAAGTGTTATGCGACAAATCAATCAAACACATCATACCATGAAAACATTTAAACATTTACTGCTCCTATGTACTCTTGTGGCACTGGCAGCGTGCTCTGAGGATACGCTTGCACCACAAAACGAAGTGATTCCTACCGCAGAAGGCGGTTCAATCGATTTAATCAGCATGGTCGTTCCCGATATTGAGGTAGACGATGCCACGACCCGTTCGAAACTTATTGACGATGGTTCGGAACTGAAGTTCATATGGCAGGAAAACGATGCCATCGGTGTTGTACCGATGACAGGTACACCTCTGTATTTTCCTATTCAATCGGAAAATATACAAAATAATACGGCTCTATTCGACGGTGGCCAGTGGGCTCTTCGTACAAATGCGAAGTATGCGGCTTTTTACCCTTTCAAGGAGAAAGATTATAAGACGGATATCAAGCATATCACCATTGACTATACTGGTCAGACCCAGGGAACTGGATGAAGTACGACTTCCTCGCAACGGGAGCCGTCCAGCCGAAGGACGGAGCGATGACGTTCTCGATGAAACGCCTGTCGGCCATTTTGAAGATTCAGTTTAGCCTGTCCTCCAGTATTACACATATCTATCCAATATGCCACATTAATTGCTGAGGAACCTTTGTTTGGCGTGAAGGGAACGCTGGATCTTTCAGGAAGTGAACCTGTCTATACACCGGAAGGGCTGACGAAGTTCATCAATACAGATTTAGGAGTGGATCAAGCTGCATCCTCTACCGAATCGACTGTTTTTACGTTTTACTTAATGATTCCACCGACCAATCTGACCGGGAAGCAATTGAAGCTACTCTTCAATTCTGATTCAGGCACTGCAAAGGAAGCTTTTATCAACGGACAAAACTATGAGGCTGAGAAAGCCTATTCAATCAATGTAGGGGAGCCGTCTGATGCAATGATCCGTAATTCCAATCTGATCGTTGCAGCCGGATTGGGTGACGATACAAGTGCCATCAATGCTTGGACTAATCGCGAAAAGATTTTGCAAGTCAAGAGTATAGTTGTTTCTGGTAAGGATGACCCGACAGTTTGTGATGAGATCGGTTTCTTCAGGAATCTGGAAGAATTGAGTTGCTCAGATAATGGGATTACTGACTTGGATGTATCAAACAATTCGAAATTGACCGATTTGGAATGCGGCTGGAACAGGTTAACCTCGTTGGATGTTTCCAATAAT
>CACZBX010000040.1 GCA_902779535.1 uncultured Bacteroidales bacterium
TTCTGTGGTGATATTGTCGTAAAGGTCGCAGACTGCGACGATACGCGCGTACAGATGGATATTATCCGCACCGGACAGATTGAAAGGGAACCCTGTGCCGTCCATGCATTCATGATGCTGCATTGCTGTAAGCTTTACTCCGTCGGAGAGGTTGGGGCTTGAGTTCAATATCTGCTTACCGTCCATAGTATGCTGAATATATGCATCAAGGTCGTCTCCGCGAAGGTTTTCTATCTGTTTGTCAATGAGGCGCTGCGGGAATTTTGTTTTGCCGATATCGTGAAGGAATCCGGCAAGAATGATATCCTGTGTTTCTGCAGCACTTTTGTGCATCCATTTTGCAAGAACGCCGGCAAGTATGGAAACACGTACGGAATGGTTATAAACATCTGTAGCCAGATGATTTACCTCAAGCAGGTAATCGATGGCACCGCTTTCCTTTGCCATTGGAGCCAGAGTGCTCGCAACCATTTCACGTGATTTTTCTACAGGAGCCTGATTTGATTTTGCTGTCTCATCAAAAATAGAACGCGCAGTGCTAAGAACCTCTTTGTACTCAGTTACGAATGCGTTGCTGGGATTGAACATGGCTGAAACATTCTGGAATGTTTCACTAAGCTCATATTCGTCCTTAATATAGACAGTAGGTATGTCCAGAAAACCTAAACGTGTGATGTGAGCTTTTGTCAGGAGTGTTCCTTCCGAAAGCACGACGACCATGTCGTCATTGATGATGGAGCGTGCGAGGATCATACCGGGACTGAGTTCTTCCAGAGATACAGAACGCACAATTATTCCCCCTTTATGAGATATATTTTCACTAGCTTCAAAATAAAAACACTTCAACAAATACTATATTCGTCAGAAATTTAAGAATTCCTTTTTTTATAATAAAATTTTTTGTAACTTCATAAATATCACTAAATTAATTGTATCGAAACAATAAGACAAACATATTCTTGTTTGTTAAAAATCTATGTGATAGAATGGTACGAGTTGTTTATTATCATAAGGAGAGTGCAAGATGCTGACATCAATTATTACATCCGTAATATCACTTGTGGTCGGATTTATGTTTCTTATTAAGGGGGCAGATGCTTTTGTAGATGGAAGCTCTGCTGTCGCAAAGAGGTTGAATGTCCCGCCGCTTATTATAGGTTTGACTATCGTATCTCTCGGCACAAGCCTTCCGGAGCTGGCGGTAAGCGTTACGGCTGCGCTTGCGGGAAGTAATTCACTGGCAATCAGTAACGTTATCGGCTCTAACATGTTTAACACGCTCGTCGTTTTGGGAATGAGTGCTGTTTTTGTGCCGCTTGTTGTTGATGGCTCCACGCGGTCCTTTGATATTCCGTTTTCGATTTTAGTTTCTGTCGCCATGATTGGTCTTGCTCTGACCGGTGCGGCACCTGAGGACGGCTCGGCAGGTATGCTTGACCGCATGGACGGTATAGTTCTTTTGCTGCTTTTTGCATTCTTTCTTGTCAGGACGGTATATTCTGCATTGAAGTTCAGAAGCGCAAAGATGCAGATGGAAGCAGAGCAGATGGAGGAGGATATAACCTCCGAGGGCCCGAAGTCTATGGGTACGGCTGCAGTTTATATCGTACTCGGAATTATTGCGATTATTGCCGGCGGTGACCTCGTTGTCGGTGGAGACCGTATGGTGTTCGGGATGGAATTTCACTATGGTGCAACAACTCTTGCCCGTCTCTTCGGTTTGTCGGAAACGCTTATCGGCAGCATCTATTACATTTCGACCGCCTGGCTCTTCATCTTGCTCTACATGGTGTTGGCTTTTGTGGTCATCGATGTGGTGCGTGCCGTGGTGCCGGCGGTTCGCCCTTGGTTTGTGCACCATTGGGGCGGCGTCATTGGCGTGGCCGTTGTGTTGCTGTTGGTTTTCGCCTATGGCAACTGGCGCTACCACCACAAAGTGCGCACGGAACTGACCGTGGAAACCGGAAAACCATTGCTGCGCGACTATCGTCTGGTAGCCCTGTCGGACTTGCACCTGGGCTACACTATCGGACGCAAGGAACTGGCCCGTTGGGTGGATTTGATAAATAAAGAAAAACCCGATGCAGTGCTCATTGCCGGTGACATCATCGACAACAGTACCCGCCCCTTGATGGCCTCGAACATGGCTGAGGAGTTCAGACGCATCAAGGCCCCGGTTTATGCATGCCTCGGCAACCATGAATATTACAGCGGAGAACCGGCTGCCCAGCAATTCATGCAGGATGCCGGCATCCGTCTGCTCAGGGACAGCGTCGTTCTTTGGGAAAATGCCATCAACATTGCCGGGCGTGACGACCGGACGAATCCGCGCCGCAAGGAGGTGGACATGTTGATGAAGGATGTGGACAAGTCGAAATACACCATCCTACTCGACCACCAACCCTACCATCTGGAACTGGCCGAACAAAACGGAGTAGATTTCCAGTTTAGCGGACATACACATCACGGACAAGTATGGCCCATCTCATGGATCACCGAGGCTATCTATGAAGATGCGTACGGGCCTTATCAGAAAGGAAAGACACAATATTACGTCAGTTCCGGCATCGGTATCTGGGGTGGCAAGTTCCGCATCGGCACCTGCTCGGAATACCTCGTCGTAACCTTGAGGCCGAAATAATAATTGGTAAGATATTTTACCAAATTCACTCACCGTCAGTTCAACGGCTCTCTACGGTCGATTCCTCAACTGTTGCTGAACAATTTAAAATCGACCATGAACAATTTTCAAATTGACCGTGGAGAATGAAAAATCGACCCTGAAGATTTTCTATAGAGAACCAGGCAAATTGTAAAAAGATTTCACCAACTTAATCGGGGGTGCTCGCTTCGTTCGCACCCTCGGTTATTGACAGGTTGACCCTTTTAGGGTCATATTAACGATAATGTGTTGTTGGGAATCTGAATTGTCGTTATTGTCTTGTCCTCGGGGATTTGTAATCCCACGAGGTACTAATTGCGGATTTGCAATCCGCACGGGTCGCAGACCCACTGTTAGCCACCCTGTGGATCTGGAGATCCACAGGGACTGAAGTTCAATCGCCGGGGGTGCTCGCTTTGCTCGTACCCTCGGTTACTGATAGAGGACGCTTTCTGCGTTCATTACTTCTTATTGCTTCATTGCTTTCAGGATGAAATCGACAATCGGCTTTGGATTGTTCAGCGAATGCGGATGGTGAGCGATGGCCGGCTTGTGGATGACCTGAATCGGAGCACCCAACCGCTTCATCTTTGCCTCGAAGATTTCGGTATTGTCGCGATAAGGCACGGTCTCGTCCACATCGCCCACGACATGAAGGATCGGGATGCCGGCCTTTGCCATGACAGCGGCGTGATCCATCGGATTTTGCTTCCACTGACGCGCCTCAGCCTCGGAACTGAAGCCGTAAGCCTGCAACATCTTGTCGATATCCTTTCGATAGCCCTCATTGGAAACCTGCCCCAACGGCCAGCTCTGCAGCGTCATCACCGGAGCATCCGCATAGATGCATGCGACCTTCTTCGCGTTCTTGGCTGCCCAGTTATAGACGATCAGGCTGCCACGGCTCATGCCCTCCAAGGCCACCTTCTTGCTGAAGCCCGCCTTCACCATCATCTTGTAGAAATCGTCCCAACGCTTCACAGCCTTGTCATTGCCATACATATCGGCTACGTCACAGTAAGCTACATAGAAGCCGCGCTCCAGCAGGTCGATCTCCGTCTGTGGCTCATGCCCCCAGAAGCGAGCACGCCAAATCCAAGGTTTGCCTTCGGCCTCTACCTTCGGAGCCACAATCTTGCACGCCACACCTTGGTTGGTAAACTCATAGCCTTGGTAACCATGGAAGTTGAAGGGTTTCGCATCCGTCAAGAACGGGAGGTCCGGAGTCTGACCAGCGATATCCTTGCCATCCGTCTTGATGTGCTGATAAAGTTTCAGCGCCATATCGCCGGCTCCCAATGCAGAGGGATGCAACTTATCAGGGAGAAGATCATGATCCCAGTGGTCGCCCAGCACATTGAACATGTTCACGATATCAATCTTGTTGGTGTAGGCCAATTCCTCGATCATCGGACGGACGTATTGCTCTACGTAATCGCCGCGGATATCCCAATCGGTCAACGGCAGGAAGCAGCGGATCGGCGTCAGCAAGATGATCTTCGGATGAGAGCTCAGGTTCCGGTACGAATCAATAAAAGCCTGATAATCCTTGATAAAATCTTCCCTATATTTCCAGTTCTTCGACTTCGTGTCGTTCGTGCCGAACTTGATGATGACGATATCGGGCAGGAAAGCCAGCGATTCCTTGTATTGTTCGGTCGTGACATAGGGGAAGTCGCCCTTGAGCAACATGGTCGTTGCCGACACACCGAAGTTCCTCACCTCGTAGTCGCTCCCCAGGTACCGCTGCAACTGGGCAGGGTAATGAAAGTGTTCACGGTCGTTGATCCCATGTCCGAACGTAATACTATTTCCGATACACGCAATCTTTGTTTTTTGGGCAAAGCAATCAGGGGCAAACAGCAGCAGAGCGGCCAACAGCCCAACAATGATCTTTTTCATGATGACGATATTTTTTTGATTAAAGACTCTTGATTGAAAATTTAGTACGAATATACAATTTTTTGTCCAATCAAAAGCAGATTAATCCGCAGAAAAAGAAAAATATCAGTTGAGCACCCGATAGATGCCGCCGGCCATCGACTGGACCACTCCTCTCATCTCCAGTTCAAACAGCAGGGCACTCATCTTGTTTACCGGGAGATTGGTCTCTACCACCAGGGTGTTGATTTGCAATCCTGACGGACTTCCTTTCAGCTTATCCACGACAAGCTGTTCTTCCTCCGTCAAGTCGACGAACAGTTCACGCTGAACCGTTTTCGGTTTCTGCCGCTGATCGCCCCACCCCATGGCCTCCACAAAGTCGGCTGCCGAAGTGATCAGTGCGGCTTTGTTTTGCTGAATCAAGTTGTTGCAGCCGATGGAATACTCATCACCTATTCGTCCGGGGAAAGCAAAACACTCGCGCTGGTAGCTGTTGGCGATGTCCGCCGTGACCAATGCTCCGCCTTTGACGGCCGATTCAACCACAATCGTTGCATCGCTCATGCCGGCCACGATCCGGTTTCGCATAATAAAGTTTTGTCGGTCAGGATTGGTTTGTGTCATAAACTCGGTCAACAATCCGCCATGCTCCACCATCTGCATCGCCGTATTCCGGTGTTGCGAGGGGTACAATCGGTCCAGACCATGGGCGAGCACGCCCACCGTGTCAAATCCGTTCTTCAACGCCGCCCGATGTGAACAGATATCGATGCCATAGGCTAAGCCGCTTACCACCAAGACCTCCGGAACAGCTTCCTTCAGTTCCTGATAAAAGCGGGAACAGATGTCCTGCCCATAAGTCGTGGCCCTCCGCGTTCCGACCATCGCTACCACCCGAATGGCATTCAGGTCGGCATTACCTTTATAATATAGGACAATCGGTGCATCATCGCACTCCCGCAACCGGGACGGATAATCCTCGTCGTTGAATGTCAGGCAACGGATATGGTGTTTCTCGATGAAAGCCATTTCCTCTTCCGCCCGCCTCAGAGCCGATGGGCAATCCAACAGATCCAGGATTCGATGGGGCAAGGAAGGGATTTGTTCCTGCAGCTCGCGCCGTGATTCAAAGAGTTTTTTCGCACTGCCTGCTTCGTTCAGCAGATGACGCTTCCCGGCAAGTCCAATGCCCGGGACCAACATGAGGGCAATCGCATAGAACTGTTCTTCCATCAGGACTTGAAATAAGGTGCGAACACGGTGTCAAACAATTCACTTGTACTTAGTCGACCATTCACGACACACACGCATTCCACAACCGCCTTCATGACCACCTTCATATCCGAAAGCCGATAGATGTCCTGTAGAAAGATATATTTGATTCCATCTTTCTGAACATTCAGCTTCGACACGAACTCCTCGCCGCTGCGCAAGGGTGTCTTGAACGACATTGTCAGTCGGGCCACGACCGGATCAACTCCTTCGTCGTGCAGTTTCGAGAAACTCAAGCCTACGCTCGTCAGGAATTCATGACGTGTATGCTCGATATAATGCTGATAATTGGCATTGTTGACAATGCCTTGAAGGTCGCATTCATAGTCGCGCACCTTCATCTTCAATTCAAATACGTATTCTTTCATATTCTGCAAATATACTCTTTTCTGTTTTCATTCAAAAATCTGACGGTTTCCGTTTCAAATATTCATATCCGATGCGGCAATACAGGCATTTCTTGGGGTCGCAGTATGCTTTCTTCAGCTGGATCAGTGCCTGACTGTCGCCCGCATGGGCCGCTTTGATTCCACAATCCGCCCACATCCGGATGATCTGATTGCGTTCGGGCTTCAACTGTTCGAGGAACGATGCGGCCCGGGCACAGAGTCGTTCATCGCCCTTATAATGACCGATGGTATACAGAAATGTGACGACCGTGTTGATGATGATCAAATCCAATGTCGTGTCGCTCCACGATTTCGGGAGACTCGGGGAAAGGGTGCCGAAGGAGTAATGTGTGATCCAATAAGGACTGGCCCCTCCACGTAGCAGGGCACGCACCTCCTCCACCGTCGTCGCCTCCATAATCTGCGAGAACAAGCCGTACGAGCGATGATAGAGGCAGGCCAGTTGAGCAATCCGCACATGAGGGAAGTTGGACGGCCGCAGGCGGAGGAACTTCCACCACTTGGCATCCATCGGCGTCAGACCAAACTTATACGACAGGAAACGGTACTCCTTTTGCAACTGATGATAATATTCGTCGCCACCCTCGGCTTCCAGCAGGCCCGCTTGTCCGAAAAACAAGGCTTCCACCTGAAAGAGTTGGTCGCGATGCTTGTCTACCGAGCGCAACGGAATGCGATTGGCCCACATCTCAAAGGCATCGCCGTTCAACCCGAAGCCTAAGTTCCGGGCCAGGGTAACAAAGAAAGCATCCTCCCAGTTCCCTTGACAGCGGGACAGCCGCTCCTTTACCTGGTTCATCTTCTGTTCGAACCGCTCCACCTGTAAGGAAGCAATCCAAGAATGGACCTGGATTGCCGACAATTCGGGGATAACCTTGTAGCACGGCGGATAGGTTTCCGTCTTCGATAGTTCATCATAGTTCTTCTGCAGAAACTCAGGACAGCCCAACTGCAATTGGGGTATCTCCTCACCGTTTGTCCTGACCGCCTCGGCATCGACAACTTCGGCCACATGCAGGATCACCGAATCGTAACTACGATCCTTGTCGTGCCCGTGTAAGAACCAATCGGAGGCTTGGTGATGAATCTCTACATTCCCCACCCAGAGGATTCCGTCTATCTTAATCTTTGCGTTGAAGAAGTCTGGTCCAGCGTTCGTGTTCTGTAATCCGGTGTCAATCACCTCTATGGTCTGACCCTTGGTCGTCTTTAGTTCGGTCAATGGGAATAATCTGTGTCGCCATGCATAGTATAGTAATCTTTCCATGTTAATGAGTTGTAAATAATCGACAAAAATAAGGAATTACATTTGAAATCACTATTTTTGCATAGAAATTATTAAGTACAATGAGAATAGCATTAATAGGATACGGGAAGATGGGACATGAGATCGAAAAAGTTGCCATTGCCCGTGGGCATGAGATTGTTTGCACGATCGACAAGGATAATTTGAACGACTTCGACTCGCCTGCGTTCCGTGACGCAGATGTCGCCATCGAGTTCACCAGCCCCATGACAGCATACGAGAATTGTTTGAAAGCGTTCCGGGCCAACGTGAAAGTGGTATGCGGAAGCACGGGATGGATTGACCAACATCGGGAAGAGATGATGCGGCTATGCCGCGAGGAGAACAAGACCTTGTTCTGGTCGTCCAACTTCAGCCTGGGAGTCTACATCTTCTCGGCAGTAAACAAGTACCTCGCTCACATCATGAACAACTTCCCCGGTTACGATGTCAGCATGACCGAGACCCATCATATTCATAAGTTGGATGCCCCCAGCGGGACTGCCATCACTTTGGCCGAGGCCATCCTCCAAAACATCGACCGCAAGAAGCAATGGGTGAAAGGGACACTGACAGCTCCCGACAAGACGGTTTCCGGACCAACCCACTTTTCTACCGATGAGTTACCCATCCATTCTGTCCGCGAAGGTGAAGTGCCGGGCATTCATTCCATCCGATACGAATCGGAGGCCGACAGCATCATCATCACCCACGATGCAAAGAACAGGAAAGGTTTCGCATTAGGTGCCGTCCTGGCGGCGGAGTTCACCGCCACTCACCAAGGATTTTTAGGAATGGACGACCTGTTCCAGTTCTAAAATCGAATTAGATCCATTCATCAAAAGCTATTGAATTATGAATAAACCAACTAAAAGACAAATTATCAACTGCAGCATCGCCCTCATTCTTTGGCTGGCCTTCATCATCTGGATAAAGAGCTGGCTCGGATTATTGGTCGTTCCCTTTATCATCGATGCTTATATTACAAAGATCATTCCATGGACATGGTGGAAGAAGTTGAAGAACAAGACACTGGTCAAGGTGATGAGTTGGGTGGATGCCATCATCTTCGCCTTGGCGGCCGTTTACTTAGTGAACACCTTCTTCTTCCAGAACTACGTCATTCCAACATCATCGCTGGAGAAGTCCCTGCTAGTCGGCGATCGTCTTTTCGTAAGCAAGATGAGTTATGGGCCTCGTACCCCGATGACACCGCTCCACATGCCACTGACGCAGCATACCATTCCGTTCTTCAACTGCAAGTCGTTCTCAGAATGGCCGCAATGGGCCTACAAGCGTTCAAGCGGACTGGGCAAGATCAAGCTGAACGACATCGTTGTCTTCAACTTCCCTGCCGGGGACACCGTAGCCACCAAGGCGCAAGCTGAAGATATCTACAAGCTGAGTTACCAGGCTGGCAAGGAATTGACGCAGCCCATCGACTTATCCAAACTGAGTTTGGAGCAACAGCGCGTGGTCTATGATCATTATTATGCTGCCGGAAGAAAATATATTGATGAAAACCCGCGTATCTATGGCGAACTGGTCAATCGACCGGTCGACATCCGCGAGAATTATGTCAAGCGATGTGTCGGCTTGCCCGGACAAACACTTCAGATCAAGGACCGCATCATCTACCTCGACGGCCAGCCGAACAAAGAGCCGGACAACGTACAATACCACTACATCGTCCGGACAAAGAGATCGATCCCGGAGGATCTGGCCCATGAATTGGGTATCAGCCAAGAAGACCTTGCCTACTATTACCCTCACGAATCGGTATACGAACTCCCGTTGAGCAAGAAGGCGAAGGAAGGCTTGCTGGCCAGAAAGGATATCGTCATCAGCATCGAGGACATCCCCGATACAACGAGCAACGAATGGCTCTATCCACAGGACAAGAACACGGGGTGGACCACCGACAACTACGGGCCACTCTGGATCCCGAAGAAAGGAGAAACCATTACACTGTCCTTGGACAACCTGCCTTTCTACGCACGACCGATCCATGCCTACGAGGGCAACGACCTGGCTGTCCGCGATGGAAAGATCTTCATCAACGGAAAGGAGACCACCGAGTACACGTTCAAGATGGACTACTACTGGATGATGGGCGACAACCGCCACAACTCTGCCGACTCCCGGTTCTGGGGATTTGTACCCGAGGACCACATCGTGGGTAAGCCGATCTTCATCTGGCTGTCGCTGGACCCTGACCGCGGATGGCTGAATGGCAAGATTCGCTGGAACAGATTATTCACGTTCGTCGATAAATATAAATAAGGAGTGAAAAAAAACCGACTACATCCCGTCCTCCGTGGCACAGCACTGATCATCGTCACCGTGCTGCTCGCCAAGATCTTTGTGGCTACCTCCTGCTCCATTCCATCAACGGGCATGGAGAACAGCCTGTACAAAGGTGAGCGGGTGCTGGTCAACAAATGGAGCTACGGGCTCCGCCTCCCCTTCTCCGAGCATCGGATAGGAACCGGGAGGCCTCAGAAGGGTGAGATTGTCCTGTTCAACAACCCCAATCCACAGCGTGCCACGACACCTGTCTACCAAAGAGAGGTCTTTATCAGCCGATGTGTCGGCACACCAGGCGATACACTGATGCTGAACAGCGAGTTGCTGCCTACCGACGAGCAGATATTCAGTCCCGACAGTAAAGCCATGTACCTTTATCCGTTCGAGGGCGACGCCCTCATGAAGGAGACCCTGAGCCGATTGGAGATTGAAGACAACAACTTGACAGGCTATCAAGACGGGATGCTGATGCGGAGCTTCAGCTACTACGAGTATTATCTCCTGCAACAAGAACTAAAGGGAAAGCTCAACCTGACCAGGGTGAACCAGTCGGATAGCAAGGGACATCCTTTCATCATTCCCGCAAAAGGATTCACGGTCAAGGTGTACCCTTGGAACATCAACCTGCTGTGTAACACCATTTCCCGTCATGAAGGCAAACGGGCTACCGTGCGAGATCATCAACTCTACGTCGACGGATTCCCCGTGACCGCCTACACCTTCACACAGGACTACTACTGGATGTCATCGAACACGCCGGCCAATGTCTTCGACTCCCGATTGTTCGGGTTTGTCCCTCAGACTCACTTGATCGGGAAAGCCAGCTTTATCTGGTTCAGCCCCAAGAAAGGACGGACCTTTAACCGCGTACAATAATGAATACCATCCTGCTCAGTTCAGCCTACCTTGCTCCCGTTGAGTACTACACCAAGCTGTATGCGGCCGACCGCGTACTGGTGGAGCGCTACGACCATTACATGAAACAGACTTACCGGAATCGATGTGTCATCGTTGGGGCGAACGGGACGCTTGCCCTCACCATCCCCACCGAGAAGGACGACCACCCGAAAGTGTTGATGAAGGATGTACGCATCTCCGATCACGGGAACTGGCGGCATGTGCATTGGAATGCGTTGGAATCGGCCTACCGCAACAGTCCGTTCTTCGAATATTATGCCGATGATTTCCGATGCTTTTACGAGAAGAAGTACCCCTTCCTCTGGGATTTCAACCAGGCTCTCTGCGAGGTAGTCTGTTCACTCATCGACTTACACCCGAAGATAGAAGGGACCACCGACTATCAGACAGAGTTATCCGATGGCGTGGCCGACTTCCGCCAGCTGATTCATCCCAAAATAGATTATAAGGAAGCAGATCCTTCATTTCATCCACTTCCTTATTATCAGGTGTTCAAGGAGAAGTTCGGCTTCATCCCGAACCTCAGCATTGTCGATTTGCTTTTCAACATGGGCCCTGAGAGCCTGCTGGTGCTACGCGATTCTCAGCGATAGAACAGCTTCCCCTCGTTTTGCCCAACGATATACTTCCGGCCAGCCTTCGTCTTGAACGTAATCTGGGACGGTCCGTACTTCACCATGCAAGGTCCGCCCGATTTCGACAGGATCTCTGCTCTCTTCAGCGTGCCATTCTCCCAATAGATGGAGACCTCGAAGTTGCCTCTTGCGCACAGTCCCTCAATGCTTCCGTTCTTCCATGCATCGGGCAAAGACGGCAACAGATGGATAAATCCCATGTGACTTTGCAACAACATCTCGGTGATACCCGCGGTTCCGCCGAAGTTTCCATCAATCTGGAAAGGTGGATGCACATCCCACAGGTTATTGTTCGTGCCGTTCTTCAGCAAGTTCTTGTACAACGTATAGGCATGGTTGCCATCGTGCAGACGAGCCCACTGATTCAGCTTCCAGCCCATGCTCCATCCCGTTGCGCCATCCCCGCGATGCTGGAGCACCACTTTGGCTGCTTCGGCCAGCTTCGGCGTGGTCACCGGCGAGAGCGTTCGGCCCGGATGCAGGCCAAACAGGTGGTTCACATGGCGATGCTCATCCTTCGGGTCATCAATATCCTTCGACCACTCCATCAACTGCCCGTAGCGTCCGATCTGATAAGGTACCAGATGATCGAGGACTTCTTGCCATTGACGCTGCTCTTTCTTGTCAACGTTCAAGGCCCGTGCGGCAGCGATCGCGTCCATCAGGATCTCGCGTGCCACTCCGTGGGCAAAGGTAGCCCCCTCATCCACCGGCCCATGCTCGGGCGATGTGGACGGAGCCGCCGTATAGCTGCCATCCGGACGATGCCAGAGGTAGTCGACCGTGAATTCGGCTGCTGATTTGATCAGGCTGTAGCCGGTCGTCTTTAAGAATGACCGATCTCGCGTATAATCATAATAGTCCCACATGTGGGTGGCGAGCCACGGACCGGCCATCGGTGAGAGGTTATAGATCATCTCTTCACTGTTCAACGGCGAAGCGAAACCGAAGATATTCGATGAAATGGAAGTCGTCCATCCTCGTGCCCCATAATAAGATTGAGCCACCCTGCTACCCGCCTTGACCTGCGATTTGATGAAGTCGACCAACGGTTGGAAACATTCATTCAGATTGGTCGACGATGCAGGCCAGTAGTTCATCTGGATATTGATGTTGTTATGATAATCCATGTGCCACGGTCCATCGACTCCGTTCGCCCACAAGCCCTGGAGATGCGCAGGCATGGTGCCGGCACGCGAGCTGGCGATGAGCAGGTAGCGGCCAAACTGATAATACAACTCCTCCAACCTGAAATCGGGCTGGTCCTTCCGGTAGTTGGACAGGCGCTGATAGGTCGGGATATTAGGGGTAACGATCTCCGGGTTCAAGTGGATCCTCACCCGGTTGAAGAGCGATGAATAGTCGGCCACGTGACGCTGATACAGCTCTTCGGCAGGATACCTCATGGCGTTCTCCATCATCTGGCGGGAGGTCATCACCGGATCCACCCCCACGTACGTCTTCGGATCGTTCAAGTCCGGATCGAAGTTCATCTTATAATCGGTGTCAGCTGTCAGGAGGAAGGTCACCTCATCGGCCTTGCTGATGCTGATGCGACCGTCGGGCAGCATCTCCATCGTCCCGCCTCGCGGCATGGCCTGAACACGAACGGCAAAGCGCATGTGATTGTCCGTCAATGTGCCGTCGAAGAAGATCTGTCCATCCTTCGCCACCACCTTTCCATCCATGTACGGCGTAGGCTGATAGGTCAGTACCAAGTGCTGCTGCCCCGGTTTGCTGGCCGAATAGCGGATGACCATCACGCTGTCGGGATAGGAGACGAAGTATTTCCGGACGAAGCGGACATCGTCCTTCTTATAGGTGACGACTGCCAGGGCGGAATCAAGTGAAAGGATCCGCTGATAGTCGGCCATACCGATTTCGCTATGGCCCGTTTCGATATACAACTCGCCCAGTGAGGTGAAGGTGCCGAAGAACGATTTACGGTCCTTCGACGGATAATAATCGGCCAGGCCCTTGAAATGCTCTTTTGTCAGAGCCTCAGCCTTTTTCTGATCGCCCTCCTGGAAAGCCTTCCTGATCTCTGGAAGATACGTTGCCCCGTCTTTGTTGATATTCCAATACGTGCTAGGCCGATCCACAGCGTTCGGGCCGCCTGTCCACAGGGTCTTTTCGTTCAGGGTGATGCGCTCGGCCGCCACCGAGCCCAAGACATTTCCTCCCAACGTACCATTTCCGATAGGCAGAGAGCGGTCCTCCCATGATTTGTCGGCGGTCGGGTTCGTCCACGAAGCCCGTCCCTCCAATCCATTGGGCTGATCAAACCAAATACTTAGTCCTTTTGTATAATCGATCGACTGGGCAGAAACGATGACCGTGCCCATCATCCCTAAGAATAATGCTGCTATCTTTTTCATTTTCTCCTGTTTAATTTATGCGAAGATAAGGAAAAAAAGGAAAATTTCGAAAAAAATCCACCTTTTATCGAGGGTCCTTCCCCAAAGTTTCAGCCATCACCGCTGCAATCGGCCGCCACCAATTATCAAATTGGCCGCGGCCAAATAAAAAACGGCCGCGGCCGATTAAAGAGTTGGCCGCGGCCAGTTATCAAATCGGTGCGCACCAAATGAAGAATTGGTAAGTACCAATTAAAGAATCGGTAAGTACCAATTGAGGAATCGGTGATCACCAACTGAAAAACTGATGATCACCAAATTGAAAATGGTGATCACCAAATAAAAATTGGTGATCACCAACTGAAAGACCGACCATGAAAAATTCATAGAAAATCGCCTTCTTTTTTTACGATGAAAGCAAAGAAGAATCGAATCGTTCTATTATTTTTGTAAATCGAACAAGAACCATTAAAGAACTTCTCATGCCAACTGATCGAATTTCTGCTGCTGCTTATCGAGATACAAAGCCCCATTATGAGATATTGGACGGCCTGCGCGGCGTAGCTGCCTTCATCGTGATCTTCTATCACGTGTTTGAATGTTTCAGTTCCACACCGGCCCCACACGGATACTTGGCGGTCGATTTCTTCTTCGTGCTCTCCGGTTTCGTCATCGGCTATGCCTACGACAACCGTTGGGGCAAGATGACTACGGGAGGCTTCTTCCGCCGTCGGCTTATCCGCCTGCACCCGATGGTCATAATGGGATGCATCATCGGTGCGATTACCTTCCTCGTCCAAGGGAGCGTGAAGTGGGATGGCAGCTCGGTCGGTCTGGGCCTGGTCATGCTGGCCATGCTGAGCACCATGTTCATGATACCATCTGCTGCGGGATTGCCGACAGAGGTCCGGGGAAACTCGGAGATGTTCCCGCTGAACGGGCCGTACTGGTCACTCTTCTTCGAATATATCGGCAACATCCTCTATGCCCTGCTGCTCCGACGAGCCGGCACGAAGGTACTGGGCGGCATCGCTGCCGTATCGGGCCTGATCCTGGCCTATATCTCCATAAGCCAAGGACAACTGGGCATCGGCTGGACCCTGGCCGATCATGGGTTCAGGGGCGGACTGATACGCATGTTGTTCCCCTACACTCAGCACGGAGGCGATGCCTTGGCTCACGGGGGCTTACGACGCATTCTGCGTACTGTTCATCTTCCCTGCCCTGGTATGGATGGGGGCATCCGAGCTGACCATCGGCAAGTCGACCAGCAGCGTATGCCGGTTTGTCGGCGACCTCTCCTATCCGCTTTATACGATACATTATCCGTTCATGTACCTCTTCTACGCCCATATCGGCTTCAACGGGGAACGATCGGTTCTGACCATCCGCGAGACCTGGCCCGAGGCCATCATCCTCGTTGCCGGATGTATCCTGCTGGCCTGGTTGTGCATGAGGTTCTACGACCTCCCTGTCCGTCGCTGGCTGACGAAAAAATATCTGAACACCAAATAACGAAGAAGCGAGCCTCAACTGAGGCCCGCTTCTTCGTTAATCTTTCGGCTCATATTCGAAGTAACTGAAGGATGCCTTCCCCTTCGTCTTCGGTTTTCCCGATGCATACATTCCGATGATGATACCAGTGAAGCCACCCAATGTCTCACTGCTGAGGAATTCCGTGTTCATCTTCCCTAACTTCGTGAAGTGTGTCCCATCCGTCGAGAAGCTGAACTCATAGAAAGCCGGAGTTCCTTCGACACGCAGGGTTACCTCATCGGCCTGAACGGCCACCTCCTTGGCGATGTACGTCAGCTCCTCCAGCCGGTATCGTAAGATGACGGCTTTCTTGCCCCCTGCCTTCTGCTGGAGGGCTACCTCGTAATGTCCCTCCGGACTCATGTAAGTAGTCAGTCCGGCCTCATCACCATCGGCAGTCTTGCTGATACGTAACCGTGTCGTTGCGGTAAAATTGAAGTGTTCTTGCCGCCGCCCTACAAAGGTCGGTGAGTGCATGCCCTCATTCAAGGTGAACTCCGATGCCGTCAGCTCCAATTCCCCGTGAGAAAAGGCGTAATTGTCGCGCAGCGGATTACTGATATGAAGCCATTCCGGGCCCAGCTTTCCGCTGGTGAATGTAGTACGAATCGGTTTCGTCGCTGGTGTCTGTTGAGGGAGAGTGGGAACATCCATGTCAAGGCTGACCGTTCCATCCCCGTTGACTACCGGCCACGCATTCTTATCCCATCGGACAGGCATCAGGAAGGTCTCCCTGCCCAGAAGATGATGCATCCTCACTTGTGGACGGAATGCAAGGGCAACCATCCACCACGAGCCATCAGCAGCCTCAACCATGTCGGCATGTCCCGTACCTTGGATCGGACTCAGCGCGCCATTATGATTGATATGTGTGAGAATGGGGTTAGACGGATCACCCATATAAGGGCCATCGATGTAGCGGCTTCGGGCAATCGTCACCTTATGCCCGTACTCCGTTCCTCCCTCTGCACAGAGCAGATAGTACCAGCCATCCTTCTTATAGAGGTGCGGCCCTTCCGGATATCGCCCGCCGGTGCCTTCCCAAATAATCTTGCCCGGGGTGAGCTGTTCTCCTGTCCGGGGATTAATCTCACATAAGATGATCTGATTGTTCGGATTGCTCACCAGATAGCATTTACCATCCTCGAAGTAAAGTGAGGGATCGATGCCACCTTGATCCAGCCAGACCGGATCCGACCATTCACCTGCCGGGTCTGTGGTATAAACGATAAAGTTGCTCTTTACAGTCTCGTCCTGCCGATGTGGTTTGCTCAACATCGAGATGTTGGTCGTTACCATGTAAAAGACACCTTCGTGATAACGAATCGTCGGAGCATAGATACCGGTACTTGGATTCGGGCGGTATAGGTCCACCTGCGAATCGCGTGTCAGGCAATTACCAATCTGCTTCCAATGGATCAAATCCTTGCTGTGAAAGACGGGGACCCCTGGGAAATATTGGAAACTGCTATTGACCAGATAGAAATCATCCCCCACGCGGCATACGCTTGGGTCTGGATGAAAACCGGGAATGACGGGATTCTTAAAGCCATGAGTCACGGTCTGAGCCATGACGCTCATACAAAACAGACATTGGATAACCAACAATACAAATTGACGTTTTTGCATATCTTAAGATTCTTTTTCAACGATAATCGGTTTCACCTTATTTATATAATAAAACAAGAGGCCGACCGGATCATCCAGCCTCTCGAAGGAAAAGTCGCAGGTCACTACTTCTTCGGAATGTAATCGGCTCGCATTGGAGTGAAGCAGTCGATCAGGACACCGGCCTCCAGGCATACACAGCCGTGCAGGACATCTGGCTCCATATAGATTGCATCTCCAGCCGACACAATCTTAGTCTTTCCATCCACGGTGAACTCGAACTTTCCGCTCACCACATAGGTTACCTGAGTGTGGTAATGCGTGTGAGGAGTGCCCACGCTCCCTTTCTCGAATTTCACCTTCACCATCGTAACCTGCCCGTCATAACCTAACACCTGACGAGTGACATTCTCGCCGGCCGGCTCCCACGGGAGGTCTTTCTCAAACATAAACACTTCACTGTGCGTCTTCTTCTTCTCCATTTGCTTATTGTTTTGTGCATTAACATGACCTACCCACAAAAAAGTCAGTCCCAAAAACAGGACAAATTTTCCAAAACCTTTCATAACGATTCGATTAAAATTCTCTTATTGGGTATAAAAATAAAGAAAAACGATCATACTCCAAAAGAAAATGAGCGGAAAACAGATGGAATCCACCAGCATTCCTTGGTGTATTGTCCGCAAAATGTTTGCATATTTTACTTGGAAAATCTATATTTGCATAAAGACACATTTTCATCACAACTTATTCACTTTCATTATGAGAACAAAAATAATCTTGATGGCACTGTGCGTGCCCATGCTGCTGAATGCACAAGTATTCGACAGTTCAACAAAAGCGACGACAGCTCAAACCAATTACGGAAAAGTTGCCGGGTACATCGAACGTGGAGTCTATACATATAAGGGCATTCCGTTCGCTAAGGCTGAAAGATTCCAGCCGGCAGTCCGCCCGGATGCCTGGGAAGGAATCCGCTCGTCACGCCACTGGGGCCCCGTTTGTCCGCAACCCAAGAACAATGGCTGGCGCAACGACCAGACGGCTTTCTTCTACCAATGGAACGACGGATTCGCTGACGAGGACTGTCTGCGCCTGAACATCTGGACAAAGGGCCTGAACGATGGCAAGAAACGGCCTGTACTTTTCTGGCTGCACGGTGGAGGATATACATCCGGTAACGGACAAGAGCATCCGGGATATGACGGAAGGAACTTGGCCGACAAGGGGGATGTGGTGGTAGTCACCATCAACCATCGCCTGAACGTGCTCGGCTATCTCGATCTATCCAGCTTCGGAGCCAAATATAAGGAATCAGCCAACCTAGGTATGACCGACATTGTTGCTGCCCTTCAATGGGTGAAGGAAAATATTGCCTACTTCGGCGGTGACCCGAACTGCGTAACGATCTTCGGACAATCCGGAGGCGGCGGTAAGGTATCAACATTGCTCTGCATGCCTTCGGCAAAAGGACTGTTCCATCGGGCAATGATCATGAGCGGATCGTCTATCGGAAGTACACCACAGGCATTGGCTCAGCAAGTGGGCAAAAAGACTGCTGAACTGTTGGGCCTGAACCAACAGACCATTGACCAAATTCAGACCATCCCATACGAACAACTGCTGGAAGCAGCCAACAAGGCCATTAGGGAAGTTGCCGAACAAAATGTAGGCAAAGGACGAAATGGACGCATCGGTTGGGGACCGGTGAACGATGGCGACATCATGCCTGGTGTATTCGAGAACGGCACAGAGAAAATCTCGAATAACATTCCGCTGTTGATTGGCTCAACGCTCAATGAGTTCTCCACGCCGAACATCGACGAACGTGTTCGCCCGAACGTTATTCGCCAGGCCAGCATCCGCGTGGCCGATGGAGGTGTACCCGTTTACGTTTACCGTTCCTGCTATCAGGTACCGACTCTTGACGGAAACAACCACGCCTGCCATAATTCAGACATCCCATTCTTCTTCAATAACGTGCTCAAAAGCGCTCAGATGACGGGTGCAACGGAAGAGGGATTGAAGCTGGGAGACAAGATGAGCAGCGCCCTTATCAATTTTGCCCGCACCGGTAACCCAAATGCTGAGGGACTTCCAACCTGGAAACCATTCACTCCGGATGACGAGGCCACCATGTATTTCGATGCTCCGGTCTGTGAAATGAAGTATAAAAATTGACAGGAAACATCCGTAATACATTAAAATTTGATGTTTGTTATGGATTATAATTAAATAATGAGTAAATTTGCGTGGATTTTCAGCGCTGAATTGATTTGTGCCCTTCATTGCGCGAGAATGATGCCTAGAATCCACGCCGATTTACGGTTGTCCCTCTGAGATTACATCCTGAAAAAATGTGAATTTATGGGCGAAAAGACAGGAGAATCCGCCGCTGGACTGAAGGTCATTACATGATGACTGATAAGTGATTTCACAATGGTGGGGTTGGCCAACGGGATAGTGCTTGGTAATGCACTTTAATAATAGAATGTCCGCGCAAATCAATTGTTCGGACGAGAATGAAATATGTTTATCCGCGTAACTGATAGATAAATATGAGAAAATGGCATTTATTGCTTCATCCAGACCCAGATAAGATCGATCGATTCCTCTCCCAAAGAGAGAAGCTGATATCACTGAGTAAAAGAGAAGGAACTTCCAACATAGGAAGTGAGCAAAATGATATGGGAGAAGATGGTTCAGATGGTAAAGGTGAATACTTCATTCCATATCTCTTTCTCAAGAACATCTCTGGCCATTCGATGTATGGAACTACCAATTCTAATGCTCAAAAGACTTACAACCCAAGAACAGATGACAAGGCACTACGAGGTGATATGCATAGTCTCATATTCATCCGGGCCGAAGAGAAAGTTATTGATTCTATCATTGGGGCATCATGGAATAAGGACATGCAAGTTCATTTACGCCCTTATTGGAGTCCAAGTCGGCAACGAGTTGAGATTAGTGATGCAGAAATGCAACGATTTTTGAGCGCCATCAAAGTCCGCGACTTCCAGTATACTTTTGGTATCCCAACAGAAAGTATTGGAACGGGTGACAAGGTATACATCACAAATGGACCGATGGAAGGACAAATAGGTGAAGTTATTGAAAAACGATACGATAAGGAAGGAATCAAATTAAGCATTGCATTCGATATGTTTAATAACCAGATGCACATTGCTATACCCAATTTCCGCGCTAAGGATATCAGACTTGTTGACGATAATTCCGACAAAGCACCGTATTATGAACCAATCGTTACGCTCTTTGAGAAGAGACTTACTCATTTACTCTGGCTACGACATGGAAAGAACGGTTCTCCAGAGTTCAACGATGAAGAAAAGAGTCAACTAAGAAGCATTTTTAGCTATGCCAACCTGACCATTGAAAACGATGATGACGCTCAGGCAAGATTTACAGCATTGATGCTGATCTGTGCTTATCTCATGAAGGATAACAAAGCCGTTAAAGAATATACTGACAAAGTAAATGAGTATCTGAAAGGCATTACCATTCCGGCTACAGAGACAGAATGCTATCTGATGACTGCCCTCTTCATCGCTAATCACGATCCTCAAGTGCGGTCAGCAGCCAAAGCATATCGGCAAAGCCATCCCGACTGCTCACCCTCCATCTGTCAGTTTCAGTCTATTGCAAAAAACATTAGGTGTAGATAAAAACAGTTCTTTTTTTAAAAAAGAAGAAAGTATTGAATAAATTATGGGAAAGATCTTTTTACTAAACATTTTACAGGTAGCTACAACATAAATAATACAATATTGAGATTAATTTTAGGAGAATAAATATTTCATAAACAACCCCTAGTAAAAACGCTTAGTTTATCAAACATCTAAACAGTTTTCCCAGCTAATGTGAACTTCCGCGTAACGGCCTGACAGTCATAGTAATACGGAAACCGCCGTTTCCAGAGTTATCAGACATTCATCAGACATCCGGGAAATTGAGCCTTTTCCGCTCATTTATATACGAAATTACTACTTTTTGTCCGAATACGCAAGAGCGTTAAGATTTCTTATCCATTGAGAGTGAAGAAATGTAAATTTTAAGGAGGCTCGTTGAGGTGACAGAATGGGTGTTTGAGAGGATTTTGAGAGAAAATCGAGAAAAATCAGGGCTCGGCCTAAAGTGAGAAAATCCGAGAGAAGTTGAAAAGACTCTTGCTTGACTAGAAAACAAAAATAAACATATTGAAAGATTGTTTAACTAAAAGTGTCATCAACCCATTAATTCAATGTGTGATACAAATCAAAAATATGAAATTAGTAATATTCCCTTTGCAAGAGCATATCTTAACAAGGAGGATATACATACGGATGGAGAAATAAAAAAGAAATTAGAATAATGAAAACAGCACTTATTACTGGTATTACTGGCCAGGATGGTAGTTACCTGGCAGAATTTTTGTTAGAAAAAGGATATGACGTACATGGAACCATCAGACGTTCGTCAGTGGACTTCCGTGAGCGTATAGCCCACTTGGAGGGAACTCCACATTTCCATCTGCACTATGCAGACTTGGGCGACTCTATGAGTATGCTGGGCGTGATTGGTAAGGTACGCCCTGATGAGATATATAATCTGGCAGCACAGAGCCATGTTCAGGTCAGTTTCGACTCACCTGAGTTCACAGCTGATGTGGATGCCGTAGGTGTGCTACGTATCTTGGAAGCTGTTCGCCAATTGGGTATGACAGAGACCTGTCGTATTTACCAGGCCAGCACCTCAGAACTGTATGGTAAGGTCGAGGAAGTACCTCAGAACGAGAACACCCCCTTCCATCCTTATAGCCCATACGCCGTGGCCAAACAGTATGGCTTCTGGATTGTCAAGGAATACCGTGAGGCATACAACATGTATTGCTGCTCTGGCATTCTGTTCAACCATGAGTCCGAACGTCGTGGAGAAACCTTCGTTACCCGCAAGATAACCCTTGCAGCAGCCCGTATCTCTCAGGGTTTGCAGGATTGCCTATACTTAGGCAATATGGACTCTCTGCGCGACTGGGGTTATGCTAAGGACTACGTTGAGTGCATGTGGCTAATACTCCAGCAGGATAAACCAGAAGACTTTGTTATTGCCACTGGTGTTCAGCATAGCGTCCGTGAGTTCACTGACCTTGCTTTCCGTCATGCTGGTATCGAACTGAGGTTTGAAGGCGAAGGTATCAATGAAAAAGGCATTGTGGTCAATGGTCCTGAGAATCTGATAGGTAAGGCTGTCGTTGCTGTAAGCGAAGACTTCTATCGCCCAACAGATGTGGTAAATCTCTGGGGTGACCCCACCAAGGCCAAGGCCAAACTCAAATGGAATCCCAACAAGACATCCTTCGAGGAGCTTGTCAAACTCATGGTAGAGAGCGATATGGCTAAGGTCGCCTCTGAGGATGCTGCTATGAAAGTCCGCACAAACCTCGCTGAATACCTCGAAAAAGGCATCGTTAAGTAATTCATGAAAAATTCGTGGTCATTTGTGGCCATTCGTGTTAAAGAAATATGGAATTAGATTCAAAGATTTATGTTGCTGGTCATCATGGTATGGTGGGTTCTGCCATCGTCCGTGAGTTGCAGCGACAGGGATATACCAATATCATTACCCGTACTCACAAGGAACTTGACCTCACCCGTCAGGACCAGGTAGAGGCGTTCTTTGCTAAGGAGCGCCCCGAATACGTGTTCCTCGCTGCCGCCAAGGTAGGCGGCATCGTCGCCAATCAGAGCGCCCTGGCCGACTTCATGTACGAGAACATGATCCTCGAGATGAACGTCATCCATGCCGCCTGGCAGAACGGCTGCAAGAAACTTGAGTTCCTGGGCAGCAGCTGCATCTACCCCCGCATGGCTCCCCAGCCCATGCCTGAGAGCTGCCTCCTCACCGGTGCGCTGGAGAAGACCAACGAGGCCTATGCCTTGGCCAAGATCAGCGGCCTCAAGTACTGCGAGTTCCTCAACCGCCAGTACGGCACCGAC
>CACZBX010000041.1 GCA_902779535.1 uncultured Bacteroidales bacterium
CCAGATAATTGTTCAATGCCATCTGCCAGTTCCCTTGTTTTCGGTAGATATTACCTAGCAGGTAATATGCTTCATCATTATCAGGCTGACGTTGAATCAAATCGTTCAGGTAGGAGAGGGCTGTATTCAATTCATCTTCTTGAATCATCTGCTTGATTTTCATTAAATGTGTACTCATACTTTTCTCTCCTTTTGTTCACAAATATACATTATATTTGCAAAATAATACTAAGAAAGCAAAGAAAATAAAGCGCTGAGGCTTTATTTTCTTTCAAATGGTCAGTATGTTTGGCAGGGAATGCTCATCAGATAATCTCTCCTACAAACATATTGTAACTAGCACTTACATCCTTGTTGCCTGCATTGATTTTTGCTGCCTCTTCGGCCTTAATGTTTTGTTGCATCAAGCGTTTGCAGTGAATAACCTCCGAGGGCTGGCTTTCCCCTTCCTTGTAGAAAGAGATGGTAAAGTTCTCGTTCGAGTTCAGCAATAAGTTGGCTATTGCCTTGCGAGTGTCAAGCACGATGAAGGCAACCTTCTTGCCAAACATTTCACCATATCCTCCCCATGCTTCCTGGTCAATCTTGATTTCCTCGCCATTTGCCGATACCATGATGCGTGCTGCTTCTTTCGCTGCGGGTTGAACAACTGGCACAGCCGGTTTCACAGTCTTTTGAACCTCAATAGGTTTCTGTACCTCAACGGGCTTTTGAACAGCAGTAGGTTCTTGCTTTACTGCTGGTACTTCGGCTGTTTGTGTTCTCTGAACACCTGCACCTAATTTAATTAGGTAATCGCCAAGGGCGTTCTGAGCACTCTTAAAAAGTTCGTCCTTTGCATCAATGGTCTTTCTACGGAACTTACTGCTAATAGGGACTAGTTTTTTACCCGACTTACGGACGGCATACTTGTCGGTAATCCATTCCTCGGCCGTATATTTTTCATCCTCGCGTCCATTATTATAAAGATATCGGATGTTCGTCATGTCCAAGTCACATTCTCCATCCTTACACTGAATGATCAGGTGATAATAGAATCGTGTGCGGTCCAACGAGATAAAAGAATTATTGAAAACTAGGTATTCCTCACCATTGTTGACAATCGTTCCCTTGTCTTCCTCATAGAAGAGAACTCGTGGATTGAAGAGACCTTTATCCGCTTCCTTCGGCTTGAAGTAGTTATTTGCCCAATCTTTCATCACATTGTACAACTCCAATTGGGTCAAGGCTGGTGCCTTGAGGCTTGTCGTGAAATGCACGAGGCCGTCCTCTCCAACAGGAACTGCGCCCAACAGATACTTACTATCTTCCTGAGCGCGTAAACTGCCAAGCAAGGCAGTACAACAAACGATAAATAGAATAATGCGTTTCATCTTATAACTTTATTTATTGTGATTGAGTGGTATTTTTTGAATCCGTCTCAGGTGACGGCCGCCTTCAAAACTGGTAGAAAAGAATTCGTTCAGGATGCTGTCAGCCTCTTCTTTAGTAATGAATCTTCCAGGAAGAACCAAAATGTTGGCATCGTTATGCTGACGGGCCAAATGGGCAATCTCGGGAATCCAGCATAGGGCAGCGCGAATGCCTTGATGCTTGTTGACCGTCATGCTAATTCCCTCACCACTTCCACAGACAGCAACGCCCATTGGACATTCGTTGGCCTCAACTGATTCAGCCAATGGATGACCGAAATCGGGATAGTCACAACTATCGGTGCTGTATGTTCCAAAATCCTTAACGGTATAGCCGTGATGAACTAACCACGATTTTACGTATTCTTTTATTTCAAATCCGGCATGGTCGGATGCAACTCCAATGACTTTCATCCTAGCAATGCTTTTACTTGATTATACACGTTTTGTGCGGTGAATCCTAATTTTTCATCCAATACCTTATAAGGCGCACTGAAACCAAATGATTCCAGACCGAAGACTTTTCCGTTCTCACCAACCAGACCTTCCAGGTTGACTGGTAATCCAGCGGTTAAACCAAACTTCTTGACAGCCTTTGGTAATACGCACTCTTGGTAAGCGACTGGCTGACTACGGAACAGACCTTCAGAAGGAGCTGAGACAATACGTACCTTGATGCCATCTTGACGAAGCAGAACAGCACCAGCCTCTAACGTAGATACCTCCGAACCTGAAGCTACCAGAATAACATCCGGATTTTCATCGGAACCTGCTACCACATAAGCACCTTTAGCTGCTTGTTCATAGTCATTCCCTGCAGGTAACATCTCGATATTCTGGCGTGAGAAAATCAAAGCGGTCGGTGTATCCATATTTTCCATGGCCAATTTCCATGCAACGGTCGTCTCTTCGGCATCTGCCGGGCGGAGTACCAGTACGGAGTTTTTCCCATGGTGATTCTTTAATTTCTCCATCAACCGGATTTGTGCTTCTTGCTCTACCGGTTCATGAGTAGGGCCGTCTTCACCAACACGGAATGCATCATGTGTCCAGATAAACTTGATAGGAACTTCCATCAAAGCAGCTAAACGAATGGCTGGTTTCATATAATCAGAGAACACAAAGAATGTACCGCAGGCGGTGATCACACCTCCATGAAGCATCATACCAATGCAGATACATGCCATGGCCAGTTCAGCAACGCCAGCCTGGAAGAATGCACCACCGAAGTCGCCCTTCTTGAATGCGTATGTTTTCTTGAGGAATCCATCCGTCTTATCCGAATTGGAAAGGTCAGCAGATGCACAAATCATATTTGGTACTTGTTCAGCCAAGACGCCGAGAACAGTTGCGGATGCATTACGTGTGGCAGCACCTGCCTTTTGTTGAATGCTCTTCCAATCTACTTTTGGAGTTTTTCCGCTAAACCATTCTGCCAACTGAATAGCTTTGCCTGGGTTCTGTGCAGCCCATTGTGCTTCTTCTTGATGACGCTCTGCGACGATGGCTTTCAGTTCTTCCTTACGGTGGGTATACAATGCCTTTACATCTTCGAAGACGGTAAAGGGCTCATCTGGATTTCCGCCTAAGTTGAGGATGGTATTGCGATAAGCATCTCCTCCGAGGGGAGCACCGTGAGTCTTGCAGTTGCGTTCATACGAAGAATTATCGTCCTTACGAGCGCCCTTACCCATGATACACTTTCCGATGATCAGTGTTGGGCGTTCCTTCTCAGCTTTCGCTTCGTTCAATGCCTTTCGAATCTGATCACAGTCATTACCATTAATCTCTAAGACATTCCAACCCCATGCACGGTACTTGGCAGCTGTGTCCTCGTTGATAACATCTTTCGTCTCGGTGGAGAGTTGGATATCGTTGGAGTCGTAGAACATAACTAAATTGTCGAGACCCAATGTGCCGGCAATTCGACCAGATCCTTGGGATATTTCCTCCTGAATACCGCCATCGGAGATATATGCGTAGATTGTTTCCTTTTCGAAAGTGGGGTTACCTGTGTGTGCAGCCAAGAATTTTGCAGCGATAGCAGCACCTACGGCAAAGGTATGACCTTGCCCCAGCGGACCAGATGTGTTCTCGATACCACGGTTCACATCCCGTTCAGGATGTCCCGGTGTCGGAGAAGCCCACTGACGGAATTGTTTCAGCTCGTCTAAAGTGAACTTACCGGTTAAGGCCAAAGTAGAGTAGAGCATAGGCGACATATGACCGGGGTCAAGGAAGAAGCGGTCACGACCTTCCCATGCAGGTTTTTCAGGATCGTATTGTAAAAACTCTGAATAAAGTACGTTGATGAAATCGGCTCCACCCATTGCACCACCCGGGTGTCCGGAATTTGCTTTTTCTACCATCGAAGCAGCTAGAATACGAATATTGTCGGCTGCATGATTCATGACTTTCTTTTCGTTCATAGGTCTTTTTTTCTTTGGTTTATCCGCAAAGATAGCATAAACCAATTGGAGAAAAAAGGAAATTAACGGAAAAAACGCCTTGAGCAAAATTTTTTAACAAGAAGAGAAAAGGTAGTATTCCTTGGAAAAACTGAATGTGAATGGTTTGTCTCCACTTCCTCAGAATCTGAATGTCCAGGGAAGCCTAATTGCGAGCCACAGGCCCGCAATTAGGTGTATTATCATTTTTTGTATCGTTCCCAAAACTTCCACCATGCCTTCGGATGATGTCCGCTATAATGATAACCGTATCCATAATGGTAGCCGTATCCATACCCATAGTTGTTTTTGCGGATGATTGCATCGTTTAGAACTAATGAGACATTCTTCAACTTACCAGATTTGTAGATGTTCTCTATCTCCGGAAGGATGCGCCTGTCTAATCTGCCTGCACGAATGACGAACACGGTCAGGTCGGCTAAACGGTTGGTGATAACCGAGTCGGCAACTACGCCATAAGGAACATTATCGATGAAGATCAGATCGTAACGTTCACGTAGGTCTGCAATCAGCTTATCCATGCGGTCGGTCATCAATAGGTCGGCAGGGTTAGGAGCCACAGAGCCTGAAGGGATAAAGTCGAGATTCTCACCTAATTCGTTTCGTCTCAACACATCATCCAACTCTGCTTGTCCAAGTAGATAGGTTGTCATACCTATCGATTTACTGTGACTTGAGCGGCTCGATAACGTTCCCTTGCGAATATCCAAGTCGATTAGCACCACACGCTTTCCTGACATTGCAAAGCAGGCTGCCAAGTTGCTCGACACATACGTCTTGCCGGCGCCTGACCCAAACGAACTAAACGTAATTACCTTCAGTTCCTTCGACCGCACTTGCATGAAGTCCATGTTCGTTCGGATGATGCGGAATGATTCAGAGACAGCATCACGGCTGTCAGCACTGACAACAATGCTATTCTTGAAACTATGTCGCAAACGGACACTTGTCTTTGGCACTTCACCTAGGAATGGAACATCAATGGTATGTTCTATGTCACGGCGGCTCTTGATCCTGGTGTCGAAAAACAGGATGAATATCAAGGTAAAGACCGGTAAGGCTAATCCACCGGTGATTCCTTGGAGCATCAATTGTCGACGACTCGGTGACACAGGTTCGTCCAGACTATATGGCGGTTCCAAGATGCGTGCATCCGATTCCGTTGTTGCCTGCAGCAAAGCGTTTTCCTCACGACGGTTTAACAGGTATAGGTATAGTTCCTCCTTGATGCGTTGTTGACGTTGGATGGCTTGCAATTCACGTTGTTGAGTGGGGATATTGCCGATACGTGCTGCTGCCTGACTGGCACGGTTCTGTGCATCGCGTAATTTTACTTCCGTGCTCACGTTCATATTATCTACAGATCTAATAATACTTTGACGCATTGAGCTTAGTGTGTTGTTTAAATCTTGGATGACAGGGTTTCGTTCGCTGCTTTCCGACATTAGTTTGTCGCGTTTTAGTTTTGTCGTGTTGTATTGTTGTATTTGTGCCTCAATGGAGACATCGTTTACGGTTTGTGCTGGAATCAACTCGTTGGCATTGGCCGGATTAGTCAGGTAATCGTGTATGTAACGTCCCATCTGTACTTCACGCTGGAGGTCGCGTGTCAGTGAACTATATTGTTGTCGATCACTTTGTGATATGCCAGCCTCCGAACTGAGGTCGATCATCCGATTCGATATTTGGTAGGACTCAATCTGCTGTTCTACGCCTCCCAATTCTTCTTCAATAATCTGAAGACGTTCATTGATGAAGTTTGCCGTATTGATGCTTGCCTGATTCTTCTCCAAGATATTCTGCTCATTGAATAAAAGGATCAATGTATTCAGAACATCTTCTGCCCGCAGTGGGTTCACATCGGTCAGACTCATCCTAAGGATCGAAGAAGCTCCCTCTTCACCTGCGTTCACGACAGTAAGACGAGATGTGAATTCGCTAGCTACTTCAACTAAAGAACGATGTTCGACAAAGATTGAATTGTTTGTCCACGAGTCTCCCCAATATAATGTCGGTGTCACCACTATACGACAGCCTGTTACCTCGATAGTATCGCCCATGGTCACCTCTTTGCTGCTGTCCAACGTGGAAAAGTTGCTCAGTCGTACACGGTTGTCGGACAGCGGTGTAACAGTTAGGGAAAGCGAACGACTCGTTTCCAGGCTGTCGAAAGCCACCCGTATAGGGGCCTGACTATATAGTTCCTGCTCACGAAGTCCGTCCATTACGACATAACTCACTTCGGCATTTAGACGTTTCACTACATCTTGCATCAGCTTGTTTGAACGAAGTTGTAGTATTTCGTTCGAGACATTCGTGTTATCCGAGTAATAATAACCAGTGAGTCGATCCAGACGTGCTTCGGCAGCTGCTGACTGTGTGTCTTTGAAAATCACAGATGCGTTGCATGAGTACATCTTCTGCGTAGTAGAGTAGGCATACCACGCTATGCTGATGCATACGGCCAAGGAGAGTACAAACCAGTACCAATTGGAGAGTAGGTACTTGATTAAATCGAGCGGGTTCACACCCATGTTTACCGGTAACGGAGAACGTTCCGTTGATTGTGGTTGAAAGTTTATTTCTTCCATTGTAAAACTATTTGTGTCGTCAAAACTGACTTGTTGATGAAAACTAAATAAGACGTTTTATCTTCTCACAAATAGTTCAAAACCTGGCGGGGTCCCCTCACCGAGCGATGAGGCATTAAGTACGATGGCAAAGATACAGAATCTATTTCGGATTTGCACATTATGTGATTATAAATCCTGACCATACAAACGATTCATTCAATGCCTAATCGTTATTGTGTTTGTTTTTTCTTCAAAAAGAATGTGGGGAATCCAAGAATCCCCCACATTTTATAAATTACAAATAACGAGTAACCTAGTTTTATGTTCCCGTTGGATCATCGTTTATTACAAACTGCAGCTTGTTCGATAGCCAAACCAGCTTTGTAACTTTCGATATAGGTGTTAAAGCCGGCAACATCTTCTGGAGTAGGAGCAATTTCTACTCCGGCATTACCAGCAAAGACAACCTCGTCGAGATAGTCGGGCAATGAAAGCTTCTTGTCGTTATTTACTAAGTAAGCACCGAGCAGGGCAATACCCCAAGCTCCACCTTCACCCGCAGTCTCCATGACAGAGATCGGAGAGTTGATGGCAGCTGCCAAAATCCGTTGGCCGACACCTTTCGTCTTGAAGAGTCCACCGTGTCCGGTGATACGATCAACCTTTACGTTCTCCTCATTGAACAGGATGTCGTTACCCAATTTCAGTACTCCAACAGATCCATAAAGATGAGCTCGCATGAAGTTTGCAAGGTTGAACTTGTCGTTTGCCGAACGAACAAACAAAGGACGACCTTCAGCCAAACCGGTGACAGGCTCTCCTGAGATATAGTTATACGAAATCAAGCCACCACAGTCAGCATCTCCTTCTAGGGCAAGATTGTAAAGTTTGCCATAGATCTCATTCATGTCAACAGGCATTCCCATCAACTCTTGGTATTCTTTGAACAAACCAACCCAGGCATTCAGATCGGATGTACAGTTGTTGCAGTGTACCATTGCCACGGGGCTGCCGTCAGGAGTGGTTACCATATCAATTACTTCATAAGGTTTCGACAAGTCTTTCTCTAGAACGATCATTGAGAACGAAGATGTTCCTGCTGACACATTACCAGTGCGTTGTTTAACAGCATTTGTAGCAACCATTCCGGTTCCGGCGTCACCTTCTGGTGGGCACAGAGGAATTCCTGCCTTCAACTTTCCTGAGACGTCGAGCAGTTTCGCACCCTTCTCGGTCAGACAACCGGCATCTTCACCAGCCATCAGTACTTGAGGTAGAATGTCGCGGAGTTTCCATCCGAAGCCACAAGGAGCAACCAACTTATCAAACTTCTCTACCATGTCGGCTGCATAGTTCTTTGTGTCCGGGTTGATAGGCAACATACCTGAAGCATCACCGATGCCCAGTACTTTCTTGCCAGTCAACTGCCAGTGGATATATCCTGCAAGTGTTGTTAAGAAAGTAATATCCTTTACATGTTCTTCCTTATTCAGGATAGCTTGGTAAAGGTGAGAGATACTCCAGCGTAGTGGAATGTTGAATACAAACAGCTCGGACAAGGCAGCAGCAGCCTCGCCGGTGTTCGTATTTCTCCAAGTACGGAATGGCACAAGAATCTTTTCCTCATCGTTAAAGGCCATATAGCCGTGCATCATCGCACTGATACCGATGGCAGCCAACGATTCAATTTCAGTGTCATATTGTTTACGGACGTCTGCCTGAAGATCTGCATAGCAATCTTGCAATCCCTTCCAGATTGCATCGATGCTGTAAGTCCAGAGACCATTCTCCAGTTGGTTTTCCCATTCGTGAGCACCTTGTGCAATCGGTTTGTTTTCCTGATCGATCAAGACTGCTTTGATACGGGTTGAACCGAACTCGATACCCAGAATGGCTTTCCCTTCTTTTATCGTTGTTCTTGCATCCATACTCATTATTTCAATGCTTTATTCAACATGTAATATACCTCGTTAAAGCGAATCTCATGCATGAACTGGTTGATCGTTGTATCCTTGTTGATGTGAAGCATCTCAATACCGGCAATCATTGCATAGTCTTCCCAGAACTCAGGAGTTACATCGTATGAGAAACAACTGTGGTGTGTACCACCTGCAAGGATCCATGCGCCGGCACCAATCTCGAGGTTAGGCTGTGGAATCCAAAGGGCAGAAGCAACAGGTAACATTGGCAGTGGTTTCGGCTTGATGCATTGAACATCGTTTACAATCAGGCGGAAACGGTTACCCATATCGACAACGGTAGCAGTTACACCAGGACCTTCCTTCGAAGTGAATACCAGACGAGCAGTTGGAGTCTTACGGATACCGATACCCAGGAAGTGTACTTCAAGACGTGGCTTATTCGCTGCAATCAGCGGACAAACTTCCAACATGTGAGCCTGCAGGATCGAACTGTTCTCGCCGTCGAAGTTTAAGGTGTAGTCTTCCAGGAATGAACATCCACTTCCCATACCTTGTGTCATGAACCACAATGTGCGATAGAGAGCAGCCGACTTCCAGTCACCTTCAGCACCGAAGCCATAACCTTCGGCCATCAAGCGTTGAGAGGCAAGTCCAGGAATCTGGTCGAAGCCATGACCAATTTCTTCTACGTTTGTTGCACCTAGGTCGTCGAAGTTCGTGGTGAAACCTTTGGCACCTTTATCTTTCAAGACAGCACGAAGAGTCAACTCAGCCTTTGCAGAGTTCCATACTTTCTTATAACCAAGTGTACGCTTGTCTTCCAACTCAGCATCGTGGTCGTACAGACGGAAATATTCGTCAACCAATGCGTCTACATCTTCCTTCTTGATCGCGTCGAAGTAAGGAAGGACAGAACTGAACGGCATATAATCAACATGATAGCCTAATACTTGCTCAGCAGCTACCTTGTCACCATCGGTAACGGCAACATTATTCATCTGGTCACCGAAGCGTAAGATCAGCATGTCGTGAGAGTCAGCCCAAGCAGCAGCTACTCTTGCCCAAACAGCAATTTTATTCTGTGCAGCTTTGTCTTTCCAATAACCTACGACCACCTTGCGAGGGATACGCAGACGAGCACAGATATGACCGAATTCGCGGTCACCGTGAGCACTCTGGTTGAGGTTCATGAAGTCCATGTCCATTGTGTCCCAAGGAATTTCGTCATTGAACTGTGTATGGAAATGCAGTAAAGGCTTCTTCAGTTGTTGCAAACCGTGAATCCACATCTTTGCAGGAGAGAAAGTGTGCATCCAAGTGATAACGCCGACACACTTGTCGTTGTTATTAGCTTGTTTCATCACTTCTTCTACTTCCTTTGAACTATTTGCAGTACCTTTATATACAATTTTTACTGGTATATTCCCACTTTCGTTCAATCCAGCAACCATCTTTTTAGAGTGACCGTCTACAGCAACGACTGCATCACCACCATAAAGCAACTGTGCACCAGTTACCCACCAAATCTCATAATTCTCAAATACGTTTGACATAGTTTTATGTTTTAAGAGTTAATATTTTATTTTTTCTTTTGTCCGTAGTAGGCGTTCGGCCCATGTTTCCGACTGAAATGTTTCTCAATCAGATACGGGTTCATGGTCAGGTTCGGGTTTACCGCATAGGCAATGCTTGCCATCTTCGCTACCTGTTCCATGACAACGGCATTGTAAACGGCTTCGTCAGCATCCTTACCCCAGGAGAACGGTCCATGGTTCTTGACCAGCACGCCAGGAGTGTGTACAGGATTGATCCCTTCGAAACGTTTCACGATGACATTGCCTGTCTCCAGTTCGTATTGTCCCTTTACTTCTTCTTCCGTCATGTCGGCAGTACAAGGAATTGCTTCGTGAAAATAATCGGCATGTGTCGTTCCAATGTTTGGAATGTCGCATCCAGCCTGTGCCCATGCCGTAGCATAGGTAGAGTGGGTATGAACCACGCCGCCGATTTCAGGAAATGCCTTATATAATATAAGGTGTGTCGGTGTGTCAGATGATGGACGAAGATCTCCCTCCACGATGTTCCCGTCTAAATCAACTACCACCATATCGCTTGCCTTCATGGTTTCGTATGATACGCCGCTCGGTTTGATGACTACCAGTCCACTTTCACGGTCGATACCTGATACATTTCCCCAAGTGAAGATAACCAGACCATGCTTCACGAGATCCATGTTGGCTTTGTATACTTTTTCTTTTAATGCTTCTAACATAGATAATTACAGTTTAAATTTAGAGTCTTTGTTATAAACCGTATTATTAAATTTATACAGGTTGGCTTTTCTGCGAGTTGTATCCTTACTTTTCAGTCCGGTCTCCTCGATGAAACTCATGTCTTTAACGCGCTTGCGGAAGTTCCGCTTGTCGAGTGTCTCGCCATAGATCGCTTCATACAGGCTTTGCAGTTGCGGTAAAGTGAACAGTTCCGGCAAGAGGTTGAATCCAATCGGACTGTTAGATGCTTTAATGCGCATCTGATGTAAAGCTTGTTTTACCATCTCGGCGTGATCGAAGATTAGTTTCGGAAGCTCGTTGATGCTGATCCAAAAAGCATTGTTCTTTCTTACCAATTCGCGGTTGTATTCGTTGATGTTGATCAATGCATAAAAGGCAACAGAGATAACTCTTTCTCCTGGATCGCGGTTTACTTCGCCAAAGGCAGCAACCTGTTCCATATAGACATCCTCCAGTCCAGTGAGTTCCCTCAATACCCGTTTGGCTGCATCGTTTACACTTTCTTCATCTTCTACGAAACCTCCCATCAGCGACCATTCTCCCATAGCAGGCTCGAAGTTCCGTTTGAGGAGGAGAAGCTTAAGCTCTCCTCCGTCAAAACCGAATATAATACAGTCTACAGAAACATAAAATTTGGTATTTTTTATGTAATAATCTGTCATACCTTAATTACCAGAAATAACAATAGAAGCAAGCACAAAGGATGATGACACCCAGTGATGCTACGATGTCCCAAACGCCCCAGCTTTCGCGGATTTGCTTGCGATAGTCACCAGTGAAGGTGATAGCCTCGATCTGTTGTTGTGATGGAGCAGGAGTGAAGAAACTGATGATGACCATCATCACAACGATGAATACCAATAACCAGCATTCGAAGATCAACCAGTTGGTCTGCCAGAACCAAGTTGTGTTCTCCCAGAACCAGCCGTCCATCACTGCCTTACCAGAATCGGTAATCACGTTGGTTACCAGACGAACCATACCGATGAGGAAGCCACCAATCAAGCCCCATTCACCAGCCTTCGGCGTAATCTTCTTCGAGAAAATACCGAGCGTGAAGACGGCAACCATGGCTGGAGCAATCAGTGATTGGATATCCTGCAGGTAACTATAGAGGTTGCCCATACCCATCATGATTGGCATCCATGCCAAACCGAGCAGTACGACAACAATGGTTGCGATACGACCAACGAGTACATAGTGTGCTTCGCTCATGCCTTTCTTCATGGGCTTGTAGAAGTCTTCCGTGAAGAGGGTTGCACAGCTATTGAAGAATGCGGCCAGCGAAGCTACGAGGGCACAGATGAAACCGATGGTCACAATACCTTTAATACCGGCAGGAAGAATGTTCTTCACCATCATGGCAAAAGCACCGTCGGTATCGTGAGTATTGGTAATATCCATGGTGATGTCGCTACCTGTTTGCGACAAGGCATATGCTACCATTCCAGGAATCAAGAACATGAATACCGGTAAGAGCTTGAAATAACCGGCTGCAATACTACCACGGCGTGCACGTTTCATTACGACAGCATTGTCTTCACCTTTCGTCTGACCAAGCACACGTTGTACGATGTGTTGGTCTGTGCACCAGTACCAGAAGCCGATGATGCAGGCACCGAAGAAGACCGCAAATCCAGGGAACTGCGGATACATCGGGTCGGCTGGATCAGTATGGAACATATGAGTGGTGCCGAATCCGTTGTGAGCTTCTTTGCAGACAGCCATCATCTTCTGCCAACCGTCAGAAATGCTTCCATCACCCAGCATATTCAAGCCAAGGAACAGAACGAGGAACGAACCAATGATCAGGATTGGTGTCTGGATGGCCGATAGCGTCATCACACCTTTCATACCACCAAATACTGTGAAGACAGCGGTAATCAGGATCAAGCCAATTGCACCATACCAGAATGGAAGTCCGAGCAAGTATTCAAAAAAGATACCGCCGGTGAATGCCGTCACGCTAACCTTGGTGAGTACATAAGCCACCAACGTGATGATACTGAGCCAAGAGCCTGTACGAGGAGTGTAACGGAATTTCAGGAAGTCGGGCATGGTGATGATTTTGCCTAACTTATTATTCAGTAATTGGTAGAAAGGAACGAAGAGCCAGCCAAGGATAAGGATCATCCAGCCTTGCATCTCCCAGTGTGCCATACCGACACCATCTTTCGCACCGGTACCAGCCAAACCTACTAGGTGTTCGGAACCGATATTGGCAGCAAAGATTGCTGCACCGATGATGTACCATGGTTCGCCTTTACCAAACAGGTAGTCCTGACTGTCGGCGCCTTTCATCTTCTCTTTATCTTTCTTTCGGTATTTGCTTCTCTATCTTAGGTCCAAGCTTTATCGCCAGAACTTTATAAGAGTGTTGAAGGGCTTATCTACGACACATACTGAGAGTTTGCTAAAGAAGAACTATGTTGTGGGATCAGCAGGGAGAGGTGGAAGTTCAGATACAGCCACATCAGTTGCGCTGCACGAGGATGGTACCGTTGCTTCTCTGATTGAAGATTGTCGTCAGAAGTCGGTTCCGGTTCATATCCGGTTCCTCCTTTCCACCATCGGAAGCAAGAGATTTATAGCGAAGGTTGGGTCTGTCCTTTCGTCTGCGAACAACTATGCAAACTCATTGCAGCTTGCCATGAAACGGGCTTTGGCTCTTGTAGGTGGAGTAGTGGGTAGCTTTATAGCCATCGTGGTGATTGCGGTTGTCGGTCCTCAGATCAAAAAAAGAGAGTCCTGGACCCACCCTGTTTAGACAGGAACGTATAGGACTTAACGGAAAGCGGTTCAGGATGCTAAAGCTACGAACGATGTATGTAAATGCAGACGAACGCAAGGCGGAGCTGATGAAAAACAACCGTGTGTCCGATGGCATGAGGTTCAAGCTGGACTGGGATCCGCGAATTATCGGTAA
>CACZBX010000042.1 GCA_902779535.1 uncultured Bacteroidales bacterium
AACTCGGTTTTTGCGGGGTGCCGCGATGGCCTAAAATGCTCTTTTAAAATTTTAAAAAACACGCGCGCGCGATTAACTCATATATTTAACTTTTTATTTATATAATAATATAAATATTTATTTATAAATATTTTTAATAAGGTGAATTTAGTAAGAAAATCGCAAAAAATAAACAAACCTGTCAACTAGTTTATTAACTAAATTAGTTCTGCGCTTAGTTAGTATTCTGTAAATCAATATGATGTGGATGCTCTCTATTTAACCAATCTGTAAACTGTTTACAAACTGTTTTTGTGATAAGTTATAAAGTGTTGTAAGAGAATAAGATATAAAGACGCACGAGTTATAATAAAAGATAATTTACCGTTCGTTGAACTTATCGCTCTTTTTAATTTACCATTCGGGAACCCGTTCCTATTCTCGTTATAAAGTCTCGTTTTTTTGAAATGAAATATTCCGTGGGTGATGTTCCATGATTTCACTTCTAAGCATATTTCGATCGATGTGTGTATATATTTCCGTGGTACCGATGCTTTCGTGCCCCAGCATGGCTTGAATGGCTCGTAAGTTGGCGCCCCCTTCCAGCAAGTGTGTAGCAAAGGAATGTCGGAACGTGTGAGGGCTGATTGTTTTCTTCAGGCCTATTTTGTCGGCAAGTTCTTTGATAAAATGAAAGACCATGATACGGGAGATGTTCTTGCCGAACCGGCTGATAAAGACATAATCTTCGAAGGCAGGTTTTATCTTCATCTCGCTGCGTTCAACGAAATAGTTCTTTATCTCGGTGATTGCCCGCTGGGAAATAGGTACAAGCCGTTGTTTGCTTCCCTTTCCTTCCACTTTGATGAACCCCTCGCTAAAGTATAGATCAGATATTTTCAGATTGCAAAGTTCAGACACACGAAGGCCGCAACTATACAGCGTCTCCAAGATGGCACGGTTCCGCTGTCCCTCTTTTGTGGTCATGTCGATGGCTCCAATCAAGTCGTTTATTTCTTCAACGGTAAGTACTTCAGGCAAGTGCATCCCCAATTGCGGTGACTCCAACAGTTCCGTAGGGTCGCTCTTCAGATAATCCTCCATCAGCAGGAAGTGGTAAAACGACCGGATGCCCGATAAGATCCGAGCCTGGGAGCGTGCTGCGATACCCACATCCTTGAGGGTGGCGGAGAATGTTTCCAATTGGTCCAAGGTCACATCCAGTGGATGAATGTTCTCGGTGCTCAGGAATCGCATCAGCTTACTTAAGTCGGTAAGATACGCATCGATCGTATTATCCGACAGCCCCTTTTCCAAACGTAGGTATTGTTTGTATTTTATAAATAACTTGCTCGTTTCCTCGTTATTCTTCATTTCTTTTCGTAACTTTAAGTCCGATAAGGTTACTTTCACTTGGCATAACCAAAAAGAATGGGCTCTTTTTTTGTTCTGCTCTCGTTTATTCGTAACTTTGCAGCGCTACAAAATTAGTAAAACTTCTGTAAGCTTGGGAATTATGAAGATACAAATTATTAACGGACCGAACATCAACCTATTGGGAAAGCGGGAACCGGGTATTTACGGGGCTCGTTCGTTCGAAGATTATCTGGTGGAATTGCGTCAGTCCTATCCCGATGTCGAATTGGATTACTACCAATCGAACTGTGAGGGAGAGTTGATTGACAAGATTCAGGAAGTCGGTTTTTCAGTCGATGGGATTGTGCTGAACGCAGGTGCCTATACGCACACTTCTATTGCTCTGCAGGATGCAATCCGATCCATTACCTCACCGGTGATTGAGGTACACATCTCAAATGTTCATCAGCGCGAAGAGTTCCGTCATCGCTCGATGATTGCCTGTGCTTGCATGGGTGTGATCTGTGGTTTCGGGCTGGACTCCTATCGCCTGGCAGTGGAGGCTTTGTTGAAAAGATAAACATCTATGAAAGAGACCGACCCTATTGATGTCTATATCCTAAACCACATTGATGAAGAAGGAGAGTACCTGACTGCTCTCTATAGGGCAACGAACATTCATCTACTTCGTCCGAGAATGGCTTCCGGACATCTGCAAGGGCGAATCTTGAAAATGTTCGTGGAGATGATCCGTCCGAAGAACATCCTCGAGATAGGGACGTATAGCGGGTATTCGGCTCTTTGTATGGCTGAGGGACTTGAGGACGGAGGGATGCTGCACACCTTCGAAATCAATGACGAGCAGGAAGATTTCACCCGTCCGTGGCTTGAGCAGTCGGCTTATGCCGATAAAATCAGGTTTTATATCGGCGACGTGATGCAACTGCTCCCTTCAATGGATATCGTTTTCGATATGGCTTTCATTGATGGGAACAAACGTTTCTATCTGGATTACTATGAATTGGTCTTGAACAAACTTCGTAAAGGAGGTTTTATCCTGGCCGACAACACATTATGGGATGGGCATGTGTTGGACGACCCGAAGCAAAGTGACCAGCAGACCATTGGTATCAAAGCGTTTAACGATTTTGTGGCAACAGACAAGCGAGTAGAGAAAGTAATACTTCCGTTGAGAGACGGATTGACGATCATTAGAAAAAAGTAAGATTATGGATTCAACAAGACAAAATAAAATTGCACGCCTGATTCAAAAGGAATTGAGCGATATCTTCCTTCTGCAGACCAAGTCGATGAAGGGAGTCATAGTATCGGTGAGCGAAGTACGCATCAGCCCGGACCTTAGCATAGCAAAGGCCTATCTGAGTGTCTTCCCGTCTGAACGAGGAGAAGAGATTGTAAAGAACATCAATAACAACATGAAGAGCATCCGCTACGAGTTGGGAACAAGACTACGCTATCAGTTGCGCATCATTCCTGAAATCAAGTTCTTCGTTGACGAGACCTTGGACATGCTGGATCATATTGATGAATTGCTAAAGAAATAGTCAGTGAATGTTCCTGTATTCATAGCCCGCCGCTACCTCCTGTCGAAGAAATCGCACAATGCCATCAATGTCATCTCTGGCATTTCCGTCTGTGGTGTCGCCTTGGCTACCTTGGCCTTGGTCTGTACGCTGTCGGTGTTCAATGGGTTTCAGGATGTAGTGGCGACTTTCTTTACGGCGTTCGATCCTCAGCTCAAGATTACAGCTACGACAGGGAAGGTGTTTGATGCCTCCGACCGTAACATACAGGCTGTTCGTGACCTCCCGGAGGTCGCTGTCTTTTCACAAGTACTGGAAGACAATGCCATGGTGCAATACAAGGACCGGCAAATGATGGCAACCATCAAGGGGGTAGAGGACAATTACGAGGAGCTGACTCCGATCGATAGCATCTTTTTTGGTCGTGGGAACCCTACTTTGCATGATGATGTGGCCGACTATGCCATTCCGGGTGTTGAGCTGGTGTCGGCACTGAACACAGGCATCAGTTTCCTGGATCCACTGAATGTCTATGCCCCTAAGAGAGGCAGCAAGGTGAACATGGCTAATCCTACTTCGAGCTTCTGTACAGAACAACTGTTTTCCAGCGGACTGGTATTTGCGGTGAACCAGCAAAAATATGATGCTTCTTACATCATCACTTCCATCCAGTTTGCCCGAAAACTATTTCAATATGAGAATGAGGTCTCCTCGGTTGCATTACGCTTAACCTCGTCAGCTCAAGTTTCTAAGACCAAAAAGAAGATCCAACAACTGTTGGGTAATGGCTATAAGGTGCAGGATCGCTATGAACAGCAATCGGATACGTTCCGTATCATGAAGGTTGAAAAACTAATCTCTTATATTTTCCTGACTTTTATTTTAGTTATCGCATGCTTTAATGTTATTGGTTCTCTTTCAATGTTGATTATTGACAAGCGGGATGATGTGGTAACTCTACGTAACCTAGGTGCGAACGATCAGTTGATTCGACGGATATTCTTGATGGAAGGATGGATGATATCGTTCGTAGGAGCTGTTGTAGGCATCATATTGGGATTGCTCCTCTGCTTTATTCAGCAAACATTCGGTATCCTTTCTCTGGGAGGAGGGAGTGGAGCAGGGTTCGTTGTCGATGCTTATCCTGTAAGCGTGCATTGGCAGGATATTGTACTAATCTTTATCACCGTAGTTGTGGTAGGACTATTATCGGTCTGGTATCCGGTGCACTATTTGAGTAGACAATTATTAAAATAATCTATAGATCATGAAACGTATTGTATTCCTAATGTTGGCAGGTTTGGTTTGCTTCAGTTGTGGACAGAAACAGACCGTTGAACCGGCCATTGCGAAAGATCCTCAAATCGAAAAAAATGTTGAGGCTCTTCTGAAAAAGATGACACTGGAGGAGAAAGTAGGTCAGATGTGTCAGTTAACAATCGAGGTACTTCAGAAACGCAACCACGACAACAACGTGGATGTGCAGTTGGATGAGGCAATCTTGGACACCGTATTTGGAAAATATAAAGTAGGTTCCATCCTGAATGTTCCTGCCGGAAGGGCACAGACACCGGAAAAATGGCGGGCCATTATCAAACGTATCCAGGAGAAATCAATGGAGGAGATTGGTATCCCATGCTTGTATGGCGTCGATCAGATCCATGGAGCAACCTATACGCAAGGAGCTACATTTTTCCCGCAAGGAATCAATATGGCGGCTACCTTCAACCGTGCTTTGACCCGTGAGGGCGCTCGTATCTCGGCATACGAGACCAAGGCTTGTGACATCCCATGGACCTTCGCCCCTGTCACCGACCTAGGCCGTGACCCTCGTTTCCCAAGAATGTGGGAGAACTATGGCGAAGACAGCTACATGAATGCACAGATGGGGCGTGAAGCCATCCTCGGATTCCAGGGTGAGGACCCCAACCATATTGGTCCTGACCATGTCGCAGCATGTATGAAACACTATATGGGCTATGGCGTTCCTGTGTCGGGCAAAGACCGTACCCCATCGTCGATTACCGTTCAGGACTTGCGTGAGCGGCATTTTGCTCCATACTTGGAGATGGTACGTTCAGGAGCCCTTTCCATTATGATCAACTCTGGTATCAACAACGGTTTACCTTTGCATGCCAATCATGAACTCTTGACAGAGTGGCTCAAGGAAGACTTGAACTGGGATGGTATGATTGTTACCGACTGGGCCGATATCAATAACCTGTATACTCGCGATCATATCGCTAAGGATAAGAAGGAAGCCATCAAGTTGGGTATCAATGCCGGAATCGATATGTCAATGGAACCATACAACTGGGACTTCTGTCCATTACTTGTCCAGTTGGTTGAGGAAGGTGAGGTGCCAATGAGCCGTATCGATGATGCCGTTCGTCGTATCTTGCGTTTGAAATATCGTTTGGGACTCTTCGATGAATCCTCCTCTGATACGAATGAATATCCTGAGTTTGCCAGTGAGGCACATACTGCTGCTGCACTGCAAGCTGCTGAGGAATCCATTGTCTTGTTAAAGAACAAGGAGGAGATTCTTCCACTGAAGGAAGGAAAGAAGTTCTTGCTGACCGGTCCAAATGCCAACTCCATGCGTACGCTGAATGGAGGCTGGTCGTACACCTGGCAAGGTAATATGACAGACTTGTATGCTGCCGATTATAACACGATTACAGAGGCTTTCCAACAGAAATTTGGCGAAAGCAATGTCATCTACGAACCTGGTGTCACCTACAAACAGGACGGTCAATGGTGGGAAGAGAATGAGCCAGAGATCAGCAAGGCTGTCGCTGCTGCGGCAAGAGTAGATTACATTGTGGCATGTATAGGTGAAAACTCTTATTGTGAGGGCGTTGGAAACTTGACAGACCTAAACCTGTCGCAGAACCAGTCGGACCTTGTGAAAGCATTGGCGAAGACAGGAAAGCCTATCATCCTTATCCTGAACGAAGGCCGTCCACGCATCATCCGTGAGATTGAACCTTTGGCAAAAGTGGTTGTGGATGTGATGTTGCCGGGAAACTATGGTGCTGACGCTTTAGTGAAACTGTTGACTGGTGAAAGTAATTTCAGTGGAAAGCTGCCATTTACCTATCCAAAGGAAATCAATTCCCTGATTACGTACGATTATAAGCCATGCGAACATATCGGTAAGCCGATGGAAGGGGCATATAACTACGATGCACAGGTTACATTCCAGTGGGGCTTCGGCTATGGTTTGAGCTATACCAAGTATGCATACAGCAAGATGAAGGTAGATAAGCAATCTTTTACGGCTGATGATGAGCTGACATTCACGGTAGACGTCAAGAATACCGGCGAGCAAGCAGGAAAGGAAAGTGTATTGCTGTTCAGTAGCGACTTGGTCGCATCGGTAACACCGGATAACCGCCGGTTACGTGGTTTTGACAAGATTGCCCTGGAACCGGGAGAGACCAAGACGGTCACGATCAAGATCAAAGGTTCCGACCTCGCATTTGTCGGCTACGATGGCAAATGGATTCTTGAAGAGGGAGATTTCAAGATGCAGATGGGTGACCAAGTGCTGAACATCACTTGTTCGAAAACAAAGAAGTGGGAAACACCTAACAGATAAATAAAAGGGAGTCGATTGACTCCCTTTTTTATATCAGTTCATAACTGTTCACCTGGATAGGCATGTCCAGGTTATGAAGCATCTCTTCGAGCAGGATACCTTCCATGTCGTTGTAGTTATACCCAAACGTAGCGCGAATGGCTTGTAGGACAAACTGGACAGCTCGGTCTAATGCGATGGGGAGGCTATTCCCCTGCAGGATAGAGCCTGTAATGACACTGGCAAAAGCATCGCCCGTACCCGGATAATGGGCGGGGATATATGGGCAGGTCACCTTCCAATAGCGTTTCCCCTCGCGGCTATAGGCATACGTCGATGTCTTGTGAGGGTCGTTTGCCACGGGTACACTGGTGATGATAACAGTGTCGGGACCTTCTGATGATAAGTCATATAAGTATCCTTTCAGCTCCTCGTCGGTGTTGTCGTATTTGTACGGCTTATCCATCAGGTAGAACAACTCTGTCAGATTCGGAGTGATCACATCCGCATGCTTGATGAGTTCGCGCATCAGAGGAATCATCTTTTCATTGTATCCGGCATACAGACGACCGTTATCGCCTAAGACGGGATCGATAACGATCAGACTATCTTTTTTCTTGAATCCATCGATAAAATCGGATACGATATGGATCTGCTCGGGAGACCCGAGATAACCAGTATAGATCGCATCGAATTTCAAGTTCAAGCCTTTCCACTCATTAATGATTTTCCGCATTTCATCGGTCAAATCGAGGAAGGAGAAATGTGGAAACTGTGTATGACTGGAAAGGATAGCGGTGGGCAAAGGGCACACCTTGAATCCCATGTGTGAAAGGATCGGAATGGCTGCTGTCAGTGAGACGCGTCCATAGCAAGACAGGTCGTGAACAGCTGCTATCTTCTTTATGCCATTAGTATACATTGCTCATCAAAGTATAATCTGTTATTCTAATGAAATATGCTGAACTGCCACCTTCTCTTGTCCTAAAAAGATTGCGGCAGACTCTTCGAATTTCTCTACGCTCTCCGTTGTCAAAAAACGGCATAGTCCTTGCTTCGTACATCGAGCATCCATCTCGGGATGGCGTTCCATATAGTTCTGGAGGCTTTTCGCTACATAGTCTCCTTGCGATATCAACTGAATATGACTCGGCGTATACTTCCGGATCTTCTCCAGAAGCAGGGGATAATGTGTACACCCTAAGATGATGGTATCGATTTGCGGATCTTGTTGCAGTAACTCTTCAATATCCTTTTGGATGAAATAATCAGCACCTTCAGTCGTGAACTCATTGTATTCGACCAATGGGACCCACATCGGACAGGCTTGGCCTGTCACTTGTACATCCGGCCAGATTTTATGGATCTCGATAGGATAGGATGCCGACTTAATCGTTCCAACGGTTCCTAATATCCCGACGTGGTTGGTCTTTGTCAGTTCGCCGATGCACTCCACGGTAGGACGGATCACACCGAGAACTCGGCGTGAAGGATCAAGTTGCGGGAGGTTTATCTGCTGGATGGATCGTAATGCCTTGGCTGATGCCGTATTGCATCCAAGGATGACCAACTGGCAGCCTAACTCAAACATCTTCTTGACTGCTTGTAAGGTGAACTCGTACACGATTTCAAAGGAACGAGTACCGTAAGGGGTACGTGCATTATCACCCAAATAGATATAATCGTATTCAGGCATCAACTGACGTATCCCTTTGAGGATCGTCAAGCCACCATAACCCGAGTCGAACACACCAATCGGGCCACAAGCAGATGGAGACATATCAGTAGCTGGAAGCAAAGTGAAAGAAGTTTATTGCAAGCCCAATTGTGCTTTCACTTCTGCGGTCACATCGAATGAATCTGCTCCGACAAAAGGAATCTCGGTACGATCCAAATCAAAGATATACAAGAATCCACCCGATTCGCCGACAGCTTTTATGGCTTCATCCATCTTCTTTCGGATAGGTTGCAACATGTCTTGATATGCTTTTTCGAGAAGCTTCTTGGCATCCTGTTGGAACTGAATGCCTTTTTCGTTCAAGTCTTGCAACTCTTTCTGACGTCGTTCTTGGATGTTCTTTGGCAAGTTTGCCTGTTCCTGTTGGTATTCTGTGAACTTCTTGGTCAAATCATTCTGAGTACGGTTCATTTCATCATCGTACTGTTTCTTTAAGGTCTGAATATCAGCCTGTGCTTTTACGTATTCAGGCATAGAAGCAATAATCTCCATTGAACGGATATGACCAAATTTTTGAGCAAGAGCGTTCATTGGAACAATAAACATCAATAGTAAAATTATCTTCTTCATTTTAACTGGTTTTAAATGTATCTTTTGCAAAGATACTGATTTATTTTAAAAAAGGAACAGATGAACCTTTATAGTTCCTTAAAAAGATTGCAAGACTACTTTATGAACCCTTCTTATCTTGTTGCGGATGCGTGGAAAAGAGTCCTTTGCTATAGGTATAAGCTACAGCAGCAAACATCAACAAAAGGAGTATCAGACCGATTGTCGCAATGGTCTCTGTCGTTTGCAGGGTCTTGGGATGGAAGTCGAAAATAATTTCGTGTGTTCCAGCAGGCACATTCATGGCCCGAAGAATGTAATCAGCTCGGCCGTAGGATGCTTTTACCCCGTCAACAGTTACGTTCCACCCGGGATAGTAGATCTCCGAGAAGACAACCACGCCGTCTTGTGATGACTGAGTTTGATATACCAATCGGTTGGGCTCGTATGCAGTCAGCTGAATCGATCGAAGCGTATCCTGTGAGACCTTGTCGGGTAAAACATCTCGGAACGATTCGTTCACGATGGCGACCTGTTTCGGATCTACTTCATAAAAAGCATCGATCTCCTCATTGGCATTCTTGACATAGTTGACCTGATCGACAAACCATGCATTGCCAAAGCAATATGGGTTTTGAATAGGAACAGTATTTCCTCCTTGCAATGGGAGGATGAAATAGCGTGTATTCAACATATTCAGTACAGGGAATTTCGATGCATCCACTGCAGACATATCACCACCGGCATTCGATATCTCGGTAAACACCTGGTTCATCTCCGGAGAGATATGTTCCTCAATCATCTCTTGGTATCGGCGTAACTTGGCTGCGTGGTAACCACCGATGCTCTTGTGCCAATAGGAGGTGAAATTCTCGTTGAACGTATTCGTCGAAAGGTTCAACACCCGATAATCTAATGTCTTATCTGCCAGGATCTGCTTGTCTGTTTCCGTTGGCTGAAACGAATCTTTTTGTGCCGTTTTCGGTACGAACATTTCATCGTTCAGATAGCGCTTGTTGACATCCCACATATCGATAAGGCATAAGAAAGCCAGACAGATAACTGTTGTAAGGGCATTCAATTTCTTATAGCCATAAAGTGCAACACATGCAACACCTATCAGGATAATCAGCACACTTCGCCATGCGTCATCGGTGAAGATGCTCTCGCGTACAGCAGACAGATTGACGAGAAGGGGTGTCAACTGTTCAGATGGGATAGCCTTCTGTAAAGCTTGCATCTCGGCCGTGGAGATGAAACTGGAAAAGAAGAAATTGGGGAATAAGGCAAACAGGAGAGCTATGCCACCCGTGAGTCCTAAACTGATTAGTATTTCTTTGCGATATTCTTTCACCCTTGTTGGACTCTTCATCAACTCCCGTAAAGCAAGCATGGCCAACAACGGAATCGTAAACTCGGCTATCACCAAAATGGATGATACGGCACGGAACTTATCGTACATCGGCACATAATCTAAGAAGAAGTCTGTGAACCCCATGAAGTTCTTTCCCCACGAAAGGAGAAACGAAAGGATTGTTGCAGCGAAAAGTGCCCATTTCATCGGTGTTTTTACGATAAAGAGGCCTAGGATAAATAAGAATACGACAAAGGCTCCGACATATACCGGACCGGATGTACCGGGCTGTTCACCCCAGTATTGTCCTAACTGCCCATAAAGGTTGGCATACATTGGATCAGCCTTTTCCATGGCTTTCTTGTTTGCCGACAGAGGAACGGACGCCCCACCTTTCACATTGGGGACAAGCAAAGAGAAGGTCTCGCCGATGCCGTAGCTCCACTGAGTGATATAGTCGCGTTCCAAGCCACTTTTGGTCTGGTTCCCATCGTTCTCCTTCACCAGTTCGCTCTTGCTGCGCATGGTTTCTTTGCTATATTCGTATGTATGATAGAGGTTGGAAAGGTTTATGCAGACACCGATCAAGGCAGAAAGAATCAAAACGCATGTCGATTTCCCAAACTTTGCCCATTCTTTCTGCTGGAATGCCTGTACGGCGAACGCGATGAACATTGCTAACATAACGAAGAGGAAGTAGTAGCTCATCTGTACGTGGTTCGACATAATTTGCAATGCGACGAACAAAGCCGTTACAAAGCTTCCCCACAGATATCTTCCTTTATAGATAAGTACCATTCCGGCAATTGTCGGCGGAATATATGCCAAGGTAATGAACTTCCAGATGTGCCCTGCGGCAATGATGATAAAGAAATACGATGAGAAAGCCCAAATAACAGCACCCATTGCAGCCAGCCATACCCTGAAATCAAAGGCACGCAGCAGGATGTAGAAACCTAACAGCATCACAAATACATACCATACATAGGTAGGAAGGTAAAGGTGGTAGATATTCTCAATCTTCTTTAAGACATCTGTCGACTTATAACTGGGCGACATCTGATACGTAGGCATACCTCCAAAGATCGAGTTTGTCCAACGTGTGCGTTCTCCTGTTTTCTCGAGATATTCTTTTGCCTCCTGTCCCGCTCCAACTCCTTCGGAAGCATCATGGCGGAAGAGGATACGACCCTCAAAGACAGACGGTGTAAAATAAGCAAAGGAAATGATGATGAAGACAAGCACGGCAATGATGTCTGGTAACATCCTTTTAATGAGATTCATATTTGTATGATTTTAATTTTGCTTTTTCAGGCAAAGATAATGATATACTCTGATTTAATTGTTAAATTTGCGAAGAGAAATTAAAATCTCCTTTTATGAAAATAGGAATTATTACGGCAATGAGTACGGAAAGAAGACAAATCGAGCGTCTTCTCCCGGAACCGAAACAGTTTAAGTTCGGCCCCTTCATCTTTACGACTGGGGCAATTGGTGTGAATGAGATTATATTGATGCAGTGTGGTATTGGGAAAGTAAATGCTGCTGCGGGTACCTCTGAGCTCATTCATCATTTTTCACCGGATTGTGTCATCAGCACCGGTGTGGCTGGAGGCATTGATAACTCCCTTCAGGTGATGGATGTGGTTGTTAGTAGGCAAATTGTGCATCATGATGTATGGTGTGGTGAGGGAAACGACATTGGACAGGTTCAGGGCTTGCCGACTTTCTTTGATGGAGATCCCAGCCTCTTGAATTGTGCTTTGAACCTTTCTACTTCAACCAAAATCCATGGTGGACTTATTTGTAGCGGAGATCAGTTTATTACGGCAGGGAAGCAGTTGGCGAAAATCAAGCAGCAGTTCCCTGAAGGATTGGCTGTCGATATGGAATCGGCTTCCATTGCCCAGGTGTGCTACCTCTATCAAGTACCCTTTATCAGTTTCCGTATCATCAGTGACACCCCTGGATCAGAAAACAACTGGGAGCAGTACACAAACTTCTGGGACACCATAGCCGATAAATCCTTTAAAGTGACTGAAGCATTCCTCTCTGCTATTCCTCAAACTTTTTGATGAGACGAAATTTCCATTGTCCTAAATAAAAAAGAGTCCGGAACCATTTGGTTTCGGACTCTTTAGATTGTTGCAGTTGATTACTTACGTAATCCTAACTTCTCGACGATAGCACGATAACGATTGATATCGCGGCTCTTCAAATAGTTCAACAACGCACGGCGCTTTCCAACTAATTGTGTCAAGGATCTTTCAGTACTATAATCTTTTCTGTGAACCTTTAAGTGTTCAGTCAGGTGAGAAATACGGTATGAAAACAAAGCAATCTGGGCTTCAGCTGAGCCAGTATCAGTGTTAGACTTTCCGTACTTTTCAAAGATTTCTTGTTTCTTAGCTGCGTCTAAATACATAAACTTTACTATTAAATAATATAAAAACTAAAATTTTGGACTGCAAAGTTAGGTATTATCTTTTAATCCACAAGCGTTTTCAATATTTTTTTTAGATACAGGCGTAAAATCTCATAAGATAGATTTGCTCATGGAGACGATGGAGGAGAAATGAGAAGTGACAAAAGGTTATTGTATAGAGAGTATACGCATTAGATTTTATGGTAAAGAGATTATTTTCAGCTTCGAAATACCGCATAATTCATGTTTTGTTGGTATTTATGCCGTCTTTTCTGGATTTATTATGAACGAATGATATAATATCTTCATATAAAGAAGAGAATAATACGTTATCTTCCATAAGTCTATTATTTATGATTATGCATAAAACAAAACTACATTCTTTTTTATGGTTCAATAAACACAGGCGTTCCTTTAGCATTATTTGGATTTATATCTATCAGTTTCTCTATCAGATGCTGATTTACCAATAAACTTAAATCCATGTTAAGAGGAGAAATACCAAATGTCATATAACTTTTTCTTGGTTTGGGATTCGGATATCCCAAACTAATAAGTTCATCCTTACCCATTTCCTTTTTGCTTGTAATTCTGTAAACTGACAGTTTATTAAGTTTTCCAAGTTCGTAAAGGACCAAAAGGGAAGTTTTACCGAACATTTCCTTGTTTTCTTCCATAGAGCCTTTTGTCTTGCCCAATCTCACATTGTAAATACGATTAGACAATATCCACTCCAGATATTTCTTCCCTTTGTAACACCCCACAAGAATGGTTTTATCTCCACCGAAGAAATCTATAATGTCCTGATCAAAGCGATTCCATTTATAGCACTCGAAAGGCTCTGCTGCCATTATCATCTCGCTTTCCTCTTCAATCGGAGCATACATAGAAACCACAGGTGCAGGAGTAGCCTTTACCTCATTATAATCCACATCCTCGTTTTCCTTGAAATTCTCCACCTGTTCCATCACCTCACGGAACACTTCTGGAGTTAACAAGGCAAATTTTGATGTCTTGTTTCAACTGGTCACGAACGCGCTGGTTATTGAGCCAATCGGCAAAGGACGATTTTGCATCAATAATCTCTCGAATCTTACATGCAAGACTCTTACACTTATCATTGACTACAATACCATCAACCTCTTTGTCTTCTCCGTATTTGAAGTTGTTCTTATCTCTTAGATGAATTAAGATGTCATAAAATGCCTTCTCTTTAAAGGTAAGCCCCAACTTACGAAAACTCTCACGGTCGGCCTGCATACCTTTGAGAATGTTCAGAGCCTGCTCAGTGGCATTCTTGATGATACTTTCCGCTGTGGCTTCCTGAGTAGCACCAGCCTCTTGTTCGGACAAAAATTTACGCCTGTCGTGATACTCCTGAATGGTTGCCTCCAGCATTTCCTGAAATTTCTTCGATGCTACTTGATTGGTCTTACCATATTCTGTGATTTGCTTCCGAAGAAGTTTTATCAGCGTTTCCAATTTAGATGCCGGCATCTTGATATCTTCAAGCCTTTCCGTGAATTCAGGTCCGAAAATATCCATTTCTTCACCTTCTTCCAAAATGCTCTCCACATTATTGTACTTCAGGGCTTCCTCCACCATCTTTGCCACTCTTCTATTCATGGTATCAGTATCTGGAGCATCTGTTCCATTCATCTTATATACCATTCCGGCAATAGCCATGAAGCACTGTGCCAATGCCGACTCATCCTCGCTGAGTTCTCCCGAAGGCTGACAAAGGTCGTAAGCCTTTCGCATCCTCTTCACATTTTGCAGGAAATAGGTCTTGAAAGTAACTTCCTTCGTTT
>CACZBX010000043.1 GCA_902779535.1 uncultured Bacteroidales bacterium
TAATGCCGAGGGTACTCCGATTTACGGTATGCCGGTGCTGAACGTTGACCAGGCTCCTGAAGTGATTATCTGTAACTTCGACTTGAAACCTGGTTATGCTGGTGTGGAGAATCCGCTGTACTCGCGCAAGGAAGGTGTTTATCTTCTGTTGGGTGATGCGAAGGAGAGCCTGAATAAATTGATGGGTCAGTTCTAAATGAACCCTTTTATCGATATGATGCGGACTGCCTTATTGAGGCAGCCCGCATTTTTACTTTTTCTATGTTGCTCATACCTCAGTATGAGCGGTGACATCTTTGGCGTTGTTTTCATGTACATCGCTGTATAGTTCTCAATGATCGGATATCGTATTTCAATTATCGTATAAAAATTTTCATTTATTGAGTTTTTCAGTCTCATTTATCGAGATTTTTCGTTTAAAAACTTAGTTTTTTTTGCTTAAAAACTCAAATCTCGTGGAGTATTCTGAGTACTCAGAGTGCTCAGAATCTTCTGATGATCCTCACACCCTTTTGAATGGATTTTCGCCCTTGTGAACCTTGATGGTTCACATTTTCAAAAATCTACTCGTTGCAAATAGTTGTAAATAAACAAATTACAAAATCGGTGAATGTGAAGGATGTTTTTTTAATTCGGTGCATAGGGGGATATTTTTCTACATTGCAGAGGCTACGCTGTCCTTGTGGATCCGGAGATTCACAAGGGACGGATGTTGTTATCGTTCCCGTTATCGTTTCATTGTTCTCGGGGATTTGCAATCCCCGAGTTACTAATTGCGGATTTCCAATCCGCGCGGGTCGTAGACCCGCAGCTATTCCCTCCTGTGGATCTCAAATCCACAGGAACTCAAAGTTCAGAAGACTCAGAGTATTCAAAAAACAATAAACAAGTTGTTATAAAAAAACAGCCGCATCCAATTGGGTGCGGCTGAACTATGATAATAGGATAACTCTATGTTAATGGATTCCACCCTTGTGCTTTAAGTTCAAACTCTTGGTTGTCACGAGTAATCAAGCCACATCCCAGTTCTGCCTTCGTGATATAGCCTATTTCCTTAATACCGTTGATGGATTGAACTTTCTCATGCTCGGTGAGAGGCACCGTGAACACCAATTCGTAATCCTCTCCGCCATTAAGTGCACATGTGGTGACATTCATATTCAATTCCTCAGCCATCACAGCGGTTTGGTAGTCGATAGGGATACGTTCCTCGTATATTCGGCAGCCCACATTGCTTTGGCTGCAGATGTGTTTCAACTCGGAGGAGAGTCCGTCGGAGATGTCCATCATGGAAGTTGGTCTGATGCCAGTGCGAGCCAACGCTTCGATAATATCTTTTCTTGCTTCTGGCTTCAGTTGCCTCTCAAGGATGTATTCTTTTCCTGAGAAATCAGGATTGATCTCCTTCTGACCACGAAAGACTGCCTTTTCTCGTTCCAAAAGTTGTAGCCCCATATAAGCGGCTCCTAAGTCACCGGAGACACAGATCAAGTCGGTTTCTTTAGCTCCGTTCCTATAAACGATTTGTCCTTTGTCAGCATCGCCGATACATGTGATGCTGATAGCCAGTCCTGTGAGTGACGGGGTCGTATCGCCACCAATCAGATCGACATTATAAGTTTGACAAGCCAAACGGATACCGGCATAAAGCGTCTCAACATCTTCCAGGCTGAAGCGCTTTGAGATAGCCAAGGAAACGGTAATCTGTTTGGGCGTACCATTCATCGCATAGATATCAGAGAAGTTGACAACTGCGGCCTTATATCCGAGGTGTTTCAAAGGAGTATATTCCAAGTCGAAATGAATGCCTTCCATCAACATGTCGGTCGTTACCAACACTTCCTTGTTCGGATAAGATAATACAGCTGCATCGTCGCCCACACCATATTGGGTCTCAGGGTGTACGAACTGGATATTTTCGGTTAAATGTCGGATTAGGCCGAACTCGCCCAACGTAGATATTTCTGTTCTTTTTGTTTCCTGCATATCAACTTCTTTTAATCATTTCACGCATGATTTCCGTCATTTTTTCTTGAGAAGCGTCAGCCGCTTTCTGAACATCCTCATGCGTAATCTTTTGGATTTGACCTTCTACACCAATGTCGGTGATGACCGAGATGCCAAATACTTCGATTCCGCAATGACGTGCAACGATCACCTCAGGAACGGTTGACATACCTACAGCATCAGCTCCCCATAATTGGAACATCTTGTATTCGGATGGAGTCTCAAATGTCGGTCCTTGTGTGCCTAGATAAACACCCTGCTGAACATCGATATGCTTTTCGGCAGCAATAGCCAAGGCACGTTGCCTAAGTTCCTTAGAGTATGCCTCGCTCATATCCGGGAAGCGTGGACCGTAGTCGATATTGGGCCCATGCAGCGGATGTTCAGGGAAATAGTTAATATGATCGGTGATAATCATCAAGTCACCCACTTTGAAATGAGGATTTGTTCCACCTGAAGCATTCGAAACAAATAAGGTTTTGATACCCAACTCGCGCATGACGCGGATCGGGAAGGTAACCTGTTTCATGCTGTACCCTTCGTAATAGTGAAAGCGTCCTTGCATGGCCATGATATCTTTTCCCCCTAACTTACCAAAGATAAGTTTGCCACTATGGCCTTCGACGGTGGAAATAGGGAAATTAGGAATATGATGATAAGAAATACTAAAAGCGTCGGTTATTTCATCAGCTAAACGTCCCAGACCTGTACCCAGAATGATAGCAGTCTTAGGATGTGTATTCACTTTCTGCTTTAGAAAGTCGGCTGTTTCTTTGATTTTTTCTAACATAGTCTGAAATATTAAATTTGAATGATTCTTCTTTATCTTGTAGGAAGGATACTTCTATAGGTAGCACAAAGATATATGGTTTCAGTTGTTCGTCCAGTAACGGATGATTCATCAGTCGGGAGGCATCCTTCTCGGTAGTAATGATCATGCGCCTGCTATCAGGCAGCTCCAAGAAACGCTCCTTGAGCAATGCTAAATCGGTTGCAGTAAAATCGTGATGATCAGGGAAGGTTAATGGGTGAACATGCGAGTTGTAGGGTTTCAAATCCTCAATAAGCTTACTTGGTGATGCAATTCCGGTAAGCAACAGGATATGAACATCCTTATGGATGCTGCCCAAGGAATGTGACTTCCCTGTCCGCGACAATGGATAGAGGTTCCCGTAATTCAGCGTGGTAAAGTAAAGTTGCTGATAGCGATATAGATCCATCTTTTTTGTAAGAATACGGTAATCCATTGGATTCATATCCTTCGGACATTTAGTAACAATAACGATGTTCGCACGTTCCTTACTCGACTCCGGTTCTCTTAATCGGCCGGCTGGCAGCAATGCATCATCGCAGAGTAGACGATTATGGTCGACCAGTAAGATGTTCAAACCTGGCTTCACATACCGATGTTGGAAAGCATCGTCCATCAAGATGACATCAAGTCCTGGAGCGACGGTCTCTTTCATCAACTGTTCGATGCCATGACGGCGGTCAGCATCTACGGCCACGTAGATATTGGGAAACTTTTGCTTTATCTGATGCGGCTCATCACCCAACACACTCATTGGCGTATCCTTCGTAGCCAGTTGGAAACCTTCGGATTTACGCTTATAGCCCCGACTAAGTACAGCGACATGCCATTGCTTGCTGAGCAAACGAATCAGATACTCGGTATGAGGCGTCTTGCCTGTACCTCCGACCGTGATATTTCCGATGGAAATGATAGGTATAGGATAACCCCGCTCTTCCAGAATGCCTGAATCGAAGAGCTTGTTCCGAACTTTTATGACTGCTCCATATAGCCATGAGGCAGGCAAAAGCCATTTGTTTATCTTTGGGTTATCCTCCATGTATCAATGAATGTTCAAATCAAATGGTATTCTCGCTTGGATAGGATCCATCTCGTTGAGTCCTTTCACATACTGCAATCCGTTGAAATAAATACCAAGATATTCTTGTAATTTACTCTTTACCATTCTATCCTTTTCTCCTTCCAGGAACGTACTGAGGAATCCTTCCTTATCCGGATAGTTGACAACGGTGTAAGCATCGATGCCGGCACTGATAGATGCTAATTCAATAGCTCTGTCTAGTCCACCAATCTCATCTACCAGTCCTAATTCCTTGGCCCGAGCACCAGTCCATACACGTCCTTCTGCAATGGCTTCAATGGCTTCTGTGGTCATACTACGACCATCAGCACAACGTTTTACAAACAAACTGTAACCATTGTTGATATAGTTCTGCAGGATTTGTTGTTCATCGGTATTAAACGGTCTGCTCATACTTCCAAAGTCGCTCATCTTATTGGTCTTCACCATATCGAAATGAACACCTAACTTTTTGTTCATCAACTCACTGACGTCCGGGAATACACCGAAGATACCAATCGAACCGGTCAAGGTCGTCGACTCAGCTACAATCGTGTCAGCAGCACAGGAAATATAATAACCTCCTGAAGCAGCATAATCGCCCATGGACACGATGACAGGTTTCTCAGCTTTCAACGCCACAACCTCGTTCCATATCTGTTCCGATCCGTAAGCACTTCCACCAGGTGAGTTTACTCTCAGTACCACGGCCTTTACCGTATTGTCTTCTCTAAGTTTCCGCAAGTCCTTCACTACCTTAGGCGATTGGATACCGGCAGGACCTGTTGAAATCACTCCACCACCGTCGATGTCACCGGATGCATAATAAACGGCGATAATATTTCCACTCTTGTCTTTCGGTACGTTGCGTTTCACGTTCACCATATCGCTGACTAAGTAAGAACGAATTCGTTCATCTTCTTTGCGATTGGTCATCTTCTTCAGATAGTCACGAACATCACTTTTGTAAACCAAAGAGTCAACCAAGCCGTAATCTAAATAAGTCTGTACCGGTTGCAGATCCATTAATCGGTCAGCATAGACATTCAACGAATCGGCCGAGATGTTACGGCTGGTAGAGATGTCGTTCACCATCTTGCCCCACAGGTCATCCAAAAAGACGGTTACCTGTTCACGGTTCGCTTCGCTCATGGAAGTGGCAATATATGGCTCGACAGCCGACTTATATGTACCTACCTTGAATACTTGCATCTTTACTCCAATCTTTTCCAACAATTCTTTGTAGAAAATCGGTTGAGAGGCAAGCCCGTGCCAAGAAAGAGTGCCTTGAGGGTTGATAAAAATCTTATCAGCTACGCTGGCCAGGTAGTAAGTGTCTTGTCCGTATTGATCACCATAAGCAACAATGAACTTCCCACTGTCCTTGAAATCGACCAATGCACGACGAATAGCTTCACAGGCTGCAAATTCAATAGAAGCGGTAGCACCTGTCTCAATGTAAATACCTTTGATGTTATCGTTGTCTTTTGCTTTCTTGATGGAAGAAAGGATGTCGTCCAATCCATAACTGGTAGACGTGTTGGCCCCCAATAATTTAGTAAAAGGATCTTCGGCTTGAGAACGTTCGACAATGGTTCCGTCAAGCTTTAGCTCAAAAAGTGAATTTTCTTTTACTTTTGTCTCTGTGTCCGAGGTCGCAACCATCCCGACCAAAGAAATGATTCCCAAAATAGTAAATACAATACCTGCCAGAAAAATACCCACAACAGTGGCAAGTGTGTATTTCAAGAATTCTTTCATTATCTTTTTTATTTTTATAAATTAATAAATTTCTAACAAAGTTAGGGCTTTGAAATCAAAAAACAAAGAAAGTATTTGTTTTTATATATTTATTTGGTGTTTTTGAGGATTTTATGCATCTTTGCTTAACAAAATAATGGCATTATGAAGAAGTTGCTTTCATTACCACCTAACCTGGTGGATTGTTTTCACGATATTGAGCATGCAGATGTGAACGAATGGTTCTGTACGTCCGATCCTGTGGGACGTAAGTTGGGATCGGGTGGGGGAACGGCATGGTTGTTAGAAGCCTGTCGGCAACAAGATGCACCACAAGAAACGTTTATGAACTGGCTCGGTCGGGAAAAACGTATTCTTCTTCATGCCGGAGGGCAAAGCCGACGCTTGCCCGGTTATGCTCCTTCTGGAAAAATCTTGACACCAATCCCTGTATTCCGCTGGGCTAGAGGACAACGGCTGTCTCAGAATTTATTGTCGTTACAACTTCCTCTATACCAACAGATCATGGAGAAGGCTCCAGATAACTTACATACGCTTATTGCTAGTGGCGATGTGTATATCCGTGCCGAGGGTAAGCTACAACCTATTCCTGATGTCGATGTTGTATGTTATGGCCTCTGGGCTGACCCGAACCTGGCCAAGAACCATGGAGTTTTCCTCTCTTCAAGAGCAAATCCTGACCGATTGGACTTTATGCTCCAGAAACCTTCTGTAGAAGAACTGGGGAAACTGACTCAATCTCATTTTTTCTTGATGGATATTGGTGTCTGGTTGCTCAGCGACCGTGCTGTCCAAATGCTGGTGGAACGTTCGAATCGTGGTGGAGAAATCGGTTTTTATGATTTATATTCTGACTTCGGATTAACGTTGGGTGAACATCCGCGCATCGTGGATGAAGAACTGAACAAATTATCGGTAGCTATCTTACCATTGCCGGGTGGTGAGTTTTATCATTATGGGACGAGCCGCGAATTAATCTCTTCGACCGTTGCGGTACAGAATCTCGTAAACGATCAACGTCGGATCATGCACCTTAAGGTAAAACCTCATCCAGCCATGTTCGTACAAAATGCGTTCGTTGGTAAGACGTTGAAACCAGAAAACTCTGAAGTGTGGATTGAAAATAGTTGGGTAGGCTCGAAATGGGATTTACATTCACAGCATATAATTACCGGTGTTCCACAAAATGATTGGGCATTGGATGTACCGTCAGGAGTATGTATTGATGTGGTTCCGGTTGGTGAAAAGGAATTTGTTGCTCGTCCTTATGGCTTTATGGATAAGTTTAAAGGAGCCATCGACTCACTTGATACCTATTTCCTTGGGCATCCCTTCATGGAATGGGCTTCAGAGCGAGGTGTCTCACTCTCAGAGATTGAAGGAAAGTCGGACTTACAGTCGGCTCGTATCTTCCCCGTTGTAGAACATGTAGATGATTTAGAAAAAGTGATACGATGGATGGTCTCTGAACCATCCTTACAAGAAGGAAAGCAATGTTGGGAAGAATGTCCAAAGTATTCGGCTGACGAGATCTCTACTTATGCTAATCTTTACAGGTTAACCCAACAGAGGGAGACTTTTCGAAGTACGAACTGGAGTGTGTTGGCGCGTAACTACGAGCGAAGTGTCTTCTACCAAATAAACTTGGAAGAAGCAGCTCAAGAGTATTCCAAACATCAACTGCCTCTGCCTGACGAATTGCCAGAAACAGCACCTCTGATGACTCAAATAAGTGACCGTATGTTCCGCTCACGCACCCTGAAACTGAAAAACTTACCCTATGAACATGAGGAAGAAAAAGCCTTTTCGTTGATGCGTGAGGGCCTGACGGCTTCAGCCTTGCAACAAAAACAACAACCGAGATTATCGGTTTATTCCGATCAAATCGTATGGGGGCGTAGCCCGGTTCGGATTGACTTAGCCGGTGGATGGACTGATACTCCACCATATTGCCTGATGGAGGGTGGAAATGTTGTCAACATTGCGATCGAATTGAATAGTCAACCTCCTTTACAAGTGTATATTAAACCTTGCAAAGAATGTCATATTATCCTTCGTTCCATCGACCTGGGTGCCATGGAGAAAGTCACATCTTATGAAGAACTGGGCGACTTCAATCATGTAGGGTCTCCTTTCTCTATACCGAAGGCAGCATTGGCGCTGGCAGGTTTCTTACCTCAGTTTTCAGTAGATAAATACCATACGCTTCATGACCAACTGGAAGCCTTTGGAGGTGGTTTTGAGATTACACTCTTATCGGCAATTCCAGCAGGATCAGGGTTAGGGACAAGTTCTATCCTTGCGGCAACGGTGCTGGGCGCCATTGCTGATTTCTGCGGGTTGAACTGGGACAAGAATGAGATATGTAACCGGACGTTGATACTCGAACAACTCCTCACGACGGGAGGTGGATGGCAAGATCAATATGGCGGTGTGTTGAGAGGAGCAAAACTGCTGATGACAGCGAGCGGCATCGACCAAAACCCACAGGTACGTTGGCTGCCCGATCATCTGTTCACGGGTACAGACTATCAACAATGCCATCTGTTGTATTATACAGGTATTACACGCACAGCCAAAAGTATCTTGGCAGATATCGTTCGAGGAATGTTCCTCAATTCTACAGAACACTTGGAACTGTTGGCTCAGATGAAACATCATGCATTGGATTTGTATGAGGCTATTCAGCGTGAGCAGTTCGATGAAATGGGGCGTCTTATTCGAAAGACGTGGGAGCAGAACAAGAAATTGGATTCTGGAACGAACCCACCTCAAATTGAATCCATTATCCGGCTTATCGATGATTATTGCTTAGGGTATAAACTTCCGGGAGCTGGAGGCGGTGGATTCCTTTATATGATTGCCAAAGATACGGAGGCAGCTGCTAAAATCAGAGGGATCCTGTCGCAACATCCAATCAACGATCGCGCCAGATTCGTAGGAATGACACTCTCTGATAAAGGATTCCAGATAAGTCGTAGTTAGAAATAAGAAAAATGATGAAAAAGACCTATTTCCTTTTAAATCTTTTGCTTCTTGTCGTGATGTTCTCAAGTTGTAACCAAGCATCACGTAAGATAAACTTGTCGCAGATAAGAACTTTCCAGAACGCTGCACCAGTGTGGGCTGCTGGTCAAGACACAGTCAAGAACCAGACATTATCTTTTCGTGAAATCATCTCAGCGAATCGAATAGCTACTGCTTATATCCGGTTGGCTGCTTCCACTGACTATCGTTTACATGTCAATGGCAAGTTCGTGGCTCATGGACCGTGTGTCGCTGCACACGACTTCTATCGTATTGATTGTTATGATATCGCTTCCTTTATGCAAAAAGGAGAGAATGTAGTGGCAGTGGAGGTGGCTGGCTATAACGAGCCGAGCTATTACCTGTTGAATCAGCCTTCTTTCTTGCAATGTGAAGTTGAGTTGAATGGCAAGGTTGTTGCTGCTACGGGTACCGATTTTCAGGCTTTCGAACTGAAACAGCGCAAGTCGGATGTGCCTCGATTCAGTTTTCAACGTCCATTCACTGAGTATTATGTCTTAACACCTGATTATGCAGAGTGGATGACTCAAACGGAATGGGTAGATACAGAACACCAGGTGACATTATCTAAAGTGGAGGCAAAACAATTCATTGAGCGAAGGGTGGCTTATCCTGATTATCGAGTACATGATGCGTTGAGATTGAACGATAGTATCTATAAGTTTGAATGTAATAGTAGTGGTTTCCTTGGCATACATGTAAAGGTGGATGAACCATCGTGCCTGAAGGTGTCATTCGATGAATTGTTGGGAGAGGATGGTGCTGTCCATATCAATCGACTTGGCTGTCAGGCATTCGTGACATATGAGCTGCAACCGGGAGAATATGATCTGGAGTCATTTGAACCTTACACTATGCAATACATGCAGATCGCCTTCTTAAAGGGGAAGGGGGATGTGAGCCGAATGTATATGCGCGACTATTGTAATGCAGATGTGAAACGTGCAAGCTTTGAGTCGGATAACACTGACCTGAATAGGTTGTTTGAAACCGCACGTGAGACACACCGTCAAAACGCCTTGGATGTTTTTATGGATTGTGCCTCTCGTGAACGAGCGGGTTGGCTCTGTGATAGTTATTTCTCAGCTCGGGTTGCATTCGATTTCTCAGGACATACAAAACTTGAAAAGAATTTTATTGAGAATTTCTTGTTGCCTAAAGAATTTAAGGATATCGACAAGGGCATGCTTCCGATGTGTTACCCTTCCGATCATTGGAATCATAATTATATTCCTAATTGGGCGATGTGGTTTGTCCTGGAATTGGAAGAGTATCTTCATCGAAGTGGTGATCGTGAGATGATTGACCAAGCTAAACAACGGGTTTATGAATTGGTTGATTATTTCAAACCTTATCTAAATGAAGACGGGCTGCTGGAAAAACTTGATAAATGGGTGTTTGTGGAGTGGTCGGATGCCAATCGTTATGTTCAAGATGTTAACTATCCGACAAATATGCTTTATGCCGAGATGTTGGATGCGATTTCACGACTCTATCAAGATAGTGAACTGAAGAGCCAGGCAGAGAACGTCCGCGAAGCAATCCGAAAGCAGTCCTTTGACGGAACATTCTTCTGTGATAATGCGATACGAGAGGATGGCAGGCTGATAAGGACAGACCATCATACGGAAGTGTGCCAGTATTATGCATTTTTCTTCCATACTGCAACGCCTGACTCTTATCCGGAACTGTGGAAAATGCTGAGGGACAAATTTGGTCCTTCACGGAAACAGAACAATCCTTATCCGGATGTCGCATTTGCTAACGCTTTCATCGGGAACTATTTACGTTTAGAACTTCTTTCTCGTGAGGGTTTGTCAAAGCAATTATTAGATGAATCGATTGCAGAATATCTGACCATGGCCGATCAGACCGGAACTTTATGGGAAAATATGACTTCCACGGCAAGCTGTAATCATGGTTTTGCAGCCCATTTGGAAAGAGTGCTTATGCGAGATATTCTGGGTGTTTACGATGTATCACCTACAGAGAAGACTATTCGTCTCCGATTTGTGGACTCTGGGTTGAAACATTGTAAAGGGGTACTGCCTATTGGAGATGATGAAATCAGGTTGGAATGGAACTTAAGGGATGGAGTCTTAAAGTATCATTTGGATTTGCCCAAAGGATATAAGGTGTTGATTGTTCCCAATGCTAAATCGGATATAAAAGAAATTGTTCAACTATAAATATTTGAATTATGAAATGTAGATGGTTAATGGGGGTGTTGTTATGCTGCTCTTTGTCCTTATCTGCAAAGGTGACATTCCCAACAGTTTTGGCCGACAACATGGTCTTGCAACAAAATGAGAAAGTGAACTTATGGGGAAAAGCAACTCCCAATAAGGTTGTGAAGATTACGCCTTCTTGGAGTAACGTAGAATATAAAGTTACGGCAGATCAAGCAGGAAAATGGTTGGTAAAAGTCCAAACGCCTGCAGCAGGTGGCCCATATGAAATAAAATTTAATGATGGAGAAACGGTGACGTTGAAGAATATTTTAATAGGTGAGGTGTGGTTCTGCTCAGGACAATCCAATATGGAAATGCCTATGAGAGGTTTTGGTGGTCAACCTGTGGAAGGAGCGCTCGACTATGTGATCAAAGCAAAGAAATCAACCCCTATCCGGATGTATACGACAGTGAACAAGATTAGTAAGACTCCGATGGATGATGTGCCAGGTACCTGGAAGGAACATGATCCGGAAGGAGTAAGCTCATGTAGCGCAACAGCTTATTTCTTTGCTCGCTATCTGCAGGAAGTATTAGAAGTACCTATTGGACTGGTTATCTCTAACTGGGGTGGCTCGAGTGTTGAGGCTTGGATGAGCCGTGAAGCGATGAACGAGTTCAAGGATGAATTTGATCTTTCTTACTTAGACAATGATAAGGCTTCTGGAAAAAACGATAATCAGACTCCTTGCTATTTATATAACGCTAAACTTCACCCTTTGATCAATTATACTATTAAAGGTGCTATCTGGTATCAGGGAGAATCAAATGCCGGAAATCCAGAACAATATACTCGTTTGTTCCCTGCTTTTGTGAAGGATATACGTAAGAGTTTTAAGCAAGGTGATTTCCCATTCTATTATGTTCAGATTGCTCCTTATGCGTATGGGAAAGAAAATGAAGTGGGATCTGCATTGCTGAGGGAATCTCAATTGAAGTGTATGGACTTGATTCCAAACTCCGGAATGGCTGTTACAATGGATACGGGGCAGATCTATATTATCCACCCTCGTAAGAAGAAAGAAGCTGGAGAACGTTTGGCCTACTGGGCATTAGCTAAAACATATAATATCCCTGGCGTCCCCTGTGAAAGTCCAGTGTACGACTCTTTTGCTGTCGAAGACGGCAAGGCTGTTGTTTCTTTTAAAACAAAGCATGGCCTGTGTACTCATTCTACTTGGCAAGTAGGTAACGTAGAGATTGCTGGGGAAGATAAGGTGTTCCATGAGGCTACGGCTTACATCCGCGGGAATAAACTATATGCAGAATGTAAAGAAGTACCCAACCCTGTTGCATTGCGCTATGGTTTTAAAAACTATACAGAAGCGACTTTGTTTAATGATTATGATATTCCTGTATCTTCTTTTAGAACGGATAACTGGTAATATTATAAATAATGTGTTAAAGAAAGAGGAGGATGTGAGTAAACCTCACATCCTCCTCTTTCTTTGTAAACGCCCATGAGAAACAAAACGCTGATCATATTATTGTATCAGTGATTTCCTTATATATAATGTATAGTTCGGTCCTGCCTTTTCCCTGATTATCGGAGCGGGTTGGTTGTCCCGGCCGCTCCGTTCCCTCCGTTTCCTGTGATTATCCGGTTTGCTGCCGTATTTCCTTCTGAAATTTTTCTTGCTGCAAATCAGCCTCTTGTGTAATTTCCGTATATTTTTGATAAAAAAAGTCGTTGAAATATTTTTTTGTGACGTGAAAAGGGTATAACTTTGCACCCGCTTTCGAGAGGGACGCGTTCCCCTTGACTGCGTTCTATGACAGGTTTTCCATAAGACAGAAGCAGCAAAGAAAGAGCTCCGTCCCGTCA
>CACZBX010000044.1 GCA_902779535.1 uncultured Bacteroidales bacterium
TGACGGGACGGAGCTCTTTCTTTGCTGCTTCTGTCTTATGGAAAACCTGTCATAGAACGCAGTCAAGGGGAACGCGTCCCTCTCGAAAGCGGGTGCAAATTTACAGCCTTTTAACGGCACAAAAAAATATTTCAACGACTTTTTTTATCAAAAATATACGGAAATTACACAAGGGGCTGATTTGCAGCAAGAAAAATTTCAGAAGGAAATACGGCAACGACACGGAAAATCACAGGAAACGGAGGGAACGGAGCGGCCGGGACAACCAACCCGCTCCGGTAATCAGGGGAAAGGCAGGACCGAACTATACATTATATATAAAGAATATCACTGATACAATTTGTGTCGTAATTCAGCAATGTGTTCCGAACTGATATAATCATCATATTCCATCATCTTATCGATAATACCATTTGGTGTTAACTCAATGATGCGATTCGCTACCGTCTGGATAAATTCATGGTCGTGTGAAGAGAAAAGGATATTCCCTTTAAAAGTCTTCAGGTTATTATTAAAGGCCTGAATAGACTCCAAATCCAAATGGTTTGTTGGGGTATCCAAAATCAAGCAATTAGCATTCTTCAGTTGCATCCGAGCAATCATACAACGCATTTTCTCACCCCCAGAAAGAACATTCACCTTCTTTAGGACTTCCTCTCCTGAGAACAGCATTCTACCTAAATAAGACTTCATCTGCACCTCATTCTCTGAACTAAACTGATTCAGCCACTCAATCAAGTTCATGTCTTTTTCAAAGAACGCGGTGTTATCCAATGGCAGGTAGGCGGTTGTAATCGTAACGCCCCAGTTGTACGTACCTGCATCTGCTTGCCGATTGCCATTGATAATCTCGAACAATGCGGTCATTGCTCGTGGATCACGGCTCAAGAAGACAATCTTATCCCCCTTCTCAACAACAAAATTCACGTTATCAAACAAGACCTCTCCTTCCTCAGTTTCCGCGCGGAGACCTGACACTTCAAGTATTTGGTTTCCTGGCTCTCGCTCCATATTAAATATAATACCCGGATAACGGCGAGAGGAAGGACGAATATCAGCTATATTCAATTTCTCCAGCATTTTCTTACGACTGGTCGTCTGCTTGCTTTTTGCGACATTGGCACTGAAACGGCGGATGAACTCTTCCAACTCCTTCCGTCTTTCCTCCATCTTAGCCTTCTGGTTTTGCAGTTGGCGTAGAGCCAGCTGACTAGACTCATACCAGAAACTATAATTTCCTGCAAATAAGTTCACGCTGCCATAATCAATATCCACGGTATGTGTGGATACAGCATCCAGGAAGTGTCGATCATGACTTACAACCAATACGGTATGTTCATAATTAGATAAAAACTCTTCCAACCAAGAAACGGTGTCTAAATCCAAATCATTCGTCGGCTCATCAAGTAACAGATTCTCTGGATTACCGAATAATGCCTGTGCTAGCATAACACGCACCTTTTCCTTGCCACCTAATTGGGACATCAGAAGATGATGGTTTGCTTCTTTCACGCCTAGATTACTCAACAGGGATGCTGCATCGCTTTCAGCATTATAACCTCCTAGTTCGGCAAACTGAGTTTCGAGATGAGCCACTTCAATACCATCTTCATCTGAAAAATCAGGTTTTGCATAAAGCGCATCACGCTTTTTCATCACATCCCACAAGACAGCATGACCCATCAGCACAGTATCCAAAACCGTGTACTCGTCCCACTTGAAATGGTCCTGACTTAGAACAGAAAGACGTTCACCCGGGCCCATGGTTACGCTTCCCTTTGATGGTTCCAACTCACCAGATATAGCCTTCAAGAAAGTAGATTTTCCCGCGCCATTCGCCCCTATCACACCATAGATATTTCCATTTGTAAATTTTAGGTTTACATCTTTGTATAAAATTCTTCGGCCAAATTGAATAGCCAGATTTGAAACTGTAATCATTACAATAGATTTTCTTAATTAGACCGCAAAGATACATTTTTTCCATGAAAGGCATGTGACACTCTGACAGATTTTGTCTATTTTTGCACGGTCAAAGTCCAAAGGCATAATATTTGTAGACCGAGATTAAAACTTTTTATCATGAAAAGAAACAAGAAAAATAAAAGACATCCATATAATATGAAAGAGAAAGAAGAAAAGAAACAAGAAGAGGTAAACGTAGAGGAAAACGTAAATGAGGTAGAAACTCCACAAAACGAGCAACCGCAAGAAGAGCAAGCTACCGAATCGGATTCCACAGCCCCTTCTGACGAACCTACTCATGAAGAAAAACTTATGGAGCAGTTGGCTCAAGCCAACCAGACCATTGAGGAACAGTCAGATAAGTATCTACGCCTTTCTGCCGAGTTTGACAACTACCGCAAGCGGACAAACAAAGAAAAGGCTGAACTCATTCTAAATGGTAGCCAAACCACCATTAAAGCCATACTTCCTGTATTAGATGATATGGAAAGAGCTATGAGCAATATGGAGAAGTCGGATGAACTTCGCCCTGCTTTAGAAGGAGTGGAACTTATTTATAATAAGTTTATTAAGATCCTTGAGCAACAAGGAGTAAAGAAAATTGAAACAGAAAATCAAGAATTCAACACAGACTACTGTGAAGCCATTGCCATGATTCCAGCTCCATCCGAAGAGATGAAAGGAAAAATCATGGATTGCGTCCAGACAGGCTATATGTTGAATGATAAAGTAATACGTCATGCAAAAGTGGCAGTAGGACAATAACTATGGCAAAAAGAGATTATTATGAAGTGTTGGGCGTTAACAAAGACGCCAGTGCGGATGAAATAAAGAAGGCTTATCGGAAGAAAGCCATTCAATATCACCCAGACAAGAATCCGGGAGATAAGGAAGCTGAAGAAAAATTCAAGGAAGCAGCTGAAGCCTATGAAGTTCTAAGCAATCCGGAAAAGCGTCAGCGCTATGATCAGTTCGGACATGAAGGTCTGAATGGAGCCGGTGGTTTTGGCGGTTTTGGAGGAGAAGGCATGTCTATGGATGATATCTTCTCTATGTTCGGCGACATCTTCGGCGGACGAGGTGGCTTTGGTGGATTCGGGTTCGGAAGCAGCCGATCTGGATCTGCTCAACGCAAATTCCGAGGATCCGACCTCCGAGTAAAGGTAAAGTTGAATCTGAAAGAAATCTCGACCGGAGTCCAAAAGAAATTCAAACTCAAGAAATATGTTACCTGCTCACACTGTCATGGAACAGGTGATGAAGGAGGCAGTGGCATGGATACATGTCCGACCTGTCATGGTACAGGAACTGTTACTCGTACACAGCAGAGTATTTTCGGAACAATCCAAACGCAATCAGCATGTCCACAATGTGGCGGTGAAGGTAAAATCATCAAGAACAAATGTAAGCACTGTGGTGGTGAAGGCATTGTCTATGGCGAAGAAGTGGTAGAAGTAAAGATTCCTGCAGGTGTTGCTGAAGGAATGCAAGTCACCATCAACGGAAAAGGGAATGCAGCCAAACACAATGGCGTACCAGGCGACTTATTGGTTGTGATAGAAGAGGAACAACATCCGGAATTGATACGTGACCAAGAAGACTTGATTTATAATTTGCTCCTAAGTTTCCCAACTGCCGCATTAGGAGGATCTGTCGAGATTCCTACCATTGACGGAAAAGCAAAAGTAAAGATAGAGCCTGGGACACAACCTGGTAAAGTTTTACGATTAAGGGGGAAAGGACTTCCAATCATCAACAGCTATGGGGCAAGTACCGGTGTCGGTGATCTGCTTGTCAACATCAGTGTATACATTCCTGAGACATTGAATAAAGAAGAAAAGAACGCATTGGAAAAGATGCAGGATTCTGAAAACTTCCGGCCTAACCTATCCATCAAGGATAAGCTTTTCAGCAAGTTCAAGAATTTCTTCAATAAACAGTGAGTATCATGAACTATGATCAAACGGTAAACTACCTCTTTAACAGCGCACCCTCATTTCAGCAAGTTGGGAAAGATGCTTATAAAGAGGGATTAGAAAACACCTATCTGCTGGATGAACACTTTAATCATCCTCACCGTTTGTTTCATACCGTCCATGTAGCAGGGACGAACGGTAAAGGATCTTGTTCGCATACCCTCGCTGCTATCTTTCAGGCAGCAGGGTATAAAACAGGACTCTTCACCTCGCCTCACCTCATCGACTTCAGAGAGAGAATCCGTGTAAACGGAGTTCCGGTTTCCAAACAATTTGTCATTGACTTTGTTGAACAAAACAAAGATTTTTTTGAGCCATTACATCCGTCCTTTTTTGAATTGACGACTGCAATGGCTTTCTATTATTTTGCTCAAGAGAAAGTAGATATTGCCATCATTGAAGTGGGCATGGGAGGAAGATTAGACTGCACAAATATCATTCAGCCAGATTTAAGTATCATTACAAATATCAGCTTCGACCACACTCAGTTCCTCGGTAACACCTTGGCTAAGATTGCTACTGAAAAAGCAGGAATTATCAAGGCTAGCACACCGGTCGTTATTGGAGAAACAACCGAAGAAACAAAGGCAGTATTTCTTGAAAAAGCCCGTTTAGAGAATGCACCAATCCATTTTGCAGAAGATGAGCACAACATCCTTGGATATCAATGGGACGACAAAGGACAATTTGTTTACGACACAAAGAGTTATCCCTGTTTGGAGGGCGAGCTCAGCGGTCTTTACCAAATAAAAAATACAAACACGATTTTATCGGCAGTCAGGATTCTCAAAACGTTAGGATATCATCTTGACGATGATTCCGTTAGAAAAGCCTTTTCTCATGTCTGCGAGATGACCGGATTAATGGGAAGATGGCAGAAACTTGGAGAAAAGCCAACCATCGTCTGCGATGCCGGGCACAATGTCGGAGGGTTCGAATACATTACTGAACAGCTTCAACATATCCATTTCAAGCAACTACACATCGTGTTCGGAATGGTGAACGATAAAGACATCAGCGGAGTGATTTCTCTCCTACCCAAAGATGCACATTACTATTTCACACATGCTTCCGTAAAAAGAGCCTTACCCGAAAAAGAACTGCAGGCGAAAGCTGAAAAAGCAGGGTTGCACGGCCAGTCATATCCAGATGTGCATACAGCCTTGGAGGCAGCCAAGAAAGCTGCTTCCCCCGAAGACTTTATATATGTCGGCGGAAGTTGCTTTATAATTGCAGATTTATTAAAATTTCACACTTTATAGTTGCACTTTTCTTTGAAAAGTTTGGGAAAACCGAATTAAATCTTTTTATTTGCAATAGATTTGAATCAATCATAAAAAGATTTTAATAGCATGATAAACACATCAACCCCAAACGGATATCTGTGTGGCTTAAAAAAAGCTGATTTCCAGAAAGAAATACAAGGGAAACAAACAGATCTTTTCATTCTGAAAAACAAATGTGGTGCTGAAGTAGCAGCAACAAATTACGGTGGTGCAGTTTGTGCCATTATGGTGCCCGACAAAAACGGCACATTTGCCAATGTCATTCAAGGCCACGATTCAATAGAAAATGTTGTAAATAGTCATGAACCTTTCCTAAGCACAATCATTGGACGATACGGGAACAGAATTGCCTTAGGCAAATTCCTCCTGGATGGGAAAGAATATCAATTAGCTATCAACAACGGTCCAAACCATTTACACGGTGGTCCTACAGGTTTCCACGCACGGGTATGGGATGCTGAGCAGACTGACGAACAAACCCTTCACCTGCACTACCTCTCAGCCGACGGTGAAGAAGGTTTCCCTGGGAATCTGGATATCCACGTTACCTATCAACTGAGTGATGACAATGAGTTCATCATCAACTATTCGGCTACTACCGACAAGAAAACCATCGTCAACCTGACACACCACGGTTTTTTCAGTCTTTCCGGCTTAGCCAACCCAACAGCAACCATCGATAATAACATCGTTACCATCAATGCTGATTACTATCTCCCGATTGATGACACCTCCATTCCGTACGGACAAGTGGCAGAAGTAGAGGGAACACCTTTCGATTTCCGTAATCCACACACGGTAGGTTGCCGTATCAATGATAAATTCCAACAATTAACATTCGGTGCAGGCTATGACCACTGTTTCGTTTTGAACAAACGCGAGGCAGGCACACTCACATTTGCAGCCAAATGTGTAGAACCAATTAGCGGTCGTAGCATGGAAGTCTATACCACAGAACCAGGAGTTCAGGTTTATACATCTAACTGGCACAACGGTTTCGCCGGTTGGCACGGAGCAACGTTCCCAGCACGTAGTGCTATTTGCTTCGAAGTTCAGCACTTCCCTGACACACCGAACAAGGGACACTTCCCTTCTTGTGTTCTGAAACCAGGCGAAGAATACAAGCAGACCACCATCTACAAATTTGGAATAGAAAAATAAAAAATAAAAACAATTAAATTTTTAAAGTTATGTCACAACAACAGAAAAATGGAAATATCATCGCCATTATCACGATGATTTTCCTCTTCGGAATGATTGCATTCGTTACTAATTTGGCCGCTCCTATTGGCGTTATTTGGAAAAATCAGCCAGGTATTGAAGGTTCAAGTACTTGGGGTATGATGGGAAATATGATGAACTTCCTGGCATACTTATTCATGGGTATCCCTGCAGGTAAGCTTTTAACGAAAGTTGGTTACAAAAAAACAGCTTTAATTGCTATTGCAGTGGGTTTCATCGGCGTTTTCATACAGTACCTTTCTGGTATTATAGGTGTTGGAGCAACAATTGGTACATTACCTGCTAACTTCTTCGTTTATTTATTGGGTGCATTTGTTTGCGGTTTCAGTGTTTGTATGTTGAATACTGTTGTAAACCCAATGTTGAACCTCATTGGTGGTGGTGGTAAGAAAGGAAACCAATACATCCAATTTGGTGGTACATTCAACTCACTCACAGGTACAATCACTCCGATGTTCGTTGGTGCATTAATCGGTGAAGTTACAAAAGATACGGCTATCACGGACGTTAACCTGGTATTGTTTATCGCAATGGCAGTATTTGCTGCAGCATTTATCATTTTGTCTTTTATTCCTATTGCAGATCCTCAAAAGAAAGCAGACAATCTGGTTTACGAATCCAGTCCATGGCATTTCCGCCACTTCGTTTTAGGAGCTATCGCTATCTTCGTTTATGTAGGTGTTGAGATTGGTATTCCTGGAACATTGAATTTCTTCTTGGCTGATACAACTGGTAAGGGTGCTGGTTTGGATCCTGTTACAGCAGCTACTATTGGAGGTTTCGTTGCAGGTACATATTGGTTCCTGATGCTTTGTGGTCGTTTCGTTTTCGGTAGCGTTTTAGGAGGAAAGATTTCAAGTAAGACTTTGATGATTGCTGCTTGTACAATCGGAATCGTCTTAGTATTGTGCGCAATGTTCTCATCTGTAGAAACCCGTGTATCAATGCCTGTATTTACCGGTTCATCCTTTGAGATGGTTAAAGTTCCTATTGCTGCACTTTTGTTGGTTCTCTGTGGTATCTGTACATCAATCATGTGGGGATCTATCTTTAACTTAGCAGTAGAAGGATTGGGTAAATATACTGAAGCTGCTTCAGGTATCTTTATGATGCTTGTTGTCGGTGGTGGTGTATTGCCATTGATCCAGAACTTCATTGCTGACGCATCTACTTATATGTTCAGTTACATTGTTATCTTGCTCGGTCTTGCTTATATGCTTTATTATGCAGCTATTGGTAGCAAGAATGTTAACAAGGACATCAAGATTGATTAAACTTTTATTTAACCCTATAATACTTTAAAACCATGGACATAGAATTTGTTAGAAGCCGCTTCATTAAGCACTTCGACGGAACCACGGGATCCGTTTATGCATCTCCCGGCCGTATTAACCTGATTGGTGAGCATACTGACTACAATGGTGGTTTTGTATTCCCAGGTGCAGTTGACAAAGGTATCATGGCTGAAATCAAGCCAAATGGAAAAGATAAAGTCTGTGCATATTCAATTGACTTAAAGGACTACGTTGAGTTCGGTCTGAACGAAGAAGACGCACCTAAGGCAAGTTGGGCAAGATATATTTTCGGTGTATGCCGCGAAATGATTAAGCGTGGCGTTGATGTGAAGGGATTCAATACTGCTTTTGCAGGCGATGTACCTCTCGGCGCCGGTATGTCTTCATCTGCAGCTTTGGAAAGCACCTACGCTTTTGCACTCAACGAACTTTTCGGTGAAGGAAAAGTTGACAAGTTCGAACTTGCAAAGGTGGGTCAGGCTACTGAGCACAACTATTGCGGTGTGAAGTGTGGTATCATGGACCAGTTCGCTTCTGTATTCGGTAAGGCTAACAGCCTGATTCGTCTGGATTGCCGCTCACTGGAGTATCAGTACTTCCCATTCAAACCAGATGGCTATCGTTTGGTATTGGTTGACTCAGTCGTTAAACACGAATTGGCTTCTTCTGCTTACAACAAACGTCGCCAAAGCTGCGAAAACGTTGTTGCTGCCATCAAGAAGAATTATCCAAACGTTGAGTTCTTGCGCGACTGCACCATGGATATGCTGAACGAAGTTAAGGGTGTTGTCAGCGAAGAAGATTACATGCGTGCTGAATATGTTATCGAAGAGATTCAACGTGTATTGGATGTTTGTGATGCGTTGGAGAAAGGCGATTACGAAACAGTAGGTAACAAGATGTATGAAACTCACCATGGATTGAGCAAACTGTACGAAGTTAGCTGTGAGGAACTTGACTTCCTGAACGACGTAGCATTCGATTGCGGTGTTACCGGATCAAGAGTTATGGGTGGTGGATTCGGTGGATGTACCATCAACTTGGTAAAGAACGAGTTGTATGAAACATTCATTACCACAGCGAAGGAAAGATATAAAGCTAAATTCGGCCGCAGCCCGAAGGTTTACGACGTCGTAATTAGTGACGGCTCACGCAAACTTGTCTAATCATTGATTATACATTATTACTAGAACCAGTCTTTTATCAGACTGGTTCTTTTTTTTATTCAATCTCCGAATAAACGAAGCATTCACCTTGGTAGAACACCTGTTTTTCCCGAGGATTAACTTTTCACACGGGTGATAAAAGTTTATCACACAGGTGAAAAGCCTTTATCACATAGGTGATAAACCTTTGTCACCTATGTGACAAACCTAATTTCTTCGACTTCCCCAGTTTTACGCTAAACAAGTGGAACCATTTACAAAAGTGTATTTTTTACACCTTGTATGTTGCAGAACATATCCGAATCCGTATCAATCAGCAAAATAGTTTGTATTTTTACAGACTGATGTTAAAGAAATCAATTATTTAAAACAAACTGTATATGAAAAGAATTTTATTTGGTGCCAGCCTGGCATTGGCCATGCTGACCGCTTGTGCTCCTCAACAAAAGAAGGAAGTACTGACAGAATCAGGATTAAATCCTGAAAACTTTGTGACAACGACCGAAAACGGCAAGACAACAGCTTTGTATACGTTAAAAAATGCCGCAGGTGTAGAAGTATGTATCACCAACTTTGGTGGCCGTATCGTGACATTGCTGGTTCCTGATAAGAACGGTGACATGAAAGATGTTGTATTGGGCTTCGATAATGTGAAAGATTATCAGACTATTCCAAGCGATTTCGGTGCTTTGATCGGCCGTTACGCCAATCGCATCGGTTATGGAAAGATCACCATCGATGGCGAAACAATACAATTGCCTATTAACAACACCGTTCACACCTTACACGGAGGACCGAAAGGTTGGCAATATGCAGTTTTCGATGCCGTACAGGAAGGTGATAATAAACTGACGTTGACATTGACTTCTCCGGACGGTGACAACAACTTCCCTGGAACAGTGAACGCAAAAGTTGTTTATACATTGACCGAGGACAATGCTATTGACATTGACTATACGGCAACCACCGACAAGAAGACAGTCATCAACATGACCGATCACTCTTATTTCAATTTGAACGCAAATTCCGCAGAAGCAACAATGGATAATATCCTTTATGTCAACTCTGACAGTATCACTCCGATTGATGCTACCTTCGCTACAACAGGTGAAATGATGGCTGTTGAAGGAACTCCATTTGATTTCCGCACTCCTGCTCCTCTGACCGACCGCGTAACTGCTGACGACAACGAGCAGGTGAAGTTCGGTAAAGGTATTGACCATAACTTCGTTTTAAAGACGAAGGGTGATGACACTCAGCTTGCTGCGAAACTGGTCAGCCCTGTAACGGGCATCTCATTGGAAGTCTATACGAACGAACCGGGTATCCAAGTGTACACAGGTAACTTCCTCGATGGTACTGTCAAAGGAAAGAATGGTGTGACCTATCCACAACGTGCAGCCGTTTGTCTGGAGACACAAAAGTATCCTGATACGCCGAACAAACCACAATGGCCAAGCGCTTTCCTGGAGCCGGGACAAACTTATCACAGCCATTGTGTCTTTAAATTTGGTGTAGAGAAATAACCGGAGCGAATCATCTAACTCCTAGAAACCATGAATTATACAGATAAAGGCAATAAAGGCTACCTTTTCAGCATCGTATTGGTAGCAGTGTTGGGAGGACTGCTGTTCGGTTATGACACGGCTGTCATCTCCGGTGCTGAAAAAGGTCTGCAAGCCTTCTTCATGGATGCAAAAGATTTCACCTATACCGATGGTTGGCACGGGTTTACTTCTGCATCTGCTTTGATTGGTTGTATTATCGGTTCGGCCATATCCGGCCTGTTGGCAACGAATCTCGGACGTAAGCGCTCGCTCTTCATCGCCGGCTTACTGTTCTTCGTTTCTGCATTAGGCAGCATGAACCCTGAGTTCTTGTTCTTCGACTATGGTGTCCCAACCTATTCATTGCTGATCATGTTTAACATCTACCGCATCATTGGTGGTATCGGTGTTGGATTAGCTTCTGCCATCTGTCCGATGTACATCGGTGAGATTGCTCCTTCCGACAAACGAGGAATGCTTGTCTCATGGAACCAGTTTGCCATCATCTTCGGTCAGTTGGTTGTATACTTTGTCAACTTCTTCATTCTGGGCAGTCATGTACAGCCGCTCGTGGAGGAGATGGGAAAAGGCTTGGCAGCCATCAGTCCCGATGCACAATGGACCGTGACAACCGGTTGGCGATATATGTTCGGAAGCGAGGCCATACCGGCAGGAATCTTTGCCCTACTGATCTGCTTCGTCCCCGAGACACCACGCTATCTCGTTTCGATTGGGCAGAATGAAAAGGCAGTTGATATCTTGTCAAAGATTAACGGCTCGACGAAAGCTACACAAATCCTTCAAGAAATCAAGGATACGATGGTTGTGAAAACTGAACGGCTGATGACCTATGGTTGGATGTGCATCTTCATCGGTATCATGCTTTCAGTGTTCCAACAGATTGTGGGCATCAACGCCGTGCTGTACTACGCCCCCCGAATCTTCGGAGACATGGGCATGCAAAACCCGATGGTGGTAACCGTTGTCATGGGTATCATCAACATTCTTTTCACTCTGGTTGCCATCTTTACCGTTGAGAAGATCGGACGCAAGCCTTTGCTCATCAGCGGCTCAATAGGAATGGCCATCGGTGCATTCGGCGTAGCGACAACGTTTGGTCATGCCGGACTGGAAATGGTTACAGCCATCAGTATCATGGTGTATTCAGCATCGTTTATGTTCTCATGGGGCCCCATCTGCTGGGTATTGATTGCAGAGATCTTCCCGAATACAATTCGAGGTGGTGCCGTAGCCATTGCCGTGGCTTTTCAATGGATCTTCAACTTCATTGTATCATCAACCTTCGTTCCGATGTTCAATATGCATCTCACTGAGGGTGATGACTTCGGACACTGGTTCACGTACGGTCTCTATGGCATTATCTGCGTGATAGCAGCTGTTTTCGTGTGGAAGTTGGTTCCCGAGACCAAAGGCAAGACCTTGGAAGATATGACCAAGTTGTGGAAG
>CACZBX010000045.1 GCA_902779535.1 uncultured Bacteroidales bacterium
GTCTTCAATATCATTTGGGTAAGCATCATTCGGATAAGTTCGTGCACCGGCATCATTCCGGCAAACGCAATGGGGAAGAAGATGAGCGAGTCAACACCTTCACCAGCCAATGTAGAAACGATGGCACGTACCGAGAAATGCTTTCCTTTCGACTGCAGCTTCATCCTACTCATGACGTAAGCATTCATGAACGAACCGACGAAGAAAGCCAGAAAACTGGCAATCGCCACGCGAGGTGCCAGACCAAAAACGAAGTTAAAGGCCTCTTCACCCTCCCAGAACGGAGCGGCAGGGATGAATACTGCGATTTGTCCAACCCCTACGGCAAAGAAGTTCAGCAAGAACCCCAGCCAGATGACCAGGCGTGTACGTCGAAATCCCCATACCTCAGCAATACAGTCGTTGATGATGTAGGATATTGGAAAGACCAACATACCTGCGGTGAAGGTTACAAATCCTAATTGGATAACTTTTGTCTCTAAGAAATTTGCTGTGATCAGACATGTGCAGAAGATAATGCACAACAGCATAAACGTAACGGATACTGTCTTGTTTTTCATTTTTCCTGTTTTTTACGTGGTTAATCTGGATTACACGGCCATTATTCATGGCATCGCATGTTTTCGGCTGCAAAGGTACACTTTTATTTTGTTTATGCTATCTTTGTACAGAAATTTTTTGTTATGACAAAGAAAGAACTGTATCAGAAAACAATCGCCTACTTGGATGAAGCCATCCCTTTGGCCGAAACCGAGTTGCATTTCAAGAATCCGTTTGAACTGATCGTGGCGGTTATCCTCAGTGCTCAGTGCACCGACAAGCGAGTGAATATGATTACACCACCATTGTACCGTGATTTCCCCACACCGGAGGCACTGGCGGCAACAACTCCCGAAGTAGTATATGAATATATCCGCAGCGTGAGCTATCCGAACAGTAAGGCCAAGCACTTGGTGGAGATGGCAAAGATGTTGGTAAACGATTTCCATAGTGAGGTCCCTGATAACCTTGACGACTTGGTGAAATTACCGGGAGTGGGACGGAAGACGGCTAATGTGATGCTGAGCGTAGTCTTTAACCAAGCCGTGATGCCGGTCGATACGCATGTGTTCAGGGTGAGTCACCGCATCGGTTTGGTCCCTGATTCATGTACCACGCCATTGGCAACAGAGAAGCATCTTGAAAAGAACCTACCCAAAGAAATCGTGGCAAAGGCACATCATTGGCTTATCCTACATGGTCGATATACTTGTCAGGCACGCAAACCAAAGTGTGAGGTATGCGGACTGAATGGTATCTGCAAGTATTCGTTGAAGCCTCGCTTGACAAAGTGATTAGATGGTGATGCTCAAACCATCGTAGGCAAAGTGTACGTGGGAAGGTAACTCATGGATAATGTCCTTGTGCAGACCTATCTTATGGCTCATGTGTACGAAGTAGGTTTCTTTTGCTTGGATGCGAGCAGCCGTTTCAAGGGCTTGTTCCAGATTCTGATGTGACGGATGAGGTTTTCTGTGCAAGGCATTGACCACCAAGACATCCAAATCTTTCAGCATCTCGTAGTTCTCTTCCGGCATGGTGAGCATGTCGGTGATCCATGCCATCTTACCGATGCGATAGCCTACGATCGGTAATTTCCCATGCATGATGAGTAAAGGCAGTACGCTAACTTCGTGCTGAGCTGCATTATGCACCGTGAAAGGAACGTTCGGTGTGATCTGTGTCAAGGTAATGCGGGGTACACCCGGGTAGAGGTGGTCGCCGAAGCAATAGGGGATACGCTCCATCAGATGACGATAGGTGAGTGCATCACCATAGAGCGGAACATCCTGAAAGCGGCACCACGGACGGAGATCGTCGATGCCACCTACATGGTCATAGTGTTCGTGTGTCAGCAAGACGGCATCAATCGGGCGGAAATCGTTCAGCCGAATCATCTGCTCCCGAAAGTCGGGCCCACAGTCAATCATGATACGAACGCCCTCAACATCGACCAGACCGGAAGTACGCAAACGGTTGTCGCGTGGGTCTTTGCTGGTACATACAGCACAGGTGCATCCTACTTCAGGCACACCAGTCGATGTCCCTGTTCCAAGAAATGTTATCTTCATGCTCAATCACTTAAATCATCATATTCGATTAGTTTCCACAGACCGTTCCTACGTTTGAAATAGAACGTGTTATTGAATCCGTTCCCATTTCCTTTCAATTCGATAATCATGACGTTCGATTGGCTCAATGTGTTTTGCCCATAGTTCACATTGGTGAGTGTATCCTTGGGCAGGGTGGGCGAGAAAGCCATGAATTGTCCGGCATCGAGGGTGGTCTCCAGAATCGAGAACTCATCGTCGGGATCGAAGGTGACGAATTTCAGCGGGTTTGAGGTACGTTGCAGCTGGAAAACACTATCGTTGGCAAAGCGTTCGTAGAACGAATAGAACTCTTCGTTGGCAGTCGAATCATTTTTTATCATGGCTGCATTGTCGATAGCCTCCAACTTCCATAAACCATCTTTCCGCTCAAAGTAGTAACGTCGTATCTTCTTTTCTTTCAAGAAAATCCATTCCAACTGTGCACTGGTAGCCGTGGTGTCTTCTTCGATTTCCAACTCATAGTTCGACTCGTGAATATTGGTATATGTATCCATCTCGGTGAAGAGTGGATCGAACTGCCAGTCTTCTTTTTTAAGAAGAATCTTTTCGTTATGCGTATAATTGGGCAAAGGGAAGATAATGCGCGATTCCTGTATCTTTTCGTTACGGGTAAAACTATAGATGAAGTCGATGAAACTCTCGTCGACGGTTTGTGGAATCTTCTCTTCCTGTTCGATGAGGAATTCGTTAGAAACATCACTGACGGTTGTCGAATCTGATTGTTCTTCAACAACTTCAGTAGTCTCGTTTTCTTGTATCTTGACCTTGCAAGCGCTCATCAAGAGCCCGAGTATCATGCTCCAATAAAACACCTTCATTCCGATTTTCTCTTAACGTCATGCAAAAGTACGTTTTTTCTGTTTTGTCTGCAAAGAAATCAAGGATTTTGCATGGGCTCATTCGTAAAAGCGATTCTTCATGGCCTCGGAAACTGTATCCATCATATCGTTCATCAGTTCGCGATTCTCCTGCAGCATATTCCAGATACCGTCTTCAGAGAGTACGCCTCGCTTCAAGTCGTGTGGCAAGCGTCCGTTCTCGTCATCCTCAAAATCCTGGTTCCATTCTTCATCTCCATAGTATTGGCTGAGGGCTTTGATCGATTCTTTTACCTCTTGGTAATTGTCAAGTGCTTGTTTTAGATGGGCAATAGCCTCGTTGGCACGGTTTAGGTGTTGCTCCATCATTTGAATTCTTTCTATCTGTTTCATGTTATTGAATGATTTGCTGCAAAGATAAGGAAAAATGTGATTTATCTTTTAAAAGTTTGCATGTAAGTCAGCATATTTTTATATCTTTGTGACCAATTTTAAAAAAAGCGTCGTATGCTGATAGATAAAATCGAACAATTACTGAAAGAGATAAAGGAAGTCCATGCTTCGAATGCTGAAGAATTGGAAGCACTTCGAATCAAATATTTGAGTAAGAAAGGTGAAATCAATGCACTGATGGCTGATTTCCGGAATGTGGCTGCCGACCAGAAGAGGGAAGTGGGTATGCGTATCAACGAACTCAAACAGCAGGCACAGGAGAAGATCAATAGCCTCAAACAAGCCTTCGAGGTGAAAGATGCAGGCCCGAGCGACTTGGATTTGACTCGTACGGCTTATCCGTTGGAGTTTGGTACCCGCCATCCGTTGAGCATCGTAAAAAACCAGATTCTTGACATCTTCAATCATCTGGGCTTCACCATCGCTTCCGGTCCGGAAGTGGAGGACGATTGGCACGTATTCTCGTCGATGAACTTTGCAGAGGATCATCCGGCACGCGATATGCAAGACACATTCTTCGTAGAGGCTAATCCGAACGATGTGACAAAGAACGTAATCCTTCGTACTCATACCTCATCTATTCAGGCTCGGTACATGGAGAAACATCAACCGCCTATCCGTGTGGTTTGTCCGGGACGTGTCTATCGTAACGAGGCTATCAGCTACCGTGCCCATGCATTCTTCCATCAGATTGAAGGTTTGTATGTGGATGAGCACGTTTCTTTCACCGACTTAAAGCAAGTCATGCTGATGTTTGCAAAAGAGATGTTCGGTCCGGAAACCAAGATTCGTCTGCGCCCGTCATACTTCCCGTTCACCGAACCAAGTGCCGAGATGGATATCAGTTGTAACATCTGTGGTGGCAAGGGTTGTCCGTTCTGCAAGGGTACCGGCTGGGTAGAAATCCTGGGATGTGGTATGGTTGATCCGAATGTATTCGAGTTGAACGGCATTGACAGCAAGAAATACACAGGTTATGCCTTTGGATTGGGCGTAGAGCGTATAGCCAACCTGAAGTATAGGGTGAACGACTTGCGTCTCTTCTCTGAGAACGACACCCGTTTCCTCAAGGAATTCCAATCAGCATACTAATTAACGCTGACGCAAACAAGATCTGTATAAAAATAATAAAGAGGTGCGACAAACTTGTCGCACCTCTTTATCTTATAGTCATACATCATTAGTAGTGAATAGCCGGAGTCTTAGGAATGTTTCCGTCGAATGGTGGAACCTTACCCGTTGCTACATCGTAGATACGTTCGTTGGTAATGGTCATACCCTTGGTCAATTCATCGTAAGGGATATTTCCCGTGGTAACAACACCGATGTTATAGTTCTCTCCATCGAATCGTCCATAATATGGTTGGTCTACCCATTGGAAATAGTGCATGCCCACCAGTTCCGGACGAGCAAATCCTTGTTCAAGGTATTGGCGGAAAGCAGCTGCCCGTTCTTCCTGGCTCATTACTCCAACAATACCCGTTGCTGGAAGGGCACGGTCGACAGCTCCATGATGGAACTCACCGATCATTACCGGTTTACCACTCTTCTCTGCAATCTCGGCCGTTGGAGGAGGAGTGAGACCATATCCGTTGATCGAAAAGACATCAAAACGTTCTCCTGCTTTGTATAACAGGTCGGAGCTTAACCAAGCATAGCGCATACCGAGGTTCATGTGGTTCTTATCAACCTTCTCTACCTCATCGCAAGGGATGTCCACATAACGTTTCACCATAATCATCGAGAACTCATTGAAATCTTTGTCGGCCGTATCAGATGGGTACTCCTTAAAGGTCTTTGCCTTCAGTGCATCAAAGTCGGCCAACTCCAGGTTCCATGCTTTATTCACTGCCTTGATGTCGTTGTTGTATTTGCCTTTCAGCCAATCGACGAAAGCATCCTTGGTAGCTGAGGCTTGGTCGGTGGCAAACATCTCGTAAGCCAGGTTATGATAGCCGAACGCCCATTGAGGTTCGTTGCGCAGGAAATAGCCTACCAAATACGGATCGTTCTTATAACTTTCCAGTTGGGCTGCAAACTTAGCAGCATTCTCTTGATACTCTGCAGCAAAGACATCAGGGAAGTCGCGGTAGATGGCTACCTTTGTAGAAGGGAATCCACCCAATGGCAGCACGTAAGGAATCTTGCTATGACGAGCAAAACTAATGTCCGACCAGTTACCCACCGTGTTGAAACGGATTTTCTTCATCAACTTCTCGGTATAGTTCATCCAGTTCTCTTTCCAATCCTTTCCCCAGATGCGAATCAGGTTGGCTACGTAAAAGTCGACCACCTTTGTTCCTCTGCGTTCGCTGACAGCTCGTCCGAACTGTTCGTCGTTGGCGTTAGGTAACCATTCGAAGAGGTCCTCAATGCCGTTTACCGGACCGGTTGAGTTTGCTCCGATACAGTCGATACCGGTACTAAGGAAGGCATAACCTTCAGGGTCGACGAGCCACCAGCGTGTACCGTCGTGTTGAGTGCGGAAGAAACCGGTTGCCTTGAATTTCTTAGCTTTCCATCCACCGAACTTACTCCACTCTGTAGGGTACTGGATGCCGTTCATCTCTTCGTCCATCGCCTTGTTTCGTGCGATCATGTCGGCTTCATCCTTGAGTTTCCCTGGCCAGTCCTTATCGACACGTTGTCCCAGTTTGTCGATGGTCGGAGAAACGGAAGGATAAGGTTCCGGCTTTTCCTGAGTCAATGATACCGATGCCAATTCATATCCAGTACGGTAGTTCTTTTCATCGTATGGCCCGAAGCGAAGCACCACCTTGGTGATGTCGGCCGGGTCGAGACGATTACCGCTCAAGGTCGCCTTCAGTTGGCGTGGAGAACGTGGCAGGAAGATTTCCTGTGCATCCATATATGACAGTGGGAACACGATTTGCGTTTTCAGCCTTGGCAGAACGCCGATCATACACGAGAGCCATGGCGTATCCTCGGTAGTACCCGAGATATCACCTCCTTGTAATACGATCTGTTCGCTCTTGAAATTTTTTACCTCTTTGTAGAACTCTAAATTGATGACGCCACTGTAATCGGCTTCGTCAAAAACCTCGAATACCAGGTAATTGGCATCCGTCCATACAGGCTTATCACCTTTTTGCCAGATGATCACTCCGTCATTCCCTTCTTTCGGGTCGATTTTCAGCACCTTGCTATTGAAAACCTCGCTGTTGCTCATCTGTGATACTTTTCCACTCACTCTTTTCGCAATCTGTTTCATGTTGAACAGTTGCTTCCCTTCTGGTTGTTGCTGGCACGACAGCGCTGTCAGTACGAGCAATCCCATCATCAGCCAATTCGTAATCTTTTTCATCTTGTTTGTTTAAAATGATCGTCTTACAAAACTAAGAAATGTTTTTCAATAATCAAATTGTTTGACTAACTTCGCAGAAAATATTGAAGATCAATCATGGCAACAACGAAGAAGAAAACAACGACCAAGCGGAAACGTAAGACAACAAAAGGCGTCACCTTTTCATGGAAACGCCTCTTGGGTCTAGATCAAATCAAACGAAACATTGCAAAGCAGACAGGTATCCCCATGACCAAGGCTGGTGTTGAACGTAAGATTGGAAGTGCTATCATCGCCCTGATCGTAGGACTCTTCTCCAAGAAATCGGATAAGAAGGAAAAACAAGAGGAAGAAAACCCTATTGATGAGAATCTCCGTCTTTAAATATAAATAGTGGTTTTTCCAGTTCCTTTATGAATTTGTAGACTCTGTCAGACGCATCGGCAGGTGGGTCGGCAATTTGGTATTCACGGACGAGAATGTAATAAGATATCCCTTCTTTGAAGGTAAATCCCTCTATCTCTCCCTCATGGAAGCGGAAACGTTCACCCGACTTCTTGTCAATGCCGACAAAGCAAGGAATCTTGACAGAACCGTCGCCCCCCCACGGAGTAGTATATTCATACGTGGGTTGGATGATGAGGGTAAGGTCGCGCTTACCGATGACTTCGTGTTCGATACCGTAGGCCATGATGGTCGGCCTATCATTCTCGCAAGCTGCAAAACTCATTGCAGCCAGTACAATCAGCATGAGCTGGTAAAATCTTAATCTTTTCATCATAATGTATTAATAAAGATACGTTGTTCTTTTATATAAAGCACAAAACATGGAAAATACTGCTTTTAAAAAGAATATTTTTTTTCATAGTTGTCGTATCCCGCTTATTTTGTTTACCTTAGCAGAGAAATAAATTCTAACTATTGTTTTATGAAAAAGTTTTTATTAGTGACTTTTGCCTTAGGCTGTTTCCTAACAGCACAGGCAGAGGATGTACGTATTGCATCGGCAAAGGTAAGCGGACCGTATGTGATGCAGAAGCCTTTTATGGTGGATAAGGTGGATGTTCAGCAAAAAGAGTTTTCCACAAAGAGTTTTCTGGATACTCCCATTGATGTGACAGGTGTGTTTACCCACGGTACTGCATTGTCGGCAGGTACCGATGGCTTTGCCTTACCTGCTCAAGAGAATGCGTTATATGTCTTGGGCTTCACCTTGCAGAATACCCGTTTCGCAGATGCTACCATCTCTTTGGATGGCTTGAAGGATTATGTACTTTTCATGGATGGAAAGAAGGTGCAGGCAGGCGACATGAAGTTAGAGCCTGGTACTCACCGCTTTGCCGTGAAATACCTGTCGGATGGTTCGCAGCCAAGCAAACTGAACGTGAAGGTTTCGACCAAAGAAAATGATGCTGTCAAGGTGGTGGAGGATGATCATGAACGTTTGATCACCTTACAGGATATAACAGACGGTCGCCGGCTGAACAATGCTTCACTTTCCCCCGATGGGAAATACCTTATTACAAGTTATAATACAGTACTTCCAGGAGGAGAGAGTCGTTTCTCACAACGTGTTACCGAAATGGCAACGGGAAAGGTGCTCACAGAGCGTAGTGAACGGATCCAGTGGATGCCTCGTTCAAACAAATATTACTTCATCCGGAAAGCCGCAGAGGGAAGACAGCTGGTGACGGTTGATCCTCTCACCGGAAGTGAATCAATCATCTGTCATCATGTACCGATGGGTGGGGTGGAGATTGCTCCAACCGAAGATTACCTCATCGTGACCATGACACAAGAGGGACCGAAAGAGCGGAAGGATGTGTACGAGATCGTACAACCGGAAGACCGCCAACCGGGATGGCGCGACCGGTCTTATCCTGCTAAGTTCGACTTGGCGACTGGTGTACTCCAACCTCTTACTTTCGGCTATCACAATGCCTACGTATCTGATATCTCGAAGGATGGGAAGTATGTTCTGTTACAGACTTCCGAGAGCCGTCTTACTGCTCGTCCTACCTCACTTACCTCTATCTATCGGATGAATGTGAACACCCTCGAGACCGAACTGCTGGTTGAAAAGGATGGCTTTATCCATAGTGGCCAGTTCTCTCCGGATGGTACACAAGTGCTGATTACAGGCACACCCGAGAGTTTCGGCGGTATCGGAAAGAATGTTCGTCCAGACCAGACACCGAGCATGAGCGATGTTCAACTGTACTTACTGAACATTGCGGATAAGAAGGTGACCCCGTTGACGAAATATTTCAATCCGAACGTAAACAGGGTTGTTTGGAACAAGTTCGACAATCAGATTTATTTCACTGCCGAAAACCGTGATTGTATCAGCCTCTTCCGTCTGAACCCAAAAGACTGGAAGTTTACGCAGATGGATGTCAAGGAGGAACTGATCAAGTCGTTCAGTTTGGCTGAGAATGCTCCGGTGATGGTGTATAGCGGTCAGGGAGCTATGAACTCCGACCGTCTGTATGCAGTCGACATGAAGAAGATGAAGACTTCCTTGCTGGAAGACTATAGTAAGGTACTGCTCGATGGCGTGAAACTGGGTACGTGTGAGGCTTGGGATTTTGTCAACTCACGTGGTGATACCATCTGTGGACGCTTCTATCTGCCTCCTTATTTCGACAAGAACAAGAAATATCCATTGATCGTGAACTATTATGGTGGATGCAGCCCGACATCACGTAACTTCGAGAGTCGTTACCCGCATCATCTTTACGCAGCCATGGGCTATGTGGTCTACATCATCAATCCAAGTGGTGCGACAGGCTTTGGACAGGAGTTCTCGGCCCGTCATGTCAACACGGCTGGTGAGGGTGTCGCTCAGGATATCATCGAGGGAACAAAGGAGTTCTGCCGTCAGCATAGCTTTGTAAATGATAAGAAGATTGGTTGTATCGGGGCATCGTATGGTGGTTTCATGACACAATACCTGCAGACCAAAACCGATATCTTCGCGGCTGCTATCTCCCATGCCGGAATCAGTGACCATACCAGTTACTGGGGCGAAGGGTACTGGGGATATTCGTACAGCGAAGTGTCGATGGCGAACAGTTATCCTTGGACGCGGAAGGACCTCTTCGTCGACCGTAGTCCGCTGTTCAATGCCGATAAGATCCATACACCATTGCTCTTCCTCCATGGCAGTGTAGATACGAACGTGCCGGTAGGAGAGAGCATCCAGATGTTTACGGCGTTGAAGTTATTAGGTCGGCCGACAGCCTTTGTTGTAGTCGATGATCAGAACCACCACATCCTGGAATACGACAAACGTATCCGTTGGCAGAACACCATCTTCGCCTGGTTCCAGAAGTATTTGCAGGATGATGCTTCGTGGTGGGAACAACTCTATCCAACAAAGCAGTTATAACATCCAACGATAACGAGAACGCTAACGCAAACGGACTTCCGTAAGTTAGTGTTTTCGTTATTTTTCTTAATTATTGTTTGGTAATTAGAGGGGAATCACTAACTTTACGGAAAAGTCGAAATTATCTAACATATCTATAGATTAAAATACCATGAAACGAAGAGATTTTATTCAGAAATCGTCTCTGCTGGGAGTTGGCCTGCTTCTTAGCCCGACGATTACCCTTGCCGACCGCAGAAAGGTTGGGGCAAACGACAAGATCAGAGTAGGTGTCATCGGATGTAAGGGACAAGGCTTCAGTGACCTCCAGGCATTCCTGAACAACAGTGAAGTGGAATGTGTGGCATTGGCCGACGTCGACCAAAGTGTCCTCGACCAAAGAGTTGCCGATGTGCAAAAGATCCAAGGACGGAAACCAAAAGGAATCTACAAGGATTGGCGGAGACTGATCGACGATAAGAATGTCGATGTAGTCATCATCGGAACACCCGACCATTGGCACTGCCTGCAATTCGTTGCTGCTTGCGAAGCCGGTAAGGATGTATATGTTGAAAAACCGCTTGGCAACAGTATCGAGGAATGTAATATCATGATTCGTGCTGCCGAACGCTATAATCGCGTTGTACAGGTTGGACAATGGCAACGCAGTGATCCACATTGGCAAGATGCCATGGATTATGTGCACAGTGGAAAATTGGGAAAGATCCGCACCGTGCGCGTATTCTCTTATCAGGGATGGTGTCCTTCCATACCGGTGAAAGCCGACTGTCCTGTTCCCGACGGCGTAGATTATGACATGTGGCTCGGTCCGGCACCTAAGCGTCCGTTCAATCCGAACCGCTTCCACTTTACATTCCGTTGGTTCTGGGATTATGCCGGAGGTTTGATGACCGACTGGGGCGTTCACTTGCTCGACTATGCACTTTATGGCATGAACGTGACTGCTCCTAAATCAATTATGGCTTCTGGTGGTAAGTTCGGCTATCCTGATGATGCCTGCGAGACGCCCGACCTCTTGCAAACAGTCTATACCTTCGACGGATTCACCGTACTTTGGGATCATGCTATCGGTATCAACGACGGTGGTTATGGACGTACTCATGGCTTAGGCTTTGTGGGCGAGAACGGTACACTGGTTGTCGACCGTGGCGGATGGGAAGTGATTCCTGAGGATGTCAACGGCGTAAAACGTATGGAGCCGGTAGAATTGCACAAAGCATATGGCGGCGGTGGACTGAACCTGCATGCAAAGAATCATCTGCAATGCATCAAGGATCGGACTCCTGAGAAGTGCAAGGCCAATATTCATATTGGTGCACATATCGCCAAGTTTGCTCATCTGGGTAACATTGCGTATCGTACAGGAAAGAAGCTTACGTGGGATGGCGTGACATTCCATGATGCTGAGGCCGATCAGTACTTGTGCAAGGAATATCGCAACCCGTGGAAATTACCAAAGGTGTAATGAACAAACGTATATTGATTTATATGGTGGGCCGATCATGTATCGGCCCACTTTTTTGTAGAAAACATTGTCGTTAGTTTATCCTCGGATTTTTTTGTTTTGTCCTTTTGTCCTCGGGGATTTGTAATCCCCGAGTCATTGAAAGCGGATATGTTATCCGCTGCGGGTCACAGACCCGCAGTTACTTTCCCTGTGGATTGCAAATCCACAGGGACAAAGTTAGTATCATCGTTTGTGCTATGGTAAATTATGTTCCGGCCTTTAGCAAAAAAGCGTGTAGAAAATTGAAGATGTTTTCCGT
>CACZBX010000046.1 GCA_902779535.1 uncultured Bacteroidales bacterium
AGTTAGGAAAAAATCTGCAAATAGACAATGCCTAAGTCAAAAATCTGCAAATAACCGAACAATCTTTAACACTTGAAAATAAGCGATTTACAGCGGTATGTTTGCAGATTTTATAATTTTCTTTGCAGTGGGTTCACTTTCCCACGCAGAATCTACTTTCCGACGCAAAAATTTGCGAAGATGGTTCCTAGAACTTCATCTGTTGTGACCTCACCGACGATGTCGGAAAGTTCATAGATGCATTGACGGAGATCCTCACTGATTAAATCACCGGAGAGGTTGAGGCTCATGCCCTCTTGAACTCGATGTATGGAATCCAAAGCACGAGTAAGGGCTTCGTAGTGGCGGATATTGGTGACAATAATATCGTTTTGAGTAATCTCAGGTAGGGCAGCGAGTTTGACGAGAAGTTCCTCCACTTGCGGAAGGTTATCATGGTGTTTGGCTGAAATAAAGAGTTTCTTGGAGTGGATGTCAGATACATCCTCAAGGAGCATCTCTTTCACCTTGTCACTTACAAGATCTGCTTTGTTGAAGAGCAAAACCAGTTGGGCATTTTCACATCGGTGCAATACTTGGTTACGGATCTCATGTAGGCGTACCAGCGTATCGGTGCAGTCGATGATCCAAAGGATGATGTCGGCCTGTTCCATCTGTTGGTAGGTACGTTCGATACCCATGTTTTCGATGGTATCGTTTGTCTGTCGGATACCAGCTGTATCGATGAAACGGAAGGTAATCCCATCGATGTTGATGGTATCTTCGATGACATCGCGAGTGGTACCGTGGATATCGCTGACGATCGCTTTCTCTTGATGCAACAAAGCATTGAGGAGGGTTGATTTCCCGGCATTGGTTTCACCGATGATAGCAACGGGTATGCCGTTTTTTATTACATTTCCTACGTTAAAGGAGTTGGTGAGTTTGGAGATGACCCTTTCGATTTGGTCGGCCAGTTGTTTCAGTTCCGAGCGATCGGCGAACTCCAGTTCTTCATGATCGCTGAAATCGAGTTCAAGTTCCAATAGTGAGGTGATATGCAGCAGTTTGTTGCGCAGTTCCTTGAGTTCGTTACTGAAACCACCTTTCATCTGGTTCATGGCGAGACGGTGTGTGGCTGCTGAAGAAGAAGCAATGAGGTCGGCAACAGCTTCCGCTTGGCTTAGGTCCATCTTACCATTGAGGAAAGCCCGTTGTGTATATTCGCCAGGCATGGCTGTGCGACATCCTTTGTGTATCAGCAGTTGCATGACTTGTTGCAGGATATACGTCGAGCCATGGCACATGATTTCCGTGCTGTCTTCACCAGTGTAGGAATGGGGGGCACGGTAGAGGGCGACAAGGACATCATCGAGTTCATCGTTCTTGTCGTTAATGATTTTTCCGAAGGTAAGGGTATAAGGTTTTTGTTCCAAGAGATTTATATTCTTTTGGAAAGGGTGGAAGATTTCAGCGGTATATTCAATAGCTTGAGGACCGCTGACGCGAATGATGCCGATAGCTCCTCCCTGTGCGGTTGCGATGGCACATATTGTGTCTTGATTAATATTCATAAGTCTTATTTATAGAGTGTATCTGCTAAGATGTCTACAAGTTTCTCCAAATAGTGTTTGTCGATGTTGTCGAATGTGTTCAGTTGGTCGGAATCAATGTCCAACACGCCTTTCACTTCGTCATTTACCATGACAGGTACGACAATCTCTGAGCGTGAATCCGAGCTGCATGCGATGTGTCCGGGAAATTGGTCAACGTCGGGTACAACCTGTGTTTCTTTCTTTGCCCATGCTGTGCCGCAAACGCCCTTGCCGAAGCGGATGATGGAGCAGGCAACAGGGCCTTGGAAAGGTCCTAGAATCAGTCGTTCGCCCTTGACGAGGTAAAAACCTATCCAAAAGTAATTGAAAGCCTCCCGAATGGCAGCACAGGTGTTAGCCATGACGCTGATTTCTTCTGTTTCGCCTGAAATCATCAATTCATAATCTTTCAGAAACTGTTGGTATCGTTCCGCCTTGTCGGCAATGTTTGTCTTAAAGCTTTGTTCCATATCAGATTCGTTCCAAAACAAGTTTTATTAATTCCTCAATATTGTTCTTATAGGTTGTATTCACGTCTTTAGCCAAGCGGTTTGCCACGACCATACACACGGTCATGGCCTTATGTCCCATCAGTCGAGCGAGACCAGCCAGAGCCGAACTCTCCATCTCGAAATTAGTGATGCGGTATCCTTTGTATTCGAAGTTTTCTATTTTCCTATTTTGTAGAGGGTCGGCAAGGGGGATACGCAGTTCTCGCCCTTGAGGGCCATAGAAGCCGTTTGCTGCGATGGTGACGCCACGTACCATGTCGTCCTTGGCGATACGTTCTATCAGTTCTTTGTTGGCATCGATCACATAAGGGTGTGCAGCACAGACGTTGCCTTCCCATTCCATGAAATCGAGAAATGCCTGTTCGAAGGCAAGGTCGCACACCTCGTTTCGTCCGGCATAGAAGTTGAGTAACCCATCCAGTCCGATTGATTTTTCACTGGCCACGAAGGTGCCCACGGGTGTATAGGGTTGTAAACCACCGCACGTACCGATGCGTACTAGCTCGAGGGAAGTCAGTTTTTCTTTTGTTGTGCGTGTCTTGAAATCAATGTTGGCAAGGGCATCGAGTTCGTTCATGACGATATCAATATTGTCGCATCCGATACCGGTTGATTGTGCAGTGATGCGTTTGCCCTTGTATGTACCAGTGATGGTATGAAATTCGCGGTTCATCACTTCGCATTCGATGTTGTCGAAGTGTGACGCAACAAGTTTTACTCGTCCGGGGTCGCCTACCAAAATCACTTTGTCGGCCAGTTGTTCTGGCTTTACGTGAAGATGGAAGATCGAACCGTCAGCGTTGATGATTAGTTCCGATTCAGGGTATTTTTTTTTAGTATTCATATCTTAAAAATAAAAAGGTGTATCGACGTCGGCATTCCGAGCGTTGATACACCTTTGGTTGTTTTGTTTATTTCTGTGGACGAACGTTTCCTTCAGGACGTGCAATATTCTGGCGCATAGTCGTATCCGCTTCGATATTCTTCATGCGATAGTAGTCCATGATGCCCAGGTTCCCGCTTCTGAAAGCCTCAGCCATAGCTTTAGGCACTTCTGCTTCAGCTTGAATCACGTTGGCGCGTGCTTCCTGTGCTTTAGCCTTCATCTCTTGTTCCAGTGCGACAGCCATGGCACGGCGTTCCTCTGCCTTTGCCTGTGCGATGTTCTTGTCGGCATTTGCCTGATCGATTTGTAGGGTAGCACCGATGTTCTTACCAATGTCGATGTCGGCAATATCGATGGAGAGGATTTCGAAAGCAGTACCGGCATCCAGACCTTTGCTCAACACAAGTTTAGAGATCGTATCTGGGTTTTCGAGCACTGACTTATGATTATCTGCCGAACCGATGGACGAAACGATACCTTCACCGACACGTGCCAGAACAGTATCTTCGCCGGCACCTCCGACCAGTTGACGGATGTTGGCACGTACGGTAACACGAGCCTTGGCAATCATCTGGATACCATCTTTTGCAACGGCCGATACGGGTGGTGTGTCGATAACTTTGGGGTTTACCGACATCTGTACGGCTTGGAAAACATCACGTCCGGCCAGGTCGATACCGGTAGCCATCTGGAATGTCAGGTCAATGTTGGCTTTCGAGGCCGATACGAGGGCGTGTACAACCTTTTCGACATGTCCTCCTGCCATGTAGTGAGCCTCCAGTTCATCGCGTGTGATAGATTTCAGCCCAGCCTTGTGTGCTTCGATCATGGCCGGAACGATGGTATAGGGTGGTACGTTACGGATGCGCATGAGAAAGAGTTGGATGAGCGATATATGAACGCCTGATACCTTTGCGGAGAGCCACAAGAAGAACGGTACATAGTGGAAGAACACGATAAGGAAAACGAGTCCTCCGCCTAACAGAATAAAGGGTAGATACGTGTCTAACATATTTATTTTGTTTAAAGATTAATAATCGGTTATAGTTTTCTGACATAGATGATGCCGTCGGTGATATGATCCACGCAGACGGGCGTTTTTTCATCAATGAATCCATCGAAAGATGTAACCTCGATGATATGGCCGTCAATCTCTGCATTTCCAATCAATGCCAGGCGTGTGATTGCATGTCCTTTGTCGCCCGGTTGGATGTTCAGCCCTTGTAGCGGGTTGGTATCATAGTCGATGGCCTTCTTCAGTGCTACTTTTTCCAAAGTCTTCGATTTCATAAACCATACGGTGATGGCAATACCTCCCAAAAGTGTGATAGCTAGGGTAATAAAACCTGCAGTTGGTCCGATATGCACGAAAGAGTAGTAGTTGCCATAGGCCAAGCAGCAGATGGAAGCAATGCCTGTGAGACCGAAGCCCGGTACCAGAAACACCTCCACGATGTAGAGGATGAATCCTGCAACGATGAGTAATGAAAGGATGAATAGTTCCATATCTTATGATTTAATGTTTTTGACTGATTTCGATGTTCCGGATTCTCTCGGTTAGCTCATCAATCTCTTCGTAGAGCTGTTTGGTACGACCTTCCAAGTCGGTGATGCTCCCGGCCAGTTGTTGCCGTTTCCCAGTATTGCCCTGCACGTATGCTGACCGTTGCTTCTCTAATTCCTTGCTCAATGCATCATAGTCCTTTTTTTTCTGGAGGAGTTGCTGGAAAGTATCTCTGGCTTCTTTCGAGCGGAAATCGTTCAGGGTCGTATAGATGGCTGTATCATCCACAATAAAGTGAAAATCGGCTTTCTTCTGTTCGTTTCCTTTCTGATACATCATTGCAGTGAGACGTTGTTTGCCAGCACGCACATTATCGGCATCTCTCCATGTACTCTGAATGGATTTGAGGGTAGCAGCATTGTGTAGTACTTGTGGCGAAGTGCTGTCGTAATCCAGCACTACTTTTTGGTTGTTAGGTACGAACACATAGATGCAGACCGAGTCGGAAGGTTGGTTGCGGTCGGATGCAAACCATCCCAGTTCGTTCAGTTCGTCGATGACCAACATATAATCGTTTGCGAACGAGTTGAATGGCATACCTATATTGTTAGGCCGTAGGAAAGCGTTATCCTCCGAGTCATAACGTGTTACGAAGATGTCGTATCCGCCTAGTGAGCCATCACCGTCGGATGAAAAATAGAAGGTGATGCCGTCGCCCATCAGGAAAGGATAGTTTACGTTGCCCAAATCGTTCAGCGAGTTCACTGCCACGGGCTCGCTCCATCCGTTGATGAGCTTGTTACGCGTATAGAGTTGATACGTTCCTTCCTCATTGGGCTGGCTTAGTATCTGCTGGTTGCCCATTTCCGTCTCATAAGTGATCGTACGGTCTTGCTGCGTCAGCTTGCCGGTTTCCTTGCTCAGTCGGTAGGCGTTCAAGAAATTCTCTTTGGCTACCACGAAACTGTCGATAACGGCTACATCCTCCACGCTCTTATACATGAGAGCAGCCTTGTGCACCTGACTTAGTTCAGCTTCGGCAGCCTCCGTGTTGCGCTTCTTGTCTTCAGCAAGGGATATATGCTGTTCGTAGCAGTCGACAGCCTCATCGAAACGGTATTGGTCGTAGTAGGCCTTGCCCAGATAACGGAAGGCGTTGATATAATTGCGCTTTGCACTTTTCTCTAGATAGGGGATGGCCTCAACGACGTTGCCTGTCTCGTAGCAGCACGCACCGTAATAATAATTGTATGAAGGATTTGAAGGACTTTTCTTAACCAGCACTTTAAATGTTTGAAGTGCTTTTTCAAAGTTTCCTGCATCGAAATCTTTTTCGGCTTGTCTCAAGTTTTGTGCCTGAATTCCATGCGTGCAAACGAATACAAGGAGGAATATGATATATCTATATGGTTTCATTTTTCTAACTTTAATCGGTCGTATCATTACGATAGTCAAAAATACGCATTTTATTAGAAAAAACCATCTTTTTATCATTCTATTTTGTTAATTCTTCGTTAAATCATTCTTTTGTTCTACTTTTGCACTCGTTTTAAAAAAGACGGATATGACATCGCAAGGATTCCAAACTATTTTGTTGTTGATTTGCTCGAATATCTTTATGACCATTGCGTGGTACGGTCATCTGAAGATGCAGGAGCAGTTTTCGTGGTTTCAGGCATTGCCACTGATAGGTGTGATCGCTTTCAGTTGGGCAATTGCATTTTTTGAGTACTGTCTACAAGTACCAGCCAATCGCATTGGTTTTAAGGGCAATGGCGGTCCGTTCGACCTGATGCAATTGAAGGTGATACAGGAGGTTATCACGCTGACAGTCTTTACGTTCTTTTCGATGTGGGCCTTCAAGACGGAGTTCAAATGGAATCATTTTGCTGCTTTCTTCTGTTTGGTCATGGCGGTTTACTTTGTTTTCATGAACGAAGGAAAAGGATAGCCTGGTCTGCCATCAGGTACTGGTAAACCGATCAATTGTTTATCAGTCATCTATGTATAAACATTTTCCTTTTTTTGAGAGATAAATGAAAAAACCTCGAATTCCTTCAAGGGATTCGAGGTCACTTTATTGTTAAGTAATAATATCTCTATTCCATTTATTTATTCACCCAAGCTTTTATATCCTCTTCAGTTGCTTTGTTCAATAGTTTGGCATCAACCCATTGAAGAGAAGGATAGGCTTTTTTCAGTTCAGCAAAAGAATTGGTAATCTCACTGCCACCAGAAGTAGCAAATACACAGATTTTCTTGCCGGAAAGATCATAGTGCTCGATGAACGTATTGATGATTGTCGGAGCCTTGTCCCACCAGATTGGGAAACCGATGTATAATACATCATAATCGTTCAAATCGGCCTTCATATCCGTCATGGCAGGACGAGAAGTCGGGTCCTGCATCTCAATCGTAGAGCGTGATTCCTTGTTCGTCCAATCCAGATCCTCCGTTGTATAAGGCTGTTCCGGACAGATGGCGTAGAGTTCACCGCCCACTATTTGTGAAATAATGGTAGCAACATGCTGTGTCGTACCGGTTGCTGAGAAATAGGCTACCAATGCCTTTGGAGCCTTTTCTTCTTTCACTTCTTCTTTTTTTACCTTGGAGGCACATGCATATATGCCCAAAAGAACCAAGGCACTCAATAAAAAACTTAATTTTTTCATCTTTAAACTCAATTATTTTTCGCAAAAATACGATAAACGTATGTCATTTTGTGAGCTTTTGAGGGAAAAAACTCAGTTTTTTGTGTGATGAACGGTCTGTTTGAATGGAATCGATGGACTTCGGATGCAATGAAGGCTATCGTTTGCGTTATTGGTCTTGTTCTCGTTATAAATAGATGTTTTTTATTATCTTTGCACAGACAACTAATTTGAGAAAGTATGCCATTGCTTATTCCAGAACATTTCCCTGCTTTGGGGTTACTTGAGAAAGAAAAACTAGTGCTGCCGGAAATCATGCAGAAGGATGTCCAAGTGCGAATTGCCATCCTGAACTTGATGCCCATGAAGGTTTCGGCAGAGGCCGATTACATACGTTTGCTTGCCAACTCTCCGCTGAATGTGGAGATCAGGTGGATGAAACTGCGGTCGCACACCTCGAAGAATGCCCCGAAGGAGCACATGGAAACGTATTATGAGTTTTTCGACAAGTTGAAGGATGAGCATTTCGATGGACTGATTGTGACAGGGGCTCCCTTGGAACATCTTGATTTCAGTGTAGTGGACTACTGGAATGAACTTACTGAGGTCTTCGACTGGGCTCACGGTCATGTGAAGTCTACCTTATATATCTGTTGGGCGGCACAGGCTGCATTGTATCATTTTTATCATGTGCCGAAATACCTCTTGCCGAAGAAGATGTTTGGCGTCTTCCCTCATCATCTGCTTATAAAGGGATTGCCAATCTTCCAAGGATTCGATGATGAGTTTTTCGTTCCTCACAGCCGTCATGCCGAAGTAAGGCGTGAGGATATCTTGAAGGCTGATGGATTGACACTCTTGGCAGAGAGTGAAGATTCCGGCGTTTATATGGCTATGTCGGGTGAAGGAAGGGAATTTTATGTGACCGGCCATTCGGAATACGAGCCTTACCGACTGGATACGGAGTATAAGCGAGATTTGGGTAAGGGCTTGCCCATCGAGATACCGATGCATTACTATCGTGATGATGATCCGAAGAATGAACCTGTGGTACGTTGGCGTGCCCATTCCAGCCTTTTGTTTACTAACTGGCTGAACTATTATGTCTTTCAACATGTTCACCTGAAACCTTGAATGATGAAGCAACGTCGTATCGAATTGTTGGCACCGGCTAAGAACCTTGACTGCGGACTGGCTGCTATTGACCATGGAGCCGATGCTGTTTACATCGGCGGACCGTCGTTCGGCGCTCGTGCAGCTGCGGGTAATTCGCTGGAAGATATCGACCATTTGGTGCAATATGCCCACTTATTCCATGCAAAGGTATATGTCACGGTGAACACTATCTTGAAAGATGAGGAACTGGATCAGACAAAACAGATGATCGAGGAACTCTATCGTATGGGCGTGGATGCCCTGATCGTTCAAGATATGGCGTTGATGGAGATGGATCTTCCGCCGATACCGTTGCATGCCAGCACGCAGATGGATAATCGGACAGTCGAAAAGGTTCGATTTGAACATCAGATTGGTTTCCAACAGACAGTCTTAGCACGGGAATTGTCATTGAAACAGATACGCCAGATCCATGAAGAGGTGCCGGATATCAAGCTGGAGGCCTTTGTACACGGAGCATTGTGTGTGAGTTTCAGTGGGCAATGTTACGTGAGTCAGGCATGCTTTGGACGCAGTGCGAATCGTGGTGAATGTGCTCAGTTCTGTCGGTTACCATTCGACTTGGTGGATACGGCAGGAAAGGTTATCGTACGGAAGAAACATCTGTTGTCGATGCGTGACCTCAACCAAAGTGATTGTCTGGAGGATCTGCTGGATGCTGGGATCTCTTCATTGAAAATTGAGGGACGATTGAAAGATGTGGGTTACGTGAAGAACGTGACTGCCTATTATCGTCAGCGACTCGATGAAATCTTTAACCGTCGTCCGGAATATACCAGAGCTTCGTCAGGAATCTCTCATCTTTCATTCCAACCACAACTGGATAAGAGTTTCAGCCGTGGTTTCACACATTATTTCTTGTTTGGCCGACAAGAAAATCAATCTCAACAGCGTATTCACGATACGATCAGTTCGATGGATACTCCCAAGTCGATGGGTGAGGAGATTGGCTTTGTGAAAGAGGTCAAAGGAAATTCCATGACCGTTGCCGGAGAGAAGCATTTTAACAATGGCGACGGAGTTTGCTTCCTCGATGAAGACGGTACACTCCACGGATTTCGTGTAAACAAGGTGGAGGAGAACAGGATCTATCCGCAGGAAATGCCGAAGATAAAGGTTCGTACCAAACTTTTCCGTAATTATGATCAGGAGTTTGAAAAGATGTTGGCCAGACCATCGGCCGAACGGAAAATAAGAGTGGACATGGTGTTGCTCGATCATCCGCAGGGCTTTACGCTTAACCTCACGGATGAAGATGGTACGATGGTGAGTGTGAACCTGGAACAAGCGAAGGAACAAGCTCGTACGCTACAGGACGAGAACTTGAGGAAACAGTTGTCGAAACTGGGGAATACACCTTTTGAAATGCGTAAAATCGAGATCCAGTGCTCGGATAATTGGTTCATTCCTTCTTCACAAATCGCCGAACTTCGACGTAAAGGCATCGAGAAATTATTGATTGCCCGTCGATCCAGTTACCCGCAGGAGCATTATACGATGCCGAAGACGACGATTCCTTTCATGACAGAGGAACTGACCTATCTGGGGAATGTGATGAACGGGAAAGCCTATACGTTCTATGAACGACATGGGGTTAAAAAAATAGCTCCTGCCTTTGAAAGGCAAGAGCCTATGCATGTCCCTGTCATGTTCTGCAAGCATTGCATCCGTTTCAGCATGGGCTGGTGCCCTGTTCATCAGAAAGGACATTCACTTTTTAAAGAACCGTACTATCTAGTAAGCACGGATGGACAACGCTTCCAGTTAGAATTCGATTGCAAGCACTGTCAGATGAAAGTCTATAAATAACATTACACGTTCAGGTCGTGATGCTGCATCCTGAACTCAGCCATCTGCTCGTATTTCGTTCCCGGCCGTCCGTAGTTGCAATACGGATAGATGGAGATTCCTCCTCGTGGCGTAAAGATACCTGTTACCTCGATATACTTTGGTTCCATCAGTTTAATCAGGTCTTTCATGATGATATTTACGCAATCCTCATGGAAGTCGCCATGATTACGGAAACTGAAGAGGTATAGCTTGAGGCTCTTGCTTTCTACCATACGCTGATCGGGGATATATGATATACGGATCTCGGCAAAATCGGGCTGTCCTGTGATCGGACAGAGGCTGGTAAACTCCGGACAGTTGAAGCGCACCCAGTAATCGTTTTCAGGATGCTTGTTCATGAAGGACTCCAGCACCTCGGGTGCATAATCCATCTTATACTCGGTTTTCTTTCCTAATAAGGAGAGTTCGTCTTTTCTTTCCATATTATTGATGTTTTTCCTTTTCTTCTTTGGTTTTCAGATAAGTTTCCAATCCTTGACGACGGAGAGTACAAGCCGGACAATGTCCGCAGCCATCCCCGGGAATACCGTTGTAGCAGGTCAACGTTTCGTTACGTACCAAGTCGAAGACACCAAGTTGGTCGGCCATTTCCCATGTTTGAGCCTTGTCAAGCCACATGAGTGGAGTATGTAGGATGAACTGACTGTCCATGGCCAAGTTCAGTGTCACATTAAGTGATTTAATGAAAGCATCGCGACAATCGGGATACCCACTGTAATCGGTCTGTGATACTCCGGTGATGATATGCCGGATGCCTTTTTCGCGAGCATAGACCGCTGCAATACTCAGGAAGAAGAGGTTTCTTCCCGGTACGAACGTGTTTGGATAAGAATCAGCAGGCTTTTCGCTGTCCATCTCCAGCTTACTGTCGGTCAGTGAGTTCTTTCCCAATGAACCGATCAACGGAACATTCAATACGTTGATCTCGACCTCAGCCTTCTGTGCGATGGCCCGAGCAAGTTCAACCTCCCGAACATGCTTCTGCCCATAAATGAAAGTGATGGCATAGACCTTGCGGAAGTGTTTCTTTGCCCAGAACAGGCAAGTCGTGGAATCTTGTCCGCCACTGAACACGACTAATGCATCTTCATTGATCATATTAAAAATCATCTATTTTAAAAATGTTGTAAGAAATGTGGTTGTCGTATGTA
>CACZBX010000047.1 GCA_902779535.1 uncultured Bacteroidales bacterium
GGCCAACCTCAACTACTCCAGTGCAACCTATAAGCTGCATAAGGGCAAAGATGACAGCTATGACCTGAACTATACAATGACAAAGAAGTCGGACAATCGCCTGAGCGTGGGGGCACGCTTTGATAGCAAGGAGATTGCCTCACTCCTCCTGAACGGTACGCTCCACTTCAACCAGAAAAAACCGAGTACGGTCTCAGCAACCATCCGACTGGGTAAGCGTATCGGTGGCGAACTGCTCTACTCGTTTGCCCCTACAGCCATGCGAAACATCAGTCTGGGATATAAGTTCATGTATAACGACATCGACTTCTACCATAACGGCGACAAGGCATATAACTCGACATTCCGTCATCATCAGGCCACGTTCTCGTACACCAACGTATCGTATCGTAACCTCAGCTTCGACCTGGGATTACACTGGGAGTTGTACGACTACGTGAATTTCCTCTTCCAGCCCGGCTATACGATGGAGAATACGCTGACCGATATGAAAACCAAGCATTTCTTCACGTATTACACACAGTGGCGCTACGAATCGTTAGACAAGCCGTACTTCCCGACCAAAGGTCTCGACACCAAGCTGAAATATGAGCTCTATACAGACAACTTCACCAAGATGGATGACCACACTCCTATCTCCTCCATCCAGGGCGACTTGGAAACGGTGTTCTCATTATCAAACAATTTCGCTGTCCTGCCCTCAGTCTATGGACGATTCTTGTTCGGGAAACAGGTTCCCTATCCGAAGATGAATGCCATGGGGGGTGATGTCTTAGGATATATGATCGATCATCAACTGCCTTTCATCGGTATCAACTCGATACAGGAGATGGACAACTCCTTGCTTATAGGTGCACTCAAGTTCCGCGAGCGATTGGGCAAGATACACTACGTGACGCTATCGACAAACTATGCACTCAACAGCCATAAGCTGAAGAACTTGCTGCAAGAGAAAACGTACTTGGGTGTTGGCTTGACCTATGGAATAGATACCTTCCTCGGGCCGATTGAACTGACGGTAAACTACAACAACCGAGCAGAGAAACTGACGTTCTTCTTCAACCTCGGTCACCGTTTCTGATGAGGGTCGACCACCTTGCCGGGGTTCTTGCTGATGAAGTCTTTCCATCCGTGGTACGACTTGTCGGAAACCGGCTTACCCATCTGCATGTAATGGCAGTAGGCTGCTCCAAGGGCATCGGTCGCATCCATGAAAGGTCCGATCTCACTTTGAGGAATGTGCAGCATCCGCTTGAGCATGTCGGCCACCTGCTCCTTGCTGGCCTGTCCGTTGCCGGTAATGGCCATCTTGATCTTCAAAGGAGCATACTCCGTGATCGGGATATCACGGTGCAAGGCAGCAGCCATCGCCACGCCCTGTGCCCTACCCAGCTTCAACATCGACTGGACATTCTTCCCAAAGAAAGGAGCTTCAATGGCTAACTCGTCGGGCAAGTAAGACTCGATGATACCGGTAACACGGGTAAAGATATGGTTCAGCTTCAGGTAATGATTGGAGAACTTACGCAGGTCGATGACTCCCATCGCCATCACCTCCGGCTTCGTACCGGTAATCTTCAGCACGCCGTAACCCATGATATTCGTTCCGGGGTCGATGCCAAGTATGATCTTCTCTTTGACAGGCTGAATCATCTGATCACCTCCATCAATGTGGGGAACCCCACGACCTTGTTCTTAAACACTTTCAGCATCTCCTGATTCAAAGCCACGCCATGCTTCGTATAATACTGATGCAGCACAGCCGCATCGGCCACCTCCCATTGCAAGGAGAAACACTCGCTGTCGGTTTCCTTATGGCTCAGTATCTGGAGCAGACGAGGATGAGACATCAACCCGGTCTTCTCCACCTCAGGAATGAAGTATTCATTTATCCAGATCAGGAAATTACGTGCATCCTCGATGTTTACGGTGTAAGTGGTATTGTATATCAGCATAAGTATTCCTTTAAGCATGACAAAAGTAGGAAAAAGTTTTGCCATACTCTAATTTTGTGGTACTTTTGTTGAAAATAACAAGAATTTTAAATACTATATTCATGAGAAAATTATTTGTATGGATGAGTTTGTTCGCTATCATCGGACTGACTGCATCTTGTGGTCCCAAGACCGACACAGAACGAAGCTATAACGCAGGTATCAACATCATCCCGATGCCGGCCGAGCTTCAACAACAAGAAGGTAACTTCACACTCAAAAACGGAGCGACATTCTATGCTTCTACTCCAGAGGCGAAGAAGGTTGCCGAATTCTTTATCAAGAAGTTACAAGTACCAACCGGATATACCTTTAACTTAGCAGAAGGTGAAGGCAAGGATGGTATCACCCTGGCCCTCGATGCCAACCTGTCACTGAACGAGGAAGGATACCAGATGACCGTTGCTCCCGGCCAAGTGAAGATAACGGCGAAGGCAGCCAACGGACTGTTCTACGGTATGCAGACTTTACTTCAGTTGCTCCCGGCCGAGGTGGAAAGTCCCGAACTGGTTAAGAACATTGCTTGGACTGCTCCTTGCGTAACCATCAAGGACGAGCCCCGTTTCGGTTACCGTGGAAACCTGATCGACGTATGCCGCCACTTCATGACCATCGAGGACCTGAAGCGTAACTTCGATGTATTGGCTATGTTCAAGATCAATACGGTTCACCTGCACCTCACCGAGGACCAGGGCTGGCGTATTGAGATAAAGAAATACCCGAAACTGACTGAGATCGGTTCGATCCGCACGGATGGAAACGGCACGCAGTATGGCGGGTTCTATACACAGGAAGAATTGAAAGACCTGGTTGCTTATGCTGCCGAACGTTTCATCACCATCATTCCGGAAATCGAAATACCGGGACATGAGTTGGGTGCCATCGCTGCCTATCCCGAACTTTCTTGTAAGGGTGAGCCGACCACTACCCGCTCGATCTGGGGTGTAGAGGATGTTGTGATGTGTCCGGGTAAGGAAGATATGTTCAACTTCCTGAAAGATGTCTTGGCTGAGGTCGTTCCGATCTTCCCCGGCAAATATTTCCACATCGGTGGTGACGAATGTCCGAAGGTCAGCTGGAAGAACTGTCCGAGATGTCAGGCCAAGATCCGTCAGTTAGGCTTACGTGCCGACAAAGAGCACTCAGCTGAGGAAAAGCTGCAAAGCTATGTCATCCAATACTTCGAAAATGTACTTGCCGGATATGGTAAGAAAATTATCGGATGGGATGAGATCCTGCAGGGTGGCTTGAGCCCTAACGCAACTGTTATGTCATGGCGTGGTGAACAAGGTGGTATTGCCGCAGCCATGCAAGACCATGATGTCATCATGACTCCGAGCTCGAATGGTATGTACCTCGACTACTTCCAAGGCGACAGCAAGATTGAACCGATTGGCATCGGCGGCTATTTCACCTTGGACAGAACATACAACTACAATCCTACTCCTGACACCTTGATTACACTCGGCAAAGAGAAGTATATCCTCGGTGTTCAAGGAAACTGCTGGGCTGAGTATTTCTACGATATCAATATCCGCGAATACCGTACTTACCCACGTATGGTTGCTGTGGCTGAAGTGGGCTGGACACCTAACGATAAGAAGGACCTGAACGATTTCTACCGCCGCATGAACAATGCGTATGTACGCATGGATGGACATAAGATCAACTATCATATTCCACAACCGGAACAACCGAACGGTTCATGCAACTTCGTTGCCTTCACCGATACGGCAACCCTGACTTTCAAGACAACCCGCCCGATGAAGGTGGTTTACACAACGGATGGTTCTACTCCAAACATCAACTCAAAGGAATATACAGAACCGCTGAAGTTCACAAAGAACACCACCTTGAAGATCTGTTCTGTCCTTCCTTCAGGAAAGACCAGTCCGGTACGTGTCATCACCATCGAAAAGCAAGCATACGCTCCTGCCCAAGCTGTTGAGAACGCACAGCCGGGTCTGAAGATGAAGGTGGCCGACGGACAATACTTCAGTCCGAAAGACTTGGATGCGCTGAAGGAATGGAAAGATGTTACCGTAAAGAAGTTGGAAGAGATTCCTCATCAGGTTCCTGTAACCACTGGTATGCGTGATGTTCCGTTCTATGCAGCAGTTGCCGAAGGTTACTTCAATGTACCGGCCGACGGCGTTTACTTCTTCTCAGCCAACTATGATCAGGTATGGATCGATGGTAAGCTGCTGATCAGCAACGAGGGTGAGGTGAAACGTTTCAGTAAGCACGACAGCTCTGTTGCCTTGGCTGCTGGTGCACATAGCATCAAGGTGGTCTTCCTGGGCAATATCTTCGGTGGATGGCCTTCTCAATACGATAACGGTACGATCCAGATGCGCGAAGCGAAAGCAGAGAAATGGGCTCCTATCCAGGCTGAACAACTTTGCTATACGAAATAAACAATATGAAACCAACCAAAGGGACGCACTCGGAATGCGTCCCTTTTTCAATGAATTCTATGCTACATACCCATTGGATTAGAACAAGTTTTCTGTTTTTAACCACACTCCTATGCATCGGTGGGGATAAATATCCACATCCTATCGACACAAAGGTCCTGGAAGAATGGCGTGCAGGTGAAGTGGTCGAAGAAAAGGCAGTTATTGCATATGGCATCGACAAGTGCTTCACAGCCTCTCCCATCCCAGATCATGTGTGGCAACGGATGCAAGGAAAAACATACAAAGAAAACCCACACATCGGACGAGACGAATTACGCCACATCCGTACGCTTCACTGGGACTACGACAATCGGATTCATATCGGCGAGATGATTTGCAATGAAGTGATTGCCGACCGTCTGGTGGAGATCTTCCGCAAGCTCTACGAAGCCAAATATCCTATTCAGCGCATGGTGCTTCCCGATGTTTACAATGCCGACGACGAGACACAGATGAGAGCCAACAACTCATCTTGCTTCTGCTACAGAGTGGTTTCGGGAAGTAAGAAACTGTCGAAGCACGCCCGCGGACTGGCTGTCGACATCAACACGTTCTATAATCCTTATTACAAAGTACGTTCCGACGGGACACGCTACGTGCAACCCTCCAACGCAGCCAAGTATTGTGACCGTACCAAATCTTTCCCCTATAAGATTGATCATCATGACCTGGCATACAAGCTCTTCAAGGAAAGGGGCTTCGTCTGGGGAGGCGACTGGAAATCAGTCAAAGATTACCAACACTTCGAGTATATGGAATAAAAAGTGGGATCACTTGATGAAGTTATCCCACAATATTTATATAGGATCTTAGTTTACCCAAATTTCACGAAGTAATTATAGGCACTTTCACTACTGCTATTTGGAACTTCCCCATGTTCAAAAAAATACTCCATCATCTTGTCGTTTCCATCTACATAGATATAAATATAACTGCCTGTCGATTTATTCGTTGATACATCCTGTGAGCACAGCAAGAACGCACTTTGTCCCTGGGGATTTGCAATCCACAGGGGAGTGATTGCGGGTCTGTGACCCGCACGGATGGCATATCCGCAAATTACAACCTCGGGGATTGCAAATCCCCGAGGACAAAGGGACTTAATTTGCGATAACGGGAACGATAACTTTGTCCCTGTGGATTTCCGAATCCACAGGGGAATAACTGCGGGTCTGCGACCCGCGCGGATAGCATATCCGCTAATTACAACCTCGGGGATTACAAATCCCCGAGAACAAAATCCCCGAGGACATTGCAAATGGACACGATAAGGCTTTTGGCGTCCGAAAATTACATCCTTATTACAGATACTAAAATGGGATAGTTCATTCGAACTATCCCATTCATTATTCTATATTCTATCAGAAAATTATTTCTCTTTCAGGTCGAGAGCCAACTGCAACTCATCCAACTGAGACTGATCCAAAGCAGCCGGAGCATCCAACATCACATCTCGTCCACTATTGTTCTTCGGGAATGCAATACAGTCGCGAATACTATCCAGACCGGCGAAGATCGAAACCCAACGGTCCAAGCCGTATGCCAAACCACCATGAGGTGGTGCACCGAACTTAAAGGCATTCATCAAGAAACCAAACTGAGCCTGAGCACGTTCCGGCGTGAAGCCCAGGATCTCGAACATCTTGGCCTGCAACTCCTGGTCATGGATACGGATAGAACCACCGCCTACCTCAATACCGTTGATCACCATGTCGTACGCATCGGCACGAACAGCCTCCGGCTTCGTATCCAGCAATGGGATATCCTCATCTTTCGGATGTGTGAACGGATGGTGCATAGCCATCAAACGACCCTCTTCCTCACTCCACTCGAACATCGGGAAGTCGATGACCCAAAGGCAAGCAAACTTATTCTTATCACGCAAGCCCAGTTGCTCAGCCACCTTCAACCGAAGTTCGCACAACTGCTTGCGAGTCTTCATCACATCATCACCGCTCAGAATCAGAATCAAGTCACCCGGCTTTGCACCGAACGCCTCTTTCATCTTCTGCAATACATCCTGTGAATAGAACTTATCCACACTCGACTTCACATTGCCATCAGCCTCGACACGTGCATATACCATACCCTTCGCACCGATCTGTGGTTTCTTCACGTATTCGGTCAATGCATCGAGTTGCTTGCGCGTATAGGTTGCAGCACCTTCGGCACAGATACCACCGATGTAAGCCGCATTGTCGAATACACTAAAGCCGTATCCTTTCAGGACATCCATCAACTCGATGAACTTCATGCCAAAACGAAGGTCCGGCTTATCACTACCATAGTATTTCATGGCATCAGCCCAGGTCATCCGTTGGAAAGGTTCTTTGAACTCGACGCCACGGATCACCTTAAACAGATGTTTTGCCATCCCTTCGAAGAGCTCGATGATATCCTCCTGTTCCACGAAACTCATCTCGCAGTCGATCTGAGTAAATTCAGGCTGACGGTCGGCGCGTAAGTCCTCATCGCGGAAGCATTTCACGATCTGGAAGTAACGGTCCATCCCGGCAACCATCAACAATTGCTTCAGGGTCTGAGGAGACTGCGGCAACGCGTAGAACTGTCCGGGATTCATACGAGAAGGAACGACGAAATCGCGCGCACCCTCTGGTGTTGAGCCAATCAGCATCGGGGTCTCTACCTCCAAGAATCCCTGCTGGTCGAGATAATGACGCACTTCCATCGTCATGCGGTGGCGCAATTCCAGGTTCTTGCGAACAGCAGCACGACGGATATCCAAATAACGATATTTCATACGAAGATCGTCGCCACCGTCGGTGTCATCTTCAATCGTAAACGGAGGAGTCAGAGAAGCATTCAAGACATTTAGTTCAGAAACTACAATTTCCACCTCACCGGTAGGAAGATTTTTGTTCTTATTCGAACGTTCGTTGACAGTTCCTTTCACCTGAATCACAAATTCTCGTCCCAGACGATTTGCACGTTCATTCAATTCAGCATTTACGGCCTCATTGAACACCAACTGTGTGATGCCATAACGGTCGCGAAGGTCAACAAACGTCATTCCTCCCATTTTACGAGTACGCTGTACCCATCCGGCGAGCGTTACCTCTTTGCCAGCATCGGAAATTCTTAACTCTCCGCAAGTATGATTTCTATACATCGTATATTGATTTAAATTTAAGTGGCACAAAGATAACGTTTTTTTTAATAACTATGTGCTATGAGCCCATATTATCTTTCTTGTTTTTTAAACGCTTGGCACATCTGATAAGATATTTACATCCTAACACGACGCCTGTAAGAGAAACGAACGCACCACCTAACAGCAGAATCCACATCACGATTGTCCAAATCACAGGATGCCCCACGAATATCTTATATCGCAAACTATGAAAGCCTTGATATAACTGGAACTGCCATCGACTATGATTGTTCACACTCCGATAAGACCCGTTTTGTGGGTTGATGTAGTAACAAGTATTATCTTTATTCCCTATTGAAACTTTCCATACTGGTAAAGTCAGATTACCTTTAATATCGATGTAGTAGTGATCATATTCCGTCAGTTCGGTTACTATTATCGGCTCTCCTGAATGAATGGATGAAATAGCCTCTCGGACCTGTTGTTCAGACAGTTTGAATGGTACCACCTGATCAGAAGAAGCATCCACATAAACGAGTCCCTTCTCTTTCAGCAGCACCTGATAGATAGGATAATCGTAGAAACTATCCCAACTGATTTGAGTCACCTCACCTGGATACTCGGCAACCAACTTCCGGTAATCCAGTCGGTAACTGCTTAAGGGAAGTGTCCCATTGTTTAAGACGTTCCGTGCCGGATACTCCTGATGAGTCTTACCCAACCATTCTGGGATATCCGCCAACGAGTACATGCCACTAACGATCCATGTCAACAAAAAGATGCCAAATGCCGTTCCAAAGATATGATGCCATCGATACCATTTCTTCTTGTACGGAGACGTAAGCCCTTTCCCGTTTTTGATCGACATACGATATGTATGAATGGAAAGACAGAATCCTGCAAATAACATAATGATACCGAAGATTGAAATCCAAACAATGACATCCGACCATAAATCAACATCTTGTCTTAACCAAGTGAAATATACCCAATGAGGTATCGGGCCCAACCATCCCCAGAAACGTTCACTGAGAATGGTGCATTGTAAAACTTCGCCGGTCACGGAAGAAACGTAAAGTTGTGTTTGATCTGTATCTTTAAAGTAGAATTTATAAATAGGAAAACCCTTTTTCAACCGACCAAAAGGAATCCATTGCTCCAATCTATTCAACGTATCAATGTGGGAAACCGGTGCATCACACCATAGAGCAGCTACTCGATGTATATAATCGCCATTTATTTCAGGAAGTTTGTCCAAGCTGTCGACCAAGAACTTCTCCGTCTTTTGTTTTGTCCGAGCTTCAACATAGGTTTGTCCCAAATAGGTATACAGACTAAGGTTCTTTACCGAATCCTTTCCTTGTGAACGGTTTAAGATCTCAGCAATTGAAGGTAAGGAATCAGGCAGGGCTTCTAACTTTCCCATTTTTTCGTCCCGCGAAGCTGAAGGAAATCGATGATATATCATCACAATCCCCGATAAAAACCACATAAGGAACAGAATACTGAGAAGGGTTCCCAGTATTCTGTGCACTGTATAAATAAGCTTTCGAAACATATTAGAAAGAATATTGTAAAGAAGCCATATAATTGCGAGGCTGACTAGGAACCATCTGATTACCTAATGACTGGTTGAAGTATTCTTTGTCGAAGAGATTCTTGACGTTGAGTCCTAGACGAATGCCATTATGTAGTTTATAACTTATACCCAGATTAGCTAACCAATAAGCGTCGAAATATGAGCTGTTGGCATTGTTCCGATAGACCTTATCCTGGAAATCCACGTCAAAGTTCACTCCAAATCCTTTCAGCACACCTTTAACAACCGTATAATCACCCAAAACAAAGAACGTATTCTTCGGGATACGAGGGTATTGTTTTCCCTTGGTTGCATCAGAAGACATCCATTTATTCTTTGCCATCTCACGAACCTTAGCATTTGTAAATGCGTAACCGGTCATCAAAGTCATACCCGGAATCGGCGTATAGGTCAGTTCGACATCAAAGCCACGTGAATCCATACGACCAACCTGGCCCGTCACATTCTTATCCAACGTCTCTCCACCAATCACATCACCTTTGTATGCCAGCGAACGAGTCATATTATATTTATTAATGTAGAAGACACTGAAATCAGCCTTCAGTTTCTCTGTCAGCTCATAGCGTGCGCCCACTTCGATCTGCATACCTTTCTCCGGTTTGAAGACCTCTTCACCCTTCGTTGGGGTAAAGATATTACCGTTCTTGTCCACATAGATGACATTGTCGCTATAGAAAGTACGAATAGGCTTGAAGTAAGTTCCTACCGACGCAAATAACGAGAGTTGCTCTGTTGGCAGATAAACGCTACCAACCCTAAACGTGAAGGCACCCGTTGTCAGTTTTGAATACTGGTCTTCTTGCACATCCACATGTGAACGACCACCATTGATTACATCGATACCGGAAGCACGCTTGTAGTTATATAAGTCGTAACGTCCTGCGATCATCAATTTCCATTGCTCGCTGAACTCCATTAAATCATGGAAATAGAATCCGTGCATACGGGTGTACTGCGGTGTAGCCTTACTGAACTTTGTATCCATCCAACCGATGCTGTGAGGATTATAAGTAGTTCCATGTCCAGTCAAGCCAGGACCAACAACATCGTCTCCACGACTACCGAATAGATAACCGCTATAGGAGGTACGATCCAAATATACAAAGGAGTAACCAGCCAAATAATTGTGCTTGACACTACCCGTATTGAACTTCCCCGTCAGTTCCAACTGGTTGTTCAAGGTCTTGGCGATATGCGAGAAGCGCAATGGGTAACCATAATACAAAGAATCCAAGCTGATATAAGTCCGCTTTCCTGCCGATTCATAATAATACGGATAGATAGGCTCTTTGCTCGTCAGATAATCCAGTTCTTCCGTACCAAAATAATCAATATCATCATACGAATAGGAAAGTTTATCCATTAACTTGATGTTCTCATTGAACTGATGTTTCCAAGTCGCTGAGATATTCTGTCCGCGATTATACATAAAGTCTGATTCGCTGTTATAGCGCCATTCCCGGTCAAGTCCTGGCAGCATCTCATTTTG
>CACZBX010000048.1 GCA_902779535.1 uncultured Bacteroidales bacterium
TGATGCTCATAAATGTTTTTTATATCTCTTCTTGAAATTAAATTTATTTTTTTATTAATTTCTTCATATATACTTTGCAATTGGGAAAGTTTATCTATCTGTGTTTGTTCTAATAACGTGAAATATTTTAAAATTATGCTAAACTTATTCATTATTTGCAAATAATTGTTAAACTTTTAGTATATAAAATTATGAAAAGAATATATTGTATTGCGCTTATTTGTATTTTTAATCTAAATTTCCAAGGAATGGAAGATTCGAAAATTGAAGATGTTTCCCGTTAAGAACGAGCCTCGTCAAGTGAGCGAAGCGAGGGCGTTTGGCTCGTTTAGGGAAACATGCTTTGATTTTTAGCTTTTTTGCGCGAACCGGTGACTTTTTTCTTAAGAAGAAAAAAGGAACAAAAACAATACAGGCAAGAGAACTATGACACTTATCTCCTGCCTGTATCCTATTAGCGTTTCGCAATATTACTTATTTCTCCAAAGCCATTTTCAAGGCTTGCGTTGTCACATAGTACTTCGCAATCATGTTAGGAACTTCCCATTCCGGCAGTTTACCGTCAACCAGATACTTCAAGAAATTTTCAGTAACCTGTCCGAAGTGAGCCTCATGACCATTGCGGTAGAAGTCAGGAATGATTACGTGCCAACCTTTACCATCCTTTGTCTTCTCCAGATCGATATTTGGATACTTCTTTTCAAGTTCTGTAAAGTTTTTAGCAAGCGCCTCACCATAAGCTTTCAGATTCTTTGCAGTCTCCTTTGTCGGGAAGATATACAATTCCGGACGGAAGTTCTCTTCCTTACCCTGCTTGATTGTTAATTCAGCCTTTGTACCACGGAGGTTTGAGTAATGAGAGTCGCCACCAGTAGGAGCTTCAAAGTCCCATAGGATTGTCAACTTCGCATTGACGCCTTTCAGACAATAGTTGATTTCACCATTCTGGTAAACATTCAACTTTCCATCCTTCACATCTGGCTGCAAGAATTCAGGGAACTCATCCAAGCCTGTGGAAGCCTTGAACTGCTCTTTCGTCAGGACAGTCGGCCAACGACGTGCCGAGTTCATCCGGATATCCTTCGTATAGTCCAGGACAACATCCGGGAAACATTCCCACTGCACCAAGTCAACCAAGTGAGTAGATACATCCACCAAACCTTCGCCCTGCTGTTTGATATCATAGAACCAAGCCGGACGAGTCAATGCCTTACCTGAAACGACCTTGTAGAAATTATGTACACTTTCCATAACTACACCCGGATTTTCCGGTGTCCCACTCTCCTGTGTGCCGTAAACATCGGCGATACGAGAGAGCTCACGTTGAAGGATAGTAGTAATCTCATGGCGTTCCGTCATAATATCGTACAACAAGATGCCCTTCTCGGCAGCAATGTCGAAGCATTCTTTCAGTTCGTCAAACTTATCCGGAGTAATCACCATTGGCTTGTCGGCCAACACATTGATGCCCGCTTCCAGAGTCTGTTTGATATAGTCAGTTTTCAGACGATTATTACCGGCAGTTACCATGACATTACCTTTCTTCTCGGCAATCATCTTCTCCATAAAGTCTTCACCGGTGTAGATAACTTCGTTCCAGTGAGTAGGATTCTCGGCACGTTGGTTATAGGCTTCCACCTTTGCCAGATGTTCCTTCAAGTCTTCTCCACCCGGAGAATAAACGTATACATCCTCACTGATCTGAGGGTAAGAAGTTTTCTGAACCAGAGCGGCATGGAAATGACCAGGGTCTAAGGTAATCAGTTTTACCTCGCCTGCAGCACCGGTGAATGATTGAGGTTCTTCCTGTTGCTGAGTCTTCTGGGCACATGCAATCATCATCAAAGGGAGAGTCAAAAGCAATAATTTTTTCATCATAACATCCATAATTTTTCTGCAAAAGTACAGATAAATGCTCAATTATGTTTATTCCTTCGCAAACTTTTCGTACAAAGCATTCAGGTTTGCTTCTTCCGGCGTTCCACCGTAAACCAATACGCGATACTTCAGATGAATCTTCTCGCCTTTCTTCAAATCAGCCTGCTGATCGTTCTCCGGCCAGTACATCGGAGTCGGTGACATAAAGCCATAATCACGGGTGAACCAAGGTGCAGGGAACCACTTGCAAGAAGGATGTTGCATGATCACGATACCTTCGTAACCTGTTTTGCGCTTCCCGTAGAACGTCAACCACTTGGCGCGAACACCGAATGTAGCTTTCTCACCAACCTGTCCTTCACTATTAACCATCACGCCGCCTTGTTTCACGGTCAAATCCTCGGCGATGCGAGCACTGAAGAGAGAATGGTTGGTCTTCAGGATTGTTACATCCATCAACATTTCCATTTCAATTTCAAAATCCAATTGATAAAGCGATTTTGATGGAGAAGAGATGGTGATCAACCGTTTATCTTTGATAGGAGCCTCAGCATCCGGACGTTTCCAGATACACTCGTCTTCAATTATCACGCGTTCACCTTTTGCTTCCAAGATACGAGCGCCAATGGAGATAATTCGACCACGGTCCAAACCCTCCTGCCAATAGTTACCACCATTTACGCGGTCACAACCAAAGAACAAAGAAGTGTGGTGAGGATACAATCCATTACGCATGGAGGTAGCGCTACCACCTGAAACAGGAGCGTTCACAGGAAAGAAGAACGGATATTTCTCATCTTCATAGAAACGATAACTGGTGAAGAAACTGCCAGCAACGGTCACATCGATCCGATTCCCAATTTTCTCAGCAGAAACTTGCTGTGGCTGGGCATCCACCCGACTGAAACTACATAAAAAAGCTACTATTGCTATACTAAATAAAAAGAAACGATTTTTCATGATACATTATTTTAAGATTAATTCTACTGTTGGAGGATAAGCGAAATCATTCCACAGTTCGTTGGCCCGCTCGGGTGACATCTCACCATCATAGGCATAGAGACGATAGCGCAACTTATACTGTTTTCCACTTTCCAAATTCCAATCCATATTCTTAGTCGGAGCAAAGTTGATGAACGCATCACCTCTCCGTCCGTTCGCATTCTCATCCCAGATGCGAAGTGGCTCGGGTGAGTTATAGTTGTCGGGAGCACCCAAGAACAACAAACCGGAATGACCGGAAGGTGAAGTACCGGTAATGTAGATCCAACGAGCCCGCGAGCCGTCAATCTGTTGACGCGACTTTCCTTCTGAGGTCATCATGATACAGTTCTTGTTCGTCCAAACCTCGTTGGCACGGTAACCGAAGCCGGCATAACGATATTCCTTCAACAACACAGGTAAGTTGGTTGATGGCATCAGGTCGGATTCAAAGTCCCAAAGGAAACCTTCACCTACATGCCATGCTTTTACCTTCCACATCTCATCCATAATCTTCTTTTCACCATTTGGAGTAAAGATGATATGGTTCAATTTGGCATCAAAGCCCGACATCACCGCACCCTGGAATGTCTTCTCGATCCCATCGGCCCGTACCGTTCCTTTGCGGTCACCCAGGTTCCACAAGTCATAGATGGTACCATCATATTCCAACTTTGTCCATGGATTCCATATACCGTAATGGTGGCGGTGGTCCTTCGGTTGGATGGTTGTCAAGACAAATCCCGACGGCGTATATGCAGGATGAATGTATCCGCTGCGCTGGAAGACAGGGTCAACCCCAGCAGGTGGCATCGTAACCGTATACTTATAAGCCAGAATCGGTTGACCACCCTTCTTAAGGATCAACGAGTTGGAGTCATCCTCCACTTCCATGACTGCACCGATCTGTTTTTTTAACTTCTTGGTCTTCAACAGATAGCTACGTACTTCGTTGGCCTCGGTTATTCCTTTCAAAGCAAAGTATAAGACCGCACGACCGTTTTCGACTACCAACTGAGAGGCAACAGGGAGTTTTTTCTTTTCTCTGAGCTCAAAAAGTTGGAACGTTGTTCCCTCTTTCAGCGGAATAGAAGAAACATCTGCACCGACTACACAGTCTTGCCGTTCATAAGCACCCGCATTGACTTGAAGACGGTAACTGCCGGCAAAGAGTGGTAACTCTATCCAACATAAGACAAATAAAACGATAGAAAGTATTCTTCTCATAAGCCTCTTATTAGAATTGATAAGGTGGGCGTTGAGGACGACTTAACATTGCATTTGCCTCATCGTCATTTTTGAAACGTTCCAAAATCGGATCCCAGTACAGACGACGGTGCAACTTCATGGCAATGTGTTGCAACAGACAAACAGAACATGAGCGGTGAGCAATTTCAACCGGACAAATGTTCAGTTGGCGTGTACGAATAGACTGCAACCAGTTGCCGTGATGATCTTTACTTTCGTAGAGATGAATTTCGTTTTCACCAATCTTCGATTGAAGAATACGTGGGTCGGATGCTTTCAACGGACTTGATGCATATGTCTTCGGATCATTGGCGGATGCTTGATAGTTTCCTCTACTTACAAAGATCCATCCTTCAGTACCTGTGAAGAGCAAGCCGTTCGGTTTCTCCTTGCTGTCGGTTGTTCCGCGAACAACAACGCCGTTAGCATAAACCATTTCCGTAGCATATTCTCCGTGAACATCCCATAAACCTTTATCAGCGAACTTAGCCTCACCGTAGATTTCAATCGGACCGGAGTATTCTGTACCCATTGCCCAGTGAGCAATATCAAAGTGGTGTTGCCCCCATCCGGTAATCATACCTGCACCGAATTGTTCACAACGTAACCAACCCGGACGTCCATAGCCTTTCTGCGGATGTACTCGGTCTTCAGTATAAGGAACGTAAGGAGTCTCGCCTAACCATTTCTCATAGTTGAATCCATCAGGGATAGGCATAGGCGTTGGGTCACCACCGGCTGGATCGCCCGGCAAGCGGACTTCGATTTCCTTCAGTTGTCCGATACGACCGTTACGAACCAATTCACAAGCGACACGGAACTGTTCAGAAGAACGTTGCTGCGTACCAATCTGGAAGATACGTCCTGTGGCGTTCACAGCGTTGCTTACCTTACGGCCTTCCTCTACAGTCAAGGAAGTCGGTTTCTCCAGATAGATATCCTTTCCAGCACGTGCAGCATCGATAGCCGGTTTTGCATGCCAGTGGTCGGGAGTACAGATGACAACTGCATCTATATCCTTATTCGCCAACAACTCCTCGTAATGTTCATAAGTCTTCACACTATTATAAGGAGTACCATATTTCTTCGTATAATAGTTTTCTACGTAACTCTTTGCATCCGCTACACGATGTGCGTCCAAATCACATACCGCAACGATGCGCGCATCATCATATTTCCATACACCCGGCATGTCGTGGTCGCGGGCAATACGTCCTGTACCAATGATACCAATATTGATTCGATTGGACGGAGCATTCTTTCCCAATACAGAGGCAGGCACGATAGTCGGCACGCCAATCAATCCAAGGCCAGAGGCCATTGAAACCTTTAGGAAGTCTCTTCTAGATAAATTTTTCATGGTATTATATTTTAAAAGAAATACTATTTTTCTAAAAAACAAAGATAACATATTATTTCATCGAATATAGTTTGTTTTTTGCAGGCAATTATCCTATTTTTGCATTAGGCAAAAGAGAAGTGAGTATGGTTAAGCTAATGCATGAACAGGTGTCGGTCAACGAGGACTCTCCGATCATTGCGAGGTTCTATGATTACGACCACTTTACTTTCCCATGGCATTTCCACCAAGAGTTCGAAATTATCTACGTGGAGGAGAGCCATGGCGAAGAGTTCGTTAATGATAGTAAGATTCACTATTACCCTGGCGACATCCTTTTGATTGGAGCAAATACTCCGCATTTCACAAAATCGGCACCCGAATATTACGGCAATGACAAAGGACTCCGAGTAAAAGGGGTGATCATCCAGTTCAAGAGAGAGATTCTACCTAACATTATCTATCAGTACCCTGCCTACTATCAGATTAAGCAGTTACTGGAAAGGGCAAACCAAGGCATTTACTTCAACATCAACCATAACCAGCACATCCGTCATCTGATAGAAGAAGCTCCTTTCGAGAAAGGTATCAAACTATTGACGAGTCTTCTGCATATTCTTGAGGCAATGGCTAACACCGAGCAATATCAATGTATCAGTAGTGACGCCAACTGGAACTATCACAGTTCTGTCGATAATCGGTTTGAACGTGTCATCACCTATATCCGTCAACATTTCGTTGAAGAGGTTCACACGAAGGATATAGCCGCCTTGATACCGATGAACCATACGGCCTTCTGCCGTTACTTCAAAGAGAAATCAAGTAAAACGGTGACCGAGTATGTGCAGGAGCTTCGAATCAGCTATGCCTGCCAGCTGATGACGGAAAGTTCGGAAAGTATTTCACAGATTTGCTTCCGCTGTGGATTCAACAACATTCCACATTTCAACCGTATCTTTAAACGGTACAAACAAATTACTCCAACAGAATATCGAAAACAATTTAGTTCGACCCGAACTAACAAATAAAAACAAAAGATGAAAACGAATTATCTCATTATCATATCGTTGATTCTATTCTTCTCATGCCAAAGAAATGGAATCGTTCTTTGCGAACTATTTAATGAAGAAGAAATAACCGAAGTTGACAAGATCATACAATACTATGATAGTTTTATCCGAGTACAAACCGATTATAAAGGTGAAGACATATCACACGCCTATCAGACCTTTTTACAGTTAAACACGATTTTGGCACAGGAAGGAAACGATATGGATGTGTTACGCCCTTCGTTGAATATGCAAAACGCACTTTTCTTGGCTATGAAAACCGAATTCATCGAGGAAATCTTTCAACTGAAAGCGTTTTACGATCATATAGGCTCACATATTGAAGACAGTAATCCACCGTTGCATATCACCCCCAATGGTAAGTTTGTGAAATACCTCCAAGAGTTAGCCAAAATTAATCCGTTGTTTGAACCCTGTGCTAAGGAACTGAGTGAGAAAGGGGATGTAGGTACAGAATGCTATCGAACGTTGTTGACAAAGTATGCACAAATCGACTTCAACAATAAGGACGAACGCTTTGCCTTTATTGTATGTATGCTAAGAAGAGCCTAGGAGTTGAGTGTGTCCGATATTTTTATGCTTCCTTTGTCCTTGTGGATTTCCAAATTTACAAGAATTTCATTGCGGGTCTACGCCCCGCACGGATTGAAAATCCGCAGTTAAAGCGTTGGGGATCCGGAGATCCCCAACAACAAAACCAGCATGTTCCCAACAACACTAGGCAGATCCACTACAACAATCAATAATTTCTTAATATCAAATAGTTATCCATGTGGATCTCCGGATCCACATGAAGATCATTGCGGGTCTGCAACCCGCGCGGATTAAAAATCCGCAGTTAAAGCGTTGGGGATCCGGAGATCCCCAACAACAAAACCAGCATGCTCCCAACAACACTAGGCAGATCCACTACAACAATCAGTAATTTCTTAATATCAAATAGTTATCCATGTGGATCTCCGGATCCACATGAAGATCATTGCGGGTCTGCGACCCGCGCGGATTGAAAATCCGCAGTCAGAGCGTTGGGAATCCGGAGATTCCCAATAACAATAAAATACTTCGGTAGACATAAAAAAGAGGATTCACCAATAAGGTGAATCCTCGTCGTTATATTATTAATACCTATTATTGAGCAGGTTCTGCATCTGGTTTAAGTACATAACCATCAGCTGGTACAGTTAATGGAGCGATATTTGTTTCAGCACCCGGATAACCGATGTTCTGATTGATATGTCCATTCGTGTTAGAAGTGATAGCACCTGCAGGAACAGGCCACAAAACATGGTGAACACTGATCTTGTATTCTGCCCATTTATGTTTAACGCCCTTGTTATAGAAGTTGTTGGTCTTGTTTACCCAATCCCACCAGAAGTTATAACCTTCTTGCTTTACGTTTGAACCCGTGCCACCAGGACCAGAGAAATTATCCAACTTGTAAACTCTGCCACCGAAGACTTCGCAAGGTCTGCCTAACTTAGCAAACGTATAGGCAATACGTACGATTTCGACGTGACGGTTCTCTTCGTAGTACAACTCACGAGCACGTTCGTTCAGGATTTCACCGATATTGATATCAGCAGCTGTCAAAGGATCAGCGCCTGCACGAGCACGAACTACGTTCAACATTTCAGCAGCCTGACCAGGTTGGTTCAACCAATAGTAGCATTCGCCCATCATGAGGTAAACCTCTGCAGAACGATAAACATACCAAGGAGTTTCACCACCCAAATACTGACCGTTCGTGGTCTTTGGATCCGGAACGTATGTCTTATAGTGAGGCCATTGATACCAGCAACGGATGGTATCTTCAACCGACATAGCCGGGTTACGAACGATGTTCTTACCATACCATTCACTACCAGAACTCTTCAAAGATGGGTGGTTATATAACAAGTCAGACGTATTCTTCCAACTATCACGGTTGTAAACACCACGCATATCATTCTTTTCCTTTTCGGTCCAGATATCATATTGGAAATAGTTGGTATTACGTAAACGACCGATACCACGACCATACAACTTGTTATTATCCATCAAAGGATTTGTTTCATCTGCAGCAACGGTTACGTTTGTACCCGTCTTACCATCCGGAGTTCTACAACCTGTCGAACTGTTCCAAAAAGCAACGGCATTACGCATAAGCTGAATACGGTCTGAACCATCTACTTCAGGATATGCAACGACGTACATCAAACCTTCTGTGTTGCTCATGTCCAACTTAGCCTCAACACTGTGGAGGTCGAACATCAAGTTTGGATGATTTGCCTGTGTAGAAGTGAAACGGTTGGTCATCAATGGGTGAGCAGCAACGATTTCACGACCTATAGCAATCGCCTTTTCGAATTGACCCAAGCACATGTAGTATTTCATCAGGAGGACACCACAAGCAGCCTTGCTGGTACGACCACGATCCACATTTTCAGGTACCCACTGGTAAGCGAACTCCAAGTTCTTTACTTCACGTTCCAGGATTGACCAACGGTCATAGGAATAGAAGTCGGTCTTCGGAGCGTTGATTTCCCAATCCAGGAAAGGAACATCGCCAAACTGGTGAGTCAACTTATAGTAGCGGTAAGCTCTTTGGAAGTAAGCAGCACCCAAAACGGCATTACGTTCAGCCTCGCTCTTATAGGTAGCATTGTCGATACGTGCAATAACCACGTTTGCATATTTGATACCCTTAAAGCCTTCATCCCAGTACCATCCAATTCTCGTACGGTCAACACTGTTCAAGTTTGCGTCCGGCAAAATAGAAGAGTCCATATCCATCTGAGGACCCGCCTTATCGGTAGTTCCTTCCACACAGATATCCGCTTGAATCATCTCCGTCAGGAGCGGAGCACCATCACCGAAAAATTCATGACGCATGTTACGCTCACAGGTTGTCAGCGCAGCGTAGAATCCTTCTGCATTTACGTATGTATTATCAGGTGTATAGAAAGAAAGGGCTTTCGTATCCAACCAACTCTCGCTACATCCACTAAAAAGAACAGGGACGGCAGCAATAACGATTGATACACCTATTTTAATTATATTTTTCATATCTATTCTTTTTAAAATTATAATGTGAAGTTAACACCTAAATTAACTGTACGAGGAGAGTAGTCACCCACTTCAGGATCATACCAGTAGTTGAAGCATGGTGACCAGATGAATGGGTTACGAACGCTCAAAGACAGACGCATTTGTTGGATACCGGCCTTCTTCAAGAAGTCTTTTGGTACATTGTATGACAATGCCAGGTTATCCATACGGATGAACGACTTCTTCACGTAGTTATTACCGATATTCTTAGAACCGATACGAGCATAATCATTAATAGGATTCGTAGGAGTCCAACGTGGCTGATCGTACTCAGAACTTCTATCAGGGAAGTTTGAAGAGTTTGCAGCGCGGTTGAACGTACCATACTGTCCAAAGTAAGCATAGAACGATGCAGACAACGTAAAGTTCTTCAAGAAGGTAACATCATTGTTCCATGACCAGCGAGAACGCGGAGTGGTATATCCCTGGAAGATCTTATCGGCATTGGTCATCACACCGTCACC
>CACZBX010000049.1 GCA_902779535.1 uncultured Bacteroidales bacterium
CTCGAATGCAGCATCACTTATTGAAACAGCTTTGCGTATGTACTCAATTTCATTTTCATCTTTAATCACACGCAAAGAGTCCAACGAAACAGGAATTGCAAAGGAAGCCTCTCCCCTCAGCTCTTTCTCCATCTGCGAATAATTATTGAACAAAATGGCGTTGCCCTCGAAGGCAATCTGCTTCCAGCCTTCTTTTTTTATGACTGCAGCAGCTTCCTTCCAAAGTCCGTGTTTTTGCTCAACAATCTCAAATTCCGCTGCCTGTTCCGCTGCCTGTTCGGTATATCTGAAATCAGTCAGCAAAAATGCTTTATCCGCAGAAACAAGGAGTAATGTATCATCACCGCGAAATCCGCTGAAATAATGAAGATTTACCTCTTTGTTAATAAGAACGGCATCCGCACCGTTTTCACGCAGAAAGCTTCTAAGTCCTGCAAGACGTTCTTCAATCATTTTGCCGCCCCCATTTTCCTGAGAGCAATATCCAGAGCAGCAATGTAGCTGTCGACACCGAAGCCCGCAATCTGCCCCATGACAACGGGAGAAATAACGGAATGATGGCGGAACTCTTCACGTTTATGGACATTTGAAATGTGAAGCTCGATAACAGGAACATCCACAGCTGCAATGGCATCACGGATAGCAATACTGTAATGAGTAAATGCCGCTGCATTCAAAAGAATAAATTCATAGCCGTTCTTTCCTGCCTGTTGTATCTCATCAATCAGTTTGCCTTCATAGTTTGACTGAACAGAAACAAGCTCAACACCTGCGGCCTTCGCACGCTCCTTGAGCATTACATCAATATCATTCAATGTCGTACTTCCGTATATCTGGGGTTCACGAGTCCCTAAGAGATTGAGGTTAGGTCCATGCAGCACTAATATTTTTTTCAAGATAGCCATCTCCTAATCAAGACTTCACATCACGGCGCAAAATTGTATATGGTTCAACCGGCTGTTCCATTTTTATGTATATAATCTGCTGCGGGTGAGGAGCAGCGGAAATGGGATTTCCTTCTTCGTCAAGCATATCCGAAAGACTCTGACGGAATCCTTTTGCCCTGGGCTGGAAAACCTCTATTTCCTCTCCAAGCTCCATGTGATTTCTTTGTTCTACCTTAGCACGCTTAGATTCATTATCATACGACAATACAAGGCCGACAAAATCAGATGTCTGCTCATAGGAGGACGAACCGTAAATCTGACCTTCAGCCCCGGGCCTTCCGAATAAGAATCCTGTGGTATAAGCCCTATGGGATACCTTATTCAGTTCATCAGCCCATTCCTGTTTTACCTCATAGGATTCAGGATTTTCCCAGCATGAGTCAATCGCTTCACGATAAGCCTTCGTTACACTTGCAGCATAGTGAACACTCTTCATGCGTCCTTCTATCTTCAGGCTGTTAACTCCCGCATCCATCAAATCCTTGAGATACGGCATATTGTTTCACGGGACTAGCCTGTAGTACGCTTCCATGACGGCCCATCGGTTTGTCGGGCATTGTGATGACTCCTACTATATTATAGCCACCTTCCACCAACCGCCGAAGACTTTCAACGGCAAAATCGGGCGTACCCATATATACGATTCGTAAATCCTTCTTATCCATGACGTCTATTCTTCTGAAAAATCAACCAATACCTGCCTATAGGCATCAAATACCTCCGACTTAGATACAAAGCCAACATATACTCCATCCTCATCGACAACCGGTAAGTTCCAGGCCTTGGTCTGGTCAAACTTGTGCATCACCGTCTCCATCGAATCACTGATTATCACACGGGCTGGTGGAGAGATCATAAAACGTTCAACACGAAAACGATGATACAATTCCTGCCGGAACATGATATTACGGATATCATCCATAACAACGATACCGAGCAATTTGTTATGTACATCCACCACAGGGAACAGGTTTCGTTTCGAACGGGAAATAACCTGCACCATTTGGCCCAAATCCATATCAGGTGTCACCTTCAGGAAGCCTGTTTCCACTACACTATCGACATTCATTAAGGTCAGGACAGCCTTATCCTTATGATGCGTGAGCAACTCTCCCTTCTTTGCCAGACGGATGGCATAGATACTCTGAGGCTGGAACACACGATTGGTCAAGTAAGAAACAGCTGATACAATCATCAACGGCAAGAAGAGCGAATAGCCGCCTGTCAACTCTGCAATCAAGAAGATGCTGGTCAACGGAGCGTGCATCACTCCTGCCATAATACCGGCCATTCCATATAAAGTAAAATTCTTCTCCGGTGTGAACGGACCAAAACTTAGTCCATTGCTGAAGTGGGCAAAGACAAAACCTGTGACAGCACCCAAGAACAAACTTGGTGCGAACAGTCCGCCACAGCCTCCGGCCCCGTTTGTTGCACTGGAGGCAAAGACTTTGAACAAGACGATACAGATTAAGTAAACCAGCAGCATGTGCTCGTAGCCATAGAAAATCGAATTATTCATAACCATCTCCCACTCTGCTTCGGTATTTCCACTCATCAATAAGCTTACCGTATCGTATCCTTCACCGTAAAGTGAAGGGAAGAAAAAGATCAAAACACTGAGGGTAACACCTCCAATAAGTAATTTCACATAGGGATTTGAGAACCGACGGAACACGTTCTCACATTGGTCCATCGCCTTGGTGAAATATACAGAGACCAATCCGCATACCAATCCGAGCAGGATAACGGCCGGTACTCGTTGAAGGAGAAAAGGTTCGGTCTGACTAAAGGTAAAGATCGCCTGGTCGCCCATCAACAAATACGAAACGATGGCTGCCGTCACACAAGTCACCAACAAAGGCAATAAGGAAGCCATTGTCAAGTCGATCATCAGTACTTCAAGTACAAAAACCAGACCGGCGATCGGTGCTTTGTAGATTCCTGCGATTGCTCCTGCGGCGCCACAACCGACCAATATCATCAGTGTCTTATGGTCCAACTTGAACATACTGCCAAGATTAGAGCCGATGGCCGATCCTGTCAGCACAATCGGAGACTCTGCACCGACCGACCCACCGAAACCAATGGTAATGGCACTGGCTATCATCGACGACCAAGTATTGTGTCTCTTGATACGGCTCTTATTGCGAGAGATTGCATAGAGGATTTTCGTCACCCCATGACTGATATCATCCCTTACAATCCTACGGATAAATACGCTCGTCAGGAAGATACCGATGACTGGATAAACGAGATAAAGCCAGTTCACACCCGTATAATCGAAGTTTTTGGTGAGCAATTCCTCAATCCATCCGATGAGCAGTTTCAGTATACGGGCAGCAAAAGCTGTCAGTATACCTACGATTACGCTAAGGAACAGCACGAACTGTTTCTCGCTGACATGCTTCTCTCGCCATAAGATGAAACGTTGAAGCATACTGGGCCGTTCTTCACGTAATAATTTTGCCATCCTAACCTCTGATTACCTTAACCAAACCACCCTGACCAACTTTGACAATACTCGACGGACTCGGTTTCTTATGTTCTTTCTGTCTGCAGTTTACAATATAATCAACTCCTTGTTTGATCTCCTCGGAGATATCATCGAAACAACCAGGAGAAGGTTCGCCACTCACATTGGCCGAAGTAGAAACGATGGCTTTACGGAAACGAAAACATAACTCGTTCGAAAAAGCTTCTTTCGTAATCCGGATGCCAATGCTGCCGTCCTCGGCAATCAAATTCTCAGCCAAGTTCCGAGCTCCATCATAGATGATTGTCAACGGTTTAGTAGTATAATCGATCAAGTCGTACGCTACTTCTGGCACATCCTTTACGTAGAAATTCAATTTCACCTCGTTGTCAATAAGGACGAGCATTGCCTTGTTGTCGGCACGTTGCTTCAGTTCGTACACCTTCTTTACCGCTTCAGGGTTTGTCGCATCGCATCCGATTCCCCAGATTGTATCTGTCGGATAAAGGATACTACCACCTTTCTCCATTACTTCGCACGCCTTACGTGCTTCTTCACGCATGGCTTTGCTCACGAAGGGCCGTTGGTTCTTTGGCTGTTTTTCTTGGATATCCGGCTGTTCGTTTCGGTTCTTTTGATATTTTTTCAAACTCATGAATAATCTTCTGTTTTTGGGAAACAAAGTTACGGAAAAACGAGAGGAATATGAAGAAAAATAAGATTTTCTTCATATTCCCGAATGAAAGTAACTTCGGCATAGCCAGAGTTTCGGAAAAACGAGAGCAGAACAAAAAGAATAATGAGGTTTATTATTTTATATGTAGCAAATCGTTATCTTTGCTTTATCAAGAATAAAAGCTAAAACCATGAAAACAAAACTTTTAATCTGTTCACTAATCGTTATTCTTTGTTCGGCCTGCACAAAACAGGCATATAACATGGCCGACTATGGGCTAAAACCGAATACGGGTGAGAATGCTTCTCCTCTTTTCACACAGGCATTGCAGGATATCCTAAATGCCTGTCAAGAAGATACCATCCATATCGTCTTAGAAAAGGGACGGTACGACTTCCACGTAGATGGATCGACTATCCGTGAATACTATATTTCCAATCATGACCAAGATAATCCGAAATCTGTGGGATTGGCTTTCGAGAATGTGAAGAACATTGTCTTCGACGGCCAAGGTTCCGAACTGATCTTCCACGGACGGATGCTTCCTGTCTCATTGATCGATGCCGAAAACTGTACGCTGAAAAATTTCAGCATCGACTTTGAAAACCCTCATATCAGTCAGGTGAAAGTTCTTGAGAACGATACCATAAACGGACTGATAACCTATGAAGTAGCCCCATGGGTACAATACGAGGTGCGCGACAGTAGTTTGGTATCGAAGGGCGAAGGTTGGGAACATGTATCAACCTATGGCATTGCCTTTGAGGGAGATACCAAACGACTGGTTTATCGCACCAGCGATATCCGTGTCGGCACGAAACACATCGAGCAAGTGGGTGAACGTACCTTCCGAGCTCCATGGAAAAACAATCGACTTGTGTCTGGAACGGTCGTTGCTCTGCGCTGCCCTGGCCGCCCTTGCCCGGCTTTGTTCATGTATCATGATAAGAATACGACATTACAGAACATCCACGTACACTATGCTGAAGGCATGGGTGTGCTGGCTCAGGTATGCGAGAACATTTACATGGACGATTTCTCCGTATGTCTCCGCGGTAATGATGATCCACGCTACTTTACTGCTCAGGCCGATGCGACCCATTTCTCAGGATGCAAGGGGATTATCTCGTGTGTAAACGGTTTGTACGAAGGAATGATGGACGATGCCATCAACGTGCACGGAGTGTATCTGCGCATCCAACAACGATTGGACGACCGTACGGTTATTGCCGAGAACCTACAACCAGGATCATACGGTTTCGAGTGGGGACGCAAAGGAGATATCGTTCAGTTTATCCAATCGAAGACCATGGAGGTTTACGGCGATGATAACCGTATAGCAGCCATCGAACCTGTAGATACGCCAACCGACCATGGTGCTCACTCCTTTAAAATTACGTTCGAGAATGATTTGGATGCAGCTATCACGCCCGAAGGTTCGTTCGGAATCGAGAATATGGAATGGACACCCGAGGTTTACTTCGCTCACAACACCGTACGTAACAATCGTGCACGCGGTGCCTTATTCAGCACACCGAAGAAGACGATTGTAGAAGATAACCTTTTCGACCATACGTCCGGTGCGGCTATCTTACTGTGTGGCGACTGCAATGGTTGGTACGAGACAGGAGCATGCCACGATGTAGTGATTCGAAACAATAAGTTTATCAACTCCCTGACAAATATGTTCCAATTCACTAATGCGGTCATCTCAATCTATCCGGAAATACCCGACCTGGAACATCAACAGAAATATTTCCATAGCGGAATCGTCATCGAAGATAACCTCTTTGAGACATTCGACCAACCCATCCTCTATGCCAAATCGGTTGACGGACTGATATTCCGCCATAATACCATCAAACAAAATACGGAGTACCCTGCTTTCCATTGGAACAAACGACGTATCTTCTTCCAACGGGTCATCCATTCCACCATTGAGGATAATAAGTTTGACGGCGGATTTAATAAAGAAAAAGATGTATTAGAACAATAACGAATTCTCAAAGAATTCAAAAAAAGAAGGGATTAGGCGTGTAGCCTAATCCCTTCTTTATCATCTCTTTTATCTTTACCAAACAGTCTTTGCAATCTTATGAGCATTCACCTTCACCTCACCGGTAATAAATTCCGGAATGTTGTATGAGTTAAACTGATTGTCGTAATAGTGTTTCGGCCGACGCTGTGGCATGACGAAAGGCTTACCACAATGTCCATTCTCGTCAACATACGCAAAGTAGGCACGGACAAAGAGCCCATCCATCCGACGACTGGAATAAACCAGCCAACGACTGTTACGGCTCCACGTATGATAACTCTCGGCATGTTCCGTGTTTACCTCATCCAATGGGCGAGACTCACCAGTCTTCATATCCATGATATGCAAATCTCCTTCCTGATGATTGATGGGGAAATAACCATAGTCGTACTGATTGTATACCATCCAGCGACCATCGGGTGACTCACGTGGATAGGCGAAACTCGTCGAATCACCGGCGTATAATAAGGTATCCTTCTTCTCACCAAACGTACAAGTCTCAGGGTCGAACGTTGTCTTGAACACACTGAAATGAGCATTGTTATAATGGATAGGATAAGGAGACGGCACTGTATCGGCAGCACTCCAGTAAAGCGTCTTGCCATCAGCCGAGAAAGCCGGGAACGTTTCCCAAGCACCTGGATCCGACATGTACGGTGCCGTATGAGCTACTCCTGTTTTCGTATCATAAACAACCACATCCGAGCGTGTATCATATACCTCAATACGGTTATAGTGATTGGCATAGAACGACTGTGCGACCTGGTCGGAAGCAAATGTAATATAATCGTGTGTAGGATGCCAATGCGGGTAAGCAATTCCTTTCAAACCTTCAGGCATCTTCGGTACAATCTTTGAAACCTGCTGGTTCTCAATCAAAACAGAACCGCCATGACGACCACGAATATGGAAAGCCATCTTATTCGGATTACCGTTTTGGAAAGTATGACAGTTCATACAGTTATATTCTGTCAATCGGTTCTCCATAATCGGCTTCTCAGTAAAGTTCTCCAGACAACGTTGGTAGATACCCATCGCATTCCAAATGCCGTAGCCGGGAGGAATCAGTCGATAAGCCAACCAAGGATCAATCTGATCTGCAACCACATGCATGGTAAAAGGCTGATAGGAAACCCAGTCCTTCCCATCTTGATAGCAAACCGTAAAGGTAATGTCCTTGCCTTTCTGTTCATCGAGCAGTTTCTTCCATTGTTTCACCGGAATCTCAAAGTCACCCTTGTCACCTTTTATCTGGAAAGTCGTAGTACCAGCCGAGATAATCAGCTGAGTTTCCAAACTATCCGCCCTGTTCAGTTGGAAATTCATCGGAGCAATATTACAAGGAATGGTGACACCGATATAGTCGGGAAAGATATCAGGGATACTCTCGACTTGTTTGGTTGGGTTGATAGTCCGTCCGCACGAAACGAGCAGCAGACTACAAACAATGATTTTTACATAAATCCCTTTCATCATATTGAATCTCATAACATTTCTCAATTAATGTGCTGACATACTAGCCTCGTCTGCTTTCTGTTTTTGAGCGCGTCGAGCCAGTTCCTCACGCATCTTTGCCATATTCGGAGAAGTCACTAGTAAATAATACCAATAAGTATATCGGTTTTGTATCAATGCGTTCGGCACTTTGTTACCTGTCTGGCGTGACTGTAACAATTCCCTACGCAATTGTTGATATTTCTCAATGACGCTCTCCTCCACTCCATGTTCACGACACCAGTTGAGGTTCGTCTCATTGGCAGCGACAGCAGCCTCTTGCAAGCGAAGCGGCATCTTCGGCATCACCTCCGTGCCATAAAACTCTTCAATGAAAGCATTAATGTGAGGAATATCATTGGCCAAGAGCAAATATCCGATTGCGTAGTCACGCGCAGCAACCGCCTTAGGGTTCGTACGAATGGTAACGAGCAAGTCGTAGTACGGTCCTTGAGCCTGAATGAACTCGCGGGTACCAACCGGTAAACTTTTACGTTTGCTACCATATTCCGGATCAGCCTCAACAGCCTTGTCATTATAGAGGAAACGACGCTGAGAAGTAGCCCACTTCTTATAGAACGTGGTCTTTTCCAACATCTTAATATACTTTTCAGCATGTTGGTAACGGCCAAAGACCAGACTGGTACGCACCAACATCTGTAAATTGGCCGGCGAACCATAGCGCAATCCTTCATACGAGTTGAATGCCTTCTCATCGGCCGAAGCAATGTTGTCCATCTGCCAGAAAATCTCACTCAATGTGGTAATAATCTCCACATCAAGTGCAAGTTCCTTCAATTCAGTCAGAATACTATACGGTGCGATTTGCGGGTACTTGAAGAAATCGTCCAGAAAACGTCCGGTATGTGAAAGGGCCAGGTTCACACGATTCATCAGAATAAAGTTGCTCGACTGGCAATACGGCGTATTCAGCAAACCTTCCCAGTCATGTTCGTTAATATAGTGGTCCATGGCAATCATCGGATACATCTTCTGTTGATTACGGTCAGCAGAGTATACAGAGAATGCACAAACGATACCTAACATAACAACGGAGCAAACTACCACCAAGATGGCCTTCATCTTCGATTCAAAACTGATGAACAACGGGGCCAGCAACGGAAGGACCACTGCTAACACCCACGATGTATAGAAGAAGTTCGTTGCCTGAAGAATCGGCTCATAATACGACTCGTTGGTAATAGCGTTACGCCAAAGTGGAAGAACGCCTCTCGAGATACAGATTGCACTAACAATAAGGATGATTAAAACAGGAATCAAGAGACGCCAACTCTGGAGAGGTTTATCGATCAATTCGATAACAAAGATATATATAGCGAGCAGGAAGCCTACT
>CACZBX010000050.1 GCA_902779535.1 uncultured Bacteroidales bacterium
CATGACCTATTATTGTGAGCACGGTATCTGTCCGATGGATGCTCAGCTCCCCACGGTTTCCGACACCATTATGGTGCATCAAAATGTTCACTTGAGTCAGATAGCCGAGGTTTGTCAGATTGACCTTGAACAACTCCGCAGTTTAAACCCACAATACCGACGCGACATCGTTCCCGGCAATAGTGAGCCAAGTGCTTTGAGACTTCCCGACTCACTGCTTACGACATTCATCGAAAAAGAAGATCATATCATTGCGTTTCAATCTAATAAATACTTGAATAAACGACAGACCGTTGCCATCCGCGAGACCGCTCCCCGAACTTCCGGCAGGGACGCCAACAGAGGGAGTGCTTCATCTTCCGGAGCCAAGTATTATAAGATACGAAAGGGAGATACCTTGGGAGGAATTGCTGCAAGGAATCGCACCACTGTGAGCAAGTTGAGACAACTTAACGGAATCAGAGGAAACAATATCATTGCAGGTAAATCCATACGAGTCAGATAAAAACATTGATTTCTCACTATCAGATATTGTAATTTTCTATATTTTTGTACCCATACAACCTGAAAAGAACAATGAACGAAGAACCTAAGACAAAAGAACAACAGGAAGACAAGATGATAAACCAAGCTTTCCAAGATTTGCTTGACGCATATCTAGCGAGCAAGCATCGGAAGAAAGTGGAGATTATCACCAAGGCTTTCAACTTTGCCAAGCAGGCACACAAGGGTGTTCGACGTCGGTCGGGTGAACCTTATATCATGCACCCGATAGCAGTCGCCATGATTGTGTGTTCAGAGATTGGCTTGGGTTCTACATCCATCTGTTCAGCCTTGTTACACGATGTAGTTGAAGACACCGACTATACGGTGGAGGACATTGAAAACCTATTCGGGCCAAAGATTGCTCAGATTGTTGACGGATTGACTAAGATTTCAGGTGGTATCTTTGGCGACCGCGCTTCTGCCCAAACCGAAAATTTCAAGAAGTTGCTCCTTACGATGAGCGATGATATCCGCGTCATCCTGATTAAGATGGCCGACCGCTTGCATAATATGCGCACGTTGGGCTCCATGCTGCCGAGCAAACAATATAAAATCGCAGGCGAAACACTCTACATCTATGCTCCGCTGGCCAATCGCCTCGGGTTAAACAAGATAAAAACCGAGCTGGAAGACCTCAGTTTCAAATACGAACATCCGGAGAAATACGAGGAAATACAAAACAAGATTGCAGAAACGCAGGAAGAACGTGACAAACTCTTTGCTGAATTCACCGCACCTATCCGCACGCAACTCGATAAAATGGGTATCAAGTACCGTATCATTGCCCGCGTAAAGACTCCTTATTCTATTTGGAACAAGATGCAGACAAAGAATGTCACCTTTGAAGAGATTTACGACATCCTGGCTGTCCGCATTATCTTCGATCCGAAATCTCCTGAAGAGGAAATCAACGAGTGCTTCAACATCTATGTCAACATCACCAAGTTATACAAGCCTCACCCCGACCGCCTACGCGACTGGGTCAGCCATCCAAAATCGAATGGCTATCAAGCCTTGCACGTTACGTTGATGAGCAAAAGAGGACAATGGATTGAAGTACAGATCCGCAGTGAACGAATGAACGATGTGGCCGAACAAGGATTTGCCGCACATTGGAAATATAAGGAAAGTGATTTTACTGAGGATCAGGGTGAATTGGACAAATGGCTACGTACCATCAAGGAGATTCTTGACGACCCGCAACCTGATGCCATGGACTTCCTTGACACCATCAAGTTGAATCTTTTCGCCTCCGAGATCTTTGTCTTCACGCCGAAGGGAGAGATTAAGACAATGCCGCAGAACTGTACGGCACTTGACTTTGCTTTTTACATCCATACCTTCCTCGGCAGTCATTGTATTGGGGCAAAGGTGAACCACAAACTCGTTCCGATGAGCTATAAGTTGAAGAGTGGCGACCAAGTAGAGATTCTAACTTCCAACTCACAGCATGTTCAGCCATCGTGGATCAACTATGCGACGACAGCCAAAGCCAAATCGAAAATCTTAGCCATCTTGCGAAGAGAGCAAAGAGGGCTCCAGCAGGAAGGTGAAGACATGTTACGAGAGTTTCTGAAGAACTCATCCTTCGATTGGACCGCCAATCATATCAAAAAACTATGCGAGCTACACAAGTTAGCCACCCCGGAGGAACTATATTTCGCCATCGGCAAGGGTGATATCACGCTGGGCGATAACGACAAGAATGCATTAAAAGAGAAATCGTCGGGAGGTTGGAAGAAATATATACCCTTCATCTCCAGCAACAAACAAAACAAAGAGAAGGAAGAGGAAGAAACCAAGAAGACCAGTTCGGATCAGAAGATTGATAATAAGAAAGTTATTACGTTGACTGAGGACGAAGTAACCCGTAACTACATTATTGCAGACTGCTGCAAGCCAATTCCGGGTGACGATGTGTTGGGATTCATTGATGAACAGAACCGTATCGTTGTACACAAGCGCCAATGCCCCGTGGCCGCCAAGTTAAAGAGTGGTTTCGGCAATCGGCTGTTGGCTGTAAAGTGGGAGCCTGGTAAGTCGATCTACTTCCCTGTCTATCTATATATTAAAGGTATTGATAATATCGGCATCCTGAATCGTGTTACACAAATCATTTCAGGGCAGTTGAACGTGAACATCCATCGGCTGACCATCGGAACAAACGATGGTATCTTTGAAGGACGCATCGAGATGTTCGTACACAATGTCAACGACGTAAAAGAGATACAGAATAGTTTAAAGAAGATCTCCGAGATCAAGACCGTCACACGCATCGACCAGTTCGATGCTGTTCCCAAATAGTAGTGATTAAGTCAGATAATCCAACTCTTTGCGTATAGATTCCAACTCTTCTTTGACACTAATCAAGCGGTCGATGACTTCCGCCTGGTTGACAGTCTTCTCCTTGCTCACCTTCAATCTCTTCTTTGCGCCATCCAAAGTCAGGCCACACTCCTTTACCAGATGATAGACCACCCGGATATTTGCGATATCCTCTTTATTGTACTGACGCACTTTGCCGCCACCTTTCTTCGGTGAGATCATTGTCGGGAACTCTTTCTCCCAATAACGCAGCAACGACTCGTTCACATCAAACATCTCGGCCACCTCACTTATCGAATAGTACATTTTTAAATCCTTATTGAGTTTCAATGCCATATCGTTTCCTCCTTAATCAAATACCTTTCCTTGGTTCTCAGCAATCTGAACCATCTTGTCATAATCTTCTACGTTCAAATCCATGAAATAATAGTTAACCGGATTGACCACTGTTCCTTTCAGATGCACTTCATAATGCAAATGTGGGCCAGTACTTTTGCCGGTATTGCCAACCTTTCCTATCACTTGTCCACGGATTACTTTTTGTCCCGCACGCACATCAATCTTACTTAAGTGCGCATACCACGTTACATAACCATAACCATGGTCAACAACAATCAGATTCCCATAGCCACTTTGCCAGCCAGCCTCCGTCACACGGCCATCACCTGTCGCATAAACGGGTGTCCCGATATTGGCCGAGAAGTCCATACCTGCATGAAACTTCGTCGTTTGATAGATGGGATCGATACGAGTACCGTACCCCGAGGCTGTCATCTTCAAGTCTTTGTTCGATACCGGTTGAATAGCCGGGATGTGATGAAGCATATCCTCATGGTCCTTGCTCAGTTCAATAATCTCGTCAAACGATTTCGACTGGATATACAGCTGTCGGTCAAGCATATCCATCTTCTTCGTTGTATTCACCACAAGGTCGGCATTGGCCATCTCTTTCAACTGCTCGTATCGGTTCGTACCACCATAGTCGGCTTTCCGTACGGCTTCCGACACCGGTTCAGCCATCAGCATCACGCGATACAGGTTATCATCGCGTTGCTGAATATCCTGCATCACCTCCAACGACTCGTCCAACCGATGTGAGAGGACATTGTACTGCGCCAGCAGTTTCGAGTTTTCGATGCGCAGTTCTTTTTCCGACGGGGTGCCGATGATCCAGAGCAGAAGCAGGAAGCAGCCGATACCCAATCCCATACCGATAAACAGGCGTCGCAAGATGCTTAGCGCACGTTGCCGTATGGTCGGATAGATCCGATCGTACGTACGAGTCTGAGGGTTGTATATATAGTATACTTTTCGCATGAAATTCTTTTTAATCAGCCGTTAAATGCTTCGTTTTCTCAAGATTTTGTCCATTTTATATCGACAAAAATAATAAAACAGATTATCTTTGCAAAATCCTTTTGAGAATATTAATAGATATACATAGTATAACGAAATGATGACAGCAAACGAAATCAGAGAATCGTTTAAAGATTTTTTCAGGACGAAGGGCCATCAAATAGTCCCCTCTGCTCCTATGGTTGTTAAAGACGACCCAACATTGATGTTTACCAATGCAGGAATGAACCAGTGGAAAGATATTATCCTGGGTAATCACCCTGCGAAATATAACCGTGTGGCCGATTCACAGAAATGCTTGCGCGTAAGCGGCAAACATAATGACTTGGAAGAGGTAGGCCATGACACCTATCACCACACCATGTTCGAGATGCTCGGCAACTGGAGCTTTGGCGATTACTTCAAAGAAGGCGCCATCGACTTTGCTTGGGAGTATCTTGTTGACGTACTACACTTAGATCCGAAAGACTTATACGTAACGGTCTTCGAGGGTTCGCCGGAAGAGAACATCCCTCGTGACGACGAAGCTGCTACGTTCTGGGCCAAGCATCTGCCTGTCGACCATATCATCAACGGTAATAAGCATGATAATTTCTGGGAAATGGGTGATACAGGCCCATGCGGACCGTGCTCAGAGATTCACGTTGACTCTCGTACACCTGAAGAAAAGGCGAAAGTTCCCGGACAGTTCATGGTAAACAAGGATGATCCTCAAGTCATTGAGATCTGGAACATTGTGTTCATGCAGTTTAACCGCAAGGCCGACGGTTCGCTCGAGCCACTCCCCATGCACGTTATCGATACCGGTATGGGATTCGAACGATTGGTTCGTATGCTTCAAGGCAAACATTCAAACTATGATACGGATGTATTCCAACCGATTATCCAAGCAATTGGCAATATGTCGGGAATGAAATATGGTGACGACAGCAAAGCAGACATCGCCATGCGAGTAGTAGCCGACCATATCCGCACCATCGCCTTCTCCATCACCGACGGACAGCTTCCGGGGAACGCAAAGGCAGGCTATGTCATCCGACGTATCCTTCGCCGTGCCGTACGTTACGCATATACCTTCCTCGGACAGAAACAAGCGTTCCTGTATAAACTCATCCCAGTGCTGATTGCCAATATGGGCGAGGCTTATCCTGAGCTGAAGACACAGGAACAACTGATTGAAAAGGTGATCAAGGAAGAAGAAGATTCTTTCCTCCGCACACTCGACAATGGCATCAAGATGCTCGACAAGACCATGAGCGAGGCCAAAGCAAACGGCAAGCAAGTCATCAGCGGTGTCGATGCATTCGTGCTCTACGATACCTTCGGATTTCCACTCGATTTGACAGAACTGATCCTCCGTGAAAACAACATGACCGTCAACGAGGAAGAGTTCAACCGTGAGATGCAGAAACAAAAGGAACGTGCCCGTAACGCCGCTGCCGTGGAAACCGGCGACTGGATAACTTTGGAAGAAGGCGAGACAACATTCGTAGGATATGACTATACTTCCTGCGAGACACGTATCCTCCGCTATCGTGAAATCAAACAGAAGAAACAAACCTTGTATCAGATTGTTCTGACCGACACTCCTTTCTATGCTGAAAGTGGTGGTCAGGTAGGTGATAAAGGTTTTATTAGGAGTGAATACGAAACCATTGAGATTGTCGACACCAAGAAAGAGAACAACTTGCCGATTCACATCGCCAAGAAACTGCCGACGCACCCCGAGGCTACCTTCACCGCTCAAGTTGATGAAAAGAAACGTGCTGCTTGTGCAGCCAACCACTCTTGTACCCACCTGCTGGACGCTGCCCTGCGTCAGGTTCTGGGAACACACGTCGAGCAAAAGGGTTCTTTGGTAACTCCCGACAGTTTACGTTTCGACTTCTCTCACTTCCAAAAGGTAACCGACGAACAACTGAGACAGGTGGAACACATTGTCAATGCCAAGATCCGTGCAAACATCCCACTGGAAGAGTTCAGGAACTTGCCAATTGCCGAAGCCAAGAAGTTAGGAGCCATCGCCCTCTTCGGTGAGAAGTATGGTGACGAGGTCCGCGTGGTGAAGTTTGGCGATTCCATCGAGTTCTGTGGTGGTACACACGTCTCAGCGACCGGAAAGATTGGCATGGTACGAATCCTCAGCGAGAGTTCGGTTGCAGCCGGCGTACGCCGTATCGAAGCAATCACCGGTGAGAAGGTTGAAGAAATGATTGACGAAGTTCAAGATACGATAAATGCGTTGAAAGCCTTGTTCAACAACGCTCCAGACTTGGAGGGAACCATCACGAAGTACATCGAGGAGAACGCAGGCTTAAAGAAACAAGTCGAGGAATATATGAAAGAAAAGATTTCAGCCATCAAGACTACGCTGAAATCAAAGATAGAGGAACGTAACGGCGTCAATGTCATCAAAGCCTTACTTCCGATTCCTGCAGCAGCTGCGAAAGATATCGCCTTCCAATTAAAGGGTGAACTGACCAATGATGTCTTTATCGTTATCGGAAGTGTTGAGAACGACCGCCCGATGCTGACCGTGATGATCAGCGAAGACTTGGTAAAGAGTGGCTTGCATGCCGGACAACTGGTTCGCGAAGCTGCCAAACTGATTCAAGGTGGCGGTGGCGGACAACCGCACTTCGCGACAGCCGGAGGTAAGAACACCGAAGGATTAAGTGCCGCTGTCGATAAAGTCCTCGAGTTAGCAAATCTTTAATTATAATAAACAGTTTAATTAGGCTTGTCACATTGGTGACAAGCCTTTTTCACCTTGGTGATAAGAGTTTTTCACACGGGTGATAAACCTTTGTCACCTTTGTGAAAAACTGAAATTATCCCATTGATTTACACAATCCCTTTATTGATTAGGCAAACCACCAAGTAGAACGAGTGTACCACTTAGGTAGAACACTTAGTTTATAAAGATAAACCGATTAATTTCGTTGTTCCTCGGGCCAGTTCACCAGGTAAAGAGTTTCGGATGCCCGTGTAAAGGCAGTATAAAGCCAGCGGAAATAATCGATGCCAAGCATTTCTTCGTTGACATATCCTTGATCCAAGAAGACGCGCTTCCACTGTCCGCCCTGTGCTTTATGGCAAGTCACGGCATACGCATACTTTACTTGCAAGGCATTATAGAAAGGATCGGCCTTCATCCTCTTCATGCGTTCCGGTTTCGACGAGATATCCAGATAATCCTCCAAGACATTGGCAAACAACCGGTCTTGGTCGGCCTTCGGCAAGGCTGGAGCCTCCGTATGAAGGGTGTCTAAAAGAAGTTTTACATCCAGTTCCAGGTCCTGATAGTCGGGGAACGAGAGTGTGACGTCGAGGAAATGGAAGTCGTATAACTCTTGCGACTTTCGGATTCGCTTGACCACAGCGATGTCGCCATTGGCAATAAAGTCCAGTTCATTGCATTGTTCGGTCCAAAAGTAATTGTTTTTCGCTACCATGAGCAGGTCGCCCGTACTCAATTCCTCAGTTCGATACAATATCGCATTGCGAATGCCATTATTATAGATATTTGCGCGCTTATTCGAACGAGTCACGATCATCGTTTCTTCCAGTCCGACTGCATCATAACAGTCGTTGATGGTTTCAATCAGTTCTTCTCCAGACACCAAACGGATGTCAGGGAACCCTTTGACCTGGATTACAGGGAACTCCGAGAAGTTTTCTTCCGTCAGATACTGTCGAAGCGAGGTGGCGTTCCAAAGAATGCCCGACTCCTGAGCTTGCCGAACCACCTGCGTCAACTGAGCGGAGAACACATCCAAGCCGTAACCTTTCAGCACATCGACTGACAGAGCTGGGCTCTCCTCCTCACCGACTGGCGGAAGTTGAGCGGTATCACCGACTAACAAAAGTCTGCATCCCTGTCCTGAATACACATATCGGATAAGGTCGTCAAGTAATCTTCCCGTACCAAAGACCGATCCCGACAAACCGCTGTTAGCAATCATTGAAGCCTCATCAACAATAAACAGCGTATGTTTGTTTAGGTTATTATCCAAAGAAAAATTGGACATCTCGTTCGAGAAACTCTTTTGTCTATATATTTTCTTATGAATGGTAAAAGCCTGATGGCCGGCATAATGTGAGAACACCTTGGCCGCACGCCCCGTCGGAGCCAACAAGACACACTTCCGTTGCATGGCATCCAAGGCTTTTACCAGGGCTCCCACCAATGATGTCTTACCCGTTCCTGCGTACCCCTTTAGCACGAAAACCGCATTATCATGATGTTCGATCAAGAAATCAGATAAAAATGTTATTATTTCT
>CACZBX010000051.1 GCA_902779535.1 uncultured Bacteroidales bacterium
GGGTTGCTCCAGCACCAGCGTGGAGGTGCAGACGAGGTCGTCCTCCATGCCGCTGACTTTCACAGGCTCCTTGACGGTCTTGACGGTCTTCCCGCTCGGATCGATGATTTCATGACTGAGGATGTATCGGTTCTTCCCCGTCAATTCATTGGTGATATGTGAAGTGATCATCAGCACAGCCTTGTCCTTGCTGACTTCCGGCGTGGTGATGTAAACGCCGTTCGTTGCATAATGCGTATTGCTGAGGTGGACCTTCCCCGTTTTGATGAGTTCGATGTCACGATAGATACCGCCCATGAACGTGAAGTCGGCGCTCAGCGGCGGGATGTCTTCGTTATGACTGTTGTCCACCGTCACTTCGAGGGCGTTTGTCCCCTCTTGAATGTAAGGGGTGATATCGAAGGTGAACTGAGTATAACCGCCGATATGGCTGCCGACGACCTTGCCGTTGACCTTCAGCTCGGCTGTTTGGTTCGCACCTTCAAAGTGCAGATAAAAACTGTTCCCTTCGATGTCACTCAACGTGATGTTCTTCGAATAGATACCTTTCCCTCTGTAATAGCCGCGGGCATCATCGGTGATGTCCTGCGCATTCCAGCAATGAGGGATGTCCACGATGGCTTTGTCCGAGCCATCTGCTTTCTGGAATTGCCAAGCCTCGTTGATGGTGGTCACGCTACGCTGAGCCAGCATCGTGCCTGCACCGATGAAGAGGAGGGCAACGACGGCGAATAATGTTTTTTTCATGGGTTCGATTATTTAGGAGTTTACAAATGATTGATTTATGAAAATAGGAAATTTGTTGGAGGCCCGTTATCTTGAAGTGGATGCTCGGACGGTATCAAGGAAGTCGGTAATCTCATCCATCATGTGCTCACCGACATATTGGTACTGCGCATGGCCGCGTCCTTCCAGGATATGGATCTTCGAGCTGCTGCTCCCGATTTCCTCCAGACGCTTCTGCAATCTCCTTCCGAACTGGAGGTTTACCAGGTCATCCTTGTCGCCGTGAATGGTGAACGTCGGGATTGTCGCATCCTTTATCTTTGAGACATCGCTCATGCCGCCCCAACAATTGACGACTGCACGGATGCGTGGCTTCTTCGGCGACTTCACGAAGGTGGTGTGAAGGGCGGTCATCGCACCGGCCGAGCCACCGCTGATCGCAATGAACGAACGGTCGAGGCCATATTCCTTCGCATGCTTATAAACCCATCTCAATGCCATGACAGCATCTTTCGACGCTTCGTCGATGGCCAGGTCATACTTCGCTCCGAACCGTCCGGCCTGGCGAGCCTGCTCTTGCTCCTCGAGATCGGTAGGGCTCATCTTCTTGCCTTTCAGCATGAGGTAGTAGTTGATGGTCACTACAGCATAACCCTTCCGTAGCACACCGTCAAAGATCATCTCGATGTTACGGTTCAATTCCTTGCTGCCACCCGTGAATCCGCCCCCGTGGATAAACACCAATACCGGGTAGCCCTTGGCTGGCCGCTTCGACTGAGGAAGGTAGATGTCCAGCAACCGATCCTGCGTCGGATCGTCTACATCTTTCAACTCGGCCCGCTTCTTTCCGTAATGGATATTCAGGAACGAACGGTCTTTTATGGATGACATACAGCTTTCTTGCCCGAACGGAACTTCATCCGCCGCTCCAAAGACTGGGTTGGCGCTCATCAAATTGAATCCGACCAAGGCCAGGATAAGTATCTTCTTCATGGTAATCAAATTTGGAGAACGACGTAAAGTTAATTATTATTTCGCACAAGCAATGTCGTCCCCCCATTTTTTCTCACTCGCAACCAACTTATTTCGTTTTCCCTTGGCAGATATTCGAAAGTATGTGCTGAATACAGCCTGAGCAAGTCCTCGCAAAATGTAATTATTTTGTAATAAGACAATAACCCCTATGAATACATTTTATTTTACCTTTGTTTAAGAAATAAATATTGATGAACAACTAAAAATATGATGAAGATGAAAAAATTATTATCCATGATGGCTCTCAGCCTGCTGTGCTTGTTTATGGGGAGCTGTGACGACAATGATATCTCTGTCAGTGATATTCCGGCTCAAGTTCTCAACAGTTTTAATGAAAAGTACCCGGGCATCAGCGCTCAATGGGAGAAGGATGTGAATAGTTACAAGGCTGAATTCCGGCTGAACGGCAAGGATGCCGATGCGTGGTTTAGTACAAATGGAGATTGGGTACGGACAGAAGTAGATATCCTGAAGACAGACCTTCCACAAGTGGTGGTAGATGCAGTCCAAAAGGCTTACGAAGGTTATGTGATTGATGATGCCGACTGGATTGAGACGCCCAGCCAGAACTATTACGATGTAGATATCGAAAAGGGTGGCTCAGCCGATATCCATGTCCACGTGACCACCGATGGAACAATCCTCAAAAACTAAGGCATCCGCCCTTTGAGGAATATCCTTGTTCCACAATAATTCGATAATAGTAGCACATGATGTTGCTATAATTGCTGTTATACAATAATAGCATTTTTATTCCTCGAGAAAAGAGCCAGGCGTAATTGCCTGGCTCTTCGCTCACAATGAAAAACATGAAGAATATTGCCTTATTCTCTCTCTCGAAGTAAACTATTAAATTATTGTTCGGCAATATTCACATCAAGAAGTAATTAATACAATGAGTTATTTGCTGAAATTTGGGTTCTGTTCCCAATCCGGATTCATCAAGAACTCATCATGCGGTATCGGGAACAGCGTGTGCTTCGTCTCGATAAAATTCTCGGCGAACCGCTTCCCATGATCTGTCAATGCTTGCTTCACGATTCCCCATCGCAGAAGGTCGTACCATCGACATCCCTCAAATGCCAACTCACACGGACGTTCCACATCCTGCAGATGCTTCAGAACCTCATCCTTGCTCATCGTCTCCGACAATTCCGGCACATTGGCTCGCCGACGTACCTGATTGATGTACTGAACTGCCTCAGCCGAATTTCCACGGTCGTTGAGACACTCCGCATACAGGAGCAACACATCCGCATACCGCACAATCGGAATGTTAAACGCACTGATCCAATACTCCGAACTCAGGGAAGGATCCCATGAAGAGAACTTCTTCCAATAAATCTTATCGGGCGAATCATAGTCCGAGAAGTGCTCCCCTTCCTTGATGTACCAAGCCGTGGTTAATGGATCATCGAACAAGATCGTTCCGTACAGTCGTTGACTATACTTACCGTCCACGGTCTTGTCGTTCTTCAGCACATTGAACAGCCACGATGACGGATAAGACTCCTCGTATCCTCCGGCATTACTCGAAAGCAGATGCTCTGCAATGTTGTTGTATGCTCTCCGTCCTCCACTCCGATCACCACTGTATTGTATTTCAAATACCGATTCAGCATTGTTCTTATGAAGACCGTCGAAGTTGTCTTCATAGTTGTCAACCAATTCAAAATGCCCGATCAACTTACTGAGTTGGGCCTCAGCCTTACTCATTTCATGACGGAACATATAAAACCGCCCTAAGATAGCTGCGGCCGCATACTTCGTGGCCCGTCCTTTGAACTCGGCCGGATAATCCTCCGGCAAATCTTCCTGAACAGCCAACAACTCCGACTCAATCAGCTTCACCAACTCACCCGGTTGTGCCTGATCAGGATAGAACTCCTCATCGGTCTGCTCCAATTCCTTCGTGTAGATGGGTATCTTCTCGCCATAGTTCAAATACAATCGATAATAAAAGTATGCCCGGAGAAAACGGGCCTCAGCAACAGCCGACCGCTTTATCTGGTCCAATTCCTGCGAGTCCCCGGGCACTAAAGGAATATTATCGATACATTGATTGGCCTGATTAATACCTTTATATAAATAGGTCCATTCGGTAACCGTCGTCGCATTGGTCGATTCGTTCACAAAAGAAGCGATATTATCCCATTCCGACACATCCGGACGGAAAACCATCTCATCACTACGGTAATTGTCGATGACAAAGTACCGCTCATAGGAGGCTGCCCATCCGGCAAATGACCTCAAGTAACCATACGTTCCAGTCAGTCCCTTCAAAATATCCGACTGATCTTTCCAGAAAGTCTGTGGAGAAAGACTGTTCGGATTGTGATCTTCGTCTAAGAAAGAGTCTGAACATGCTGATAAAGATGCTCCTATCAGCCACAACGAAATTATTATCTTATTCCATTTCATAGTATTCTTCTTTAATTCATTAAAAAACAAAGTTTAAACCTGCCATGTATGTACGGCTTAGCGGATAGATCGCTTCATCAACACCCATTAAACCGACATCAGCACCCACTGCCGGATCATATCCGTCATAACGGGTGATGGTGAACAGTCTGCTACCACCAATGTACACACGCAAGTTGGAAATGCCTAAATGCTTGCACACCTTCGAAGGCAAATTGTAACCCAATTGTAGATTGTTCAGGCGGACATAGTCGCCATGTTCAACATATCTGTCAGAAATTCGATTATTGCCATTAGGGTCGCCTTGTACGGCACGCGGTATATGGGTATTCGTATTCTCGGGTGTCCAAGCATTTAAAGCATCTTTACCATAATTGAAATTCTTATCCATTCGTTGCAACTGCATCTTCGTATAATCGTATCGTTTCGCACCAAAGCTTCCATAGAAGTTGGCAATCAGGTCAAACTGCTTGTACTGTAAGGACAAGTTCAATCCGACATTGGCCTTCGGATTACCACTACCCATCTTCACCTTGTCATTATTATCTAACAGCCCGTCTCCATTCTGATCAATAAAACGCAAGTCACCCGGCTTGGCCGATGGTTGTAATGGTATCCAGTTTCCTGCCTCATCCGTCAGTCCATGCTGTGCATTCCATGCATCAACTTCCTCCTTTGACTGAAAGATCCCGTCCGTTCTGATCACCCAGAACTCACCAATCTCTCCTCCGACATACGTTCTTGCCGGACCATATTCATACATATAATTTGGATCGGCCATGTGCTTCAGCACACTCTTGAAATGAGAGACGTTCATGTCTATATTGTACCTCAAGTTTCCGGCACTTCCATGATAGATGGCTTGTGCTTCGAATCCTTTAGTCCGTAACTTTCCATCATTGACTGTCAAGGCGCCAAAGCCCGTACACAAACTGATGTTCTTTGTTGATAGCATATCGCGCGTATCCTTGATATATGCTTCGAAAGAAAGTTCCAACTTATTATTCCATAAACCAACATCAACACCTATGTTCTTATATATGGTCGTTTCCCATTTGATATTCTCCGAGGCCAAACTAGTGATACCATAGCCTAAAGAGATCTGTTTTCCATCAAACGGATAGTTCAGTTGACGCGTATCCGATGACAATCGTGGAATATATTTATACACACCTATTGACTGATTTCCTAATCCACCATAGCTCAAACGCAATTTCAGCGTTGAGACATTTTCTTTCCATTTCTCCCAGAATGGCTCATTGGCCACGTTCCATCCCACAGATACCGATGGAAAGAATCCCCATTTATTTCCTTTGGCAAAACGAGAAGATCCGTCATAACGGGCCGACGCCATCACCAGATAACGATATTTATAATTGTAACTTATACGCCCAAAGAGGGATCTCAATCCACTACGGACATAGTCTCCACTAGCCGAGTAGTCAGTCTGTGCATGTTCCAACAAATCCATATCGTTGTTCTCGAATTTCTTTCCCGCTGCATATACCGACTCACTCTTGTGCTCTTCTTGCGAAGCTCCCAACAGTGCCTGGATATGATGAGCCTCCTTGAATGTCTTCTCGTAGTTGGCCGTCAGTTCAAACAGGTCCTGAATATTCTTTGATCTGCTCTCCGACATCGAGGCCTGGGTGTTTAACTTGAGGATACCTACTTCGTATGTAGGAACAAACGTAGTAGATCTTCCCCAATATATGCTTCGACTTGCATTGAATTTAAAGACCAGATTGGTAATTGGCTCAAACTGTATATATCCGGAAGCAGATAGGTAGTCACTGCTATTTTTCTGTCTGACAAGCTTGTTGAAGGCCACCGGATTGGCCGCATCCGACATGTCCATTCCTGGCACGGCTCCTCCATAGCCACCATTATTATGTTCATCATAAACGAAGACCAACGGCTCGATGTTCATAACTTGGAACATTCCCGGAAATCCTGTATTATATTCGGGTGTTGCCTCCCATTGGTTATAGCTCAATGACTCACCGATTTTGAATTTTCCCCGAATCATATCCGAGTTCAACCTGAACCCATATTTCGTTTCATCTGTTCCGATAACGATTCCGTCCTTTTGCGAGTAAAAAGCAGAGAGTGACAGGTTCATTTTCTCGTTTCCCGCCGTATAACCCACATTATACTTCTGGTTGATTCCCCTTCGGTAGTATTCATTCTGCCAGTCGGTATCGGCAAAGCGGGTGGGGTCAGTTTCAAAAGCCTGAATATAGCGTGGCCATTCGGCAGGGACATAACCTGCATTGGTCAGGGCCATCTTCCGTACCTGAATGAATTCTGCCGAGTTACAAAGTGCCATTCGCTTGGGCAGATCGTCCATTCCTACATATGATGAGAACTGAATCTTCGGTTCTTGCTTCGCCGATCCACGATATGTTTCGACCAAGATGACGCCTGCTGCTGCTCTCGCACCATAGATAGCAGCTGTAGCCGCATCTTTCAAGACAGACATTGATTTTATATCTTCCGGATTAAGAAAGGAGACATCGCCCGGAACTCCATCAATCACCACCAGCGGTTCATTGCTGGTTCCCCAAGTTGTCACTCCTCGTACCTGGAGAGTTGCGGATGTGCCAGGTGCACCGCTTCCGAAATTGACCGATAAACCAGGAGCCATGCCTTGTAAGGCAGCATCTGCACTGGCTGTCGGTAGTTTATTTATTTTTTCACCTGCTACGGTGACAACAGAGCCCGACACATCCGATTTCTTCTGCGTACCATATCCGATGACGACAACTTCTTCCAGTTTGGCTAAGTCTTCTTTCATGATGATGATCAACGGTTTCTCCCCGATTGCCCAAACAGATTGGGGTACATAGCCGATATAGGACACTTCCAGTTCTGTATTCGGGACATTCAAGAAGAGGGAGAATCTTCCTTCCATATCCGTGACCGTTCCATTCGTTGTTCCCTTTTCCAAGATATTTGCACCGATGATAGGTTCGCCTTGTTCATCTTTGACCACCCCCACAGCACGGAATGTCTGCTTCACTCCTTGTTTTGTCGGTGCATAGATCATCACTCTCCTTCCTTCAACCGTGAAACTAATCTCTTTTCCTTTTAATAAGTGTTGCATTACTTGATGAATCGAAGCCTTTCTCATATTGATTGATACACGTGAGTTAAGGTCCACATCGTTATTGCGTATTAAAAAAGAATAAACGCCTTGCTGCTCGATTGCATTCAATGCTTCTTTCAGAGTTACATTGTTTTGCTCAATAGTTATAGTTCTGTCTTCCTGGGCTTCCATGGCGGATATGCCCATGACCATGAATAGAATAAAAATCAAAGTTTGTTTCAATATATATTTCATAATTTCAATTTAAGATTTTATACATATAATATCGTCTAATTTGTTGTTGTATGAGTTTTCTTATCTGCTTGTCACCTCCTTTCTCTAATAATGATTCTACCATATTTCTTCTCCCAAATAAATTGTTTTTCGATATCTAATTCCTTTAGGATATCCGATACTGTTTGAGTGTTACTGAAACATCCGGTAAAACGTAATTCCTTCAATCGCTTGCTCTCAATACTTATCTTTATATTAAACCTCCGTTCCAATCGCCTTACGATTTCTACCAATGATGCATTCTCAAACGATAGAATACCTTTTATCCATTCGATGCTCCTCCCTACGTCCACATCTCGTTTAACGAGTGATTCTGTCT
>CACZBX010000052.1 GCA_902779535.1 uncultured Bacteroidales bacterium
ATTCTTCAACCGTCTCATTGAAAGCCTCAGAAGGAGTATGACCATGTTCGCGCAGTGTCTCATATTGAGCCAGCAACAAGCCTTGGATTGCCCCCATCAAAGAGCCACGTTCACCCGTCAGGTCGGATACAGCCTCACGCTTGAATGTTGTCTCAAAAAGGTAGCCAGAGCCAACACCTACGCCAAGAGCCAGCGTTTTTTCTTTAGCCTTTCCTGTTGCGTCCTGATAGATAGCGTAAGAGGAGTTAATGCCACGTCCCTCCATGAACATGGTACGCAAAGAAGTACCTGAACCTTTAGGCGCTACCATGATCACGTCAATATCCTTTGGAGGTACAACACCGGTACGGTCGTTCCAGTTGATAGCGAATCCGTGAGAGAAATACAAAGTCTTTGGTGCCTTAATCTTATCCTTGATCAAAGGCCAAACCTGCATCTGGCCTGCATCGGAAAGTAACATACAGATAATCGTACCCCGTTCTACAGCCTCTTCGATCGAAAAGAGTGTTTCACCTGGTTTCCAACCATCGGCCACAGCCTTGTCATAAGTTTTTCCTTCGCGTTGACCAACAATCACATTAAAACCATTATCCCGAAGGTTACAAGCCTGGCCAGGACCCTGAATACCATAACCAAGGACAGCAATTGTTTCATTTTTCAAAACCTCACGCGCCTTTTCCAATGGGAATTCCTCGCGTGTTACGATGTTTTCCATTACACCGCCAAAATTCATTTGTGCCATTTTCTTTCGTTTTTACGGACGACCAAGGTCGTCCTACGTTAATATTATATTTGTATTGTTTTCTGCTTTTATTATTTATCAAATACGACTTTACTACGTACTACGACTTCCCCATCGTTCTTTTTTACTTCTACATGATATTCCTTTTCATCGGCTGTATCCAAATAGAAACTTAACAGGTCACCATAGTAACTCTCAGCCACGTAAGCCATTTCAAATCGCCTTACCTTCTTTTGCTTGAATGTTTCGATAGGGAACAAATCTAAGATGTGCTCTATATATTTGATGCTGTTCACATGCCCGTTGATATCGATATCGCTGTACTTCGTGACGTATGTTGCTACCGGTTCTTTGGAAGTCACCTTGATGCGGCTCGGCTTTTCAATAGGACATTCCTTATCACAAACATATTCTGCAATCTGACCGTTGTGCATAGCCACTAAGTCAACAGGTTTTCTACTCTCCATATCGATCATAGCCCATACCGAACGAGCGTAGCCCAATGCTTTTCCTTCTTTATCCAGAATAGCAAAATTACGATCAGTGAACAAGCGATACACATTCTCTACCCATGTCTGAATACTGAATGGCTCATCCTTATAAGGGAACTCCTCCATTTCGATTGCCAATCGCGACAGTACCCATGTATAATGATGCTCGTTTAGCTCGGATATACCGAATCCACGGTCGGCTGCATGGAAACCGGCACAGTTCAACAAATGATTACCCAGCACACTCATGGTAAGTCGTCCATTAAAATCGACATGAAACGGTTCAGCCACAAACTGATATGCTCCTACCTTATCTTTCATCAATACATTCATTTTCTTTTGCTTTTTGTTTTCTATATTTCTCTTCGCGCATGCAAAGATACTCATTTACTCGCTCAAAACAACTTGTCGTAATAGCAATTCTGCCCGACCGAACGAACTGAAGCATGCATCCCATTCCGCTCAATTCCTCATAAAGTTTTGTGATCTCATTGTCTGCGCCCGTCTTTTCCACTGTAAGGAATGTCGGGTTTACTTCTACGATGTGTGCATCATGATTACGAATTACCTTTGATGCTTCCGGGTTCTGCACAAATACCGGTGTCGATAATTTATACAGGGCTATTTCCCGTTGATAGATATCCGTATCGGTGAAATAGTTCGATTTGATCACATCGATTTTTTTCTCTATCTGCTTGTTCACCTTTTCGATCTCATCTTCAGTCGTCCAGGCTGTGATCGTGTACTTATGAATTCCAGCAATAGACGAAGCCGATACGTTCAGACTTTCGATATTAATCTGTCGACGTGTAAAAACAGCCGTAATCTGATTCAGCAATCCGGCGATGTTCTCCGAGTGAACAATCAATGTATATAAATTTTTATTCATAGTCCTTCCTCTTTAGCATTCCAACAACATTTCATTAACCGATCCACCCGGAGGAGTCATCGGTAATACATTTCCTTCTTCCCTTACGCATGCATGCAAGAGGAACGGACCTTTGAATGCCAACATCTCGTCAATTGCATCCTTCAGTTCTTCACGATTCACCACCTGCCGGGCAGAAATACCATATGCATCCGCAATCTGCACGAAATCAGGGTTTACCAAAGGGGTAAACGAATATCTGCTACCGAAGAACATAGCTTGCCACTGACGTACATTACCAAGAAAATGATTATCTAAAAGTATCATTTTCACCGGAGATCGTTGCTCCATAATTGTACCAAACTCCTGTATATTCATCTGTAAGCCACCGTCGCCCATGAAAACGCAAACCGTACGGTCAGGTCGGGCAAACGTACATCCAATAGCCGCTGGAAGTCCATATCCCATCGTACCCAATCCCCCCGATGTAATAATACTTCGCTTTTGCGAATACTTGAAGTAACGTGCCGACATCATCTGGTTTTGTCCGACATCCGTTACGAGAATGGCATCGTGATTAACCGCTTCACTCACCGCATGTACCACCTCACCCATATTCAACGGTCCTTCTTTGGGGAAGATTTCCTTTTGAATGACCGTTTCAAATTCTTTCTTCTCATATGGTACGAAACTTTCGTTCCATGCTGTATGTGAGGCTGAATTTACCAGTTCGGTAAGCATCGGAAGGGTTTGCTTGCAATCACCGATGATCGGCACATCCACCTTGACATTCTTACCTATTTCTGACTCGTCTATATCCAGATGAATGATTTTCGCCTGTTTAGCATAAGTATCCAATCGGCCTGTCACACGGTCATCGAAACGCATACCGACAGCGATCAGTACATCACATTCATTTGTCTTCACGTTCGGGCCTAGATTGCCATGCATACCCAACATACCTTTGTTCAGAGGATGATTGGAAGGCAAGGCAGATAGGCCGAGCAAGGTGCATCCACAGGGGATATCCGCTTTTTCGATGAGTGCTCTCAATTCCTCATTGGCATGACCCAATTCAACGCCCTGCCCCACCAAAAGAAATGGTTTCTGGGCCTGATTGATCAGTCTTGCTGCCTTTTGAATGTTATTCTCATCTGGAGTAGGATCAGGATCGTATGCACGAATAAAGTCCAACTTTATCGGCTCATATTCCATTTTTTCCGTCTGAGCATTCTTAGTGAAATTGAGCATTCTTAGTGAAATCCAGCACAACCGGTCCGGGACGGCCACTTTGAGCTATATAGAAGGCACGTGCGACAGCCCAAGGTACATCAGAAGCTTTACGAATCTGATAACTCCATTTGGTAATTGGCTGTGTAACACCAACGAGGTCGACTTCCTGAAAAGCATCTGTTCCCAAAAAAGTGGAAGCTACCTGTCCAGCAATGACCACGATTGGCGTACTATCGATCATTGCATCTGCGATACCTGTCAACGTATTTGTTGCTCCCGGACCACTTGTAACCAAACACACACCCACTTTACCTGAAGAACGGGCAAATCCTTCTGCCGCATGGGCAGCAGCCTGCTCATGACGCACCAATATATGGTTTATTGTAGCTGTATGGAAGAAAAGTGCGTCAAAAGTAGGCATGATTGCACCACCCGGATATCCGAAGATTGTCTTAACACCTTGATCTTCTAATGAGCGGATCAAGGTCTCAGCTCCGGTTATTAACTCTTTAGTCATATTTGTATATTGTATAATGTCATTGTAAAATTCTAACGCCACCCTTGTCGGCTGAGCTGACAGATGCCGCATAAGCCTGCAGACTCTTTGACACCACTCTGTGGCGAGTCACAGGTCGCATCGGACGGTTCTTTAACTCTTCTTCTGAGAGCTGTACATTAATTGTTCGATTCGGGATATCTATCTCAATGATATCACCATCTATAATCTTCCCAATGTTTCCGCCTGCAGCAGCCTCTGGAGAGATGTGACCAATGCTCAGTCCAGATGTGCCGCCACTGAATCGTCCATCTGTGATCAAGGCACATTCCTTACCCAGGTGTTTAGATTTGATATATGAAGTAGGATAAAGCATCTCCTGCATACCCGGACCACCTTTCGGTCCTTCATGTGTGATAACGACCACATCACCTGCTACGACTTTCCCGCCTAAGATGCCATCACAAGCCTCTTCCTGCGAGTCGAACACCTTTGCCGGTCCGATGAACTTCCAGATTGACGGGTCCACACCAGCTGTCTTCACCACACATCCATCCTGTGCGATATTACCGAAGAGTACGGCCAACCCACCATCCTTTGTATAGGCATGGTCGATATCACGAATGCAACCATTCGACCGGTCTGTATCCAAGGTCTTATACGTAGCCGACTGGCTACCCATTTTCGTACTGAAACATCCGGCAGGAGCAGAACTGTAGATACGTTGAGCCTCCTCGCTGACTGTTTCACCTGTAATATCGTATTTTTTCAATTCCTCTTCCAAGGTTGTGCCGTCAACCCGTTTAACCCGTAGGTCCAATAAGTCACCTTTTGCCAGTTCATTTAAGATACCCAATATACCGCCGGCACGATTGCATTCCTGTACACTGTATTTTTGTGTATTGGGGGCCAACTTGCACAAGCAAGGCACTTTTCGACTTAAGCTGTCAATATCATTCATGTGGAAATCCACTTCACCTTCCTGAGCAATGGCCAACAAATGCAGAATCGTATTTGTACTTCCACCCATGGCGATATCCAGCGTCATAGCATTCATGAACGATTCCTTGGTCGCAATATTTCTCGGCAATACACTTTCGTCCCCCTCTTCATAATACTTCAACGCATTAATTACTATTTGACGGGCAGCCTTTTTGAACAATTCCACACGGTTGGCATGTGTCGCCAAGATTGTTCCGTTACCCGGAAGAGCGAGGCCGATCGCTTCGGTCAACGAGTTCATGGAGTTTGCTGTAAACATACCTGAGCAACAACCACAGCCCGGACATGAGATATTCTCTATCTCAGCCAGTTCCTCATCACTTACCGTAGCATCACCACCCTTAATCATGGCCATTACCAAATCATAGTTCTCGTTCTTATATCGTCCAGCCTCCATCGGCCCTCCACTGCAGAAGACTGTTGGGATATTCAAACGCATTGCTGCCATCAGCATACCCGGCGTTATCTTATCACAGTTTGAAATGCAGATCATTGCGTCTGCCTTATGTGCATTGACCATATATTCTACCGAGTCAGCAATGATATCTCTTGACGGAAGGGAGTATAACATTCCATCATGCCCCATTGCAATACCATCGTCAATGGCAATGGTATTAAACTCCGCTGCATAACAGCCCATGCTCTCTATCTCCTGCTTCACGATTTGTCCAATTTCATGAAGGTGAGTATGACCGGGTACGAACTGCGTAAATGAGTTCACGACCGCAATGATAGGTTTTCCAAACATTTCACGCTTCATACCATTGGCCACCCAAAGAGCCCTGGCACCAGCCATTCTTCTTCCTTCTGTGCATACAGCACTACGTAACGGATATTTCATATTTTTGGTTATTAGTTATTCAAAAAAAAAGCCTTTCCCACTTGGAGAAAGGCCCTATTGACATCTAACACTATTCATATCCCTATAACCATACAGCCTTTCTCCTCATCCCGGTAGGATCACCACGACGATTAGAATAAGTTGCAAGACTGCCAAATTATAAAGATTATTATTTCTCATTGTCTTTTCGTTTTGACGGCACAAAGGTAAACGCTTCCATTGGAACAAACAAATATTTTAAAAGAAATTTTCTCATTTCAGTTATAATTTATCGCAAACAAACTGATTATACTTTCAATTTATCGCAATTCGACGATTTAACATCCATTACTTCCACAACTGAATCCGTATAATTATTTCATTGTTTTCAAAAACAAATTCGCTAAAAACATAGCTTTTTACGACGATTTGTCATAACTTCATTTTTTTGCATTATCTTTGTAGGCAAGAGAAAGAGAAAACAAACAGATTATTAAAATCATAATAACAAATACAAAACATTTATGGAAAACAAGTTCATCACCGTTGCATACAAACTCTATGTAAAGCAAGATGGTAAAAAAACACTGGTAGAAGAAGCTACCGCTGAGAGACCATTCCAATTCATCTCTGGCATGGGCATGGCTTTGGAACGTTTTGAAAAAGAAATCATCGACTTGGCCAAAGGCGATAACTTTATTCTGACCATTCCATCAAACGAGGCATATGGTGAGTATATGCCGGAGGGCGTACGTTCCGTACCCAAAGACATGTTCAATATCGATGGTAAATTCGACCATGAACATATTTTTGAAGGAGCGATCGTACCGTTGCAAGATAACGAAGGGCATCAGTTCTTTGCAACCATTACAAAGGTGGCACCAGAGACAGTAACGGTGGACCTAAATCACCCCTATGCCGGAAAGGATCTGACTTTCGAAGGGAAAATCACTGAGATGCGGGATGCAACGACCGAAGAGATGCAGGAAATGATCAATATGATGAGCCACGAAGGATGTGACTGTGGTTGTGATGATTGTGAAGGTCATCATCATCACGATGGTTGTGGCTGTGGCCATTGCCATTAATTCATATCACATAACGAATCCTCCCATCTGCCTAACAGATGGGAGGATCTTTTGTTAACGCCTATTCCACAAAAACAACAAATCACGCCATTTTCAAACGTTTTCATACCTTTTCCCCTATTTCTAAAACAAAAAGTTCGACAATTTTGATGATTTGCCATCCTTTTTATTTACCTTTGTGAAATGCAGATTTTATGAAAATGTTTAATAGATTGAAAATGAAGAAGCTATTTTTCTCTCTCGTCCTCGCCGTATTTATAATGCCGGCGATGGCTCAAAGCTGGGGAGCTTTACAGAAGCAGCTCAACAAACAACCAGCATGGCAAAAGCAGGATGTAGTAGTTCTACTCGACAGTATTGGCGTTACCGTTGACGAAAATGGATCGGGAAACTTCGACATCCATCAAGTAGCAAAGATTCAAAGTCCGAAAGGAGCTCTTGCGTACCGCGTACTGAAGTACGACTATGACCCTCTGACTGCCTTTGCGCAATTCACTCGCGTAACCGTCTATAAGGCTGACGGATCTAAAAAAGAAATCGATGTAAAGAAGACATGCGACTATGCTGCACCAGCCAGAGCTATCTACTGGGGTGCCCGACAAATTATGATTGAAGTCGGCAAACTGGATACCGGCGACATCGTCGACTACGAAATCAACAAGAAAGGTTTCACCTATGCACTATTGGGAGCGAACTTCAATGGTGCCGGTGGTGTCGGTAGTATAAACATAGAAATGGACGACCGTTTCATTCCGCCAATGAAAGGCAACTTCTATGACATCGTTCCGTTCTGGGTGACTTATCCTACCGTTTCGAAAGTCTATACGATTGATGCTCCAAAGAGCAAAGACATTCAATATGAATTTTATCAAGGACAATGCCACTCTTCCGCACGCATGACTCCTGACCGTCAGATACTTACATTCTCCGTATCAGATGCAATGCCTTTCAAGCAAGAGAGCAACATGGTCGACCTCTTCGACGTTGCTCCGAAGCTGATGCTCTCATCGACTGCTGAGTGGAAAGACAAATCTTTATGGTTTAATAAGGTAAATGAAGACTATGGTAGCTTTGAACCTCTTCCTGAAGCACAGAAGAAAGTCGACGAGTTGATCAAGGGTAAAAAAACAGAGATGGAGAAGATTGCTGTTCTCACCCACTGGGTAGCCGACAACATGCGTTACTCCGGTATCTCTATGGGAAAAGGTGAAGGATATACGCTTCATAACACAAAAATGAATTATACCGACCGCTGTGGCGTTTGTAAGGACAAGGCAGCCTTACTGATTTCCTTCCTGCGCATGGCTGGATTTGAAGCATATCCTGCAATGACCATGGCCGGATCACGTATTGAGAGTATTCCTGCCGACCACTTCAACCATTGCGTTACCGTTGTGAAATTGTCAAACGGTACATATATGCCACTCGATCCAACATGGGTACCATTCAGCCGCGAACTATGGTCGAGCGCCGAGCAACAGCAGAACTACCTTCCAGGTATTCCTGAAGGTTCCGACCTATTGCTCACTCCGGTATCCGCACCTGAGAACCATTATTTCAAGCTGAATGTCAAGAGCAACGTTGACGCGAAAGGTACTTTAACTGGTGAGTTTACTGTTCAGGCTGAAGGTCAATCGGATTCTCCGGTACGCCGTGCTTTCACCAGCGGTTATATGACTCAATGGAAGAACGCCATGGAGAACGAATTACTCCGAGTTTCTCCGGAAGCAAAGCTGATAAGCGTAAACTACGGCAAAGATCCGAAGGACTACCAAGCAGCTCCTATCAAGATCACCATGAAGTTCGTCATCCCAAACTATGCACTGACAACCACAGAAGGTTCGTTACTGATGAAACCGATCAGCGGTCAGCTTTACAGCAGCGTCAAATCATACATGCGAGTGAATACGACTCCCGAAGAGCGTGAGTATGGCTTCAAAGACTCATGCTCCCGTCTGCTTGAGATGAACGAAACGTTGACATTGCCTTCTGGATATAAGATGGTACAGGCACCGGAAAGTGACTCCATGCAGAGTGATGCGGCCGACTTCTCCAGTTCTATCGACCAACGAGGCAATAAGGTTTCAATCAACCAAAAACTCACGCTGAAGAAACGTGTATATGAAGCAGAAGACTGGAGTGGATTCCGCTCAGCTGTTTTGGCCAGCAAGGCTATCTCAGATAATATGTTGGTTTTCGAAAAATAAGTGAATCATGAAGAAATATATCTTTTTACTCATCATAGGCTTGTCGGTTTCCTTAACATCCCAAGGACAGGCATACGAAGCAGTCTATAACAAGATTGTGGAATCTTATACGATAAACAGCGACGGAAGTGCTGAGTACCGTTATCAGAAAGAGATTCAACTGAACACACACATGTCGTTTAATAATTTGTATGGTGAAACTTTCATCGTGTACAACCCGGCATATCAGACTCTGAAAATTAATGAGTGCTATACCAAACAAAAGGATGGCACCATCATTAAAGCCCCAAACAATGCATTCAATCCATCTCTTCCTAGTTTTGCGGTGGATGCTCCTGCTTACAACAACCTTACCGAAATGGTCGTGACTCATACCGGATTGGAGTTAGGATGCACTGTTTATCTCGACTATACCATTACGTCAAAACCAGGATTCCTTGCCTCACAAGATGTATATAAGGTGATGAACGAGATGAGTCCGATTAAGGATTATCAGATTACTATTACCAGCAGTCAGCCGCTTACTTACGAGCAGACCATCAAGCCGGGTGTCGAGCCACAGAAATCAGGTAACACCTATACCTGGAACTTCAAGAACATCCCTGCCCGTCTGCCTGAGACCAATGTAGCAAGTACTGTTTCGCCTTTCTTCTTTGCATCAACCCAGCAAAGCAACGAAGCACGCGTGAAAGCTATTACAGAACTGATTAACAAGGCTGCGGGAAGTAGCGTCAATAATTATAAAGGTAACCCGAAAATCTGTTGCATCACGAAGTATGTTACTACGGAAGTCGGCAACAGTCAGGTTCCTCTTGCATACGCCAACCAGGTTCGTCCTGCACAGGAGGTTGCCAACTCTGCTTATGGCACAAATATGGAGAAAGCCGCTCTGATGCTGAGCCTCTGCAAGGCAGCCAAGATTCCTGCAGAAGTCGTTCTTACCTTCCCCGAGAATGTTCCTCCAAGCATATTGAACGTTCAGAATGTATTTATCAAGACCGATGACAAACTGACCTCTCCGGTAAATGGTTCAGAAGGTAATCTGGCAAAGCTCTGCTATAAGAGTAGTATCTGGAGTAACGGCAACGAGATGAAAGTGAAGGCTGCTCCTGAGGTAGTCTCGTTCAAGGCTGAGAAGAATCTGAATACCGACAAAGCAGGACTGACAGAACAAGCAAACTACCTTGTATATGCTTTACCAACCCCACAAGAAGGATTCGACACGTGGATGATTCGCACATTAAATACAGAACGTAAGCAAGCACTCGAAATTCCGAACTTGCTGAATGAGACTTGTGAATATGCAATCACCCTGCCTGAAGGTGCTAAACTTAGCACCAAACCTTACCTACAAACTATCGGTAATAAAGTAGGTGAAGTGAAGTTACAACTTACTCAAGAAGGTAACGTGGTAAAGGTAAATCGTTCAATCAGCTTGAATCAGGAAGTCATACCTACAAGCGACTACGCACAGTTCCGTGCATTAGTCAATCTTTGGAACAATCCGGCATATAAGTCGATTGTCATGAAGAAATAAGATACATACGATTATAAGCCCCCCTCCCCGATTTGCGGATATTTCATCCGCGCGGGGTTGTCCTCGGGGATTTGTAACAATGTCCTTTTGCCTCGGGGATTTGTAATCCCCGAGGTTTTAATTTGCTTTGTCCTCGAGGATTACTTTGCACTGTTTGTCCTCGGGGATTTGCAATCCCCGAGGTAATAATTTGCGGATTTATAATCCGCGCGGGTCACAGACCCGCAATTAATCCCCCCTGTGGATTGCAAATCCACAGGGACGAGCAAACAATCCACAGGGACAAATGTTGTTAATTAAGCTCCGGCCTTTAGCAAAAAAGCGTGTAGAAAAT
>CACZBX010000053.1 GCA_902779535.1 uncultured Bacteroidales bacterium
CGGTTGTGGTAGCCGAGGTGCAAGTCGCTCATCATCACCATTTTGATGCTCCGATCCAGCGGCTTCTCCGACACCAGGTTGATCTCTCTCCGTATCTTGTGGTTGTAATGGATATTCCCATAGACGAAAATCCCCAGCATGAAAGCGAAGATTCCCCAGCTGGTGACTTTGTTTTGAAGAAGGAAAGATGACGGAATCAGGTGGACGAGGCGTGCAAGGTCCAAGACCAGATACAGCATGAACAGGTAGAGCAAGATGATGAGCCATGAAGTCCCCACTTCGTAAAGCACGGTCGTGAGTGGGATGGGCAGCCTCTCCTTGGTTGCTGAAAAGTTAATGAAGAGACATCCGAATGCAAAAACCATGATCAGCATGAGGATGACCTTGTATGCGAGGCCGATGGGCAGGACATGCCAGGTGCGCCACATCACATAGAATTGACCTAAAAGAGGGAAGAGGGTGAAGATGAAAAAGGCGAATCTCATCGTATGTTTATTTATAATTTGTTGCAAAAGTACACACAAAAATGAAAATATCGTATGTTGTTAAGAGATTTAGATGAGATTTAAAGCTTTTTAGAGGGATGGAACGCATTTAATTTCGTATTTTCGCAGTGGTATTGAAAAGATGATTATGAGAAAGATAAAGAATCCGTGGGTACATAAGGAAGGATATTTCTGCTTCGGGTGTGCACCCAACAATCCGATGGGCATCAAGATGGAGTTTTATGAAGACGGTGATGATATCGTCAGTGTATGGTCTCCTTCAAAGTATTATCAAGGCTGGGTGAACACCTTGCATGGCGGCATTACCAGCACGCTGCTCGATGAAGTATGCGGCTGGGTGGTCTCCCGTAAGTTGCAGACAACCGGCGTGACCAGTAAGCTGGAAGTCCATTTTCACAAGCCGATCATGACTACGGAACCGCAGGTGACGGTCCGCGCCCATCTGGTGGAGATGAAGCGCAACATCGCATTTATTGAGGGACAGATTATCAACGAGCAGGGTGAAGTGTGTACGACGTGCAAAGCCGTCTACTTTACGTTTGCACACGAAAAGGCCGTTGAGATGGGATACTGCGGATGTGAATTGGAAGAGGAGTCAGGTGAATAGCTAGAATATAAAATCGATAGAAATGAGGTATTTTACGAATGTGAAGGACATCGGTGACCTGAAGGTTGCCTTGTCGGAGGCTTTTGAGATAAAGGCAGAACGATACAAGTACGAACATCTGGGGAAGCACAAGACGTGTCTGCTCATCTTCTTTAACAATAGTCTGCGTACCCGTCTGAGCACGCAGAAGGCGGCCCGCAACCTGGGGATGGATGTAATTGTCCTGGATGTCAACCAGGGTGCGTGGAAGTTGGAGACGGAACGGGGTGTGATTATGGATGGCGACAAGAGCGAGCATTTGCTGGAGGCTATTCCGGTGATGGGCAGCTATGCCGATATCATTGGCGTACGTTCGTTTGCTCGGTTTGAGAACCGGGAGGATGATTACACCGAGAAAATCCTGAACCAGTTCATCAAATATTCTGGTCGGCCGGTCTTCTCGATGGAAGCAGCAACAGGTCATCCCCTGCAGGCCTTTGCCGACTTGATAACGATTGAGGAGTATAAGAAAAAAGAACGCCCGAAAGTGGTGCTCACTTGGGCACCGCATCCGAAAGCATTGCCGCAGGCTGTGCCAAACTCCTTCGCCGACTGGATGAATGAGGCGGATGTGGACTTTGTCATCACGCATCCTCACGGATATGAGCTTGATCCGAAGTTCGTTCGAGGCGCAAGAGTGGAATACGATCAGCTGAAGGCTTTCGAAGGTGCTGATTTTATCTATGCGAAGAATTGGGCATGTCCGGGTGTGACCGTCCCTGCTGACTATGGGAAGGTCCTGAGCAAGGATATGAGTTGGACTGTTGATCAGGCCCACATGGATGTGACCGATCATGCATTCTTCATGCACTGCTTGCCGGTCCGTCGGAACATGATCGTATCGGATGAGGTGATCGAGGCACCCACATCATTGGTCATCCCCGAGGCGGCCAACCGTGAAATCTCGGCGACCGTTGTCCTGAAACGATTGCTTGAGGGACTGAACCGATAATCACTTCTCCAGAATAGGAAATGAGAATGTCCGCTTGATTACTCCGTGATAGGTGTTCAGTGTGAACGATACGGAGTCATCGCGGGTGAACTGTTGTTGATAAGGATATAATGGGACAGAGAGGTAGACTGTCCGATTATATCCTTCAATGTCATTATTGCGTTGATGAAATAGACTCAGATGTAGCACCTTCCGACCGTTGGAGGCCGTGATACTATCCTCAACGAACCGATATACATGGATGACATCCTTCACCTTCGAGTTCACGTAGACATTTAGGTAGTTGCCCGACGTCCAAATACTTTGCAGCTCCACGGGATCGGTACTCATCTGTTTTATCTTTTCCCGTTTGACTGGATAGGATGAGATCGGAAGACGGATGGACTTGATTTCGACAAGTTCCTTGTCCGCTCCTTCTACTTGTACATAACTGGCAAGGACTCGGTACAGACTGTCCTTCGTCAATCCAATATATTTGTCTTTGTTCTGAATCTCATACGAGGTGCCGTTATCGATAACAAGCGCTTGGATGTTTCCATCGCTCGCGGTGGTCATCTCTCCAAGCTCGGTGATCAGATTGGGATAGACATAGTCATTGTCCTCGCTACAGGCGCAGACCATGAATGCGAGGAGGGTGAGAGCCCCGGCGATATGTCGCAATATCCCTTTCTTCATCGTTTTATGGCTGAGTGGAAAGATAGTTGATCAGTGGGTTGGCGTACATCCTCAGCAGTTGGGTAAGCAGGAAGGCTTCATCTTTCTCGGGTAGCTCAATCTTGCTCATCTGTTGATGGATATATCCGGTGAACCGTTCTTTATCTTCCGGGGTATAGTGATCGGCGTATCTCTCCTGGCCTTGGAGCCAGTCCAGGGCAACGTAGTTATTCGGGTAGATACGGTAGTTACTGAAGATTTGTTCGTCCATGAGCCGAGTCAGAGCAGGATAGAAATCGGTCTTCTTAGGATAGAGTTCGGCCAGCCGGTCGATCTCATCGTTGATGCATGGTGCAGCCTGAAAGTGGATCTTTCCCTTGAATCCCAGGATACCTGTCTTCATGCTGTTCACGTCTTCTCCTTCGGCCTTGTGGAAATGGGCCTGGTCTCTTCGTTGCTGCAGCTCTCTTGCTTTCAGATAGTCGCACGGATCATATTCATAGGACAGGGATAAGGGAACGATGTTGAGTTCTTTCAGACGGTCAACGTACGATCCTTCTCCGCCGATGGTCAACATCTTCAGGATACTCTCTTGAGTGCGGTCGTTCGAATCTTTTGCCCGTCCTTGACGCTGTGCGATCCATACGTTTTCATGTTTTTCGGCTACTGCAAAGTGGATGTAGCGCGACATGGTGGTCAGCACTTCCAGTTGTTGACGCCCTGTCAATCCTCTAAGTACGATGAATGCTTTCAGGATGCGGACCAACCTTTTTATCCAAGGATAGGCCAAAAGATTATCTCCGATAGCAATCTCGGTTGTGTTCTCCCACCCGGCATCAATAATGGCAACGGATAGCAAGGCAGGGTCCATGACGATGTCGCGGTGGTTGGAGATGAAGAGATAGTTCTTGGTCTTGTCGGGTACTTTCGAGAAATCCTGTGTCATACCAGAAGAGTTCTTCGACAAGAGGTTCTTGATGAAGTCGTAGAAGAAGGTCTTCTCGAATTGTAGATTCGTCCGACACTGCCGCATCTGTGCCGCAATCATTTCAAAAGGATAGGGCAGGATCGTGGTGGCAACCTGTTGGAAAGCAGGATCTGCAATCAGCTCCTCATAGACTTGGGGAAGTTCTTCGGGCGTATATGGACGGATATGGTCAAATTCAGCAGGGATGTTCATTCGATTGATCAATTAAATTTGTCTTCAATAATATCGGTAAGGACATCTTTGATATCCAATTTAGCAGCACGCACCTGTTGTGGAATGAAGCTCGTTGCAGTCATTCCAGGTGTTGTGTTAATCTCGAGCAGTTGAATCACTTCTTCTGCCGTGATGATATAGTCGATGCGGATGATGCCGTAGCATCCAAGAATGTCGTAGATCGTGGAGGTCAGCTGCTGGATCCGTTGGGTAAGGCCGTCACTGATACGGGCCGGCGTGATCTCTTCCACTTGTCCATTGTATTTGGCATCATAATCGAAGAACTCGTTCGAGGTGACCACCTCAGTGACCGGGAAGACCACCGATTTGTCCTTTGTCTTGTAACAGCCGCAGGTCACTTCAGTACCTTTCATATAGGCTTCGATCATGACCTCGTCGCTCTCATGTGCAGCCTTCCGGATAGCAGGTTGGATCTGATCTTTGGTCTTGACCTTCGTCACGCCAAAGCTGGAGCCGCCGGCATTCGGCTTGATGAAGCAAGGCAGGCCGATTCGTTCGACGACATCCTCATCCGAGATGTGCTGGTTCTTTCTCAGCAAGATCGATTCGGCTACCTTCACACCAAAGCGCTTGAGGTATTGGTTGCACGAGAACTTATTGAATGTGATGGCAGAGACAAGGACGTTGCATGAGGAGTAAGGAATGCCGATCATGTCGAGATAGCCTTGCAACAATCCGTTCTCGCCCGGAGTCCCATGAATGGTGATGTAGGCAAAGTCGAATGTCTTCTTTTCACCATTCATCATGAAACTGAAATCATTCTTGTCGACAGGAGTGACCGATCCATCAGGAAGATGAACTTCCCAGCGTCGGCCTTCCATCTCGACGATATATAACTGATAACGCTCTTTATCCATGAAAGAGTATAAACCTTGAGCACTGCGCAGTGATACGGGGAGTTCACTTGAGTCTCCGCCTGCGATAATTGCGATAGAACGTTTCATAATTCTCGATTGCTAATATAGTTTCTCCATTTGCCGATCAAGTCGGTCATGTCTTGCGGTAGCGGAGAGGTGAAGAACATCTCTTCTCCGGTCTTCGGATGAACAAAGCCTAAAGTCATGGCATGCAAGGCTTGACGTGGACAGATGGCGAAGCAGTTTTCTACAAATTGTTTATATTTACTAAAATGAGTACCTTTTAAAATTTCATGGCCACCATATCGCTCATCGTTGAACAGGATGTGTCCGATATGTTTCATGTGTACACGAATTTGGTGCGTGCGGCCAGTCTCGAGGATACATTCCACCAAGGTGACATAGCCGATGCGTTCCAACACATGGTAGTGTGTGACCGCATGCTTCCCTTGTTCGGAATCATCGAGGACGGTCATCTGCATCCTGTCTTTCGGGTTCCGGCCGATGTTTCCGGTGATGGTGCCGTCGTCTTGATCGATAATTCCCCAGACGAGGGCGACATATTTCCGCTTGGTGGTCTTGTTGAAGAACTGTAGCCCTAGATGAGTCTTGGCCTCGGGGGTCTTGGCTACAACCAACAGTCCGGAGGTATCTTTGTCGATGCGATGTACCAAGCCGACACTGGGGTCGTTGGGGTCGTAGGCCGGATTGTCTTTCAGGTGCCAGGCGATGGCATTGACCAACGTTCCTGTATAGTTCCCACATCCCGGATGGACAACCAGTCCGGCGGGTTTGTTGATCACCATCAACTGGTCATCTTCATAGACAATGTCCAAGGGAATATCTTCAGGAATAATGTCGTGGTCGTACTTCGGACGATCCATCATGATGGTGAGCACATCACCACCCCTAACCTTATAGCTACTCTTTACCGGTTTTTCGTTGGCTCTGACAAAACCTGCATCAGCAGCCAGTTGGATGCGGTTGCGGGAGATGTTGGCAAATCGTTCGGATAAGTATTTATCTACACGGACTGGGCTTTGCCCTTTGTCGACCACTACCCGAAAGTGTTCATATAACTCATTAGATTCTTCAATAGGCTCGATGTCGTCTAATGAATCTTCCAATATGTCATATTCTTCTTCTTTCATAATGGATGGATTAGAACCATGAGTCATCTACGACCGGATCGTTCTGCGTGGTACTTCGTACATTTGTGACAGAATCACCCTCGGCCGTACTTGAACCATTGCCCACTTGCAGGGTCAGGGTCGACTCGCTTGGTATCTTTTCTCCGGCAGATATGTTGCGATTCATAAATTTCAGGCCATAGACCCAGTCGCGCTCTCCGGCAATCATCTCTGGTGCTGTGAGCTTAAAGCCTAATGATCTGAGCTTTGCCTCTGCTTGGCGGTACGAACTGTTGTCGACGATATCGGGAATGGTGATCATCGGCTCTTTATCGGTGTTGATGGTCAGATACACAATTCGTCCTTCCTTCACCTTCATTCCTCCGTCAGGGTTCTGCTCGAGAATGGTATTCGGCTTAATGCCCTTGACAAAACTGGAGTCGATCACCACCACTTTCAATTTCTGTTTGGTGATGCTGAACTCAGCCTCGTTATACAGTTTTCCTTTTACGTTCGGTACTACGACGGCTTCCCCGTGCATGGTGTAGAAATCCAACCAGTACAATGTACCGAGGATAATGAGGAAGCAGGCAAGTATCATCGCACCGATATTCAACCAGAAAAAGCGATTATTTTTGAAAGAAAAAAAGTCTTTAAACGATACCATAATAGATGTATATATTTGGGGTCAAAGATACAAACTTTTATTTTCTCTTCCTATCTTTCGGGGGAATATCCTATCAAATTCTCACACATCAAGCAAAAAAACGTGATTTTCTTTTCTTTCACACTTTCTTTGTATTACCTTTACGCTAACGAAAACATTAGCCTTATGAGATATCCTTTAACTATTTTTGCTGTTCTTTTCTCTATTTTTTTCGCTCATGCGAGTGACACCCCTAGAATTATTCCGCAACCGACCACGGTGAATGTGGCTGGTCAGGGCTTCTTTATGTTCACTGAAAAAACTGTTTTCGCAGTGGAAAATGAAGAACAAGCTGCTTTTACGCAGACATTCCTGAATTTATTTACAAACGCTGCCGGTTATACACCGAAGTTGAAGGTGGATAGTAAGCGAGGCGATGTGGTCTTTAAGACAGAAGCCTCTCTGGCAAAGGAATCTTATCGTCTGGGAATTACCTCTAAGAAGATCACTGTCAGCGCATCTGATAACCGGGGATTTTTCTATGCCTTGCAAACAATCCGCCAGCTCTTGGCTCCAGCTTTGGAAAGTTCCCAAAAAGTGGAAGTAGGGTGGACGATCCCCGCAATGACCATTACGGATAATCCCCGCTTTGCTTATCGTGGCTTGATGATTGATGTGGCTCGTTATTTCCTTCCGAAGGAGAACTTGCTCAAGGTGATAGACTGTATGGCGATGCTGAAGTTGAATAAGCTGCATCTGCACCTGACTGATGATAATGGTTGGCGAATAGAAATCAAGAAATATC
>CACZBX010000054.1 GCA_902779535.1 uncultured Bacteroidales bacterium
TACAATTACGGCGCTCTTCTGAGCTACCATATATATAACGTAAAACTCTGGTCTACGTGGTACCCTTTTCGATTATTATGGTGGTATACTTTTCAATTATTATTTACACCTTATTATATACTGATACCATTGAACTGCTCTATCTTACTCAGTTTATCGGAGAGTGCCGCCATGTCCCGACTTTCCTTTTCGTGAGTGATTTTGGCGTAAATCTGCGTGGTGCGGATATTTGTGTGTCCGAGCATCTTGGAAAGGGTTTCGATGGGAACGCCGTTGGTCAGGCAGATTTCCGTCGCCATAGTATGGCGGCTGGTATGCCACGTAATCTCTTTTTCGATACCGCAGAGTCCGATGATTTTCTTGATGTTCTTGCAGGCGGTAATGTACTGCGGAACGGGCAGGAGGTAATCCTCCTTCGCCATGCCGTCATACTTCTCTATAATCTGCTTCGGAATATCCAAAAGCATGATGTTGGACTCCACACCCGTCTTTTGCCGCTTGGTCATAATCCAGAGTTTACCGTCAAAGGAAGTTTGAAGGTTATCCTTGGTCAGGTTCTTCATGTCGGTAAAGGACAAACCCGTAAAGCAGCAGAAGACATACAAATCCCGAACTAACTCCATTGATTTACACCTGAACTTCAAATCCAACAGTCGGCGGATTTCATCTTTCGTCAGATAATCCCTGTCGGTACTCTCGGCGGATATGCTGTAATCCACGAACGGGTCACGGACTATCCATCCGTGGTTCCGGGCAATGGTAATCATACGGCGCAGGGGCATCATGTAAATCCATACCGTGTTGTTACAGCATTGCTTTTCGGTGCGCAGGAAGATGTCAAAGTCGGTAATGAAAGCCGGAGTGAGTTCTTTCAAAGCAATGTCGCTGACACGGTAGCGGTTCTTGATGAACTCCTCCAGATGCTTATAGACCGTGCAGTACTTGTGGTAGGTGGATGGGCATCGCAAGCCTGCATCGACCTGTTTGAAAAAGTCCTCATTGTGCCGGGCAAAGACTTTCAGCAATGTTTCGTGCCGCATTTCCAAGCCCAAGAAAGCATTCTTCACTTTCTCGGCAGTGACATAGTTATCCCGCTCGGCTATCTCCTTGTATTTGGCATTGATGCCGACACGTACCTTGTCCAAGAAACGGTTGGTTTCCAATGCAACGGTACTTTTTCCTGAAGCGCGGTTGCTCTTGATATTCCACAAGTCGGGATAAATGTCGCATTTGCAACTGAACTGGGATATCGTACCGTCAATGGTGATACGACACATCACGGGAACGGAACCGTTCTTCTTGGGGGCGTTCTTTTTGAGGTAGAACAGAACCTTAAACGTACTACGCATAACTCTGACTTTTTACGGTTTACAAAACTATTCATTGTCAGGTTATTTGTTGCTATGCAAAACATTGTCGTTCAATGGTAAAGAAACAGTCTGCAAATTATTTGCCTGTTTCCTTTCATCGAAGTACCTTTGCAGGAGGTAATCCCCGAAGTTCAGGTCGGATTTTGCACTGTTCGTTACCGCTTTTTCCAATCCTCACTTGCAAAGGAGGTGGTAATGTTTTGGTAACGCTGCTCTGTCCGAAGTTGGTATAAACCTGTCTTTTCAAGGTTTTGCCCCGAAAGGCTCGAAAATCAGAACTAACTGTATCACAATTCATTTGCACTGTTCTGCCATTTTCTGGACCTTTGGGATAGATTTTTTGCAAAAGGATAAGCACCTTTACTATGCCATGCCAGATAAATGGTTTATTCGGTAAACCCTATAATACAATTTTAATTGTTTCTTTTTTCAACTAAGTATTAAAGTTATCGGTAGAGGCTATAATCAGCAGAATTTCAATCCTCCTCGGGGATTTGCAATCCCCGAGTCAATAATTAGCGGATTCCAATCCGCGCGGGTCACATACCCGCTGTTAATCCCCCTGTGGATTGCAAATCCACAGGGACAAAAAAAAATTGACGAAAAAGTATGACCATTCCTGTTTATAAACAAAACTGAAAAGAATCACGACCTCCTATTTGATATTTAAAAGATTAGTCATAAATTTGCATTGGACATACGTTTAATTCTTATTGATTACGATTATGGGATTTATTCTCTGGATTCTCTACGGTTTAGCAGCAGGCGTGTGTGCTTCCTGGCTAATCGGTTCAAGTCATGAATGGTATTGGAACATTATTATCGGTATCATTGGTAGTGTTGTAGGAGGTTTTGTTGCTGGTTTATTTGGCATCAAAAGCACAAATTGGCTCGGTTCATTCATCATTTCGGTGATTGGTGCCGTAATTTGTCTGTTACTCTACAACTATCTTGCTTAGCAGAGATTTTTTAAGCTATAATTATGGTTTTGTTCTTTGACGACTCCCAAAGTCGTTGGTATTGTTATGCTTAAATTTCTTCGACAACCCCCTCATCGTCCGATACAGCAAGGTCCCGAAGCAGATGCCCGTTATAAAAAGTTACGTATTCAGGTATTCCTGGGTGCATTCATCGGTTATGCCGGTTTCTACCTGGTGCGTAAGAACTTGTCGATGGCATTCCCTGCGATGGCTCCATTGGGCTTCGACAAAACCGAGCTCGGATTCGTCCTGGGTCTGAATGCAGCCGCCTATGCCCTTTCTAAATTTTTAATGGGTAGTGTGTCCGACCGCTCCAATGCACGTTTATTCCTACCGTTAGGACTTGTACTCACCTCCATCTCGATGTGTTTCATGATTGTCCCGATTCAGTTTGTCGGTGCCGAACACAAGACTCTTGCCATTCTCTTGATGAGTATCCTGAACTTCCTCGTGGGATGGTTCAATGGGATGGGTTGGCCTCCTTGCGGCCGTGTGATGACGCACTGGTTCTCGGTGAGCGAACGCGGCACAATGATGAGCATATGGAATTGTGCCCATAATATCGGAGCTGCACTTGTTGGGCCGATGGCTACCTACGGTGCAATATGGTTCGGCAGTTGGTTCTATGGTACCCATCAGGAATTGTATTTCCTCATCGGCACCTTCGCTTTTCCATCCGCCGTTGCATTTTTCATTGCCTTGCTGGCTTATGTCTTGCTGAGAGACACCCCACAGTCGTGCGGGCTCCCATCTATTGAGAAGTGGCGCAACGACTACCCGAAGAACTACTCGGAAAAGCATGAGAGTACACTTACCTCAAAGGAGATTTTCTTCAAGCATGTGCTCAACAACAAGTTTCTATGGTATATCGCACTGGCAAATGCTTTCGTATACATGGTCCGCTACGGCTGCCTCGACTGGGCGCCCACCATTCTTACTGAGAAAGGCATCGACCTCAAGAGTGCTGGTTGGGCATATTTTGCCTACGAATTTGCCGCCATCCCCGGAACTCTTCTTTGTGGCTGGATGTCGGATAAGCTATTCCATGGCCGCCGTGCTCTCCCAACAATGATTTACATGGTCCTTGTGGCGGTATTCATTGCCTTGTACTGGACTAACATGGACAATCTGACCATGGCCATTATTGCCCTGACCGGCATTGGATTCTTCATTTACGGGCCTGTCATGCTCATCGGCGTACAGGCATTAGACCTTGCTCCGAAGAATGCGGCTGGTACAGCAGCAGGTCTGACCGGCTTCTTTGGCTATTTCTTCGGTACTTTCATCCTGGCGAACTGGGTCATTGGCCTCGTTGCACAGCACATGGGCTGGGGTGCAACCTTCATTTTCTTATTGGTTGCCTGCCTGATAACCATCCTGTTCATGAGTCTGACCTACAAGGAGGAACAGTATTTGGTGAAAAAGGGAAGGCATTAACTTCCAACGATCGTTTTATTACTTTACATTTTAAGAATAATCATATGAAAAAAACATTTCTATTTGTCCTTCTACTTCTTACAGCATTTCAACCGCTGAAGGCAGATGAAGGGATGTGGCTGCCGCTGCTCATCTCTAATCGCATCAACGACATGCAGGCAAAAGGCTTCCGCCTTACAGCCGAGGATGTGTATAGTGTCAACAAAGCATCGCTCAAAGACGCCGTCGTCCTGTTCGGAGGCGGATGTACCGGCGAAGTTGTCTCACGCGATGGATTGCTCTTCACGAACCATCATTGTGGATATGGGCAGATCCAACAACATAGCAGCGTAGAACACGACTATCTCAAGGATGGTTTTTGGGCAATGAACCGGGACGAAGAGCTGCCTAACCCCGGCTTGACCGTCAGCTTCCTGCAACGGATGGAGGAAGTCACCGATCAGGTCCTCAAAGGATATAAGCCGTCGATGACCGAAATAGAACGCGACTCTATCGTTCGTATCAATTCTGCGGCCATCACCAAAAAGATTGCCGACCCCGACAAAGGCATTCGCGCAAGTGTGGAAGGTTTATACTATGCAAACCAATACTTCCTTTTTGTATATAAAATCTATTCAGATGTTCGTTTGGTGGGTGCTCCCCCCTCTTCTATCGGTAAATTCGGTGGCGATACAGACAACTGGATGTGGCCACGTCACACCGGTGATTTTGCGATCTTCCGTATCTATGCAGACAAGAATAATGAGCCGGCAGAATACTCAAAGGATAATGTACCTTACAAACCGAAACGATTCTTTACAATATCCCGAAAAGGTGTGAAAGAAGGCGACTTCACCTTCGTGTATGGCTGTCCGGGTAGCACGAAGGAATATGTGACTTCGGATGAGGTACGTTACATCGGTGAGGTTTCTGACCCTGAGAAGATTGCGCTGCGTACCTTACGCCTCGACATCCAAAAGAAATACATGTCGCAAGATCAGAAAGTACGCATTCAGTATTCTTCGAAAAATGCCAGCGTATCAAATGCCTGGAAGAAGTGGCAAGGTGAGGCAAAAGGCCTTGCGCGCCGCAAGACAATCGATTCGAAACTAGCTTTTGAGCATGGTTTCCGTTCATGGGCAAAGGGAAACCAATATGATGGATTGCTCGAGCACCTCTCATCCCTTTACGAACGCCGCAATCCTTATTTCCGTGCATCGGAATACTATACCGAAACGGTTACGGCTATCGAACTGCTCACCTTCGCGAACAGAATCTATTCAGCCCTTAAGGCTGATCGACCTATCGCAGAAGTAGCAGAACGTTTCTTCAAGGACTATTATCAACCGATTGATGAAGAAACTTTCGTGGCCATGATGGATGCGTTTAACAAGCAGATGAGTAATGAGTTCAAACCGGCATTCTTCACAGAGAAACTTTCTAAATATGGAAGCCTGGAAGCATGGCGCGACGATTTATATGGCCACTCGTTATTCACTGATAAAACGAAGGTAATGAATCTAACGAAAGAAGACATGGCTACGATTGAAGCAGATCCTGCATACGAGATGTATCACGCTTTCAACCAATGGTATAAGAATGATTTACAACCCGTCATCAGCGAAACGACACGAGAAATTTATCTTTCCAATCGGAAATACATGAAGGCTCAGATGGAATATCAGCCAGAGAAGGCTTTTTACCCGGATGCAAACCTCACTCTTCGTGTTGCCTACGGCAAGGTAGCTGGATACAGCCCATCAGATGCGGTGTATTATTCACCAGTCTCCACCCTCAAAGGAATCATAGAAAAGGATGATCCAAACATCTTCGACTACAATATTCCACAAGCTCTGCGCGATATCTATGCTGAAGGTGGACACGACGACCAGCCAGTATGTTTCCTTGCAACCAATCATACTTCCGGAGGCAATTCGGGAAGTCCTGTCATCAATGCCAACGGTGAACTGATTGGCATTAACTTCGACCGTGTATGGGAAGGTACGATGAGCGATCTGGCTTTCGACCCAGATTTTTGCCGTAACATCTCCCTCGACATCCGCTACCTCCTTTTCGTTGTCGAAAAGATTGGTCATGCACAATGGCTTCTCGACGAAATGAAATTTGCAGAATAGATCAACTTGGTTTGGAAATACAATAAAATCAGAGAACGAGCCGCATTGCGACTCGTTCTCTGATTTATATATGAATAGGCTAAACGGATTGCATTTTCTTTCCCAAGGTATGAAAAGCATCCTTACAGTTCAACAATCAGCCGTACACGGCCAAGATTTTGAATCTGCTTAAATGTCTCCTGTTTACCACTCCGACTGCTTGTTACACGAATAGTCGGGAAATAAGTGCCAACATCACCATATTTCACGGGAACATCAAATTCTACTTGCGAGCCATCCGCATTAAAATGGGCATGCGACAAATCAATGTCGACATATTTCGCAGGAGGAGCCATCAACACGGCGGCATTCCCCTTAGGACCACGGCTATAAAGATCGAATGGTTCGCCAAGACAAAGTTCGGCACGAACAATCCGTCCGGTACCTTTCGGACAATTCGCCACCACATGAACGACAACTTCCTCGTCAATCTTCGCTTCAAAGCGTTTCTTTCCGTCAATAGTCAAGTCGACTGATGGTTGAACACCGCCACGATCCGTCGCATCGGCAGGTATAACCACCTGCGAGTCTTCAATCGCATAGGTCGTAGTCTTTGAAGGTTCAATCCCCTTCTCGACCCAAGCGGCCAAGTCGAGCAATGCCTGTTGTATCATCGGCATATA
>CACZBX010000055.1 GCA_902779535.1 uncultured Bacteroidales bacterium
TACCATCGACCAAAATATCACCAATGCCGTAGGTATTCACCTTCTTCCGAACTACGCTTATGCGTTCTCTGAGGAAAAACAACAGGCTCTGGTTGAGAAAGTTCCTGCAGAAATGATGAACGATCAGATTCAACGACTGAAAGATCATCTCGACTTAGTTGCCAAGACTGCTGTCGGCAAGAAATTCATTGACTTCGAGATGAAGACTCCTGAAGGCAAGGATGTGAAGCTCTCCGACTTTGTCAGCAAGAACAAATATACGCTTGTTGACTTCTGGGCAAGCTGGTGTGGACCATGCCGCCAAGAGATGCCGAATGTAGTAGCTGCATACAAGACCTTCAAGCCAAAAGGATTTGAAATTGTAGGCGTTTCTCTCGACCGTGACGCTGAAGCATGGAAGAAAGGCATTGCTGAACTGGGCATCACCTGGCCACAAATGTCGGATGTGAAGTACTGGGAGTGCGAAGCTGCAAAACTCTATGGTGTAAATGCTATTCCTGCTACCGTCTTAATCGACCAGGAAGGTACGATCGTGGAACGTAACTTGCGTGGCGAAGCTCTTGCAAAACGTTTGGCTGAACTGTTTCAATAATAAATGAACTATCAATAGAAAAAGGAACCGCGAACACGGTTCCTTTTTTGTTGGTTCACATACAGCGTTCTGTATTCATCCTATCGAATTGGCCTGACGTTTTCACAAATACGTTTGACCAAATGATCAGCACATGAGAATTTTATAGAAACAAGGTTGCGGTGCTACTCCGTTTTCTTCTCTAGATAATCAAAGAGATCAATGGTCCCTGCTTCTTCTTCAACTTGAAGGGATGGAACACTCTCCACCATTCTTGTAGTGCCACTCGTTTTATCAACATAGAAATGAACGAATGCACCGGTATAACTGCGGAATACCACATGGTATGTCGAGTCCGTCTCTTCACCCATCTGCAGATACATCATGGACGGGTCTTCTTTTGCCATACTCCAGTCATACTCGCTATGACAATAGTTGTTCACTCCTTCGTAGGCCATTTCTTTCGTAATGGAAGATGGCTGTACGGACTCAGTTTTGCTTTTATGGCATGAGCCTAAAAGCAAGGCCAAAAACATCAAAGAATAACCAATTTTTTTCATAATTTACGGTTTTAATAGCGCAAAGATATTTATAGAGATTAGAAACATTCATCAGAATGACCAAGATACCATATAAAGAAGAAAGCACCGAAGAGTACTTTCAAAATGCTCCCAGTGCCTTCTTTATATATTCTTTATGAGCTCAGATTAGTTGAACCAGCGAACATAGCAGAAATCCTGACGATGAGGCAAAGCCGGATGTTTAGGATACATACGGAACGCCATCTTGAAGCTTCCTGAGTTCGACAAGCTTACCTTTCCTTGGAATGTGAACAGATTACCTTCACGTTTCACCACGTTCAACGGTTCTACACTATACAAGTGCTCGACACCATCCTGATCCTGATGAGTTGAAACAAGTTCGATACCGATTGCGTCGTCCAAACCCTTCTCGTCAACCACAAAGGTCACGTCATAGAGCTTACCCGAAACGAGACTGCCTGCATTCAAATCCTCTGTCTTCTGAGAAGAAACGACTTCAATCTTGTCCCATACAGCAGCAACCTTCTCTTTCCATGCTGCAATCTCCTTTGCTTTCTCAAAGTCGTTTTCAATCAAATCATGATAGCGGACAGCTTCCTTATTGTAGAACTTCTTATAATAGTCATCTAACTGACGCTTCATCGTATAATGAGGAGCAATCTGTGCAATTGAGTTCTTGATTGTCTTCACCCAACCTTCTGAATAACCTTTCTCATTACGATTGTAGTATAGAGGAACGATTTCGTTCTCCAACAAGCCGTAGATCGTGGCAGCGTCTAACTGGTCTTGATGCTCTTGATATTGATAGGTACGCTTATCGGTCAAGGCCCAGCCGGCACCTTCACGATAACCTTCGTACCACCAACCATCGAGGACAGACAAGTTGACAACACCATTCATCAGTGCTTTCTCTCCGGATGTGCCGGAAGCCTCCAACGGACGAGTCGGTGTATTCATCCAGATATCCACACCTGAAACCAAACGGCGAGCTAAGCGCATATCATAGTTCTCTAAGAAAATAATCTTACCCAAGAACTCTGGGCGACGGGATACTTCAATGATACGCTTGATCAAACCCTGTCCGGCACCATCGTGCGGATGAGCCTTTCCGGCGAACAAGAACTGAACAGGACGGTCTGGGTTATTCACAATCTTTGCCAAACGGTTAAGGTCAGTAAAGAGCAAATGAGCACGTTTGTAAGTTGCAAACCGACGGGCAAAACCGATTAACAACGCATTTGGATTGATCTTATCCATCAAAGACACAATGCGCGAAGGGTCTCCTTGGTTCTTCAACCAACTTTCACGGAACTGACGACGGATAAAGTCGACCAATTTCTCCTTCAAGACCATACGGTTCTTCCAAATCTCCTCATCTGGAACATTATAGATAGCTTCCCAGATCTTCGCATTCGACTCATCTTGCCAGAACTTCGGATCAAAATGACGATCGTACAACTTCTGCCATTCTGTTGCTGCCCATGTCTCAAAGTGAACACCGTTCGTAACATATCCTACATGGTTCTCTTCTGGGAAATAACCTTTCCAGATGCCAGAGAACATCTTCTGCGAAACGATTCCATGCAACTTGCTCACACCGTTCACCTCTTGACAAGTGTTACAAGCGAAGGTAGACATACAGAAACGCTCGTTATGATCACCAGGATTGGTACGCCCCATGTCCATCAATTCGTCCCAAGTGATTCCCATACGTTGAGGATAACCACCCATATACTTGCCAAACAAGCCTTCGTCGAAGTAATCATGTCCGGCAGGAACCGGTGTGTGAACAGTATATAAGGAAGAAGAGCGAACTACTTCCAACGCTTCTTGGAATGTCAAGCCACCCTCTACATATTGACAAAGGCGTTCGACATTACATAATGCAGCGTGTCCTTCGTTGCAATGATAGATATCCTTCTTGATACCTAACTTCTTTAACAGCAAAACACCGCCTACACCTAACAGGATTTCTTGTTTCAAACGGTTCTCCCAATCGCCACCATATAGTTGGTGAGTAATCGGACGATCGTATTCACTGTTCATGTCATTGTCGGTATCCAACAAGTACAAAGGAACACGTCCTACATTTACCTTCCATACATTGACATGTACAAAATAATTCATATAAGGAACATCGAGAACCAATGGCTGGCCTTGTTCATCATTGACACGTTCTAGTGGAAGAGAGCCGAAGTTCTGTGCCTCATAGTTGGCAACCTGCTGGCCATCCATCGATAATGACTGGGTAAAGTATCCATAACGATACAAGAAACCGATACCACACATATCAACATTGCTGTCCGAAGCCTCTTTCATATAGTCACCAGCCAGGATACCCAAGCCACCAGAGTATATCTTCAATACAGATGTCAGTCCGTACTCCATACAGAAATAAGCAACCGACGGGCGATTCTTATCCGGTTTCACATCCATGTATGCTTTGAACTTCGCATATACATCGTTGATCCGCTTGATAATTAGCTTATCTCCTGCTAATGTTTGGAGTTTCTCATAACTTAACCGTTCCAGTAAGACAACAGGGTTACGCTCTGCTTGCTTCCATAATTCAGGATCCAAGCTTTTGAACAACTCTGTAGCCTCATAATTCCATGCCCACCAAATATTACGTGACATTTCCTCCAGTTTCTTCAATTGTTCAGGAATTTGTGATTTCACAACTACTGATTGCCATGAAGGAACATTTGCATTACTAACTTTAATTTTCATTTTACTGGTATATTAATGCTATTAAAATTTCTCATTCAGCAAACGCTGATTTGCTTTTCTCAACGCTTTGTCATACGCTATATAATAATAGGTAATAAAGTGCTTCCATAATGCCTTCTTTGAAAGTGCGGATGCACGACGACGCACCGATAGCACTTCTCTATTCGAATATGCAGAGAACGCGGCCACCGTATCTTTAATGATATCTGCCACCTCAGAATAATTATAATCTGAACGATGAATGACCTTTACTCCATCCGTCATCTCTCCTGGACGTCCTAACTCCGAATTTACCCAACGGCCAAAACCTGATAAGTCGGTCGTGATTGTCGGAACATGGAAAGCAATGCTTTCAAGCGGAGTATATCCCCATGGTTCATAATAAGAAGGATAAGCACTGAGGTCGTTTCCAATGATAACATCATAGTAAGAAAGGTTCATGATGCCATCATTCCCATCCAGATAGCAAGGAACGAAGATAATCTTTACCTTCGACTCAGGTGCATTCGACATTCCATAGTTCTTCATCATGTCCAAGACCTGATCATGACTCATATTGTGAAGCCAATGGGTAATATAAGGACACTCTAACGGAGTGGTATAATTCTCTTTCGAAGCCAATCGTTTCTGTAAATCTTCACGCGGCTCACCAACCCAGCCCGGAACATTGATAAATGCCAGCACGTCCTTCTTCAGATTTCCGTCGCGTGTCAATCTATTTAACGCCTCCAGAAAGACATCGATACCCTTATTGCGGAATTCATACCTTCCACTGGTACCAAATATCAATACATTGTCATCGTATTGAGTACCAAGCAACTGATTTGCAATGTGAACTATAGTCTTTCTGGCATGCTTGCGCTTCGACTGAAAAGTTTTTCCTGTGGGAACGAAATCATCCTCAAACCCATTCATCAGCACGACATCAGCAGGTTTATCCAACAGTTCCTTGCATTCATTGTCTGTAATCTCACTGACCGTAGTAAAACAATCGACGAAATGAGCTGTTTGCTTCTCAACTGAATGCTTTGACTGAACATTCAATTCACAAGACATTTGGTCACCATGATAAGCAAAAAGATAATCGTATAAAGGCTTGTTATTTGAGGCAATTGAACGACCGACTGTCGTCGCGTGGGTAGTAAAGATTGTTGCAATTTCAGGAACATGCTTCTGAATGTATAAAGCACCCATGGCTGTCATCCATTCATTCACATGGAATACTACGCGCATATCAGGGTTTAGATGGAAGTGGTAGAAACTTTCAACAACTTTGGCAGCAGCCAAAGCGAACATGCACGATTCATCATAATCTCCGTACGCATGAAGTGAATCAACCTGAAAGTCATTCCACATTTGTGTATACATTTCGTTTTTGAAAGTATACAAATTCCTGAAATCAACGAGTATGGCAATCGGAGTTCCTGGGATATTCCACCGCCCGATACGCACCTTCAATCCTTCGTTCGATAACGCATGCATCCTCCAATCGGCATACAATTGTTGATCTTCTAAGAAAGATGGTTCTTCTTTATCAAACCAGATGTCAGGCCCAATAAAAAAAATTCTATTTTTGAAAGTATCTTGTAAAGTCTTCGCTCTCGTAGACAATACGGTATAGATACCACCCACCTTATTACAGACCTCCCAACTTGTCTCAAAAACATAGTCAGGAAGCATTAAACAATCAGTCATTAATAATCATCTAAATATTGGCTGCAAAATTACATAAAACTAATGATTTCTTAAAGTAATCTATCAAAAAAGTCACATAATAAATATCGACCATCAACGGACAATTCATCATCATATGAACATTCGAAAGACCACTATTTAGATAGGTCACAGCAGAAAATAAAGGAAATGACATAAAAAAGGTTCCCTCAGGTCCTATGACCCAAGGGAACCAAACTGAAAACGGCAGCTACCTACTCTCCCACTTGCGCAGTACCATCGGCGCGGCGGGGCTTAACTGCTCTGTTCGGAATGGGAAGAGGTGGAACCCCCGC
>CACZBX010000056.1 GCA_902779535.1 uncultured Bacteroidales bacterium
CGTCAATAACTTTGGCAAGATTTTTCTTACCATGGTAGATACCATAGCCAAAGATTAGCATACCCAAACTTCCAAGGATCATCACGACAAAACCGAGAATTAGCAAAATGATTTGTTTGTTAAAGAAATAAATGAGTAAAAATCCTAAACTCGTTACTGCTAGAAGTAAAGTCAACCAACGACCTAAATTTTCAAGCATATGTTTTTGATAAGCTATTTCAGTTTCATAACCTCTGATAAGTTCTGATTTTGTCATGATATTTCTCCTCTAGAAGTATGTAAATTAGTAAGACAAACCTGGGTTGAAGAAACCAACAAGTACACCGACAAAGGCAATAACTACGAGCAATAGCATAACTTTAATTGGTGAAATGTTTTTCTTAGCCATCAACCACCAGCAGAATACGATGAATAATGCTGTTAGGAAACCTGGATAAACGGCATCCAATTTGTCTTGAAGAACCAAATATGGGTTTTTAGCGTTACCAAGTTGGAATGAAGTTTTAACTGATACCCAAGTAGCGGCAACACCACCGACAACCATACCACCAACGATTGATACAGCTTTACGGATAGCTTGACCTTGAGCACCAACTAGGAATTCAACGGCTTTATCACCAAGTTCATAACCTTTGAAGTATGCGAATTTCATACCAAGGTATGCAAGCAAGTTCCATACAACGATGTAGAAAACTGCACCGATTGGAGAACCACCTGTTGAAAGACCAAGGGCAATACCTAAGATAACTGGAATCAAAGTACCAACGACAAGAGAGTCACCGATACCTGCAACTGGTCCCATAAGACCTGCACGAAGTCCGTTGATTGTTTCGTCGTCAACTTCTTCAGAACCATTAGCACGAGCTTCTTCAAGACCTGCTGTGATACCAACGATAAGGGCACCAAGTTGAGGTTCAGTATTGAAGAATGCTGTATATGTTTGCATTGAACGTGCTTGATCTTCTTTGTTATCATATAATTCTTCCACGATTGGTAGCATAGAAGTTAGGTAACCAAATGTTTGCATGTGTTCTTGTGAGAAACATGTCAAGTTACCATAGTACCAATGATGGAAAGATTTCATTAAAGTTTTCTTAGTTAATTTTTTTTGAGCCATCTTAGATATCCTCCTCATCATCGTCAAAGTCATCTGCTGCTGCAGTTGCTTTTACATGTTTAGCCATTTCAAGTTCGTAGAACAATACTGCAAAGATCAATGAAATAACTGCACATGAAACCAAGTTCAAACCAAGTGAAGCCGCCAAAGTAAATCCAACAAAGAATGGAATAAAGTCAACAGCTTTTTCAACAATTTGTTTCAAAAGAATTGCGATTCCGACACATGGTAGCAAAGCACCGACTGTGAAGAGGGTTTTCATTGGAATACCATCCATTGGAAGAGCATCTTTCATTGCTGTTACGGCAGTTGCACCAAGTTTACACATGATCAAAGTTGGAACAAATGAGAAGACGATGTGTGAAATCCAAGGATATAGCCAGTCAACTTTGTAAAGTTGTTTAAAGTTTCCTTTTTCAACAGCACGCCAACCAATATGTTGCCATACAAGGTTCATTGTAGCTGTACCGTAGAAAAGAACTGTTCCGACAGTACCAACCATTGTACCGAAAGATGTTGCAAGTGCGATACCATCTGCAGAACCAGCCTCAAGACCGTAGCTCTTAAGAGCGAGCATTGCAAGCGGGATACCGATGTAAGATACTGCACGAACGTCGGCAGAAACTGTTCCACCCGGTGTTACAAGTGCGATATAAACGATCTGCATCGCTGTACCTACCATGATACCTGTAGGTATATCTCCAAGTACAATACCGCAGATCAGACCACCGATAAGCGGTCTACCAAGTGTGTAGTTACCAAATGATGTGCCTCCGAGTCCAGGCATACTGGACAGGCAGGCAAAAAGACCAAGGATAATTGCCTGTAACCAACTAATAGTCATTTTTTTCTCTCCTGTTTAGTTTAATCTCAACTTAGTTAAATCCAAACTGTCCACGGAACTTCTTCCAGTTACCGATTGCTTCTTCCTTAACCAGTGCAAACTCTACTTCATAGCCTGCCTGCATGATCTTCTCCAGTGCCTCAGCCTCTTCCTGAGTGATAGACTGGTTATTTCCGAGCTTTGTTGCACCCGGACGATCGTTGCAGGGACCAATGATAACAGTCTTTACATCAGACGGCTTAAAGCCCTGATCAACAAGGATCTTTGCCATATCCACCGGATTCTTGGTGATGAGGAAATACCTTGTATCAGACTCAAGTACCTTCTGGCACTTCTCTTTGAAATGCTCCATTGTCCATACGAAAGTCTTCTTGTCGCTGGCGCCCTTGTATGCTGCCTTTAATACTGTGTTATTTGCTGCTGCATCATTTACTGCGATAAGTCCGTCACAAGGATACTCCAGTGACCAGCGTGTTACGGTCTGACCATGAATCATACGGTCGTCTACTCTTACAAATGATATTGACATTTCATACCTCCAAAAAATTGCTTTACGTAATGCCTGCTCAAACAGTTACACCGTATATTCCTTAAATCTCGTCGTCATCAACCGATGCTTCGATGCGAAACTCTTTGATCTGCTCTCTGGCATTCTCGATTATTTCATCATTTACGCCCTCATCTTCAACGAGCGTTGTGAGTACCAGCGGCAGATTCATTCCACCGATCATCCTTGTGTTTCCTAAAATTCCCAGTTCAGAAGCAACATCTGCTGTCGTTGTAAGCGGAGAACCACCGATGATATCTGCGAATACAATAAGTTCGTCATCTGCCTTTACTACTTTCAGAAGATTCCTTACCTCATCTGCAAATTCATCCTGTCCCATTCCATTCTTAAGGCTTACGGACATCAGATCTTCTCTTTCGCCGGCAAGCATCTCAAGTGCCTTATGAAGTCCCGGTGCAAACTCACCATGACTTACCAGCAAAACATATCTCACTGCTTTTCTCCTTTCCAAATCACAAACTTGCGTTCAATCATTTCTCATCATCATTCTGCTATGGTTGAATTATAGAAAATATGCGTTTTTTCAACACCTAACGTTTGTCATGGCTTTTGCTGACAAATATCATAAAGTTATATTACCTGCGTCACTCTCCCTCATGACAAATGTCATATTTTTGTATATATGCAGAAAAAGGGTCCGGAGCGTGCTCCGAACCCTTACTTTTGACCCTGTCATCATTAATTAATCGTCTGGAGATAATTATTTATCTCTCTGTTCCAAAGTATCTGTTCCGTTTCTATATTAGATACACCGTCAAGTATCGACCTTACCGCCAGATCCACCTGTTCCTTAGCTCCGCTGTAACCTCTAAATCTGGGTGTAACTACCGAATGATCGATAGCCTGCTCAAGCATTTCCATATTCAGTGAGCTCTCGTGATCACCCTCTATAAGTTCCTGTGCTTCATCCGAGAGTGTGACATTTCTCATTACCGGCAGTCCATCTGAATACAGCAGGATCTCTCTCTGAATCTCCGGATCCGCTGACAAAAGTTTCATAAAGTTCCAGGCTTCTTTTTCCATATTTGTCGAAGAACTCATGCCGATACAAAGTGTATCCAGTTCCGACACATTATCCCCGTCAGGTCCTGCAGGCATTGTAAGGCAGCTCCACTCAAAACCGGAATACTTCTTTATCCTGAGTTCCTGCGACTTGTATGCTCTGTACTGCGAAAACGGCATTGGCTGAAATGCCACATTACCGTCTGAAAAATCTGCTCCTGAAACCTGATATCCGTCATTCAGCTCATTTAGCTTTTCCAGTAGATTCAAAGAATCCGTTATCGGAGGAACCGTAAAATCGACCTTTTCGCTACCGTTACTGAAAAAATCCACGCCATCCGCATTAAAAGCACAGGTCCAGTCATACCCCGTTACACCGTACTGATTATTACCTTCCTCCGAGCTATGCGCTACCTTTTTGCAAATGCTGTAAAATTCATCCCACGTCCAATCAGCATCCGGAAGTGCTATCTTTTCCCTGTTCAGGATCGTTTTATTTACAAACATAAGCTGTGGCGCGCATTCAAAGGGAAGCGCATACTGCTTTCCTCCGAATCTGCCATATTCATAGGCTTTCTTGTAGAAAGCTTCCGGCTCAAAGGAATCATCTTCTTTGATCAGATCATTGAGATTTTT
>CACZBX010000057.1 GCA_902779535.1 uncultured Bacteroidales bacterium
AGAGGATGTGAGAAAAGTGGATCGAAGATTAAACAACGAGGAAAAGAAAAAAAATAATTTAAAGAAATAAAGAGCAGCAACGTGAGTATGCGCTGCTGCCCAAATCCAGAACAGATTTCTGAAAATCTAAAACTATGATGAAAAATGTTCTAAAAGGAAGAGGTACGGGGGAAAGTACCTCTTCTTTTTTGTACATGTAGTCTCACGACTGATGTACCCTTAATCTAAAAACTTATAGTGTTTATTAACTAATTATTGGTCAAATGAATCAGCTATGATTAACAAGATATCGCAAACTATATGGATAGCTCACAACTCCTGAAGAACCTTGAACCTTGAACGCATGATTACCAATTATCCAATAATCATCTGGACTCTCCCCTGTTGTTCCATCGATATCTAATAACCAAGCACTACCTTCTGAAGTTGCAATATTATTAATACTAAACTGTGTAGATCCACTCTGAACCAAAGCTCTTATAAATGTTCCATCCTTAGGTCCACCAGCGGAATTATCAAACGTTCTCTCATCTGGACATCCATTATGCGCGTGACCATATGTAACTCCACCAGAAGTAACGCGCTCGCACTTTAGTACCCATCCATAGACATGATCTCCTCCTTGGCTTGCTTGCGAAGACCATTCACACACTGCACAATACTCCTGCGGAGCAAACCGTTGAATTTCCGTTCTCGGAGCGCCCCAATCTCTTTTCATTTTATCCATAACTTTTCTATTTTGCTTTTTAAACCATTTACCCCATTATCTGAAGCGTGAAAAACTTCCTGTCCGTTCTCGTATAGAGGTACTCGCAAACCTTCGTAGTCGAACTGCAATCGGAAGTTCACGCTTAAGATTTAAATCTCTCTTTCGTTAACTTTATAATCTACGATATTCAATGAGTTTTTTTGAAACGAATCGTTTTAAACAGAAACTATTTATGAAAAAGATTCAAGACAGAGCTGTCTTATTTCAGAATAGCACCAACAGAAGTTTCACGGCCATCCTTATCGATGGTGCGTACCAAATAGTAACCCGCCGGTAACTGGTCGATATGCGTTGACGGAGCATAAGCCAGTCGGAGTACCTCAATGCCTACAGGGGTTAGAATAGAAATATATTGAACGCCGTCGGTTGCCGGTATCTTCAAAGTATTGCCATCGTTCAGCAAAGGAAGGTCGGCATCCGATGCCGCATTCAGTTCCAACAGTTCGCTCTCATTGCCAAAGCGGTCGACCGCCGTCACGCCATAGTAGCGTCGTTGCATCCACGGCAGTTCCAGTTTGTATATATAATGTGGTTCACGGATATTGGTCTCGACCAGACAATGCGGATCGTTCGTATCGATCGGATGAGTATCCGACGCATACAGGCGGTAAGTTACCGGCAACGACTGGTTATCTACCGAAGCACTCCACCCGAAAGTCATTTCACCGCGGTGCGACACATCCATTGTCGGATGAGTAGGAACGCTTGGCGGAACGTTATCCATCCAAGTCATTGGAGGGACCAATGCCGGATACGCATAAAAATCCTCCGTCAGTTCCTCCCACAGTCGCTTGGTATTGTCCATAAGAAAACGATTACGGAAATAAGCCTGTCCGTCCAGTCCGATCTCACGCGTGAAGCTGATCTGACGGACAACCTCCGACAGCGGCCAGTTTCCTTCGGCCGGAGAAAGGAAGTAGATGCCCAAGCCCGGAACGACCCATCGTCCTGCACGGTTCTCCTCCCAGTCGAGGGCAAACGGATAGAACTGGTTATCCTTGAAATACATCATCGGGAAGAGAGCGTCGTGAATCCCTTCACGCAACCATTGCTGTGCATCTTGGTAAACAGCATTCAAGGCATTCCATCCCCTTGACGGATAACGGTTGGTATCATCGTATTTGCCAATCGGCGAACTGCTTACCTTCACCCAAGGCTTGATTGCCTTGATATCATGATACAGTTGACGGACGATTGCAGTGACATTGTCGCGCCGCCATTGTTGTAATGATTTACCATTTCCATATTTTCGGAACGTATCACTGTCAGGAAACTTCCGCGCATTCTCAGGGTAGCGGATATAATCGAAATGAATACCATCCACATCATAGCGACTCACGATTTCCTTCACGATGCGTGAGAGATAATCCTTGGTGCCAGGATTACCCGGATCGAGATACCACGAACCTTGGTAATGCTTGCAGATGGTGCGTTGTTTCCGTACCACGGAGTTTCGTCCCATGAGGCTCACCTGACGGTCGTTGCCTACCGGGATAGTAACGATCCACGCATGCAGTTCCATTCCCCGTTTGTGGCATTCCTCGATGGCAAAAGCCAACGGATCGTATCCCGGATTACGGCCTTCACTTCCAGTCAAGGCCTCCGCAAATCCTTCGATAGCCGATGGATAAATCATGTCTCCGCGCAGACGTGTCTGAAGCAGCACCGTATTGAAGTTTCCCGCCTTCAGACGATCGAGGATTGTTCGCAGTTCCTCCTTCTGTCGCTGAATGCCCGCTGCGTTCCTTGCCTTCTGCCGCGGCCAGTCCATACCGCCCAACGTGGTGATCCACGATGCCCGGATTTCGTATTTCGGTTGGGCGAACAGCGTGCCGCACACGAAAACCAACAGAAAAAGAGACAAGATTTGTTTCATTTGCTTAAAATCTGTATGCAAAGATACGGATTAATTATTTTATTTGTTACTTTTGCCTTGACAAATCAAAAAAACGAGAAAATGTTTACTTTCCTTTTTTCACTTATTGCCCTGGTTGCAGGTTACATCTTCTACGGCAAATTCGTGGAGCGTGTATTCGGTCCTGACAATCGTCAGACGCCTGCAGTGGCAAAAGCCGACGGTGTCGACTTCATCGTTCTTCCAAACTGGAAGATTTTCATGATACAATTCCTCAACATTGCCGGAACCGGTCCGATTTTCGGTGCCATCATGGGAGCCAAGTTCGGCCCTGCAGCCTACCTTTGGATCGTGTTGGGATGTATCTTCGCCGGAGCCGTGCACGATTACCTCAGCGGCATGCTGTCCATGCGGAACGGCGGCGTCGGCCAACCCGAACTGGTAGGGCTCTATCTGGGTCAGACCACCAAAAAGATTATGCTCGTCTTCTCCGTCTTCCTGTTGATGATGGTAGGAGCCGTGTTCGTATATAGTCCCGCGCTCATCTTGGGTAAGATGTGCAGCGACGGACTCCTCTGGGTTTACATCTGGTGTGCACTGATCTTCATCTACTACATTGTCGCCACGATGTTACCTATCGACAAGATCATCGGAAAGATCTATCCGCTGTTTGCCATCTCGATGCTGTTCATGGCAGTAGCCCTGATGGTGGTCTTATTTGTCCACTGGCCTTCCCTGCCCGAGTTGACCGACGGTATCCACGGTGAGCAATACAGTTCGCCTATCTTCCCGGCCCTGTTCATCACCATCGCCTGCGGTGCAATCAGTGGTTTCCACGCTACACAGAGTCCGTTGATGGCACGCTGTATCGCCAGAGAGAAGATGGGACGCCCCATCTTCTACGGAGCAATGATCACCGAAGGCTTGGTTGCACTGATCTGGGCAACGGTCTCGATGTACTTCTTCTATGGCGGTGCTGCTGAACAATTAGGTGTATCGAACACGCTGCAAGCATCCGAGGTTGTTACGGCAGTCAGCAAGGGATGGTTGGGTACGTTCGGTGGCATCCTAGCCTTGCTGGGAGTCGTTGCCGCACCGATTACCAGCGGTGATACGGCCTTGCGCTCAGCCCGACTGATCATTGCCGAGTTTATCCACCTTGATCAAAAGACGATCCAGAAACGAATGTGGATCTGCATCCCGCTATTTGCAGTCACATTCTTCCTGTTGTACTTCAACATCTCGAATCCTGACGGTTTCAATGTGATATGGAGTTACTTCGGCTGGGCCAACCAGACGCTGGCCGTCTTCACCCTTTGGGCCGTGACCGTCTATCTGGTACGCGAAAAGAAGAATTTCTGGATCACCTTGCTCCCATCGATCTTCATGACCGTGGTATGCTCTACCTTCCTGATGATCTCGAAGAATGCCTTCGGCTTCGACATGATGGTAGGCTATGGCGTAGGAGGATCCGCACTGATCATCTCCGTGGCATGGTTCTACGGCTGGTATCTTAAGACACAAAAGAAAATAAGAAGTTAAATATAAACCCAAAAAGAAAGATTATGAAAAAAAGATTTATGTTGATGCTCGTCACTTTGATGTTGACATTGGGAGCACAAGCTCAGTTTGAGCAAGGCACATGGTATTCCAATATTTCCACTACCGGTTTTGAACTGTCGCATTCCGATGCCACCAAGGCTCGCCTGGCATTGAGTGCCAATGTTGGTAACTTCATTGCCGATAACATTGCCTTGCTTGTCGGAGTGGATGGTGATTTCTACGACAACCATACCCAGCTGGGTGTAGGTACCCAGGTACGCTATTACTTCCAGACTTGCGGCGTATATGGTGGTTTGGGCGTACAATATTCGTACACGAAGGTTGGCGATTTCGACAAGAGCCTGATGTTTCTCACTCCTGAGGTGGGCTATACGTTCTTCCTGAACCGTTACCTCACCATTGAGCCGGCTGTCTACTACCGCATGAACTTCAGCGACTTCGATGCCTACAGCAAGTTCGGTCTGAAGCTCGGATTCGGTTTCTATTTCTAGGGAATTCTTCCGTATACGATAAGAGAGGGGCACCACGCTCCTCTCTTTTTTATTATAGGATACGAATAGGAACGTTCGAAAATGCACTCCCGCTTTCTTCCTGTAGTTCTCCTGTCCCTGTGGATCGCTGTTCCTGTGGATCGCTGTCCCTGTGGATTTGCAATCCACAGGGGAGCAATTGCGGGTCTGTGACCCGCGCGGATGTCTTGTTCATTTCTCTTTTGCCTGAACAAAAGAGAAACGAACCAAAGAAGAAATCTCATGCCAATGAGTGC
>CACZBX010000058.1 GCA_902779535.1 uncultured Bacteroidales bacterium
GAAGCAAAAGGTTACGTTTGCGACGTGACTGATGAAGAAGCTGTCAACAAACTTGTTGCTACCATCGAGAAGGAAGTGGGCACTATCGACATTCTGGTAAACAATGCCGGTATCATTAAGCGTATCCCAATGACAGAGATGTCGGCTAAAGAGTTCCGTCAGGTTATTGACGTCGATCTGAACGCTCCGTTCATCGTTTCCAAAGCAGTGATCCCAGGCATGATCAAGAAGGGACACGGAAAGATTATCAATATTTGTTCCATGATGAGCGAACTGGGTCGTGAAACTGTTTCAGCATACGCTGCTGCCAAAGGTGGTTTGAAAATGCTGACCCGAAACATCGCTTCCGAATACGGTGAATTCAACATCCAGTGTAACGGTATCGGACCGGGTTATATCGCTACTCCGCAGACAGCTCCTCTCCGTGAGCGTCAACCGGATGGTTCTCGTCATCCGTTCGACTCGTTCATCGTTGCAAAGACTCCTGCTGCTCGTTGGGGAACAACTGAAGACTTGCAGGGACCGGCCGTATTCCTAGCATCGGATGCCTCTAACTTTGTTAACGGACATGTCTTGTACGTTGACGGCGGTATCTTAGCTTACATCGGAAAACAACCTAAATAATTAGGTCAGATGAAAATTCAAAAACTATATTCAAGCATCATCCTGCTGGGCGCATTGTGCCTGGCAGGATGTTCTTCTAATCCTATCGAGTTAACGATCTCAAATGATACAGACTTGGATCGTAACGAAGAAGTGGTAGAAGTTGAAGCGGGTATCCTGACCAATCTTCCACGACAGTTCGTCGTGCTGGATGCTTCGGACAATCAAGTCCCGTATCAGATTACCTATGACGGCAAGTTGATCTTCCAGGTATCAGTACCTGCGAATGGTAGTGTCAGCTATAAATTGAAGGAAGGCAAGCCACAGGATTTCCAAACCATCGCTTGCGGACAGGTTTATCCGGAACGTGCGGATGATGTGGCTTGGGAAAATGATAAGGCTGCTTTCCGTGCATACGGCCCCGCCTTGCAAAAGAATAACGAACGCGCCTTCGGCTACGATGTGTTTACAAAACGTGACACGAAGCAGCCTGTTGTTGCTGCCCGCTATGCACTGGAACTGAATAAAGACGTCAGGAAACAGATTGGTGAACTGCGCAGAAGCGGACAAAAGAAGTTGGCCGACAGCTTGTCGAATGCGATCTCCTATCACATCGACCATGGTAACGGCATGGACGACTACTCGGTAGGTGCAACCCTTGGGGGTGGTACATCGGCCTTGCTCGATAACGGGAACATCGTTTATCCTTGGGCTTACAAAACCTGTGAGATTCTGGATAACGGTCCTTTGCGCTATACCATGAAACTGGACTACAATCCATTTACTATTCAGGACGATAAGAATGTGGTGGAATCACGTATCATCTCTTTCGATGCAGGCTCGTATATGAACAAGGCACAGATTGCGTACAACAATCTCTCTGCAGCGAAAGAAGTGGTTGCCGGATTGGTTATTCATCCTAATAATCCGGAAGGATACGTGTTCAATAAGGAAGATGGATACATCGCCTATGCCGACTTGACCGATCATCCTGACCGTGATCAGGGTACCATCTTCGTAGGTGCAGCCTTCCCTGCTCCGCTGAAAGAGGCAAAGGTACAATTGTTCACCGAAGAAGAGAAGGATGACCACAAAGGTGCGTTGGGTCATGTGTTGGGTATCTCCGACTATCAACCCAAAGCAACTTTCACCTATTACTTCGGTAGCGGTTGGTCGAAAGCTGATATGCCGAGCATGGAAGCATGGACAAAATATCTGAAGGATTTTGTGGTCAAGGCAAATCATCCTCTGAAAGTTAATGTAAAATAGTATGGAAAGTATTTTCAGTTATATTATTGGTCTGGGTGCGGCTGTCATGATGCCGATTATCTTCACCATCCTTGGTGTATGCATCGGTATTAAGTTCAGCAAAGCACTGAAGAGCGGTTTGCTGGTTGGTGTCGGTTTCGTCGGTCTCTCGGTTGTTACCGGCTTGCTCACCAGCACGCTAGGTCCTGCTCTTAGTAAGGTAGTTGAGATTTACGGCTTGCAGTTGAAAGTATTCGATATGGGATGGCCTGCTGCCGCTTCGGTAGCCTATAACACATCGGTTGGTGCGTTCATCATCCCCGTTTGTCTGGCGGTGAACATCCTGATGTTGGTCACAAAGACAACCCGTACGGTAAACATCGACTTGTGGAACTACTGGCATTATGCTTTTATCGGTGCTGTGGTTTACTTCGCAAGCGGAAACATCTGGTGGGGATTCTTTGCAGCGATTATCTGCTATATCCTGACGCTGATCTTGGCAGATTATACGGCCGACAAGTTCCAATCGTTCTACGACAAGATGGAAGGCATTTCCATTCCTCAACCTTTTGTTGCCGGCTTCGTGCCTTACGCCGTAGCCATCAACGCTGTATTGGATAAGATCCCGGGCTTCGACAAGTTGAATATCGATGCGGAAGGCCTGAAGAAGAAATTCGGTTTGCTGGGCGAACCGCTCTTCTTGGGTGTCTTGGTGGGATGTATCATCGGTTGCCTCAGTTGCAAGACTGGCAAGGAAATGGTGGATCAGATTCCTTATATCTTAGGATTGGGTATTAAGATGGGAGCTGTGATGGAGTTGATTCCTCGTATTACCGGCTTGTTCATCGAAGGATTAAAACCAATCTCTGATGCAACACGCGACCTGATCGCCCGTAAGTTCAAGGGGGCTATCGGCTTAAACATCGGTATGAGTCCGGCATTGGTGATCGGTCACCCGACAACGTTGGTTGTCTCTCTCTTGTTGATTCCCGTAACCATCCTGTTGGCTGTCGTTCTTCCGGGTAACCAGTTCTTGCCATTGGCTTCATTAGCTGGTATGTTCTACGTTTTTCCATTGGTACTTCCTATCACAAAAGGAAATGTACTGAAAACGTTTATCATTGGATTTGTAGCCATGCTCATCGGATTGTATTTCGTAACCGACCTTGCTCCTTCATTCACGAAGGCGGCTCAGGATGTTTATGCCAATACGCAGGATGCGGCTGTGAAGATTCCTGATGGCTTCGACGGAGGTGCATTGGACTTTGCTTCCAGTCCGTTCTCATGGATTATCTACCATCTGACACATACCTTTAAACTGATCGGGTCTGCAATCCTTGTTCTCTTCACATTAGCCATGATGTGGTTGAACCGTATTGCGATTATCAAGTATCACAAGAAGGCAGTCAGTGAGAACATCGGATTCTACAAGACGATGTGGTGCGGAGATCCCGCGTGCGAGCTGGAAATGAAGGACAAGGCCGGCATGTCCAGCCGCTGCATCCCCTTTGCGCAGGAGCGCCTGGGCGATGTCTGCCCCGTGTGCGGCAG
>CACZBX010000059.1 GCA_902779535.1 uncultured Bacteroidales bacterium
CACCTATATATATAATCGGTATGGCAAAGCTTCACCGACACATGATGCTGTCATAGAGCTTCGGATAGCCTACAAGAACAAGCAGAAATACCTCTCGACTGGTATTCGTTTGTTCCCGAAGGAATGGCAACGTGGCCGGGTGGTGAACCGTCTGGATGCTGCCATCCTCAATAAAACGCTCGACAAACTAATGGTTGACGTCCGACAGGTCATCTACGATATGATTGACGATGGCAACATTGACATATTCGCCATACCTGTAAAACTTGCTGCGAAGCGTCGTAAGGCAATGACGTTTATGGAGTTCTACGCCGAGAAGGCACAGATTCGTAAACACGGCATCGGGAAGATTGCGCAAGGGCGGTATGACCTGGTTCCTCGCGTATTGGATGAGTTCGGACGCATCACCTCCTTCAGCGACCTCACGCCAAACAACATTGTAGCCTTTGATAAGTTCCTCACCAAGAAAGGTATTCAGGCGACCAGCCGATGGCATAACTACCACAAGTACATTCGCCGTTTTGTTGTTGAAGCCATCAAGGAAGGCTTTCTGGAGCGCGATCCATACGACGGTGTCCGGCTCGATCATGGAAACTACGACCATAGTATCGAAAAGTTTCTTACCGTGGCAGAACTGAAGCAACTAAAAGAGGCACAGATGCCAGAAGAACGTCTGGAACGAGTAAGAGACCTGTTCATCTTCCAGGCATACACATGCTTATCCTACACAGACCTGGCACACTTCGATAAGAATCGAATTCTGGTGGAGGACGGCAAGAAAGTCTATCACGGCCATCGTGAAAAGACGAATATACGGTTTACAATTCCACTGTTGGGGCCAGCCTTGGAAATACTTGAACGCTATAATGGTCTGCCCCTCTCTCTTACAACTAAGAACAAAACCAGTGGGAAGATTATTAGTAACGCGAAGTATAATAAGTTCCTGAAGGAAATAGCAGAGCCTGCAGGACTGAGCCAACATCTCACGACACACTGGGCCCGGCACACAGGCGCCACAATGCTGTTGAATGCGGGAGTACAGCCGGAGGTGATAGCGGTCATTGGTGGCTGGAAGGATACGAAAGTGCTGATGAAGATTTACGCCAAGATGCGTGAGAAGACTGTCATCGCGGCAGTCAACGATGTAGAACATAAAATAGTGTAATTATGGCAGAAATGAATATCAATGAGAAATGGGCTGATCTGCTCGATTATGCAAAGCAGCACGCCACCGGCGAAGGCTTACACCGTGGCTATAACTGGCTGAAGGATGCCTTCAACGAGTATTTGAACATGAGCGACAGCACTCCCGGCTACGGCATGGGCGGTCAGCCTGACAGCATGCACAACCGCGAGGTGCTTGCCGAAAAGGTCTGTCTGGAACTTGGATACCATGTCGGCGGTCGTCACCTCATCGACGCAGATCAGGAGGCGAAGCTTCGACAGACGCTGAATGATATTGTTGCTGATCAGAGCCGCACCAACGGCCTAAAACTATAAGAGGAATGACTATGAAAAAGAAGAAGAGACCACCACCTATAAAAAAGAAGTCCCCGAACGTGAACGTCCGGGGGATGGTTCAGGGAATCTGACCTGTGTACTTCCTCGTGCTGGGGGCAAAGGTACACATTTTTCCTGAATCAACCAAGTTTTGAGTTAAATATTTGCGTTTTTAACATAATAGCGATAGGAAAAATGAACGATACAGTACAGAATCAAGTTAAATCGGCTGCAGAAATAGCCGATGAACGCAAAAAAGAGGAAGAGCGCAAGAAACGTGAAGAAGCGGCAGAACGTGAACGAATAAAGAAGCAGGCTGCAGCCATTGCCTGTAATTATGTGAGAATTGGTGGAACGTGGTACAAGGAATGTACAAACGTCTGGGGCGAATCCGTTCTCGAACGGTATCCTGCTGCCAACATGGACGAGGACTTCGGGCGTAAACTTGGGACGGCCATTCGAGAAGCCGCTCCAAAGTGTATTAATAGCGTTTGCGAGCCTGAACATGTAAAATATCAGAGATTCATCGAAAGCCCCTCCAAGGATGTATACTACAATAAGTATATGCCGCTAAAGTATAAGCCAAAGGAAGGTGAATGGCCTCATATAGAGCAGCTGCTTCGCCATATTTTCGGTGAGCAGTATGATTTGGGGTTAGACTATTTGGAAGTGATGTATATATACCCAAAACGACGGTTACCTATCCTGGTGCTCGTCAGCAAGGAAAACGGCACGGGTAAATCAACTTTCTGCAATTTTCTAAGAGAGATATATGGTAAAAATGCGATGGCTATTACCGTTGATACGATTGGCAATCAATTCAACTCGGAGTGGGCAACGAAGAACTTGGTTTATGTCGAAGAGGCGCTGATAGAAAAGACTGCTCTACTGGAGAAGATAAAGAGTTACTCTACAGCCATGGAACTTCCCACGGAACAAAAGGGACGGGACATTACCAGTCAGCGTACCTACTTGAAGATGATCATGTGTTCCAATGACGAACTTCGTCCGACGATAATCACCAAAGAGGATACCCGCCACTGGGTACGCAAGGTGCCGATAATTAGTGACAATACCGGCAATGGATTCCTTGGAGAATGCGTAGATGAGATTCCTGCATTCCTTTATGCACTTACAAAAAGACAGCTAACCACAGAAGGAAAAGATCGCCTCTGGTTCTCTCATGAAGAGACAGAAACCGAGGCCTGGCGAAAGATTGTGGAGAACAGCCGGAAGCAAGATGAACTTGAATTAACGGAATATCTTAATCATATCATCAGTGAAGTGGGACATAGCGTAAGTTACAGCATTTCGGAACTGGTAAGTGTTTTGAAGGATAAGAACACAAAGATAGTCAGCGAAAAAATAAAACGCGACATCAGTTCGGTTCGTTTGAAGGAAATTTTCCGTGGCTGGGGTCTTTATGAGTCAAAATTAAAAAAACATAAAGTCTACTATTTCAATGATGAGGGCAAAGTGGTAAGCCGGAACAACGTGACCGGTCGCATTTTCACCTTTTCAAATGAGCTTTCTTTTCTTCATAATTTTTGATAAATGCAAAAAGAGATTCCCAGTGATAAACGAACAGAAAGTAATTTGTTACTTTTGTTACTTTCTATATAACCTACTGCTAATCAGTGTGGTATACGGTAACAATATTTGGTAACAAACAGATAACAAAGGTAACATTATATAATGAGATAAAAGAAATTGTTACCCTACTGTTACCATTTGTGTCACCAGTTAACTTCCTGATAATCAGATGATGTAACAAAAACAACAAAGGTAACAAAAATTCTTGTACTTGTTCAGCAAACAGCATACATCATCATTGGGGAAAGTAAATAGTATTAACAGATGAATATACGACAAATAAA
>CACZBX010000060.1 GCA_902779535.1 uncultured Bacteroidales bacterium
CGGTTGAAGAATTGACCCAAAGTCTGATGCCGTTGTTTGCTGCTAAAGGTATGGACTGGATGTATGCGAACTGCTCTACCACAGCACAACGTGGTGCATTGGATTGGATGGGCCCGTTCCACGATGCCATCAAACCTGTAATGGAAAAGTTATATCATAGCGTAGAGACTGGTACAGAGGCTCAAATATCCATAGACTCAAACTCAAAGCCAGACTATCGTGAGAAATTGAATGCCGAACTGAAAGCGATGCGTGACAGTGAGATGTGGCGTACTGCAGAGACTGTTCGTCAACTTCGTCCAGAGAATAACTGATTAAATCAGTCTCATATAAGAAGTGGGACACTCTTTAAGAGTGTCCCACTTCTGTTTTCTTATAGTAGAAATTGGTTCTTTATTCCACTTTCTTGATAATGTCCATGCCAATGTGGATGGCTTCCTCGTTCAAAGGGATAAGGTGATGGTGGCGTTCAGGGAGTGTCTTCTTCAGTGCTTTCAACACACTTTCGATGGAAACAACCGGACAGAGTTTCAGTAATCCTCCAAGTACCATCATGTTGAAGGTCTTCGCAATGCCTCGCTCTGTCGCTTCATCCATCGCGTCGATGCGATATACCTGAATATCTTTGCGTGTAGGAGGCTCGATGATACCGTAACCGTCGTAGATAAGGATACCACCTGGCTTGATTTTGCCTTCGAACTTTGCTAACGAAGGTTGGTTTAAGATGATGGCAATATCATATTGGCTGAGAATTGGTGAGGAGATACGCTCATCGCTCACAATGACAGTCACATTTGCTGTTCCACCTCGTTGCTCAGGACCGTAAGCCGGCATCCATGTTACTTCCTTGTCTTCCATCAAACCGGAATAGGCTAATATCTTACCCATAGATAAGACGCCCTGTCCACCAAATCCTGCGATAATTATTTCATGTTTCATTGTTCTTCAATTAAAGATGTTAATCATTTTCCAGATTCCTTTAGCGTTGGATCCCGTCAATATCTTTTAGGTCGCCAAGCGGATAGAACGATGCCATATGCTCTTCCATCCATTTGTTCGCTGCATCTGGCGACATCTTCCAACCTGAGTTACAAGTAGAGACGAACTCCACTAAGTTTGCACCCTTACCTTGCATCGAGTTTTCGAAAGCTTTTCTTAATGCTTTTTTTGCCTTTCGGATATGGGCAACGGTATCTACGGCCTGACGGGTCACATAGCAAGTACCATCCAATTGAGCGGCGATGTTTGCCATCTTCAATGGGAATCCATGAATCTTTGGGTCACGTCCGTAAGGACAAGTTGCTGTCTTCATCCCAACGAGTGTGGTAGGAGCCATCTGTCCACCGGTCATACCATAGATTGCATTATTGATGAAAATGATCGTAATATTCTCACCGCGGTTCAAAGCATGGATGGTTTCCGCCGTACCGATACAGGCGAGGTCACCGTCTCCTTGATAAGTGAATACCAGACGGTCAGGCCACAAACGTTTGATGGCTGTTGCGACAGCTGGTGCTCTACCATGAGCTGCCTCTTCCCAATCGATATCCAAATAGTTATAGGCAAATACGGCACATCCTACAGGTGATACACCTACAGCCTTGTTCTCTAATCCCATCTCTTCGATGACTTCGGCAATCAACTTATGAACCACACCGTGGCTACATCCCGGACAATAGTGCATCGGGTTGTCGTTCATCAACGTTGGTTTCTTATAAACAATATTTTCGGGTCTTATGATTTCTTCTCTTGTCATAATCGTTTCTCCTTCCATTAAAGCATGAATCGTAGAAAGAATTCAATCAGTTTGATACAGATAGCTGCTGCACATACGTAGATGAAGTTGGTAAAAGTAGATGTAAAATATAGGATTACAGCTGCTACTGCCAAGATCATGAAGATGATATTCAATATATTCCTAATTTTATCTGTATTCATGGATTCATTATTTAATAAGTTTTTCTTTTAATGCAGCAACCACTTCATCGGGATCTGGTACGATACCACCTAGACGTCCGAAATGTTCTACCGGAATCTTACATTCCACGGCCAGTTTAATATCCTCAATCATTTGTCCGGCATTCAATTCAAGTGCCAGAATACCTTTCACTTGCTGAGCCCGTGCTTTAATTGCTTTTGATGGGAAAGGCCAAATCGTAATAGGGCGGAGTAAGCCGACCTTTATACCTTGTGCCCGTGCCTCTTCTACTGCTTTCAGACCGATGCGGGCACATGAGCCGAAGGCTACGATTAGGTATTCGGCATCCTCACATTCAATCTCCTCATAACGTACTTCGTTCTCCTCTATTTCTGCATATTTCTTTTGTAGATGGATGTTACGTTGTTCCATTATGGATGGATCGAGTTCGAGTGACGTGATGATGTTTGGCTTGCGTCCCTTTGCTCTGCCATTGGCAGCCCAAGGGCAACGTGCCAACACTTCTTCATCGGTCAAACGGCGACGAGGCTTCGGCAAAACAACTTTTTCCATCATCTGTCCGATCACACCGTCGGCAATGATGATGGCCGGGTTCCGATATTTGAAAGCCAAATCGAAAGCCAGTCCCACAAAGTCTGCCATCTCTTGGACAGAAGCCGGTGCCAATGCAATTAGGCGGTAATCGCCATGTCCGCCACCTTTGACTGTCTGGAAATAGTCGGCCTGACTTGGTTGGATTGTTCCTAATCCAGGTCCGCCACGCATGACATTCACGATCAGACATGGGAGTTCAGCTCCGGCAATGTATGAGATACCTTCCTGTTTCAGGCTGACGCCTGGACTTGAGGAAGAGGTCATACACATCTTACCGGTACCGGCACCTCCATATACCATGTTGATTGCAGCTAATTCACTTTCTGCCTGAACGACAACCATACCGGTCGTCTCCCAAGGTTTCAGTTCTGCAAGTGTCTCTAAAACTTCTGATTGGGGGGTGATGGGATAGCCAAAGTATGCATCCACACCAAAGTTGATGGCTGCACGAGCAATCGCTTCATTTCCCTTCATTAATACAACATCTTCTCCTGCCATATTCTTTCCGTTTTATTGTTCTTTTACTCTATACACGGTGATACACCCATCTGGGCAAACGGTTGCACATGATGTACAGCCGGTACACGTGTCATCTTCGATTTGTTGGGCAAATACATACCCTTTCTTGTTTACCTGCTTGGTAGTTAAGGCAATAATATGTAAAGGGCAAGCAACGACACATAGTGCGCAGCCTTTACATCTTTCGGTATCTACGACGATAGCTCCTTTTATTTTTCCCATATACAAGTTGTTATT
>CACZBX010000061.1 GCA_902779535.1 uncultured Bacteroidales bacterium
CATAATTGTTATAATTTATAATTTGATTTAATTCTTCCTTATTGCAAATATACTTTTTATTCTCTTAAAATGGAATCATTATCGTCCACAAAAACTATAAAATTCTCCTAATCATCGGAATCTTCTGCGAAATTCGGCACAAATAATAGATGTGGCAATGGCAACATTCAGTGATTCGGATGTTTTTCGGCCGATGGGATAGTTCGGGATGTACAGTCGGTTGGTTATCCTTTGTTCAATCTCGGGGCTGATACCGTTCCCTTCGTTTCCCATAATGATCAATCCCGTAGGGGAAAGTTCACGTTGGTAGATAATGTCTCCGTTCAGGAAAGTGCCATACACAGGGATATTGGGTAGGGACTGGACAAACGAAGCGAGATCAGTATAATGAACCTTTACGCGTGCCAAGGCTCCCATGGTGGCTTGAATCGTTTTCGGGTTATAAACATCGACCGTATTCTGCGAACAATAAAGATGTTCGATACCAAACCAATCAGCAACACGGATAATCGTTCCCATATTTCCCGGGTCTTGAACGCCGTCTAATGCCAGACAGAGGGAGCGAGTAGGGGCATCCATATCGAGTTCATCCATCGGTTGTTCAAAGATGGCAAGCACTTCCTGGGGAGTCTTCAGCAAACTGGCCCGAGTCAGTTCTTCCGTTGTCACTTCAATGATCTCGTCGGCACGGATTTGTGTATGCGAAGACAGGTAGGAGGGAGTAGCTACAAGCAGCCGGCAATGAAAAGAAGGAAGGAACTCATCCACCGATTTGAAACCTTCGACGATAAAGGCATTCTCTTCTTTTCGTGCTTTCTTTGTTTCCAGTGAATGAATGTATTTTATCTTGTTTTTACTCAGCATATTCGAAGTATGATTAACAGATTTTATTTAGCAAAGTTAAGATTTTAATTGATTATATGTGTATATTTGTAACTTAAAAGAAGAAATTATTGTGGATTTGTATGAGTCTGCGGGCTAAAAACATCCTATACATTATATTGTTGATACTATTCTCATCCTGTTCGGTCAACAGGTTCATTCCTGAGAATAAATACTTGCTGGATGAAGTGAAGATTGAATCAGACACGAAGCTGGTTGATCCTTCACAGTTCTCTACGTATGTCCGGCAAAACCCGAATGCCCGTTGGTTCAACCTCGTTAAAGTTCCCATGCGGATTTATTGTATCTCGGGGCGGGACTCAACGAAGTGGATAAACCGCTTCTTCCAGAAGATAGGCGATGCTCCTGAAATCTATAACGACGAGAGTGCACAGAAGAGTAAAGTAGAGATTCAGAAGGCTGTTCAGAACATAGGCTTCATGACTGCACAAGTATCGTTGGATAAGGAAATTAAGCATAATAAGTTAAAGCTTAAATACAAGATCAAGGCGGGGAAGCCATACATGGTTCGAAACATTCAATACGATGTGGATGATTTGACGATCATGGGCTTTATTCAGGAAGATTCGGTACATAGTTTACTCTACGAAGGCATGCCGTTCGATGTGAATACGTTGGATGCCGAACGACAGCGGATTGCCAAGATATTGATGAGTAACGGATATTTTAAGTTCAATAAAGACTTCATCGTTTATCAGGCAGACACCACACGTAACACGTACTTAGTAGATCTGACCTTGCGCATCCTTCCTTATCAGCGTCAGAAAGAGGATACCCCGACGAAGCATCAACAATTCAAGATTCATGAAGTGAATTTCATCTCTGATAACAATGTGGTAAACGCAGACGACTTGGGGTTGGGCGAGTTCAATGAGATGAATTACAAGGATTTCCCAATGTATTACAAGGATAATCTCTTCCTTCGTCCTAAGGTGATGCTGGAATTTAACCGTATCCGTCCGCAAGCCCTGTACAATGACCAGGATGTTCAGGAGACCCATTCCTTGCTCGGACGACTGAAAGCGTTGAGATATTCCAATATCAATTTCAAGGAAGTGACCGTCAATGACAGTACGCAGTTGGATGCGTACATCTCGCTTGCAAAAGGAAAGGACAAATCAGTTTCGTTCGAGATTGAAGGGACCAACTCGGCGGGCGACTTAGGTGCGGCCGCTTCGGTTTCGTTCCAACATCGGAACGTGTTCAAGGGATCGGAGACCTTTACCTTCAAGGTGAGGGGGGCTTACGAAGCCATTACCGGTTCGAATAATCAAGACTATGTGAACAAAAATTATACGGAGTTCGGTGTGGAGACCAGACTGAACTTCCCGCAATTCATGTTTCCATTCCTTTCATCCGACTTTAAGCGCAGGGTCAGGGCCACTTCCGAGGTCGGTCTGCAGTATAGTCAGCAGATTCGTCCCGAGTTCTCCCGCACATTGGCCGCAGCGTCTTGGAGTTATAAGTGGAGCAGCCAGCGACACCAGTATAAGTTCGATTTGTTGGACATCAACTATGTGTATATGCCACGTAAATCGCAAGAGTTCCAGGACTATCTTGACCAGATGTCGGCTCGAAACTCCTTGCTTCGTGCCAGTTACGAGGATCAGTTGATCGTGAAGTTAGGCTATACCTATACGTATTATAGTGCAGGAAATACGATGATGCGGACATTGAACCGGGACTCTTATTCCATCCGATTCAATATCGAGGAATCAGGAAACTTGCTCTATGGTGCTTTCAAGGCGGCCAGTGCGAACAAACGTCATGACAAAGGGTTTGTGATAGCAAACATTCCTTTTGCACAATATGTGAAAGGTGATTTCGATTACACCAGAAATATACAGATTGATAACCGGAATGCATTGGTCTTCCATTTTGGAACGGGCATCGCTTATCCTTACGGTAATTCAAAGATCCTTCCGTTCGAGAAACGTTACTTCTCGGGTGGAGCGAACAGTGTCCGTGGCTGGTCTATCCGTAGCCTTGGCCCAGGTGGATATAAGGGGAATGAA
>CACZBX010000062.1 GCA_902779535.1 uncultured Bacteroidales bacterium
CAACGATGGTCAGGTTGTGGCCGAAGATTTCCAAAATGATCCCTGACAAAAACTACACAACTTGCGGACGGCCCGACGATGTAGTCGTAATCTTTGAACTTCTCATCAAAGCGATGAGCCAGGTTCACGGCTTCTTTTTCGAATCCGGCATTGGCCATAGGCTGTCCACAACAAGTCTGGTCCTCCGGGTATTCTACATCCACGCCTAAACTTTTGAGAAGTTTATAGGAGGCGATGCCTACTTGGGGATATACCGCATTGACATAACACGGTATAAATAATCCTACTTTCATAAGTTAGTTACTATAATTATTACGACAAAAATACTAAATGAAAGATTAAAAACAACAGAAAAAAGATAAAAAAACAGTTCCCGCGAATCACTTCGCAGGAACCGATTAACTAATAACTAACTTGTGTGGTTCTCGTAAATATCTATATGACTAACTTGTGTACAAAAGTACGAGGTAAAAGGAATGTTTGCAATCCCCAAAACTCGGTATTTTATATCTTGACCTCACTGACATCCACTAACTTATTGACGATGGCATAGATGGTAAGTCCGGCCGCTGAATGAATCTGTAACTTCCGGGAGATATTCCTCCGGTGTGTGATGATGGTATGGATAGACAGGAAGAAATGGTCGGCCATTTCTTTGTTGGTCATACCTTTCACTATACAGCAGATGACTTCTTTTTCACGCTGAGTCAAGGCTTCCTGATCGGAGTTTTCCTTGTTTAGGTGCAAGATGTTACTGATCTTCTTCTCTATCTCCTCAGGAGTGTTATAGAGGTCGATGCTCTCATCATAACCTTTCAGTAAGTTCGAATCAGTTACTGAACAGAGCAATGAAATTATCTTGATATCCTCTTTCGGATACGCTTCGTTGAATTGCTCTACGTTGAAGAAACCTCCAAACAACGGGTCAATAATCAGTACATGAGGAACATGCCCTTGCATGCAGTCGTTCAAGCCATCAACTGATGTTATTTCCAACGGTTCGATGTTAAGGTTAGGCAGTCTTCTCAGGACTGCAATAAGTCCGCTTCGGACGATAACCGAAGATTCAGCTACAGCAATACTTATCGTTTCCGATCGTTTCATTGAACCTCCTTTTCTAACCGACGCACGGCAGGCACAAACAGATAATCTTCTATCTCACAATGAGCAACCAAGTCTTCTTCACAACTGAAAATGTCGAAGAGTACTGCATTCAACAAGTTATTGCTCACGTTAGCTGGATAGTATTTAATGATGATGTTCTTCAGCTCCTTGATTTTCAACTCAATCTGATCATGATGACGCGCATATCTGGTGATATGGAAGTTTTCATCTTTCCGACCATCTATGAGTTTCTCAACATACTTAAACACGTGCTTGTCCTCGTAGTCCATGTGTTTCTTCACTTCCTCAACGTATGCATCGAAGAATTTCATAATGAGATACGACACATCATTCTTGCTGGAATAATCGATGGCTTGCGTCAACTTCATCCGTATGCCCGGCAACTGGAACTCCAGGAAATAGTGATGGGCTTGTTTCAGGTAGTTCATCAGCGAACGTACTGAGATTCCTTCCAGATTATCAACCATCCGATTGTTGTCTTCCAAGACAAAGTTGACCACGGCGAGAAAGGTGGTACAGTCCACCTGATAGGTATTACAAACCTCCTCTACGGTTTGGTCACCAAACCCCAAAGGCAACTCAAAGCGACTTAAGACTTGCAGCAGGTTATAGTTGTCGCAAATCAAATCGCTCATTTTATCTGTGGACTTATACTTTCCTTTTTTGCACATGTAATTATACATAAGAATCCAGATACAAAATTAGTTGTTATAATATGTTGTATCAATCCCTATTTTTAGGTATTTCAAAAGACTTCTACCTTGGCTGCAGCAGCCTTGCACTTATCGCGTAACGCATTGATGTCGCTTCCCAGCGGAGCATAGCATACCACGACGCCCATCCGACGATTCTTACGAGTGGTCGGCTTACCAAAGATTCTCAGATAGGTATTTGGTAAGATGCATACCTCTTCCATTCCGCGGTAGTTCGGTCTCTCCTGACTGGCAATCGGTGAGAGAATCACTGCACTGGCTCCTACCCGTTCTTGTTTAATCTCTGGTATCGGCAGTCCCAATACGGCATAAAGGTGTAATTCGAATTCGTTCAGTTGTTGAGTATTGGCCAATGTCACCATTCCTGTATCATGTGGACGTGGTGAAAGCTCCGAGAAGTACACACCATTCTTGCTCAAGAAGAATTCTACGCCCCAGATACCATAACCCGTCAAGGCTTTAGTCACCTTGTCGGCCATCTGCTGTGCTTCCTTCAACTGAGAGTCGGTCAAAGCAATCGGCTGATAACTTTCCCGATAGTCACCACTAATCTGCACATGACCGATTGGAGGACAGAACAAAGTCGGACCATTCTTCTGTGTCACAGTAAGCAGGGTGAACTCACTATCGAAATGGATGAACTCTTCAATAATCAACTCCTTGATGTCACCCCGACTTCCACTACATCCATATTCCCAGGCATGTTGCAAGTCGTCGGATGAACGTACAAACGACTGTCCTTTACCGGATGACGACATCAGTGGCTTTACTACACAAGGGAATCCTATTTCTTCAGAGGCTCTCTTCAGTTCATCAAATGTCTTTGCATAGAAATAACGGGCAGTGCGTAGGCCCAATTCCTTGGCAGCCAAGTCGCGAATGGCCTTACGATTCATGGTAAAGTTGACAGCACGGGCACTTGGAACAACCTGGATGCCGGTTTCTTCCCAATGATAGAGACGTTCCGTTCGGATAGCCTCAATTTCAGGAACAATCAAATCGGGTTGATGCTTTCTGACAGCC
>CACZBX010000063.1 GCA_902779535.1 uncultured Bacteroidales bacterium
TCTTGTCGATGCAGGACATAAAGGACAAAGACGGCAATCTGATAGCTGAGGGTCTGAAAACGGATGACCTGAAAGGAATCCAAACCAAAGAGAAACGCGACAGTGTTTTGATTATCAATCACCTGAAGGACTATCTCGACCAGAAGGCCATCGGTGATGACAAGAAACAGATAATGATAGAACAGTTCAAGAACTCTATTTCGCTCGATCCTGGACGCGACAAGGCCGATGAACTGGATAAGACTGTTAGCGACATTTTATCATCAAAATGTTCGATAACTAAACAGGTTTTCAGTTTCTTGTATCAATACGTATTTCTGGAAATAGACCTGACAAGCGGCGCGTTGGATATCATGGCCGAAATGTATTCAACCTTCCTGAAATACGCTCTCAGCGACGGTGCGTCACTTGGAAAAGTTCTCACACCGCCTTATATCACTACCTTGATGGCAAAGATTTTGGATATCGAGATGGATTCTCGCGTGATGGATATTGCCACAGGTTCCGCTGCATTCCTGGTTGCAGCAATGGATATGATGATTCAGGATGCCAACAACAAGCTGGGGCGCAACACTACGATAGCGAATACCGAGATAGACAAAATCAAAAAGACAAGATTGCTTGGCATTGAGGTTGATGCAAAAATGTACACCCTTGCAGCATCAAACATGTTGCTGAGAGGTGACGGAAGTACGAAGATCCTGAAGGCCGACACGTTTACCACACCTCCAGAAACATTCTCCGACTTCGGAGCTGACAGACTTCTACTGAACCCGCCTTTTTCCTACGAAGATTGCGGACTTCCATTCTTTGAGTTCGGTCTTGACCAGATGCAGAAGAATGGTCTCGGAGCTGTCATCATTCAGGATTCAATAGGCGCAGGAAAAGCCGTCGAGACGGCACGGCGCATATTGTCAAAACATACTATGGTTGCAAGTATAAAGATGCCTGTCGATTTGTTTGAACCTAACGCCACCGTTCAAACAAGTATCTATGTGTTCCGGGCAGGAACGCCACACAACTTCGAGTGCAGTCCTGTGAAGTTCATTGATTTTCGTAACGACGGTTACAAACGTACTGAACGGGCCATCAAGGAGGTTGACTTTCCGACGGAAAGGTATAATGATGTGTATCTTATTTATAAGTTGGGAACTGCTGCCGTCAATCACATGAAGTTCCATAAGGACATCTGGGATCTGAGAAAAGTTTATATCGAGGATACCATAACTAACAGTGGAGATGACTGGAACGCCGATAAACATATCAAGGTGAATACAGTTCCGGAAGAGGGTGATTATACAGCATCGCTGAAGAATTACCTTATCTGGAACATATCTGATCACCTCGAAAGTGAGAATATACAGGTTGAGAACCTGCGAAAACCACATCATTTCGGGTACATCAAAGCGGAAAGAATATTCCGCATGGATAATGCCACACCAAGTTACGACAAGGGCGATTTAGTGTCTTGTAATGGCAGCGAAAAGACCTATGAGTACATTACCAGGACATCAGAGAATCGGGGTATATGTGAGATGACGGGATTTATTTCAAATGCCGGAATATTCCCGTCAGGAACATTCAGCCTTGGACTTATGCAGAAGAAGTTCTTCTATAGGCAAAGGGAATGGTATGCAGGTCAGTTTGTGAAAATTGTGACCTGCAGAGACGACGTTCCAGAGGACGCTAAAATCTATCTTGAAACCGTCTTAAACGGATTAACGCCAAAGTTGGCCGCATACATCGTAAGAGACATTCCCAAAGTGTTCTATGAATCAGATTTGTATCTGCCTTTAACGGAGTCCGGAAGAGTCGATTACGAATGGATGGCCTCTTTTGTTTCAACCAGGCTAAATCGATACAAAGATGCTGTTAAAGCATTTGTCGATTTAAACGAAAGTGAGTAAACAAATATATTTCTTAATATATAGCCAATGGTAATTGGATATTGCAGAGTTTCGACCGCCGGACAGTCACTTGACAGACAGTTAGACCAGCTTACTGCAGCAGGCTGTGAACGGGTCTATCAGGAGAAAGTCAGTGGAGCCAGCAAAGAGCGTCCGGAACTTACCCGGCTGCTCGATGCGCTGCGTGAGGGTGATGTGGTTGTAGTCACAGAACTTTCACGCCTTGGCCGTACTGTCAAAGGACTCATTGAACTGGTGGAT
>CACZBX010000064.1 GCA_902779535.1 uncultured Bacteroidales bacterium
AAACCGGCGAATGGGAGTCTGTCTATATGGAATACGACAGAGAAGCAGGAGTGGCTACACTCATCACCGACCACCTCTCTTACTTCGCCTTCGTTTCCGTGACACACGAAAGCACAAAAACTGAGATTTTGGAAGCACTCAAAGAGATTCCTCAGTTCTACCTTTGGGACCAAGCCACCAAGAAACTGTTGGATATCCTCGCTTCGGACGATCCCGAAGTACAGCAGGCGATCGAGTTCAAGGATGAGATGGGTTTGTGGCAGTCGGTCGGTCTGGACGGATTTTATAATGGTGTAGTAGCCGTCACGGAGCCGTTGTTTAACTTCAAACCGGAATGTGTCGATAATGCTGTCACCATCATGGGTCATATCGGTACGGCGTTGACCGTGCTGGATGTCATACGTGCTGACCTGCATGGCGATCAGATAGCTGTCGCTTCCGGTACGCTCAAAGTCATTATGGCCCAAACCAGCGGTGCTGCGGCTTCGGCGATAGGTACGCCTATCATGGCGGCATCCATGTCTATGGTCGCCTTCATCGGCATCGCGCTGGAGAAGTTCGGCACCGAGATGCAAAACGCTAAAACAGATTATTTCCGTGCAGCATACAGTTTATACTACAGCAAGGCGGGATACGAAATGTTAAAAGGAAGGTCCAGTTATGCCAACGATAAAAACGGCAAGCCCAAACCTCACGGTCATTTCCGCACGGCCAAAGATTGGTACGACTATTTCTATCCTATGTTCTTGGAAACGGACTGGGATGCGGACCGCCTGATGCGGTATATAGAGCAGTCCGTACGAATGTATTGCGACCAGTTCTGGCAAGAAGCCAGTGACAATCAAGATGATATCCTCTTGGAAATAGGAAGAAGGGGTATTTTCCAACCGACAACTTATCCTAATGAGGCAGTACAAAAGCAGATTTCGGATGAATACTTTGCCGAACTGATGAACGGCGAACTGGTGAGCGTCTTCGCAGCGTTGCGTAACAAACAGATCACGCAAGCCCACAACCGGTTAGTCTCGAAAATCAATAACATGGCGAAGCTGATGAATAAGAAAGTGGGCTTCAAGATTACGGACTCTTCCATCACGGAAGGCCAACCCTCCAAGTTCTCCGGCTATACCATCGGATTCCCTGTCTTGGATGAACGCGTATCAGATCCTGAGAAATGGCGGAAGACGATCGGTGATGACTGTCAAGTTGCGCTGGGATGGTTCACTACTTATGCCCTGGTTCGTAATCTGGTGCCCTTCAAACTCACGCTCTATAACCAAGCCGGTGAGGCGGTGAAGGATTTTGACTTCGAGCTGGACGGTGTGGCGGAGAAAAAGACCATCAACATCGATCTCGCTACGCAAGGCATCTCCGTGGAGAACAAACACCTGGACGATCTCCATCTGACCTATAATCCCGTTGCCGCCGATTTCTTCTTCGCCGGTATCGATGCCTACGATATGTACCAAAACCCCTTGTTGGATGAATTGGTTTATATGGACGAAGATATCAATCCTTACAAGAATCAAACGCGCTGGTGTACGGAAGTAGAGCGTTTCTTCAATAACCATGATTTCATTACAGTCGATTCCACCGGTAATTTCACCCTTGGCGATGATATAATCGGTAAATTTGTGGGCGACTCGGCAACGGGAACATTCATTATCAATACCGATTACAAATTCTTTATCCAAACGGCGCAACAGTACCTCAATATGTGGAACAATGAGAACTCCTCCTATGCTGATCGATTTAGAATAGTACTGAACGGTTCGCTGAAGCATCAGATCGCCTGCACCTATTCGATCAAACGCAGACATGTGGAGGATCATGAGGTGTATGATATTACTTACACCGGACAGGGTGCTTTTGATATGACAGCACGCCATATTAACCGTTTCAACAAGAGTATTGATTGGCTGACCATGGTAACGACCAATGAATGTCCGTCTTTGTCCATGAGCGACATCGGCATCGGTACCTCATCTGACGGCGGTGATGTCACCCTTGAGTATACAACTACGCTCAAGTAACATAACTATGTACGTGCATTAGGGCACCGCCATAGGGTGCATTCAATCAGGGAGATAATTCAGTATCTCCCTTTTTTTTGTGTCAAATGATAACAGATGTATCCTATGGAA